>JAHQVJ010000222.1 GCA_019634415.1 Myxococcales bacterium
AAGAGCACTGGCAACCATGAGCTGCACGATCATCTATTCTCCTTTTTGCCAATAGGGACGAGTACAGAGCCCAATCTGGAAAGATGCTCGTGTTTTCTGGATATTTTGAAGTAGTCAGATCTTGCTGAAGAGATGGTGTGGCGGATCTGCCGATGGGCACATGGTCTCAGTGGCATGGGCATGCACGCAGTGCTTTTTCGTCAAGCCCTTACCGTTGGCGGGCTTTCGTGATCGCCCCTCGAGTCACCTGTCCAGCAAGCAGCGTCCTTCGGACGCTGATCGCTTCTGTGCGGGAGCCTCAGGAGCGCGAAAGCGTGCCACCGCAGCCCAGCTGGTCGACATAGCGCACCCGGAGCACCGCCACCGGCCCCTTGTCAGGGCTCTGGAGGCCCGCGAGCCGGCCTCGGCGAAGGTGCCCGCGGTCCTTGTGGCGCTCGGCCGGCAGCCCGAGCCTGAGCCCGAAGCCGAGCCCGAGCCCGTGGACTACCCTCGAGGGCGAGGGCAAGGTGGATAAGGGAGGAGCGATATCGTTTCGTTGTGACTACGGCTCAGTCAAGGGCATGCCCGCCATGGGCACCGTCACGCTTAGGCCAGGCACAACACCAAGACCGTGGGGTGTCATTCGCTCATGAATAGGCATGCAGCACCTCACGTGGGCTGTGCTGTGCGTTTGGGTTGTGCGTTTGGCCGTCGATGGGATGTGGGTTTCGGTAAACGCATACGGATTCGCGCCACCTCATGATCTGCACCACAGCTGGCCGTACGGACTCGTCCCTAGATCCGGGTCAACTCGGTGCGCGAGGCGCTGGGATACACCACTCGGGGCACGGCAGGCTCGTTCAAGGTCCCTCCCGCCCGCCCTATCTGCGGTCGAGGGCGGGATCACGTGTCCTCGGGGCATCGCGCCGAGCTGGACCATGGATTTCTTCGCATCAACTATTCGAACGGCTAGGATGACGAATCCTGGGGCTTCGACGGCGGATGGCTCGAGGACATGCGGGACGAGACGGAGGAGGAGCCCGATGACGACAACGCGTCGCATCGTGTCGATCCTGAGCGGTGTCGGCGTGCTCGGGCTCGTCGCCGTCAGTGGATGGTCCTCCCTGTCGCCGCAGCTCATGACCCTTGGCTCGCCGTCCACGACTCTCCCCCTAGGGGAGGTACGGAGCGCGCCCCTTGCTGGGGAGCTCGTATGGGTCCCAGGTGGAACCTTCGAGATGGGGTCACCCGACGACGAAGCGAGCCGGGGCAAGAGCGAGGGTCCGGTGCACCAGGTTCGCTTGGAGGGGCTGTGGGTGATGAAGGCAGAGGTCAGCCAGGCGCTGTACGAGCTGGTGGCCGGCCTTCAGCCGAGCGGCTTCGGAGGTTGCCCGACGTGTCCGGTGGAGCAGGTGTCTTGGTTCGAGGCCGTACAATTCGCCAACGAGCTCAGCGAGGCCGAGGGACTCACCCCACCGTACGTCGTCACGGGGGTTGCCGTGCAGTGGCAACGAGAAGCGGATGGCTACCGGCTGCTCACAGAAGCCGAGTGGGAGTACGCCGCACGGGGCGGCCAGCCCTTCCTGTACTCAGGTGCAGATGACGCCACCGTGGTGGGGTGGACACACGCAACCTCGAACGACGAGACCCACCCATCGTGTCTCAAGCCAATGAACGGCTTCGGCCTGTGCGACATGACCGGGAACGTCCGGGAATGGGTCTGGGACCGACATGGCCCGTACCCGAGTGCTGACCAGGTGAACCCGAGCGGCCCCCCCGAAGGAGTGTTGCGTGTCCTCCGAGGAGGCTCTTGGCATAGCCCCGCCAGCAGAGCACGCGTCGCGTTTCGTTTCAGCAACCTGCCAGACTACAAGAGCCTGAGCCTCGGCGTTCGCCTCGCCAGGCCGGCATGGCAGTGAAGCTTCGACTCGATCCTGTGGCATCGCGGGGCGGTACCCAATGCTCTCGTCGAGGAGGTAGGGCTGAGCACGGTTCTCGACGGCGCGCAGCCACTGACTCAACCCTTCGTGGGATCTCGCCGCTCCGTGTGAGTGACGAACCGCGGAGCGAGGGGACGACTACTTGGGAGCCACCAGATCGTACAGGTCGTCGATGACCTGAGCCCGACCCACGAAGCCGTTGTTGTCGAAGGAGGCCCGCCACGCCAGCTGCTTGCCGGAGGTCACCTCGTACACGGTGTTGCCGACCTCCTTGCCGTAGCCGTAGTTGAAGTCCTGGATGGTGTGCAGGGTGTTCCCGCCGTCCAGCCGCTCCGCCCAGGACCATCCCGCCGATCCGGCGATGCCGGAGTCGTACTCCCAGACGCGTCGGAGCACCTGGTTGGTGTCGTCCACCTCGTACTCGCGCACGCCCAAGGTGCCACCGGGCATCTCCGTCGAGACCAGGACGGTGCCGTCCGGCGTCCAGTCCACGCCGTGCTGGTTCACGAACGCGCTGCTCTCGGGATCGAAGCCGTACGGAACGTCGAGACCCTTCTTCTTCTTGTAGTAGCCACCCGACGTGGGCGCCTGCCAGAGGATGTCGCCGGTGACCCGGTCGATGGCCGTCACGCTATGGCTGTAGGCGCTGATCACCAGGTTGTCGTCGGTGGGGTCGTAGGACAGGCCGTTGACGTACCAGGGCTGATAGGCCGAGGGGCTCGTCATCGGACTGGCAGCGCCTGCCTCGAGGACCCGGAAGCCATAGCCGTGCCAGAACACCGACCCGTCCGTTGCCTCCACCATCGCATGGTAGTGCCCCGACGCATCCTCGGAGTCCAGCCGCTCGTCGACGTACGAGTGGCGGAACGACTCGCGGAACGTGTCGCCCCAGAGGAACTGACTGCCATCGCCAGACATCTGCGTGTAGAGCACCTCGCCCGTCTGAGCCGCCCACATCAGCCGACCCTGCCGATCCATGATCGTCAGCCAGCCGGTGGTGTACCCGTTGTTGAGGGGCACCAGCACGTAGTCGCCCGACCACGCGCTGGCGTCGGAGTCCTCGATCGTGATGGCCGCGACGTCGCCGGGCGGATCTTGGTTGTCGAGGGTGTCGTCGCCGTCCACCGTGAGGTCGGGATCGACGACCACGAGCCGATAGGCGGCACTCTCGCCGAGCGGAACACCGATCACGGTCGTGGCATTCGCCCCTTGCACACCAGCGACGTCGGGGGTGCGCTGCCACGCTCCGTCGACCTCGTACTCCACGTAGACGGTGGCGGCGTCGGACTGGGTCCAGCTCACCGTGATGGGCCCCAGGAAGTCGGCCCCGTGCTCCCAGCCCAGATCAGCGATGAAGTCGTCGGTGGGCTCCGTCGGCTCCGTCGGCTCCGTCGGCTCGGTGGGATCCGTCGGATCCGTCGGATCGATCGGGTCCGTCGTGCCGCTGCACGCAGCGAGCAGCGCTGCCATCACGAACACGGGGATCTGCTGCAGTCGTCGGCTCATCATGAAGGTCTCCAATCTCATATGCGGTGCCCGCTCCCCAACATGTGATCGGACGGGGGAGTCGATCGGTCTTTCTGACTTCGCTTAGAACGTCGCCATCAGTCTGATGCCGTGGGCGCGACCGGTCATGGGGAGGAGGGCGACGCCCGACCGACGATCGATGGGCTGCGCGCCGATGGTTCCGATGGCCGCTCCGACGGGGGGTGCCAAGGCCGTGACGATCAGCCCCGAGCGCCACAGCGCAGGCACACCGGTCATGCCTCCCGCCACGACCATCGTCACACCGAGCCCCACGCCCCCGAGAGCGAACAGCACGGGCTTGCGGGACTGCAGCCCATAGGCTCGAGGCAACGTGGCGGCGCCCACGAGACCGCCGGTGATCCCCAATGAGATCCCGCCCAGCCCGGCGCCGATCACCGGCGCCCAGCACTCCGTGACCCGGTCGCGTCGACACATCGCGCCCCCCACGCCCAGTCCGATGGCGCCACCTCCCAGCACTCCGGCCACCTCGAGCCCGAGGGTGCCCAGCCCGACCCCCACCACAGGGCGCGCGTGCGCCGCAGGGCTCGTGGCCAGCGCCGCCGCCAACATCGTGATCATGATGTGATCTCCCCCGTGCCCCAGCTGTACGGTAGTTCCCCACCGCCGGGTCCGTCTACGGTGAGTTTCCGTCGAGGGCCCTCCATGACGACCTCCCCCACAAAGCCCCCCATCGTCTTCGTGCATGGTGCCTGGCACGGCGCCTGGTGTTGGGAAGCGTTCGCCGAGCGCTTCGCCTCCTGGGGCTACGACACCCACTGCGTGGAGCTGCGCAGCCACGGCGTCCGCGCAGGCACGAGCGCCATGCGCTGGAACGGTATCGGTCACTACCTGCAGGACGTCCGCGAGGTGATCGCTGACCTCGAGCAGCCGCCCATCGTGATCGGCCACTCCATGGGCGGCTACGTCACCCAGCACCTGCTGGCCGAGGGCACGGTGGCGGTGGATCGCGTGGTGCTGCTCACGCCAGTGCCGGTCTCGGGGGCCTGGGGAGCGCTGTGGAACGTGGCTCGCCTGCGCCCCGGCCGCCTGTTGCTCACCAACCTCACCCTGGACCTGTACCACCTGGTGAACACCGAAGCCCTGGTCCGCCAGTTCCTGTTCCTGCCGGACACCGACGATGCGGTGGTGCAGTCCACTGGAGCACGACTGGTGGGCGAGGGCTACCGAGCATTCCTCGACATGCTCCTGAGCCGTCCCCGCGCGGCCCCGGGCCGCTGCCCCATGCTCGTGGTGGGAGCCGAGCACGACGCGCTGTTCTCCTCCCGTGAGATGACCGCCACCGCCACCGCCTGGGGCGCGGACCTCGAGATGATGCCCGGCATGCCCCACGACGTGATGCTCGATCCGCGCTGGCCCGAGGTGGCCGATCTCATCCAGGCATGGCTGACGAAGCCCAGTAGCTAGGCTCGTCGAGCAGCTCCGCCCAGCGCCCGCGCGGCACCCGGCGAGGCACCACCTCGGTGTTCCGCACGCGCCAGCTGCCGATCTGATCGAGGGGCGTGCCGTCGAGCAGGCCCACCACGCTGCGGATCAGCCCACCGTGCACGAACAGGAGCGCGGAGCGTCCATCGTCTTGCTCGGCCAGCCACCCGATCACCCGTCGCGCCAACATCGCCTGGCTCTCCCCGCCCGGTGGCGCACCGTGCCAGGTCAGCAGCCGATTCGCTGCCCCCGAGGCCCGCAGAGGAGCCATGGCCTGCCCCTCCCACTCACCCAGGTCGCGCTCTCGCAGCAGCGGCGTGCGCTCGAGGGACGGCGAGTCCACCGGCCACGCCAGCGCAGCCGTGCGCCAGGCACGCCGCAGATCCGACGACACCACCCGATCGGGGGAAAGCTCCGAGAGCCGCGCTCGCACAGCGCGCGCCTGGGTGATCCCCAGCTCCGTCAGATCCGCGTCCTGGTGCCCCGCCAGCACGCCGGAGGCGTTCGCCGTGGACTGGCCGTGCCGCACGAACCAGATCGGCGTCTCCTCGGCCACCGCTAGCTCGAGATCCGCGCCATGGCCGACGCCACCCGCTCCTCGAGCACCAACAGCGTGGCCGTGGTGGGCCGCTCGTCCTCTCCGATGAGATCGTCCACCTGGGCCCGCACGTCCGACAGAGCGCCCCGAGCCAGCGACGGCTCCAGCTGGTCCACCGTGGACAGGGAGCGCTCCACCGGACAGCGGCTCACCAGTCGTCGGAGCAGCGTGTGGAAGCGCGCGTGCAGGATGTTCAGGGCGATGGGATCCCAGCGACCCTCCGCGGGCCGCCGCGCGAGATCGTCGAGCACCTCTTGCAGACGACTGGCCCGGCCGATGGCCAGGTGCCGCACGGCGATCACCTCGAAGGGCTCCTTGGAGCGCTTGGCCTCGGACCACACCGTGAGCGCGATGTTGAGGTACTGGGCCCGCAGGATCCTCCGAGCGACCTCCTCGGGGATGTCCTCGGCGAGCAGCTCCTCGAACTGCTCGCGGTTGCGCGCCACCACGTCGGTGGCCTGCAGCTCGTAGACCTGCTGTGCCGCGTTCTTCATCTCCTCGACCATCTCGTCGTCGGGAACGCTCCCCCCGGTCGACAGCCAGTACAGGGCCACCTCGCGGGCCCCCATGTCCACCTCGATCCAAGCACGGTTGAGGGACTGAAGCGACACACTGGTCCTCAGCTCCTCGAGGGTGCCGCGCACCCCCTCCGAGCGAGCCAGACGCTGCGCCTTCAGGTAGGCCTGCGCGATCGTCGTCACGCTGGAGCCGCTGGCCTCGATCATCATCGGGAAGAAGGCAGCACCTGCGTCGGACACCATGCGGTTGGTGGCCACCGCCACCACGATCTCGTCGGCGAGCATGTGCGCGTCGATGGCGTCGGCGTAGTTGCTGCGGATCGCCTTGGGGAAGTACTGGTGCAGCAGATCGCGGTAGCCCGGCAGCTCCTTGGCCCCCCCCGACATCAGCTCCCGACTCACGAACATCTTCACCCACGCCGACAGCACGGCCAGCTCGGGCCGCGTGAGACCACTGCCGGCGTCGGCACGGCGTGCCAGCTCCTCGTCCGAGGGGAGCCCCAGCGTGTCGCGCTCGCGCCCGAAGTAGCGCTCCACGAAGTCGATGGCGCGTCCGAAGGAGTACGGATTGGCCGCGGCCCGCAGCGCGTCGCGAGACAGCTGCCTGCCGTTCATGTCGTTGTCGGCGAGCACCAGTGTGGCCACCTCCTCCGTCATCTGCTCCAGCAGCGCATTGCGCGAGGCCACCTTCATCGAGCCCGATGCCACCACCCCGTCGAGGAGGATCTTGAGGTTGACCTCGTGGTCCGACATGTCGACGCCTGCACTGTTGTCGATGGCGTCGGTGTTCAGTCGCACCCCGAGGAGCGCCGCCTCGATGCGAGCGGTCTGGGTGAGGCCCAGGTTGCCCCCCTCGCCCACGATGCGTGCCCTCAGCTCTGAGGCGTCGATGCGGACGTCGTCGTTGCTCCGATCGTCGGCGTCGGCGTGCGTCTCGGTGGTCGCCTTGACGTAGGTGCCGATGCCGCCGTTCCACAGCAGGTCCACCTCCATCTTCAGGATCGCGTTGATCACGTCCTCTGGCGTGGCGAACTCGCCCGACAGGCCCAACATCTCCTGCGTCTGCGACGTCAGCTCCACCTGCTTCGAGCGGCGCTCGAACACTCCCCCTCCCTCGCTGATGAGGGAGGTGTCGTACTGATCCCAGCCCCCCTGGCAGGCGAACAGCCGCTTGCGCTCTCCGTAGCTCACGGCGGGATCGGGATCGGGATCGAGGAACACGTGCAGGTGGTTGAACGCCGCCAGCAAGCGTGTGCTGGGACTCTCCAGCATGCCATTGCCGAACACGTCGCCGCCCATGTCGCCGATCCCCACCGCGGTGAACGGCGTGGTGTAGGGATCGATCTCGCGCTCGGCGAAGTGACGACGCACCAGCACCCAGGCACCGCGAGCGGTGATGCCGACCTTCTTGTGGTCGTAGCCGTTGGAGCCCCCCGAGGCGAAGGCGTCTCCGAGCCAGAACCCGTAGGACTCGGAGATCCGGTTGGCTGTGTCGGAGAGGTGTGCGGTGCCCTTGTCTGCTGCGACCACGAGGTACGGATCGTCGCCGTCGTGGCGCACCACGCGAGGGGGCTCCACCACCTCGTTCCCTTCGCGGTTGTCGGTCAGATCCAGCAGGCCACGGATGAAGGTCTGGTACTGCTCGTCGGCCATCTTTCGACGCTCGGCCCGGTCTCGCGGGGCCCTCTTCAGATAGAAGCCGCCCTTGGAGCCGGTGGGCACGATCACCACGTTCTTGACCTGCTGAGTGGTGACGAGTCCCAGCACCTCGGTGCGGTAGTCGTCGCGGTCGGACCAGCGCAGGCCCCCCCGCGCCACCAAGCCGAACCGCAGGTGAACGCCCTCGACGTCGCGGGCATGCACATAGATCTCGTAGCGAGGCGGATGCTTGCCCATGGCCTGCACCTGGTCGCCCGCCAGCTTGATGGACAGGTAGTGGTGGGGTCGATCCGTGCGGTAGTAGTTGGTGCGCACCGTGCCCAGCACGAGCTCCTGCAGCGACGAGAAGGCCAGGTCCTCGTCGTGGGCCCGGATGAGCCGGATCTTGTCGTGGAGGACCTCGTTGGCCGTGTCCACGGCTCCGCCACGCCCCACGGGCAGATCCGGATCGAAGCGCGCCTCGAACAACGCGATGATGGACCGGACGATCTGCGGATTATTCAGCAGGATCTCCGTCATCCGGGGAGCAGACAGCTTGAACTGCAGCTGCTGACAGTAGCGCGCGTAGCAGCGCAGCAGATCCACCTGCTCCCAGGACAGCCCCGCGGTGAGCACCAGGCAGTTCAGCCGGTCGTCACTGGCAGAGCCGTCGAACACGCGCCGGATCGCCTCGGTGAGCAGGGGCGCTCCCTCGAGCAGCGAGGCGCGATCCCCCACGAGTCGGAAGGTGTCCACGTGGAGCATGCCCCCGCGGGATTTCACCAGCGTGCCCACGGCGTCGAACACGGTGATGCCGAAGTTGGAGAGCACGGGGAGCAGCTCGGTGAGGTGCACGTTGCTGGCCTGGTAGACCCGCAGGAACAGCTCCTCGCCTTGCTCGAACATGTCCGCCCGCACGCCACCCTGCGACAGGCCCTCGAGCAGCTCGATGTCGCGCACGGACCGCTCGATGCCGGTCTGCCGCATCCACTCCTCGGGAAACGCGCGACCGTAGGTGTCCGCCAGCCGATCCGCCTCGGACTCCCCGAACTTCTCCGACAGGGCGTCCCACAGGCGAGCCAGCCACGGTGTGGCCAGCTTGCGAATGTGCTCGGTGAGGCGGGCGACCTCGTCGTCGCCAGGGAAGCTCACCCCGGTGAGGTAGTAGTGCAGCAGCACGGTGTCGTAGCGCCCCACGAACAGTCCATGATCGGTGTAGGTGGCGCTGGTGGTGCGGACGATCTCCTCTTCCAGCGCGCGCCTCAGGTCGTCACCGAACTGACGCTTGGGCATCGCCACCAGGCAGAAGGCACTGTCCTGCCCGTTCATGATGAAAGTCACGCCCACGTCTTGCTGCTGCTCGGCCTCGAACACCAGATCCACCATCTCGGCGATGGCCAACCGCGTGGCGGTGAACAGGAACTCGGTGGGCAGACTGTCGAAGACGTTGGCGATGCCCTTGTAGCGGAAGGATCCGGGAGCGGACGTCTGCTCCGCCAGGATCTCCGCCAAGACGGTACGCAGGATCGGCACGTTGCGCGAGGGCTGAGTGACCGCCCGATAGGTGAACATCCCGCGCACGAACAGCTGCATGGAGTCGGGATCCTCTTGCGGACCGACCGTCACCAGCAGCTCGTCGATCCGGCCCGACCGATGCACGGGCGACTCGATGGGGCTCTTGCGCACCTGCACGGTGCCCGGCGCGTGGGGATTGGGCCAGCTCCCCGAGGCATCGTGGAGGTAGTCGCTGTCGATGGTCTGGATCCCGAGCGGCTCGGCTCCCGCGTCCACCCCCATGAACACGAAGTTCTCGGACATCAGCCACTTCAGGAAGCTCGCCGTCTCGCGCATGGCGTCGGCCTGATCGGGACGACGATCCCCCAGCACCTCGCAGCGATCCACGAAGCGCTCCACGGTCCGCGTCATGGCCTTGAAGTCGCGCACCATGGCTCGGGCGTGCTCGAGGTTGAGCTCCAGCACCTTCGAGGCCGCTTCCACGTCCACTGGCTGCGCTGCCTCGTCGGCCTCGAGCATCACCAACGACTCGTGCTCGCCTCCCTCCGCGCCCACGCCGATGAGCTCGCCGTCGCTGTTTCGGGTCGCACGGAAGACGAGGTTGAACCCTCCGAGGTACTCGGCCGAGCGCGCCTTCAGGAACAGCCTCACCGTGTCCACGATGAAGGGCTGGTCGTCCATGTTCACCATCGCCGCGACACCCTTCGCCCGACGCCTCACCGACACGCTGACCTGCGTCGGCGGACGATGGCGGGCGAACTGGAACGCCTCCTCCAGGTACGTCAGAACGGCGGTGGGAGGGTGGTGAGCGAGGAAGGGCCCCCGCAGACGATTCAGCGTCTCGTCCACGAAGGCCTGGAAGAGCGGGCGCTCCGACGTGTCGATGGACCCCTCCCAGCGGGAGAGGCTTGACCGGATCTGGGTCTTGGAGGTCGTTCTGGCCGACATCAGCGCCATGTTTGAAACCCTCGGGTCGTGACCGGGATGGGAGTCTATCCTTGACACCGTGCTGCGACCGCCGCGGATGCATCTGGTTGGATAAGAGAACTGCCCCTCGACACATCGGAGCCCCCCGTGCTCACTGCGATGATCCTGGCTGGCTGCATCCCCCCGGAGACAGACAGCGACCTGTCGCTCCCCACAGCGGACACCCACACCACCACTGACAGCGAGACGGGGGAGACCGCGGAGCCCACGGGATCCTGCGGCGAGGTGGGCACCTTCGACATGGTGATCCGGGGTCGCGCGGAGAACGTCGCGGGAGGTGGGGTGGCTGGGGCCGATCTCACCCTGGTGGAGCGCAACTGGAGCCCGGGCACCTACGGCAAGGCCGTCACGGACTCGTCGGGTCGCTTCGAGCTGAAGGGCGTAGCGCTGCCCTACGCGGAGAAGTGCTGGGGCACCGGCGTGCAGATCTGGCTGGAGGGCGAGACCGACAGCCTGGCCGGCGATCGCCCCCTCAACTGGGATCTGATCAAGGCGATCGCTGCGGAGGCCAAGGAGCTGGAGATGCTCGCGCCCGTCATTCTGCGGGACCGGAAGTAGGCGGATCGGCGAGATCCACCGGGCCCGATGGATACAGCGCACGCGCATCACCACCGCGAAGCTCCCACGCCCCCAGGTTCCCGCCGTAGTGCTCGGCGATCCCGATGTCGATCACCGTGAGCGCCCCGTCACAGCGGGTCTGAATCCGGCCGTCGCGGCGGGTGGTGTGCCCCACCACCATCCGCTGGCTGTCGAGCTGCTCCAGGGCCCGACGCAGCCGAGGGCAGGCCACGGTCTCCGGCTCCTGCACGTAGCCGCGGTACCACAGCGGCCCCTCGGGACCCAGCACCCCCACGGGCTGGGGCTCCGCCAAGGCGGCGCGGACCAGGCGATTCAAGCCCTCCACCCCCACCGCGGCCGCCTCTTCCGTGATCCCCCCGTGCGCAAAGGCCACGCCCTGCACCCGCGTGACGGCATCGAGCCCCCGCAGCCAAGTACCGTCCGGGCCCGTCGCAGCCAGGGCCGCCCGCCGCTGTGGCACCCCGCCGTAGTCCGCTACATCGTCGGGATGGACGTACCGCCAGTCCCCCTGGAGGTTCATGGCCTCGTGGTTGCCCAGGAGCACCTCCACGCGGCCGCCAGCCTCGATGGCCTGGCCCTGCAGCCCGCGAAGCAGCGCCATCACACGGCGGCTGTCCGGTCCCCGATCGGTGACGTCCCCGGTCTGCACCAAGACGGTGTCTCCACCGCTCCAGCGTCCGGCCTCGTCCACCACGCCCGCCAGACGGAGCACCGCCAGTGCGTTGTCGTGGTCACCGTGCAGGTCTCCCACGGCCACCACTCGGGGCACGTTCGACACGCGCGCCTGGTCGGGACCTGAGGGTACACCGTGGCCACGGCACCCGATCGACATCCCCCACCACAGCCCCCAACCGATCCATCCCATGGCGACATCTTAGGTCGTCCACACACCCCAGAGGCGAGATCATGAACAACCAGGAGCTGGAAGCGAAGCTCGACGAGATCCGGGCGTCGGGGGCGCGCGGCGTGGAGCTGCTCTACGTGGAGCGCTCGGGGTTCCAGGTGGACATGCCGACACAGACCACTCCCGTCCAGCGCCCCCACAGCACAGCGGAGCTGACCGTGCGGGTCTGGCTGGAGGGGGGCCGGCGTGCTGCACGCTCCGGGCCTGCCTCCAAGGCGGACGCGCTGGTGCGCGGTGCCCTCGAAGATGCCGCTGCAGCCCCCGAGGACGCCCTGGAGGGTCCGGTGGAGCGCCTGTCGTCGGTGGCGGGAGGGCTGTCCATCCTGGACCGACGCCTCGACCAAGTCGAGGAGCTCGATCGAGTGGAGGTGCTCACCACCGCATTCCGAGCAGCCACGGTTCCGGATCCGAGGCTGGTGGCCAGCGACTTCGCCTACCGCGACGAGCGACAGGTGCGTCGCTTCGTGAACTCGAAGGGGCTGTCCCTCGAGGAGAGCTCCACCAGCTACGTGGCGCATGGCACCGTGAGCGCCGACACCCCCCAGGGTCGCCTGTCGGTCTCGGATCGCATCGCCTCGCGCAGCTTCGCGTCGATCGCCTCGCTGCCCCTGGGAACCTCCATCGGCCGCCGCCTCACGCAGCTCCTCCAGGAGGGTCCCACGCTGCCGGACGGCCCAGTGCGGGCCCTGCTCCCCGCACGCGTCACGGCCCAGCTGGTGGCGGCGCTGGGCACACGATTCCAGGACCACACCCTCGGCGATCCGGGCGCCTTCTTTCTCACCCGAGGCGAACGAGGCACCCTCGACCGGCGACTGCACCTGGTGGACGACGGCACCCTGTCGGGCGGTCTGCGCACCTACTCCATGGACGACCGTGGCGTGAGCCCCGTTCCCCTCACCTTGCTCAAGGAAGGGCAGGTCGACGCCGGCTTCGTCGGCATCGCCGAAGCACGCAGGCACGATGTGCGACCCACCGGACACCGCTTCGGGGACGAGCTGCGCGCCAGCAACCTCGTCCTCAAGTCGGGCACGCGGTCGGTCAACGCCTGCCTGTCGGAGCTGGGAGGGCCCTCACTGATGATCGACGACCTGGGGGATCCCAGCGGCCTGGATCTGACCACGGGGGAGCTGGACACCACCGTGAACGGTCTCGTGATGGACGCCAACCAGGTGGTGGGCGCCATGCGGGGCGTGCGCCTACGGGGCTCGCTTCACGAGGCCCTCAACTCCGTCGCCGAGGTCTGCTCCGACACCGACCGCCTAGGTCACGTGGATGCACCTGCGATGATCGTGCACGGCTTCACGATCGAGGGCTGATCGGTCCCGATCGTCGCCGAGCCCCGAGGGCACCGAGCACGCCCAACCAAAGCCAGCCCCCACCGGGCGCGCCGCTGGTCGTGCAGCCCCCTTTCTTCTCCACCTCCCAGCTCTGGACGGGCACCCCACCCGGCGAGGCGTAGGGAGGGAGCTCGGCAGCCTCACAGCCGTCGAGGCCCTGCCAGTAGTCGGCCACCACCCCCACCACGACCGCGTAGGATCGCTCGTCCACGAAGGTAGGGCCTCCCGGAAAGAACTGTGGAGGAAGCAGCGCCGTCTTCATCGCCAGTACCACGTCTCGATCCTGGGCGAAGACCTCCAGACGGCTGTCGAAGGTGGGCGCATCTGCGGAACGGACGAGAGGGTGGAGGAGCTCCGCCCCCAGATCTCCCCCCTCCGCCGACAGGGCCTCGGCCTGGACACGACCTGCCGAGAACAAGGAGTGCGACAGGATGTCCACCGAGAGCAGCCCGTCCACATCCGTCACACGCACGAACGTGTCGTCGGGACCCGGGTCCACCCGATAAGCACCGATGACGCGCCCCTCCTCGTCGGGCACGAGATCGATGGGGAACTTCAAGGTGCTCGGTACGGACGGGAGATCCGCTCCTCCGTCGCAGGGAAGCACGAAGTCCACCTGCTGGCTCTCGCCACTGTCGACCGTCACGGCCTCCGAGAAGCCGCGAGACGCAGGGCACGGCACACCGAAGTTCTGTTCGAGGTGCATCGGCAGCTCGGCAGCCTCCCCACGGTACGGCGCAGCGACCAACAGATAGCGGTCGGGAAGCAGACCACCGATGGCGTAGTTGCCGTCGATGTCGGTGAAGGTGGCCGCCACCACGCCGCGCTGCCGCACGCCGATGGCCATCACCTCCACGCCCGCCCACTCTCGCGCACCCTCCACGTCGACCCGGCCCGAGATGCCGCCGGACTGCGGGGCCTGGTACAGCTCGCGCATCCCGCGCACGTCGTCACAGCCCAGCGAGTCCTGGCCGGTCCAGATCCGCGAGAACATGGTGGAGTCCGCCACGGCGGTGTGGTGTAAGCCCAGCATGTGCCCCAGCTCGTGGGCCACCACGTCGTCGAGGAACATGGTCTTGCCGAGCAGCCCATCGGCCGCGTAGGTGGACAGCTCGGGGTCCACCGTGATGCCGAATCCCACGTCGTTGAGCACGACGTCGCCTTCCAGGATGGCGCCCGTCTCCGGATCGAAGGTCAGCTCGGTGAAGCCGGCCTGCCGCGCAGACAGGCCCGCGCCGGCATTGCGACTCGAGAAGTGCACCGTGGTGTAGCCGTCGCCACCCTCGTGGAACGCCGCGGGAAACAGCTCCGGGTCGGTCCCAGCCCACACGTCGAACCGGAACGCCTGGCCCGAGGCCGCCTGCCAGGAGAGCATGGACTCCACGACCGCCCGCTCCACCTCGTGGCCCGACAGTCCCACGTTGTTGCTGGTGTTCACGGCGATCGGGATGTACGGCCGCGCGTCCTCACCGTCCTCGACTGCTTCGGGTCCCACCCAACGCAGCGGGACCCCCGAGGACAGCTCGACCGTCGTGGACGCCGAGCTCACTACATGTGCCAGAAGGCCGAGGTACATCATGGACGAATGTTAGCCCACCAAGCTCAGGCACACTCGGGATACAGCGCGGCCTCGTCCAGATTGCCGTACACATCACAGACGGCGTCTTGGATGGTGGTGTTGACCTCGTAGTCGCCCGAGCACCACCACTCCTCGGCCTGCACGTAGGAGCAGCCCTTGGCGCGCTGCAGGCCATCGCCAGCGTCCACCAGATCGCCGTGCTCGTCGAAGCACAGGTCGTCGTCTCGGTAGACCGTCTCGATGGTGAACAGATCGCGGTCGTGGGAGGGACCGTCCACCAGGTCCTCGAAGTCGCTTCCGTCGGTGAACACGTCGTACACCTTCAGCTCGAACTGGTGAGCCTCCAGCGCCTCGGTGGTGATGTGGGCGCAGGCCTGCCACAGCCGGTGGCCGCTCAAGAAATCGACCACCTCGATGGGATCCGCCTCGATCTCGTACACATCCGTGCCCGAGGTCTGGGTCCACGTCACGCGGAGCGGATTGTCGTCGACGTCGAAGACCTCGGCACACACCCGAACGGTCTCGCACTCTGCCGCCTGCAGGTTGGCGACGGGGTCGCCGATCTCGGGCGCGTGGTTGAGGACCACGGAGATGTCGAGCCCACCGACGGGATCGCCCGCACACTGCGAGATCAGCGTGACGTCCGTGGTGAGGCCAGCCACCACGACCGCTCCTTCATGGGAAGCAGCGGCGCAGTCTTCCGAGGGGTCCCAGGTGCCGTCGGCGTACAGCGCGGCGGCGGGAACGGCCAGAACGTCGTAGCAGCCTGGCTCCAGCGTGAGGAACAGATCGGAGCCCACGTGGTTGGACTCGAGATCGAGCACGGTGGAGACCAGGTCGATGTTGCCTGGAAAGATACCGTTGACGAGATCTGCGTTTGCACGAATCACGTCACCCACGACGGCGGAGCCTGCTCCACAGGACACGGGGGTGATCTCGAAGTGGAACCCCTGCACGTCGGTGTCGGCAAAGTAGTCCAGCGTGAGGTTGGCACCCGTCTGAACGGGGTCCGTCTCCTGAGGGTCGATGTTGCATGCCCCCAACATCACCAGCAGCATGGTTGACCCAACACGCATTGCTCACAACCCCCTGATCCGTGCGACGGAATCAGCTCGAACGGTAGCTACGTCTACCACGCAGCCTCGCCACTGGTTCCGAAGCTGGGGTACCCGTCGGTTACATTCGGACTCAGGTTCCCTGAACGTCAGGTAGGAACACCAAGAGGCCAGCAGCGGCAGAGCGCTTGACCAACCGTGGACTCGTAGACAGACCGTTCGGGAGCTGCATGGGCCTCGAGATCAGGATCCAGCGCCACAATGGATCGAGCCACGGGTTGCTGCTGGAGGACCAGCTCACCGTCGGGCGCAGCCCCGACAACGACCTGGTGATCCCGATCGACAAGGTGTCTTGGAAGCACGCCGTGATCTGGGTGGTCCACGGGCGCGTGCTCATCAAGGACCTCAACAGCCGCAACGGCACTCAGCTCGACGGACGACCACTCACCGAGACCACCGTGTGGCCCTCCGGTCAGACGGTCCGCATCGCCGACGTGGAGCTCACCTTGGTGTGTCGCGATGCGATGCCGCCCAGGCAGGAGACGCGCGGCATGGCCCTGGAGGACGTGCGCACGGGCGTGCGCTACCCCCTGCGGCGGCCCCATGTGGTGATCGGAGACAGCGAGACGGCCGATCTGCGGATCCCCAGCGCCGAGGAGCCTCCGGTGGTGCTCATGTGCCATCCCGACGGGGAGGTCTGGCTGGGACGTGGCGATCAGGACGAGCCACTGTCCGAGGGCCAGATCTTCTGTGTGGGCGACACCGAGCTGCGCCTGGTGCCCAGTCACGACTCGTGGATGCCCACGGCCGCCGAGGAGCTGGAGACCCACCCCTACACCGTGGAGGTGGCCTTCGATCCCGACCGGGGGCCCCGCGCGCGCTTCGTCGACACGGTGGGCGGCGCCGCCCACACCGTGACGGCGGCCAACCGCGTGTCGCTGGTCTACTTCCTGGCGAAGGCCGCGAGCGAGGATCGCCACATGCCTTCCTCCGACTTCGGGTGGCGCTCCGACGGCGAGACCCGCGTGGCCGTCTGGGGCAAGTCCGGGCGCAACGAAGACACGGGACGCCTCAAGGCGCTCCTGCACAACGTCCGGGCCGAGCTCCGGGCGGCCGGGCTCGATCCATGGTGCATCGAGAAGCGGCGCGGCTACGTGAGGCTACGGGTCCGCAAGGTGCAGCTGCACTAGGGCAGGATCTCTGCCGCCAGGTTGCCGGTCTCGTCGATGGTCAGGGGCAGCACACCGAAGGGCGTGGTCACGTCGACCGTCGCCGACATACCCAGATCGAGGGGCTGCCCCGTGGTGAGGGCTCCGAACAGCGCGAGCCCGAGGTCCACCACCTGGACCTCCACCGGGATGCTGATGGTGCTGACGCTGTCTCCAGGTACGTCGAAGGGCACCGCCGTGCTGGACACACTGCGGTCGTTCAGCGCGAGATCGAACGCGAAGCCGTCGAAGAGCAGCGAGGTGCCGTGGGGGTTGTCGACGCCGAGATCGATCTCGAGGGTGGCCGTGGTGATGTTGAACTGTGGCACGCGGGCGCCCTGGATGGACAGCTTGGGCGTGCGCAGCGCTGGGAAGTCCCCACCCTCGTTGTAGGGAAGCATCACCTCCCCCAGCGGAGTGTTGAAGCCCATCTGGCCAGACAGAGCGAAGTCGATGAGGTCCTCGCCCCGCGTGGCCTCCACGGCGCCCCAGACGTTCTCGTAGACCAGGTCCAGGGGCAGGACGAGGGGGGACGATCCGCTCGGCTCCAGATCCAGACCATCGGGGCTGTCGCCGCTCAAGAAGTCGATGGTCTCGAGGTTCAGGTTGTAGTCGAAGGACGACAGGGAGACGGCCACGGGGTTCGGGTTCTCCACGCGGAACTCGAAGTCCACGTTGGCCTGATCCCAGCTGATGTCCCTCAGCGCCATGCCCTCGAAGGCCACGGTGGGGAGGAACGGCTCGGCCTCCTCGCATGCCGCACAGGTCAGCACCAACAGGACAGCAGGAACGGAACGCGTCATCGGAACACACCTTCAGCGGGTAGAACCCACGTATCTTGTAGCTCGAACGGGTCGTCCGAGGCCCCGTTCAAGGATGCCACGAGACCCTCTGCGTCCACACTGACGGCCACGATGCGAAGATCTTCGAGGCGAGCGTGACGTCCGATGGCATCGTTGACGGCCTCGAGGTCCACATCCTCGATGTCCGCCATGTCGAGCGGGCTGTGAGTGGCTGCCGCGGCGACCTCCACGGCGAGCTGCAGTCGACTCGCAGGATCGGGCGCACGCAGCGACAGGGACGCGGCGACCCAGGTGCGTGCCCGCTGCAGCTCCTCCTCCGTCACCCCGTGCTGGACCCAGGCCTCGAGCGCCTCGAGCGCACCACGCAGGGTGGCAGGCCCCTCGCTGGCCGCCGCCGGGGCAACCTCGACCACGAGCCGCTGCATGCGTCGGCGCAGGGCAGCGGGCTCCTCGAGCACAGGCTCGATGGAGACCTGCAGCGTGTCGGAGGCGAGTGCCGTGGTGCCGAGGAGCAGTGCAGGGAAGTCAGGGTGGCCGGGCCCCACCTCGATGGGATGCCCCAGGTGGAAGGCCGTGCCCGCATCCGACCCTTCCTCGGCCGACCCTGCAGGGAGCTGCAGCGCCACCAGCGCCCGTCCGGTCGACGTGGGAGGAGCCACCAGCGGAAGCTCGGGAGCACGGGTGGGCGGAAGCCGAGCCAGCCCCTGCTCCAGCGCGCCTCGCAGCGCCTCGTCGGCGGCGCCGGCGATACCCACCAGCACGTTCTCGCGCACATAGTGGGCCGCGTGGAAGGCCTGGGCCTCCGCGCGACGGAGGGTGGGCAGCACCCCCGTGCGGCCCAGTGGCGCATGCCCGTAGGGATGCCCCTCGAACAACAGCAGATCGAGCGCCTCGCTGCCCAGCTCCTCGGACCGCGCCAGCGGACCGCTGGTCAGCTGCCGGATCGCGTCGTCGCGCAGCCACAGCCAGTCGCCATTGTCGAACCGAGGCGCCACCAACGCGTCGGTGAACAGCTCCACGCACAAGGGGCCGTGCTCCACGGGGCACACGAGCCGCAGCGCGACCCACTCCCGTCCCACGTCCACCGCGAATGCCGCCGCCGTGGGGTAGAGCGCTGAGCGCACCTCGCTGGCGCTGCGCGCACCTGCACCTGCGTGGACCAGGGAGCGGGCCACGAGGTGCGCCAACCCCTCTCGACCGATGGGATCTCGAGCCGATCCCGCGCCCGCCACGGCCGTCAGGTAGACGTGGGTGTCTGGCGAGGGCGCGCCGACCAAGACCCGGACAGGCCGCTGCGCCTCCACGGCGGGTATCGGTCCGGGATCGATGTGAGGCGCACAGGCGATGCTTCCCAGCAGGACCACGCTCCTCATGGAGCCTCCGAGGTCAGGATGGCCATGGTGAGCCCGGCATCCACCAACCATCGTGCCGCAGCCGCCGACACATCGTCTGCTCCGACCTCCGCCAAGGCGGTCTCGCCCAACGACGACGCCGACACCTCTCGACCCGCGCGGGTGGCCCAGCCGATGGCCTCGGCCACCGCGGCGGGCGCGTCGAGGGCCAGCGCCCTTCGCCTGGACAGGTGGGTGCGAGCTGCCTCCACCCGCTCGCCGGAGACCTCGGCCAGCGCAGCGAGCTCCTCGCGCACCACCTCGTCGACCTGATCCGGATCCGCCTCGTCCGCGAGCACCAGCTCGAGCCGCATCCAGCCCGGATCGAGCGTGGCGACGCGCCGAGCCGTCACCTCCGTGGCCAAGCCCTCCGTGCGCACCAAGCGCTCGTACAGCGACCCCGAGGGAGACGTCGAGGCGGCCGAAGGGATGGGACCGGTGAGCAACTCGGCCGCCACGTCGAGGGCCGCGAGCTCCACGGAGTCGGCATCGTGGGGCGCGACCTTCCAGGCGTAGGCAATGCGAGCTCGTGTGGGGGCCGTCCAAGTGACCGACACCTCGCGCCGCTCCCGCTGGCGCGGCTCTGCAGCGACCCGCGCGGGGCCTCGACCCGCCTGTCAGTCGCCGAACGCCGTGGCGGCGAGGGCATGGACCTCGTCGGGCACCACATCGCCAGCCACCACCAGCACCGCGCGCTCCGGGCGGTGGTGCCGAGCCACGAAGTCCGCCACCGAGGCGGCCTCGGGCACCGCGGAGACGTCCAGATGGGACTCCGCCCCATAGGGGTGGGACCGAAACGCGGCAGCCCGCAGTACGGCGTCCAGGGCACGCGCCGGATCATCCTCGGTCAGGCGACGTTCCGCGGCCACGATCCGAAGCTGACGAGCGACGGCTTCGTCGTCGGGCGCCGGCTCGGTGATCTGGGCAGCTCGCAGCTGCATGTACTCGGGGAGCGCGTTGTCGGGCAGCAGCGCGTGGAACACGGTCTCGTCGGGGCCCGTCCAGGCTCCTTGCCGCACCCCCAGCGCCTCGGCCTCCGCAGGCTCCGACAGCAGGTGCTCGACGAGGCGGGCCATGCCCACCTCCGAGCGGCCCTCGTCCCGCCGGCCCACCCCCATCCACAGCTGCCAGGCCACCACTCCTGGAGAGGACGCCATCGGGGCCACCACCACTCGCATTCCGTTGGGCAGGGAACGCTGCTCCCAGGCCGGCGCGGATTCGTTGGCAGAGGCCGGCGACGCCCATGGAAGCACCCAAACCAGGGCAGTTCGGAGCACAGGGAAGAAAGCCATGGCCGCTGTGTTAACATGCGCGGCGGTTCGCATCTCCGTACTCCAAAAATTGAGGCGAATCGCCAATCTTGGGCTTCAGGAGGGAAGATGGTTCAGGAACTCGTGGATGACCAGAGCACGTCTCGGCAGCTGATCCGAAACCTCCGTGTGGTGCAGACGGGTCGCGGTGTGCTGCCCGAGAGTGTGGCTTGGCAGACCTTCCTCGAGCTTCAGCGCCGTGGTGAGCCCGACGCGGTGCGTCTGTTCATCGGAGCCGTCCGCAACCTGCACACCCGCCGCTGCATCGCTGGCGTGGCACTTCCCACCGAGGATCCGCTGCCCGACGAGCATCGCCTGTGCGACGACGCCTTCCTGGGCGATCTGTGGAAGGCATACAAGAAGTGCATCCGAAACAATCGCACTGGGCCTGCATCGCAGCTCCTCCGTGACATGGAAGAGCACCTCGACGCGTGAAACCGACCGGGAACGCCCGACGCGTCACGTCGGATAGAATGGGTCCAAGTGGAGGGCAGCATGCGTTTGATCGCTGCACTGGTGGCCGATGAGGAAGGGGCAACTGCAATCGAGTATGGGCTAGTCGCCTCGCTGATCGCGCTGGCGATCGTGGGCGCGGTGCTGTCCATCGGGAACAACCTCACCCCCATCTTCTCCTCGATCGCCACCCACGTCTAGGCGGGCTCGCCCCCGCTGAGATCGTGCGCGAACCCGGCCACCGGTTTCACCGTGGGTACGCGCACGGGCGCCCAACACTCGGCACAGTCGAGCGAGAGCGCAGCTACACCCTGACCATCGGCCATCAGACCGCGCCAGACACCGTCCGAGGCGCCCCTGAGCGTTCCGGCTCCACGAGCCGACGAGCCAGGGGCATCACTTGGTACCGGGCATCTGGAGTAGTTCCCATGGGCAGCTGGCTGGCACAGTTCGTGCGTGACGAAGACGGCATCGAGGCCATCGAGTACGGCATGATCGCATCGCTGATCTTCCTGGCCACCATCGGTGCCGTGAACGCGGTGGCCACAGAAGCGACCAGCATGTGGTCGGTGCTGTCGACCCACATCTAGGTGGGCGCTACGCCACCCCGATGGCCCGAAGCCGCTCCATCAGGAAGGTCTCGGCCGTGGGGCCCGCACGGCTTCCGTCGATGGGATCGAGGCGGACCTCCCCGCGCGGATGCACGAAGAAGGGCATGGACAGCCTGGACACGTTGGGGGACGGGCCGCTGGGGTTCACCACCCGGTGCGTGGTGGCGGGCAGCGTCCCCTCCGTGACGAGCTGCATCATGTCGCCCGTGTCGCAGACGAACGCACCTGCAGGCGGATCCACCGCGATCCAGTCTCCGTCGTGGGTGAGGAGCTCGAGCCCAGGCTGCGTCGACACGGGCAAGACCGTGAGCAGGTTGATGTCTTCGTGGGCGGCGGCCCGTACCGCCCCGGGTGCCGCGGCAGCCCCGATGGGCGGGTAGTGGATGACCCGGAGCACGCTGTTGCCACCGGTGACCTGATCGACGAACCAGTCCACCGACAGCCCCAGCCCTGCTGCCACCAAGCGCAGCAGTGTGTGCGAGAACTCGTCGAGGGCGTCGAACAGCTCCATCATCGCTGGCCCGAAGCCGGGCACCTCGGCGGGGAAGTGGTTCACGGGAAGCTCGGCCACACCTTCCCTGCCGACGTGCCAGAACTCCTTGAGGTCTCCGACGGGCTGGTCCTTGGCGTGCTCCACCCCGAACGAGGTGTAGCCTCGCTTGCGGCCGTCCTCGGGCGTCTCGCAGGCCCGCTTGGTCGGCAGGGGCAGCGAGAAGACCCGGTCGGCCTCTGCATAGCATCGATGGATCAACGCCGGATCCACCCCGTGCCCCACGATGGAGACGAAGCCGAACTCGGCGAGCGCACGATGCACCGCGTCCACGACGGCACGGTCGTCGGCCACCGAGCGGCCCGAGCGCCCGCCCAGATCCACCACCGGGACGGACCGCATCAGGTGACCAGCCGCAGGTGTGGAACGTCGTCCGACGGCTCGTCGGACTCGGGCGGCTCGTCGGGCTCCACCTCGAAGGCCACCCGTACGATGGCGGACCACGGGATGGTGCAGTCGTACAGGTCGTCGAAGCTCAAGGTGAGCACGACGTCGTCGTCCCCGATCCGGGGGTTGCTGTCGCCGTGGTGGGCCGCATCGATCTGCAGCACGAGCTCGCCGTGCCGCTGGTACTGCGACAGCACGTAGTCGGGCACGCCCGATCCCTGCAGCGCATCGATCCGCGCAGAGAACCGGAACGTGCACCCGAGCTGGTACGCCACCTCGAACAGCTGCTTGGCGTGGTTGCCGAAGGGATCCACACCCACGCCCTCGGGGGCAGCCTCGGACTCGGGGGCAGCGAGCTCGGGCTCGGGCACCGCCCCCAGCTCCGGAAGTCCGACGTCGGAGGACGACAGCTCCAAGGCCTGCGTGACCCGCACCAGCTCGTCCACCAGCATCGGCTCCGAGCCCGCGAGCACCCGACGCAGCCGGGATCGTGACAGCTCGGCCTTGCGCGCCACCTCTGCGGTGTTCGTTCCGCGCTTCAGGATGAGCTCCCTCAGCCAGACGAGCACAGGGTCATCGACGTTCGCCATCCGAACACTCTGGGGTTGGACCGTTCTGAAGGAGACGCGGTGTAACGTGTCGGGGAACTCGCGCCGAGCTGCACTGTCCGAGGCAACGCGTAGGAGCACCCATGGGACTCGAAGCCTGGATCATCGTGTTGTCGGCCCTCGTGGTGGCGGGAGCCGGCCTGAAGGGATGGGGCTGGTGGGTCCGTAGCCGCGCACTGGGCAAGCTCACGGACGTGCAGCGCCAACAGCGAGGCGTGACCCTGCGCGTGATGGTGCGTGGCACCGAGGTGCTGCCGGGCATGCGGTCGGGGCGCACCCACCGCTCCACGGGAGATGTGGCGCTGACGAGCCGGCGCTTCCTGCTCGTGAGCAACCGCGGTGTGCTGGTGGACGTCGACCAGGAGCGAGGCCGCACGTTGACCTCCGCCCGCTGTCCGGGCCCTGGCAAGCTGGTGCTGGAGGGCCGAGTGCCCCGCCCCGACGGCCGCCACGGCGCCTACCGCATCGAAGCCATCGTGAACGATGCTCCGGGGTGGGCCAGCTCGCTGCAGCCCTTCGTGGACCCAGCCGAGGACGGTGTGCAGTTCGGCGTGACCGTCCCTAGTTGATCTTGACCATGCCGCCGGTGACGGTGGTCAGGGGCCCGCCGCTGATCTCCGCATTGAGCGAGCCCTTGGCCTTGAACGACAGGCCTCCGTCGCACATCGTGGTCATGGCGGCCTTGCAGGTGACGTTGCCGCCCGTGGACTGCAGCATGACCTCCTGACCTCCCTGGAAGGTCGCGTTCATCGCAGCCTCGAAGCGCGTGTCCTTGCCGGCCTTGTGCACCGTGTCCTGACCCGACTCTCCCTCGATGTTGTTGCCGGCACGCCACTTGATGTCGTTGCCCGCCTCCAGGTACAGATCGTTGTCGGTGCGGATGTGCACGTCGCCCTTGGTGTTCGACAGCACGATCCGCTGGTTCGCCGTGTCGAACACGAAGGCCAGGGTGTGGCTGCCATCCCAGATCTGCACGGTCTCGGCACCCTCGGTGTCGTCGAAGACGAGCAGGTGGCCCGAGCGAGAGCGCCAGAAGCGGCGGTCGTTCGTCTCGATGGTCTTGCTGCCGTCGGCGAAGGTGTCGGTGGACCACTGCGCGGAGGTGGAGGTCTTGTCGGGCCCGGGCAATCCGTCCTTGGCCTCGGTGGGAGGCTTGTCGACGCCGTTCCACAGCTGCCCGATCACCACACCGACGTCCTGGCTGCCCTGCACGAACAGGACGAGGACCTCGTCCTCCTTCTCGGGCAGCGCGTAGAACCCACGCTCCGGGCCGGCCATGGGAGCCACACACCGGATCCAGAAGGACAGCGGCTCATCCTTGTGGAGGGTGGGGAAGGCCACCTGGATGCGGCCCAGGCCCTTCTCGTCGACGTTCTCCTTGACGATGCCCACGACGGCCCAGGGCACCAGGCCCGAGTAGGGCTGCCCCAGAGCGTTCGTCATCTTGGCCATTCCCCCTCCCCGGGAGCCGAATCTCCAGCCGCTGCAGGCCGGGCTCCGACGTTCCCGTCGACTGTAGCACCCAGTGGAGCACCGATCACGACGTCACGAGGCGGCACGTGGCAAGATGCGCGAGTGACCGACCGCATGTTCCTCGAGAGTGGCCCCGCACAAGTGCTGCACAGCGGCATCGTGACCACGTTCGGTGGCAACCCACTGCAGATGATCGTGCCCCTGCCGGGAGACACCTTGGCGGTCCAGTGGCACTTCGAGCAGGATCGGGAGGTGCACGGGGCTGCCTTCGACTGCCAAGCCACGGACACGGGCTATCGCATCGTCTGCACCAACATCGAGGACGCCGCGGGCCGAGGCTCGTCCGATCCGGTGCTGCTGGGAGAGCTGGGTCCCGATCTGTTCTTCGTGCACTTCCGCGTGTTCCGCTTCGGCGACACGCCCGACTGCACGCTGCACTACACGTTCTTCCGCGCAGACAAGGAAACGGTCGGCTGGACCCCCACACGTTAGACGGGGTGCTTCCTACGCGTTGGAGGAGTGTTGAGCACGGAGGACCGGGAGACCAGCGGAGCGGAGGTGCTCGCAGAGCAGCTGAACGCACCCCCCTCCCCCACACGACGGCCCACCGTGGCCGCGCTGGAGGAGCGCCTCTTCCACCCCATCCAGCTGCTCGATCACGGCTTCGTGCGAGTGGTGGATTACATGGGCGACGACGACGCCATCGTACAGGCCGCGCGCGTGTCCTACGGCAAGGGAACCCGCACGGCGCGCAGCGATCGGGGCCTGATCCGCTACCTGATGCGCCATCGACACACCACGCCCTTCGAGATGTGCGAGCTCAAGCTGCACGTCAAGCTCCCCATCTTCGTGGCCCGACAGTGGATCCGCCACCGCACGGCCAACGTCAACGAGATCTCCGCGCGCTACTCCATCCTGGATCGGGAGTTCTACCTGCCTGATCCGGCGCAGGTGAACACACAGTCGGCGACGAACCGACAGGGGCGCGGAGAGGCGCTGACGGCAGAGCAGGCGGGCTCGGTGCTGGACCTGCTGCGGCGTGACGCCGTGCAGACCTTCGACACCTACCAGGCCCTGCTCAACGACGAGGGCGACGGCACGCCAGTAGACGCCACCGCTCCCCAGGTGGCACGGGAGCTGGCGCGCATGAACCTCACGCTGTCCACCTACACGCAGTGGTACTGGAAGGTGGACCTGCACAACCTCCTGCACTTCCTGTCGCTGCGCATGGACCCACACGCCCAGTACGAGATCCGGGTGTACGGCGACGCCATCGGCGACATCGTCGCGAGCTGGGTGCCCGCAGCGTGGGAGGCGTTCAGCGACTACCGGCTGGGCGCAGTGCTGTTCAGTCGCGAGGAGCTGCAGCTACTGCAGCGCATCCTCGCGGGCGAGGATCCGGACGAGCTACTGCCTGCTTCGTCGCTGTCGATGCGAGAGCGCGGCGCGTTCCGTCGCACCCTCGAGCTGGGACCGCCGAAGCGCTGAACCTGGTGGCTACCAGGACGCCTTCATGATGCCCGGGAGCTTGCCCTCGAGGGCGAGCTCGCGGAAGGCGATGCGCGACAGCATGAACTTCCGGTAGACGGCCCGGGGGCGCCCAGTCACGATGCAGCGGGTGCGCAAGCGCACGGGCGACGAGTTGCGGGGAAGGCGCGCCAGCGCCTCGCGTGCGGCCTGCCGCTCTTCGGCGGAGGCGGACATGTCACGTGCCTTGCGCTTCAGGATCTCGCGCCGCGCAGCGTAGCGGCGAACCAGCTTCTCACGCCGCTTCTGCTTGTTGATGGCGCTCTTCTTGGCCATGTTGGTACCTCGTGGGATGCATAAGACGGGCCATCCCTATCCATTCGTGGCCAGCCGGGCCACAACGCGAGCGTTAAGCGATGGCCTGTCCCGGAGCCTAGATGAACTGGACGAATTGGTTGCCCGCCGTCTTGCTCACCGCCTTCGTAGCCGGTGCGATCATCTGGTACAACCAGGGCGACGGATACGGGCAGTCCAAGCGCTCCCGCTCCTGCCAGTCCTTGTCGGGCGAGCCGATGGACCGCGTGGATGCCTGCTTCCGCGAGGTGCCGAGCTCGACGCTGTCGAGCAAGGCGCGCAGCACGCTGGACGAGCTGGCGGAGAAGGGCGACCTGCTGGCCGTCGGCGCCAAGCTCCCAAGGGCGCTGGAGCAGAAGTCGGTGGCGGACCATCCCGACGTGCTCGGTCTGCTGATGGGCACCGACGAGGAGGCGGCGGCCAAGAAGATCGCCGACATGGGCGTGTACACGGTGGTGGTCCATCGGGACCTGACCGGTGCCGTGGACCGCGACAACGTCGTGCTCGCCCGGCTGGCCTACCACGACCATCTACAGTGGTTCAAGCTTCGCTACGTCACCCCGGACCTGTTCGTCTACGTGGTTCGGATGGGCCTGGGACCGATCTCGGTGGACGTGGGCGACCAGCTGCTGCGAGGTCTGCGAGCACGGCTGCAGGGCCTGCCACGCGAGGCCTACCCGGTGCAGACCTGGCAGCCCGACGTGCTCCGCGTCATCGCGGGCGTTCGCCTGCAGGGCAACGCGCTCGCCTTCCGCCACGAGATCGTGGGAGGAGAGGGCCAAGGCAGGCGCATCCCGGTGGTGGACCTGCTGCTCGACGGCCTGGCCGACAAGCTGCGCCGCGAGTGGGAGCGCAAGGTGGAGCCCGACGGGCACGGCCGCCTGGAGGACCGCCTCGACGATGCACGGCTGGAGGTGCACATCGTCACCGAGCGCGCGCCCGTGGAGCCGCGCAGCCGCGACGCCATCTTCGATCTGTGGGAGATGGGCATGGACGGCATGATGTTCCGCCAGCGCGAGGCAAAGCGGGGGGAGGACCTGGACGAGAAGTTCACCTACCTGCCCGGCTCGGAGCTGGTGGCCCGGTCGCACCGCTCGGCGGACCAGTTCCTACAGCACGCGGTGAAGCGCTTCGGCTGGCACGACCAACGCCCCTGGGAGAAGGACCCACGCACGCGGCTCGACCTCATCCGCGACGTGCACTTCATGGAGTCGGAGCCAGGGGGTGGCTTCGCGGTCCGACTGGTGCGGGGCATGCCCGAGGTCCCGCTGGACTGGGTGACCGACCGCAACGTGCAGGACATGCTGGTGTCGGGCGGCGAGTGGTGGCTCGAGAACCTCCAGCAGGACGGGAGCTTCGAGTACAAGTACTGGCCCGTCCAGAACAGGCGCTCCACCGAATACAACGAGGTGCGCCACATCCTGGGTGCCCGCGACCTGGCCGACACCTGGCGCTACCGCAACGACCACCGCTACCTGCAGGGCTCGCGGGCCTCGATGGACTGGCTACTGAACTTCGCCGTCGATGCCGAAGACGCCGAGCAGGGCCCCCTGCCCCATCCTCCCAAGGGCACGCTGCTGTTCCGCTACCCCAGCTACGCGCTGCAGAAGATGGTGAAGAAGCAGGCCAACCAGAAGCTCGGCACCGTGGCCGTGGGCCTGCTGGGCTGGATCGCCTGGGCCGAGGCGTCGGGCTCCACCGCCGAGGATCATCGGATCCGTCGGATGGCGGAGTTCACGCGCGCCCTGCAGGAACCCGACGGTCGCTTCCGGGCCTACTTCGTGCATCGGGGCCACTCCTACGAGAACAACAAGAACGACATCGTGCCCGGTGAGGCCATGCTCGCGCTGGGAATGGTGGCGGAGTACTTCGACGAGCCCGAGTGGATCGAGGCCTACGACAAGTTCATCGAGTACTACCAGCCCTGGTTCCGCAAGCGGGCGAAGCGCAAGCGGGCCACCGGTCGCTGGCCCCACGACACCTACGTCAACCAGGACCGACTGGATCTGGTGCAGTTCGGCCCCTGGTCGGTGATGGCTGCCAAGCAGGTCTACAAGCTCACACAGCGCGCAGACGCCGCCGAGTTCGGGCTCGAGGTCGCCGACTGGATGATCGACAACTACCAGTGGCAGGGCGCTCGCTCCCCCTGGCCCGACTACGTGGGCGGCTACTACAAGCTACCCAACGAGCTCCCGGCGATGCAGACCTTCTGCTACTCCGAGGGCACCGCGGCCGCCTACACCCTCGCCAGCCGCTACGCGCCGGACCGCAAGGGCAAGTACGAGCTGTCCACCAAGGAGGCCATCCGCTTCCTCGAGGTCATGCAGTTCGACGAGCTCGACAGCTACTTCGTGGCCCGTCCCGACAAGATCCACGGCGGCATCAAGTACACGATGGCCGAGAACAAGGTGCGCACGGACTACGTGGGGCACGGGCTGTCCACCCTGTCGCAGTGGCTCGACGGCCGCGCCTACGACCCTGCGGTGCAGCTGGACATCTACCCCCCCGAGGACCTGACCCGACCGGCCGGGAGCCCCGGGAGCGTTCCCGGGCTCGACTACAGCCAGTCGGATCTGTGGCTGCCCTCTCGCGAGGGCCGCCAAGGCGCGTCTGTGCCTTAGAACTGCACGCCGGCGACCACGCCGGGCCAGGCCCGGATCTCCCGGTCCTCTGCGAACGCGTAGCCGGGGGCGATGTCGAGCCGCTTGTCGGAGTTGATGGGCAGCCGCATGGCCATGGACACGCCGCCGAAGACCGCCAGCTGCTTCGCCAGCTGGGCCCCCAGCGTGACGCGCCCCCGCACCACGGAGGTGTTGTTGCGGATGTCGAAGGCGTCGAACTCCACGGCCTCGCCATCCACCAGCTGCGTGATGTCGGCCACGGGCAGGTAGTTCTGCCAGATCCCGTCGATGTCGAGCCAGAAGGTCTCGCCCATGGGTGCGTGGCCGCCCCATCCCAGCCCGTACCAGGCGTGACGACCGGGTACCCCACCCACACCGAACACCGTGTGGAAGTAGTCCCCGCCGAGCTTGAACTCGGCGTTCACCAGGTCGGACTCCGACGCATAGGCCAGCAGATCGTGGCGGCCCTTCCGCTCGATGGTGAGCAAGCCCAGGGCGAGCCCGTCCACGTCGTCGGCCACGTTCACGAGCCCGATCTGTAGGCCCTTCACGTGCTTGCCGGCGTTGACGAAGCCGATCTGGCCCCCCTCGACGTCCTTGGCCACGTTCACACCGCCGGCCTGGACTCCTCGCAGATCGCCCGCCACGTTCAGCCCCACCGTGGCCTGCAGCCCCTCGGAGGATCCCGGCGCGACGTTGGCGCCCACGCTCACCTGGGCACCGTGGATGGACTTGGCGACGTTCACGCCCACCGTGCCCTGCAGCCCCTTGGCGTCGGCGCTGGTGACGTTGGCCCCCACGCTCGCCTGCAGCGACCGCATCTCGCGATGGGCCATGTTCACGCCGAGGGTGACCTGTGCGCCGCGCAGCCCGGCCGTGGCCAGGTTGCCCCCGAGGGAGGCTTGGATGGCGCCGACGCGCTGGCCAGCGTTGGCTCCCAGGGACAGCTGCAGCCCGCGCACGTCACCGGTGACGACGTTGGCGCCCAGGGTGGCCTGCAGGCCACTGGACTCGGCCGCCCAGTTCCCTCCCAGCGACAGGACGAGCCCCTCGGAGCGGCCCTGCACCAACACCGCACCCAGCGCCACTGCAGCCCCCTGCAGCTCGGGCGACTGGATGCCCACCAGGCCCAGCACCGCGGTGTCCACCCCGCCCCGCACCCAGGGAAGCCCCGGAGCCAGCGCGAGCCGCGGCGCGCGACGCCGCTTGCTGGTGTTCACCATCTGCGCCTGCGGTGCCACGACCCCGTCCGAGAGCTCCGCGGTGGGCGGAGTGCCGCCGCCGCGGGCCACCGCGTTCTCCGCATCGAACCACCGCAGATCCGAGGCGTCGAGCAGCGTGGAGGCCCCGGTGACCAGCGTGACGGTGGCCACCGCATAGCGGTCGCTGCCGGGCACGGTGAACACCACGTCGTAGCTCCCCGACCCGAGCCCCAGCTCGATGGCGCGCCCCGAGGGCTTCAGCAGCTCCGCCACCAGATCGCCGTCGTCGTCGCGGATCAGGGCTCGACCATCGAGCGCCTCGTCGAGCACCAGGCTCGCCGTGGTCAGCTGCAGATCGGTGATCACCAGGTTGCCTTCCCCCGACAGGTGGTTGTCGCGGCTGGCGTGCTGCGGCCCGTGCTGGGTGCGCTCGGTGCGCTGCAGCGTCTCCTCGTAGGCGAAGGCGTAGGCCTCGTCGAGGGTGACACGACCGTCGCCGGACAGATCCGCCGCACCGCGCAGCCCCGAGGCCAGGTAGTGGGTGAAGTAGGAGCCACCGATGCGCTCGGCCTCCTGCGACACCTCGTCGGCGGCACTCGACGTGATGTAGGCGAAGCCGTCCACGCTGTTGGACTCGTCCACCAGGAAGGGCGCCACGCGCGTGCCTCCCTTCGACCGGATCATGGCGCCGGACGAGCACGAGTCGAGGATGGCGACCCGCACCTCGGCCTTGAGCGTCTCCAGCTCGGCGCGGAGCTGCGGGTAGCCGAAGTGCTCCTCCCCGAGCATCAGCCCCTCCTCGTCGGAGTGGCCCGAGTAGTAGAAGATCACCTCGGAGCGCGTGGTGGCGTCCTCGAGGTCCGCCCGCAGCGAGCCCAGCGCGTCGCGGAGCGAGCCCACCGAGGGGTCGAGCAGCAGGGTGCGATCCACCCCGCTCACCCCGCCGAGCTGAGTGAGCACGTCGCTCATGCTGCGCGCGTCGTCGTGGGCGTAGCGCAAGGTCACGCGCTCCCCACCGCCGTCGTTCGCACCCACCAGCAGTGCGTGGCGCCGTACCGCTTCCCCTGCGGACGCATCGACTGCGCCCGCGAGCATCGCCAAGCCGAAGGAAACCATCATCGTGCACCCGCCTTGAGAATCAACAAATCCTGTTGGTCCAGATCGCCACCGAGCGGAAGCTCGGCCTGCTGGACGTCCTCCGAGCCTGCCAGGTTCTCGGCGGCCCGCACCACGCGGTCCACCGAGATCGGCTGCCCGGAGGTCACGAAGAAGAAGCGCTCGAAGTTGGGCGCGTCGTCGAGCTCGTAGGCATGGGGGAGCATGTGACGGCCCTGGGGCATCAGCGTGTTCTCGCCGTCGGGTGCGTGCACGGTGACCTCACCACGGCCGTCGATGCTCACCATCACGCCGTGCACGGGCGTGTCGTCGACCGTCTTGTAGCCCAGCTGCAGGCGGTCTCCGCGAAGCAACACCGTGCCGTTCTGCATGCGCTTGGTCTGACCGCGCACCTGCCGGTACACGTAGAACTTGGGCGTCTCGGCGCCCTTCAGGCCGATGACGCCATCGGTGGGGTGGATGACCGACTCCATCCCCTCCTCCACACCAGCCCCTCCGCCCAGGACCACGAAGGCCATGCCCGCAGCCAAGACCGGCATCATCAGCACCGACAGGTTGCGCCAGCTCCGCTGACGCGCCGCCGATGCATCTCGGGTGCGCGCGACGTGCACGCGGCGCTCCAGGTCGGGCACCAGGACATCGGGCGGGTGGGCCGAGAGGAAGGCCGAGTCGGCCTCCTCCAGGGCTTCCAGTCGCGCGCGCGCATCCGGATCGGCCATCACCCGAGCACGCTGCTCCGAGCTGGCCTCGCCGAGGTGCACTCGCTCGACGATCAGGTCAGGGACGCGGCTCATGCGACCTCCTCGATCTCGGCGACGTGGGCTTTGAGAAGACGCAGGCGCTTGCGCACACCGGACACCGACAAGCCCACCTCGTCAGCGACCTCCTGCAGGGTCATGCCATCCACCAAGTGCATCACCGCCATCTCCCGCGTGTTCGGCAGCTCTCGCTCGAACACGCGGTCCAGCACGGCGTTGATCAGGGTGCGATCCTCCGCGTCGGGCGCCGTGGCGATGCGCTCCACCAGGTCCGTGTCGGCATCCTGAGGACGCCGTCGCTTCGACCGCATGCGGTTGAGACACACGTTCGTCGCCGTGCGGTACAGGAACGAGGACGGGGCCGCGACCTCGAGCCGTTCCTGTCGTCGGCAGACTTCGACGAATACGTCTTGCATGGCCTCCACGGCCTCCTCGTCGTTTCGAAGGAGCGCCCGGCAGCGACGGTGAACCATCGCCCCGTAGCGGGTGTACAGATGCTGGATGTCGACGCCCATCGGCCCCCTCTGCTGTCGTGGTGACCGGGCTCACACGCTCCGACACCGCGTCGCGCGCCAGGTGTCACTCCCCACGTCAATCGTCAACTCTTCCGTCCGAACCACTTTGTGCTTGCCGTCGGAGAATGCGGACGCCACCATGGAGTCAACGGGGGAGCGGATGCGAATGCCGTTCAGGCTTGGGCCGGCACTGGGGCTGGGACTGCTCGTGGGATGCAGTCCCTTCGAGGGGTTCCCGTCCGCCACTGGAACGCCCACCTCCAAGGCCTACCCCACCACCACCGACACGAGCCCCACGACCTCCACCACCGACAGCGGCACGCTGGAGCCCTACGACCGAATCGGCCGGCTGGGCTGGCACCTGCACCCCGACGTGGGCAGCGTGGTGTTCGTGACCTGGGAGCAGACGGCGCCCGAGGACGTGGTGGTGGAGTACTCCTTCGAGAAGGGAGAGTGGCTGCGGAGTCCGGTGGTGGCAGGAAACGCAGGACCCAACCAGCGCGTGATCGTGGGGATCCCCTACGGCACCCAGACCACCAAGGTGGACGGTCGCGCCGTGGGCCTTCCGCGGCTGGCGGACTACCGCCTGGTCGCACTGGCGGACGGGTTCGTAGTGGAGGCAGAGCAGCCCATCGCCGTGGCTCCTGCTCCCCCCACCCTCCCCCTCCCCGAGGTCCAGATCAGCGACGAGCGATCGTGGCTGCCCGAGGGCCACTATGTGCTCACCTCGATCAACGAGGAGCCCGTGGGCTGGGCGGGCGGATGGTACTGGACCGTGATCTACGACCGCCAGGGCCGTCCGGTGTGGGCCCATCGCGCTCCCGATCGCAACTGGACCCTGTTCGCCCAGGTCTCCCAGTCCGGCGACCACCTCCTGTGGGACGAGATCACCGAGTGGTCCGACTTCGACGACGGTGCAGGCAGCCAGATCCATCGCACCTACCTGGACGACCGGATCTCCACCGTCAAGACACCTGGGCTACACCACGCCTTCGTGGAGCTCCCCGACGGCACGCTGGCCTGGGGCAGCAAGGTGCATGGCGGGGCCGAGGCGCTGGTGGCCCTGGCCCCCGACAAGAACAAGGTCGACGTGCTGTGGACCTGCGAGACGGACTGGCCGGGCTCCATCGACGAGTGGGGCCTCTGCCAGTCCAACGGCCTGTTCTACCGCGCGGACACGGACTCGTTCCTCTACAGCTTCTACACCAACAACTCCCTGGTGGAAGTGAGCCGCACGGGCGACACGCTGTGGTGGGCTGGCACGGTGCCCGGCGGCTTCGACTTCAACCCGCCCGAGTCCCAGTTCGACTGGCAGCACGGCGTGTCCTACACCGACGACGGCACGCTGCTGGTGTCGTCGCGCGCGCTGGTGAACGACACCTTCACCACGATGCTGCGCGAGTATCAGGTGCGGCCCGTTCGGCGCATCCTCGAAGAGGTATGGAGCTTCGACGCCGAGGAATACGCCATCACCAACGGAGACGCCTGGCGCCTCGACAACGGCAACACCCTGCACACGCTGGGAAGTGCTGGCGTGTTGCTCGAGGTCACCCAGGAGAAGACGGTGGTGTGGCGCCTCGACTTCGGCGGCGACCATCTGCTGGGCCGCAGCGAGCTCGTCACGGACCTCTACGACCTCGTCAAGCCCGCTCCCTGACCAAGATCTGGTCGGCGAGACCAGCGCTCGCATAGCGCTGCAGCACCTCGCGCGTGGTGAGTCCCTCCAGGAGTCCGAGCACCCAGGGCTGCAGGCGCGCCAATGAGTTGGGCCGCTCCGGATCGACGGACAGATCCGTGGCGAGCTTGTTCACGAGACGCTCCCGCTGAGCCATGGTCATCCCGAGCAGCCGGCGGCGCTCGGTGACGAACCAGAGGCGCTCGAGGAAGTCGCCCGTGGTCTCGTCGCGCCGGAAGCGGTCGAAGGAGGATCGATCGAAGCGGTAGACCCGATCGCCCTGTGCGTGCTCCACCGGTCGATCGAAGTGGCCGGAGGGAAAGTGCTGGTTGCGGTACTGAGCGGGATCGAAGCCCTGATCCGATCCCGTCAGCCACGCCAGGTTCTCTTGGCGTAGCCGGAACCCGTGGGCCAGATCGTTGATGTTGCGCTTGGCCTCGACCAGGGCGAGCACGTCGACGGGAGCGCTCGGATCGCGCTGGACCACCAACAGGTGGTCGAACTCGCCCCGAGCACAGCCCAGCGTGGCTCCCGTCAGGCAGATGGGCGGCGGGCCCTCCGTCGTGAGCTCGGGGATCGCCACCTGCTCGAGGATCTCCACCGAGATCTCCTCGAAGCGCTTCCCTCGACTGGAGCCCGAGCGCCCTCGGGCCAGGTTCAGCGCCTGGATCTGCTCCTGGATGGCCACCAGGCCCACATCCTCCTCGAAGCGCTCGAGCGAGTCCTTGGCCCGATCGAGCTGCCCTCGCTCCGGGCAGTCCGACAGCTTGGCGTCTCGCGCCATCGTGAGGGACTCCAGCCGTCGCTCGAAGGACGCCAGCTTGGTCGGATCCGCCCGGCTCTCCTCCACCGCCTTGCGCAGCCCCTCCACACCCTTCAGGGCGCTGGAGATGTCGCGCTCCAGCTTCGACAGCTCCGGCCCGCAGCCGCACGAGGAGTAGGCAGCACGGGCCTGGGCGATGCGCTTCTGGCGGTAGCGCAGCTTCCTCCGGTTGCTGCTGCGCAGGTCCCGCACGGCGCTGCGCTTGCGGAACACCTCGTCACGGCTCGCATCTTCGAGCACCTTGCCGATCCAGGTGGCGAAGGCCTCGCGATCCATCGAGGTCAGATCGGGGGCCGTGTCGATCAGCTCCCGCAGGATGGCTTGCCCGCGATGGACCTCGACCCCGTCCACGACGGCGCTCACTCGGGGGGCTCGGGGAAGATGTCGGCGAAGAAGCCCGCCAAGAAACCGAGCATCAGGTAGCTCGACGCCATCTGCAGCAACATGACGACCCGCCCAAAGGTGTCCGTGCCCCGATCGAGCACGAAGTCCAGGCTCACGAACACGCCGAAGCTGTTGGCGAGGTGGTCGAGGAACGAAGGATCGGACTTGCCGAAGTCGAAGGAGTGGGGGCTGACCGCCATCAGACCCGCGAAGGCGAGCACCAGCACCACCCCCCACACGAGCGGCATGTAGGTGGCCTTGCCGCGCCCGAGCAGCAGCAGCCAGAGCAGGCTGCGCACCGGGTGGGCCTGGCGGAAGTGGCGGATGGTCAGGTCGTGGGCGCAGCGCGACACGCGCTGGCGCATGGGCCAGTTCGAGCCGAAGTCGATCCCCACCGTGCGGCTGTTGGTGAACATGGTCTTGCCGTTCACCGTGGCGTCCGCCACGTCGGCGGAGGTGAGGTTCGCGCCGCTGAAGTTGGCCCCCGACAGGTCCGTGTCGCGCAGGCTCGCTCGGCTGAGGTTCGTCGAGACCAGCGTGGCGTCCGTCAGATCGGCCCCGAGCAGGTTGGCCATGGACAGATCGGCGCGGGCCAGATCCGCCCCCGTGAGGTTCGCGTGCACCATGTGCACGCCCGACAGCTTGGCCGACGCCAGCGAGCTCTTCGACAGATCGATGCGCGCCAGATCCGCTCCCTCGAAGTCGGCCTCGGTGAAGTCGATGGCGGTGAGCTTGGCCCCCTGCAGCGACACACCCGCGAGGCTGGCGTAGTTGAAGGCGGTGCCGAAGATGGAGGCATCGGACAGATCGGCGTCCTTGAGGCGCGCTCGCTGCATCTTGCAGCGCGACAGGGTGATGCCTCCCATCTTCGCGCCGTAGAACAGTGCGCCGTACATCTTGCACCGGCTGAAGCTGGCGCCCGACAGCTCGGCGTCGTTGAAGGACACCCCGCGCATGCGGCAGTTCTCGAGCTCGGCCCCCCCCAGGCGCGCGCCGTCGAACTGTGCGCCCTGCACGTCGAAGCCCTCCACCTTCAGCTCGCGGAGCACGGCCTCGTGGAACAGGGAGCGCCGCGCGCTGGCCCCGTCGAGGAACGTCTTCGACAGGAACGTCTTGCTGAGGTCGCAGTCGTTCAGCGTCGCCCCCTCCAGGTGGGTCTCGTACAGCTTGGTGCGGCGCAGATCCGAGCCCGACAGATCGGCGCCCCGTAGATCCAGCCGAGCCAGATCCGCCAGAGACAGGTCGAACCCCTTGAAGTCTCGCTCCCCTGCCGCGTAGCGGGACGCGATCTCGTCTCGGGTGAGCTTGGGACGTCCCTCGGCACTGTCCAGTTCAGAGTCCACGCTCACGGCACCTCCGCATGCGAGCGGAGCCCGATAGCACTCTGCGGTTACCTTGGCTGCAATGGCCGAGCTCTCCGAACACCAACTCGATGCCATCGCCACGGACACCGGAGTTCGCGCTGCCCGCCTCACGAGCTGGGTGATCGGCGCCACCTGGTCGGCAGCAGGCATGCTGGGGGCCCCCACCATCGGTGTGTGGATCACCGCCAACCCCGGGGCCAGCCAAGACACCACGGCGGTGATCTCGGCCGTCGTGTCCCTCGGAGTGCTGGCGGTGGGACTGGGCCTCGGGCTGACCCACTTCGTGGCGGCGTGGGGACTGATCGACGGCAAGCGCTGGGCCTATCTGCTGTCGCTGGGGCTGGGCGCGATGGCTGCGCTGGGCTGCGTGCCCGTGGGGGCGGTGCTGCTGGTGGCCCTGCTGAACCCCACCACGCGGCGTCACTTCCTGGACTGATCTGCCGATTTCCCGATCGCGACGGTGGCAATGATCCGATGGATCTTGGCAGGGCTTATTGAAAGCGGATATCAATTTCATGTAGACGGAGCGAGTGGCGATGATCGTGTGTCTGTGCGAAGGACTGAACGACCGACGCATCGCCCGTGCCATCGAGGAGGGCTGTCGCACCGTCCAGGACCTGGCCCGGAGCACCGGCGCCGGCTCCCAGTGCGGCGCCTGCGGCTGCGAGCTGAAGCGCATGCTGGCGGAGCACCGCGCCCGCGCCCGCGCGCAGCGAGAGGCCGAGCTTCCCCTAGCCGCCAAGTAGGCCACGGATCGGGGCCGAGGTGCCGGGCTCCCACCCCGCCAATCGCCTGGCCGCAGCTATTGAAAATAGGTTTCAAGCTGCTGTTTGGCCATCACTTCGTTAATCGAGGGCCACTGAACCCGTGGGCCTCGCGACCGGCTCGTCGACGCCCACCAACCGGGAGGGGCCCATGGCCGTGAAGGCGGGCAAGGACATCATCGACGCGTTGAACGAGGTGCTCACCGCCGAGCTCACCGCGATCAACCAGTACTTCCTCCACGCGAAGATGCTCCAGAACTGGGGCTACGGGCGCTTGTTCGAGAAGCTGCACCACGAGTCCATCGACGAGATGAAGCACGCCGATCAGGTGATCGACCGCATCCTCTACCTGGATGGGGTGCCCAACGTGCAGCGGCTGGGGAAGGTCCGCATCGGGGAGAATCCCGAGGAGATCTTCAAGTGCGACATGCTCTTGGAGGAGGAGGCCATCCCGCGGCTCAACACGGCCATCGCGCTGTGCCGCGACCAAGGCGACAACGGCACGCGCCACCTCCTCGAGCAGATCCTGGTGGACGAGGAGGAGCACCTGGACTGGATCGAGACCCAGCTGCACCTGATCGGCGAGCTGGGCCTGAAGGGCTACCTGGCCGAGCAGATCCACGAGGGGTGATGCCGCGCAGAACTCGGACGACGGCTCCGATTTCCGACGGACGAGTTCGCCTCCGCACCGGTCGCACACACCCATGAGCGGCTGGTCATCGAGGAAGCCCCGCAGCCTTCGATGCAGATCCGGTATCCTGCTCGAACACGAATAGGGGGCAGCCATGCTGCGGTGGCAGGTCGCTGTGATGTGCGCGGTGGGGGGATGCACCGGCGCCGAGTCCGGCAACCAGGTGGAGCAACCCAAACCCACGGTGCGGATCGGCGGCGCAGCCTCCATGATGACGGGTCTGATCCCGGCCCTCACCGAGACCCATGCATCGACCCGCGGCACGCTGCAGTTCGAGTTCCGGGACCCGGACGGCTCGGAGGGCCTGGAGGCCCTGCTCGACGGAGAGGTGGAGCTGGCCGCGACCACGCGGCTGCCGGGACCTTCGGAGGCCGAGCAGGCGCAGGCCCGCGGCTGGAGCTTCGACGACGAGGGCGTGCGCCACATCGTGGGCGTGGACGTGACGGCGGTGGCGGTGCACCCCGACAACCCGGTGGAGGCGCTGACCTACGACCAGGTGATCGGCTTGTTCTGCACCCACTCCATCGACGACTGGTCGTTCCTCGGGCAGGACGAGCGACCGGTGCGCCCCCTCACGCTGGCCCCGACGGCCGGAGATCGGGCCCTGTTCGAGGACTTCTTCTGTGGGCCTCGCGGCATCCACGCGAGCGTGAAGGTGGCGACGCCCGACGAGATCGCCGAGGCCCTGGCCTCGGATCCCACGGTGGTCACCTACGTGTCGCTGTCGCGCGGGCAGGGCAAGATCGTGCCGCTGCAGCCGGATCCGTCCGGTCCGCCAGTGGAAGCGAGCCAGCAGAACATCATCCGCGGCGCCTACCCGCTCTACCGCGACGTGTACCTGTTCTCGGCGGGCACGGCTGGCGGCTATGCCCGCAGCTTCCTGGACTGGATCGCGAGCCCCGCGGGGCAGCAGGTGGTGGACGAGCAGCGCTTCGTGCCGCTGTTCCTGCGGCCGGAGCGCCTCGACGAGCCGCGGCCCTTGCGCGAGACCATCCACTTCGAGCCGGGCAGCTCCGAGCCCAACCAGCGCAGCATGGCGCGGCTGGATCTGCTGGTGCAGGAGATCCGTGAGCGCAAGCTCGAGCACGTGGTGCTGGAGGGCTACACCGACGGCCGGGAGGACAACCCCTACCCGCTGTCGGAGGAGCGTGCGAACGCCGTGCGCGTGCTGCTCGCCGAGCAGTTCCCCGAGGTGTTCTTCGAGATCATCCCACGGGGAGCCAAGAATCCCCTGGCGCCCAACGACACGCCCTACGGACGGTTGCGCAATCGACGGGTGCAGATCTACCTGGCGAGCGAGGAGAAGGACCGCGAGGACGTGGTGGTGAAGTCCACGCCTGGCAGCAACAAGGACGCCGGGGGCGAGTGATCGACACGGAGCGTCTGCAGCGTCTCCTCGACCGCATCGATGGCCGTAGCTACCCCGCCTACCGCGACCTGAAGGGCCGATGGCGCCTGGGCGAGGTGACGGTGGTGGTGGAGCACGTGCAGGGCGATCCCTTCGCCGCTCCCTCCCGCCTGTCGGTGGAGGTCGACGTCGGGCTGGGCGAGCATGCCGAGGATCCGGATGCCGCGGAGGCCACGGAGGACTTCCTGCTGCGCCGGTTCGCAGCGGGTCTGCGGAGCAGCCGCCGAGGCAGCGGCAAGTCGGGGCAGCTGCGCTGCTACCGACCGGGGCCCGAGATCTGCGAGCGCAGTGCGGTGCGCCTGCACGTGGACGGACGGGTGCAGGTGCGCTTCGCAGCGGGCCTGCCGGCGCGAGGTCGACGGGTGCTGGGCCGCGAGGCACGGGGCCTGCTGATGGACGACGTGGTGCACGCAGCCCTGGGCCTGCGCCTCGACGCTGCAGCGCAGCAGGCGCTCGCGGCTCACATCGCCTCGGTGCAGCGGCAGCGGGCGCTGCGGCGGCAGCTGGCGGACCATGGGCTGGTGGCCTTCGTGGAGAACGGCAGTCGGCTGCCGCGCAGCAGCGGGATCACCCAGGCGCCCCTGGACGACGCCGTGCCGTTCACGAGCCCGGAGTCGCTGGCGGTCACGCTGCCGGTGCCGGGCGGCGAGGCGGTGGGGCTGGGGATCCGACAGGGCGTCACGCTCATCGTGGGGGGCGGCTTCCACGGCAAGTCCACGGTGCTGCAGGCGCTGGCGCGGGGCCACCTGGACCACGTGCCCGGGGACGGGCGCGAGGGCGTGGTGAGCCTGCCCGACACGGTGAAGATCCGGGCGGAGGACGGCCGCAGCGTGGCCTCGGTGGACATCTCGGCGTTCCTGCGCGATCTGCCGGGGGGCCGGAGCACCGCGCCCTTCCACACCGACGACGCGTCGGGCTCCACCAGCCAGGCCGCGGCACTGGTGGAGGCGATGGAGGCAGGGGCGCGCCTGCTGCTCCTCGACGAGGACACCTCGGCGACGAACCTGCTGGTGCGCGATGCGCGCATGCGGGCGCTGATCCCCCGGGAGCGCGAGCCCATCACCCCCTTGGTGGAGCGGGTGCGCCAGCTGGCAGAGGCGGGCACGTCCACGCTGATGGTGGTGGGGGGCGTGGGCGACTGGCTGGCGGTGGCCGACACCGTGATCGCGATGACGGACTTCGTGCCCAGCGACGTGACGGCTGCGGCCCACGAGGTGGCGGGCGAGGCGGCGCAGCCCCCGGACGCGCTGCCGACGCCCCTACCGCGCGTGGTCCGTACGCTGGGGCGCGAGGCGGGCAAGATCCGCGCGCGCGACACGCGCTCGGTGCGCTTCGGCGACGACGACGTGGATCTGATCGCGGTGGAGCAGGTGCTGGACGCGTCCCACGCCTGGACGCTGGGACACGCGCTGCGGTTCCTGTTCGAGGAGCTGGTGGACGGCGAGCGCGCCCTGCCGGCGGTGCTGGACGCGCTGGACGCAATCGTGGACGACGAGGGCGTGGAGGCGCTGTCGCCGTTCTCGTCGCCTTCGGGGGACCTGATCCGACCGCGGCGGCACGAGGTGGCGGCGGCGCTGAATCGGCTGCGGAGCCTGCGCATCGCTCGGTGATCGAGTGATTCTCTTCCGTATCGACGATCGCCGCCACGTCGGCCACGATGGCTGGTACACGGAGAAGCCATGAAGGCGTGGACGAGCCTGCTGACCTGTTGTGCAATGGCCTGCACACCCGCCTCCGTCTCTCCGCAGACGATGGACACGGCGTTGCCAGACGACCCGAACAACATCCCCTTCCACGCGTCGAGCCACACGTGGACGGTGGTGGAGGACTGGGAGCCCCTCCTCGTTCGCTACCTCCAGGACATCGACGAAGACGCTCGAGCAGAAGGGGGCATGCCCATCCTGTTCGCGATGGGAGACGATCACATCGACGTGGTGGAACTCGTACAGTAGCGGGTTGGGCGCAATCGCGCGGCCGGAGGATCCCGCCTGAGCAGCGTCTGGTCGATGCCAGCCGCTTCGACAATTTCGTCGATCCGAATCGGCAGCGGCCGCTTCAGAATTTCGTACAGCTCCACGCCACCCCCGACCCAGAGCCTGCCACCTCGGCTACCTCGTGTCTACGCCTCCGCTTCCTCCCGCGGCAAGACCCCTGCCGCCATCGCCACCGCCAGGTGCACCGCCACCAGGTCTGCAGCCACCCCCCGCAAACGCCGCAGCGGCAAGGGCAGCGCCACCGCACGCTTCAGCTCCGCAGGCTCCACCCACTCCCCCAGGGCCAAGGCCAGCTCCCGGGGCAGCCGCGCCGGGACCGCCACCATCCCTCCGCGCGGCGCCACACTCCACCCCAGCACGATCGACTCCGCCCGGCGCACCGCGAACGCCAGCGCCACCCAGCGCCCCAGCTCCCGGCAGCGCTGCACCCCATCCACCGCGATCACCACCGCATCTGCCTCCGCCAGCGCCAGCCGCAGCGCAGGCTCGTCGCGGGCTTGCAGCGACACCGCCACGTCCACCTCGTCGATCACGTCCTGCCAGTGCGAGCGACGCTGACGCCTGGGCACCTCCACCACCAGCACCGACCGCCGCGGAGGCGCCCACCGCACGTGCCACCACGACGCCACCCACCCCAGCACCGCGCCGCAGTACGCCCCCAGCAGCGCATCTGCCGTGTGCACGAACACCACGCCCGCCACCCCCACCGCCACGCACCCCAGGCTCACCCAGCGCCCCACCCAGCGAAGCCGACGCCGCCGATCTCGATCCGCCATCAACGCCCGCGCCACCTCACACCGTCGCCCCCGCACGAGCCGCTCCACCAGCAGGTCCCAGGCCATCGCCCACCCCCGACCCCAGCCGAGTGCACCCGCCGTACCAGCCGAAAGCCACCCTTCCCCCGTCCGCACCGACGAACGTCGCCCCCACGCGTCCGCGAAACCCCAGTCAGAAAGACCGCCAGACGTCCGTCAGACGACCGTCGTCACCCGGATCCCGCGCGACCTCGGCGCGCTACGGTTCATGCGGACCTGCGGCTGCGGGCCGCCGGTCATGGAAGGCGAAGAACGCCTGCAGCACCGCGTCGGGATCCTCCACGTGGGGGTAGTGCCCCAGGCGCTGCAGGCGCACCACGTCTGCCTGCGGCACCAGCTGCTCGAAGCGGTCCACCATGTGCCCGCCCGACACCGGATCCAGCACCCCGTTCACCAGCCTCAGCGGGACCACGCCGTCGATCAGCGGCTGCACCCAGCGCTGTCGGTGCGTCACCCGCTCCTGCATGTAGCGAATCAGGTACGGCAGGCACGCGCGCCCTCCGCTCGACTCCAGCAGCTCCCAGCTCCCGCGCAGGAACGCCTCCGTCGGCGGCGTGTCCGGCCCGAAGATCCGATGCATCGTGCGCCGAAAGGTCCGCTCCGACGACAGCCGCGCCACCCACGGACCCAGCACCGGCGCCGCCAGCAGCCGCTGGATCAGGCGCGGCCGGTGGGTCTCCGGAAACAGCCCCCCGTTCAGCAACACCACCGACCGCCACGCGATCCGGCTGCTGCCCTCCGCCTGCCGCGCCAACAGCTCCTGGGCCACGGTGTCGCCCAGATCGTGGGCCAGCACGTGCGCCGCGTCGATCCCGGCATCCACCAGCGCCGCCTCCATCGCGTCCGCCTGCATCGCCACCGGCAGCGCGCTCTGCGGCTTCGCGCTCCGCCCCAAGCCCAACAGATCAGGCGCCACCACGTCGAAGCGCGCCGTGAGCGCCTCCCACAGCGGCGCGAAGTCCCAGGACGAGGTCGGGAAGCCGTGCAGGCACAGCAGCCCCTCGCCCCGTCCGCCTCGGCGCACCCGGATCGGCAGCCCCAGGTGTCGCACCTGTGTCGTGTCCGCGTACCAGGCCTCGACGTCCACCCACCCTCCACGGTACCCAGAGCCTACGCCATGGATCTCGCACAGCTCACCGCCGCCGCCCGCACCGGCGCCTGGGACCGCGTCCTGTCCCTGGCGCTCGTGGCCTGGCGCGCCCGGCGCTGCCCCGAGCTCGCCGAGCTGGTGCACCACGCCTCGCGCATGGCGCTGGAGCGCTTCGACGGCCCCCGCGGCCGCACCAAGGCGGCCTTCCAAGCCCAGTGGATCGCGCTCGCCCGCCAGCCCCCGCATCCCGTGCACACCGGCTGGCTCGCCGCCACCGCCAGCCAGCGGCTGCCCGATCCGCCCCGCCGGTATCCCTACGTGCACCCCGAGCGCGCCCGACGCCAGCAGCACCTCCTCGCGCGCTGCCCCGATCCCCGCATCGCCGACGAGGCGCTGCGCGTGCTGCAGACCACGCGGTCGGTGCGCGACTACGCGCTGGACACCTTCTACGGCCCGCTGGTGGAGCGACTGCACGCCGGCGGCGACCCCGAGCTCGCCCCGGCCGTGCGCGACCTGATCCGCACGCCGCCGCCCAACTCCACCCGCGCGCGCAGCTGGCTGCGACAGCACCTGCCCATGGTGGCCGACCACCTCGACGCCCTGCCCGTCACAAAGCTCGATCCCGACACCGCCGACGCCCTCGCGGCCCTGATCCCACAGCCCCGGAGCCCCGCGCGACACAGCACAGCACTCACCCGCGCCGTGCGCGCCCAGCCCCGAGACGACGACCTCAAGCAGGTGCTCGGAGACGCCTGGATCGAAGAGGACGATCCCCGCGGCGAGATCGTCGCGCTGGAGCGCGCCGGCGCCGGGCCCGAGCACGCCCAGATCCGCAGCCTCGTGCGGCGTCACGCCCGCGACTGGCTGGGACCCCACCTGTTCGCCACCCTGCTGCGCCCCACGTTCCGGGGCGGCCTGCTCCACGGAGCAGAGCTGCGCAGCGAACGCCAGGCGTCCACGGGCACCTGGGAGGCCGCGCTGGCCGACGAGCGCCTACGCACCCTGCGAGTCCTGTCCAAGGGCAACGGCAACCGCGACCTGTACGTGCGCACGCTCCTGTCGCCCAACACGGTGGATCTGCGCGACGTCGAGCTGCCCTGGGGCGGCACCCAGCAGGTGGCGCAGGCCCTGGCGGACGGGCGCTACCGCCCCATCCATCGCGTGCGCATCGGTCGCCCGGCGAGGCGCCCCCTCCTCGCCATCCTCGGCGAGGCCGCCACCTTCGCCGAGCTTCACACCCTCGCGCTCCCCCCGCAGCTGCACCTGGAGCAGCTCCTGGAGGATCTGACCCGCACCGGACTGCACGAGCGCCTGCGCGCACTGGAGCTGCAGTCCACCAACCGCGCGCACCACCACCTCGGCACGGATGGCGCCGTTCTGCCTCGCCTCGAGCACGTCCTGCGGTCCCTGCCGAGACTGCAGCGCCTCACCCTGGGGGACCCGCGCAAGCTGCAGCTGTCGGCCGTGCGCACCGGCCCGTGCGCCGCTCGACTGGAGCTGACACTCGGCGCCCACCACACCGACGGTACCTTCTTCGACGGCGGCCGCAACAGCCAGCTCTGCCCCCCCGACGCCGTGACGGCAGCCACGCTGCGCGGCCCCGGCGCCGCCCCCGACCTCGCGGCCGCGTGGTCACGGCGATGGGACATCCCCGTGAGCCTGGAACCCCCGCGCAGCTAACGCCCCGCTGGGTTCCCGCCTTCGGTGTACCCGTCGTCGTCGCCGTCGTGGCCCCCGTCCGCCGCGGGCCCGTCCGCGCGCTCCTCCTCGCTCACCTCGCCATCGCCGTCGTCCACGAACAGCGCCGAGCCGTCTCGGACCAGCTGCGCCATCCGCTCCGCCGCATCCGACGTCTCCCCCACCGTGACGTCCCCCTCCCCGACCACCGGCACACCCTCGGAGGCCAGCCACCCGGGCGCCGCCAGCTCCAGCACCAGCTCGGCATCGTCGAGGGGCACGCCACCCTCCGACGTCGCCAGGGACACGTCGACCACCGGCACGTCCGCCAGCAGCCGCGCACCGCTCGGCGCCTCCGCCTCGATGCGCAGCGGCGGCCGCCAGCGGGTCGTCAGCCCACACCAGGTCTCCCCAGGCAGCTCGAGCCAGGGCGCATCGAGCAGATCCAGCTCCTGCTCCACCGTGACCACCACCTCGGGCTTGCCACACGGTGTGACCGCCACCGAGGCCAACCACCCCTCGGCCACCTGCAGCGCAAGGCCTCCCGTGCGCGCCACCGAGGGCCGCATGCAGTTCGGGTTGCCCACGCCCGTGCCCCCGGGAAATCCCGTCTCGCCCTGACACCCAGCGCCCGACACCAGACACGCCACCGCCATCCACGCACGCATCAGGACTCCTCCACCGCGCTGTCCGACAGCGGGAACATCACCAAGTGAACCTGCACGACGCGCTCGGCGTCGCCCTCGAATCGATCGCTTAGGTCCAAGATCCGCTCCTGCACCTCGTTGAGCGCTTGCTTGATCTCGGGCAGCGACGCCTCGGGCACCGAGACCGTGGCCGCCACCAGGTGCCGAATGCGCCCCGGGAACGCATCGATCGCGTCCACCGCGAGGCGCAACATGTTCCGGTGGTAGTTCACCACGCCCAGTGCCTGCACCTCGTGGGGCGTGGTCACGACGCCTTCCGCGGGAGCCAGGCCTCCGTCCTCCGTCACCACCAACAGCCCGAGCGTCTGCAACGTCTGCAGGGCCTTCGAGGCCTGCGCCACGGTGATCTGCGGGCGAACACGCTCGGCGATCCAGGCGGGATCCGCCACGAAGTCGGGCCGATGGGCCAGCTCCCGCACCACCGGGAACCACCAGCACGACAGGTACTCCATGGAGGCCCCCTCCAAGGGCCGCGCCTCCCGGAACGCCTTCGAGCCGCTCACCCGACGCCACGCCTCGTTGCGCTCCTTGGTGTCGGCCGCCTGATCCAGCCGCACCAGCGCATCGAAGAACGCCGCCTGAGGCGCTGTCAGCTCCATGGCCTGCGCGAAGGCCCGCACCATCGGGGGCGACAGCTGCCGAGCGCCATCCATCACGTCCGTGAGCAACCCAGGCGAGCGCTTCCCAGCCAGTCGCACGAACTGTCGGCGGCTGAACCGGGGATCCCGCGCCTTGCGCGAGGCGAACCAGTCCCGCAGGAACGCGCGGAAGTCCAGGTACCCATAGATGTCGGGCTCGGCCATGCGCCAGCATACCTCATCGAACCCAGGATCGCCTATGACAGTACATGATTCATCTTATTTTTAAGTTTTGAACTAGTTAGATGTGTATCACATCTAACTCATCGTCAATTATCGTGGTACATCTTCGAGGGCACGACAGGAGGCAACTCATGCGCTCGATGGCAGCTTGGATCTTGGCCACCGCCTTGGTGGCTGCGTGCGACGTGGAAGGCAGCGGTGAGCTGGGTGGCGACGCCCTGCGCGGACTGGGAGACTGCGAGGCGGTCGACCCGTCGGGCGGCGACTACGACGAGGCCGGCAACCCCGCTTCAGACGGCGACGGCGACTGCGGTGACTACGACGAGGCCGGCAACCCCGCTGGCGATGGCGATGGCGATGGCGACTGCGGTGACTACGACGAGGCCGGCAACCCCGCTTCAGACGGCGACGGCGACGGCGACTGCAGCGACAACGGCGACGAAGACAACGGCGACGACGGCTCCGGCAACGAAGGCGGCGACGGCGACAACCCAGCAGGGGGCTGAACGCCGAGTGAACACGCCCGTCACCTGCGTCGTCGCCAGGACTTGCGCGGCACCGGGGCAGCTTGCTCGGCAGCCAATGCCACAATAGCGGCGCTGCTGGCTTGGAGTTCCCATGCACTCGCGTCGCGTTTCCAAGGTCCTCGTCGTTGCTCTGTGGCTGCTCGGCGGCTGTGATCAGTTCCTGTCGTCGACCCCCGAAGAGCCAGAGCCTGCCCCTGCGCCCGACACCCCCGAGGTGGTGGTGGACGAGATGCAGGCGCAGGCCGAGAACGTGGCCATGGTCCCCTCCCCGGTGGAGACCCAGAAGGCGCTCGAGGCCGCGGGGATCGACACCAAGCTCGCCACCCTGATCCCCAAGCGCGCCATGGACCTCGGTGCTGGCGCCCAGGATCAGGCGGCCATTCGCACCGGCGTGGTGCTCGCCGACATGCTGCTCACCGTCAAGTCGTCCGACGAGGGCACGCTGGTGAGCCAGATCCACGCCCTGCAGAGCGGCATGAACCACCTCGAGGCCGGGCCCGACTTCGATCGCACCCTGGCCGACATGAAGGAGCGCGTGGAGTCCACGGCCGTCACGCGCGACGAGCTGCTGGCGGAGCTCGAGGAGATGTCGGGGGCCGTCATCCCGGAGCTGGAGTTCCGCGGCCAGGAGCGCGTGGTACCCCTCATCCAGGCGGGCTCGTGGCTCGAGGGCGCCAACCTCGTGGCGAAGGCCCTGCAGAAGGCCGACAACCGCACCGACGGTGAGAAGCTGCTCAAGGCGCCCACCGTGGTGGACTACTTCCTCGGCTACGTGAAGACCGAGGGCACCGAGAAGGCCCCAGAGGCCGTCACGCAGAAGCTCGAGGCCTCCCTGACCACCCTCAAGGGCATCGCCGAGAAGCCCGAGGCGCTCTCGGACGAGGACCTGGCCACCGTGGTGCGGGTCACCGACGAGGTCCTGTCCATGCTCTGACGATGGACCTGTCCGACCTGAAAGCGCTGGACCGTCGCTTCGAGGCTGCTCGCACGCAGCTGCTGCAGCGCCGCCTCATCGACCTGGAGCCCGAGCAGCTGCTGCGCCTGGAGGGGAACCTCCGCGACGAGGCGCATCGGCTGGTGGACGAGCTGCAGACCACCCGCGAGGAGCGCGACCGAGCCCTGCACGGTGGCCAATACCACGCACAACAGCGAGCACGCGAGCGCGCCCTGGAGCTGTCGCGTCGCTACGAGGAGACCCGCCGCTGGCATCGCGGCGTGGTCGACGCCCTGCACGAGCGTCGCCTCAAGGACCGCATGGTGGAGCGCCTGGGGTCGAAGCGGCGCATGATGCTCTACGACGGCGGCATCATCTCCCTCATCCTGCTCGTGGTGGGGCTGCTCTGCGTGGATCTGGGGATCGGCGTCAGCGACCGCACCGCCCTGTGGTTCGACGTGGTGGACCTCGCTGCCTGCACCGTGTTCCTCGCCGACTTCTTCTGGCGCCACTCCCTGGCCGACGACAAGCGATGGTTCTGGCGCCACTACTGGCTCGACTTCGTGACCTCCATCCCCATCCCCACCTCCCCCATCCGGGCGGGTCGCTTGGTGCGGCTGGCCCGCCTGGTGCGGGTGCTGAGGCTGATCCGCGCGCTGCGGCTGGTGCTCTTCTTCTGGCGCGGCATGGACCCACTCGTCACGGCGCTGAACATGACGATGGTCCGTCGCTCGCTGTGGATCCTCGTGGCGGTGCTGCTGCTCGGTGGCCTCGGGATCTGGGTCGCCGAGGGAGGAAGCGAGTCGGCGGCGGGCGTCGAGGATCTGGGGCAGAGCCTGTGGTGGAGCTTCACGACGGTGGTCACCGGCGGCTTCGGCGACATCCGCAACCCCACCACCTGGCCGGGCCGCATGCTCACCGTGGTGCTGATCCTCGCCGGCATGGTGGTGGTGGGCGTCTTCACCGCCACCCTGACCTCGGTGCTGGTGCGAGAGGAGGAGACCACGGCGGCCGTGCTCGCCCTGGACGACAAGCTCGAGCGGAGCCTGGACGAGATCCGCCGCGCCCTGCGCGACGCGCCGACCACGACCGAGGAGTGAGCATGCCCGTCGGCCCTCCGGGTCGATGCTTCACGGATGCTCGAGATGCGAGCGCCGTGATAGGAGTGCCGCCCCCCCTCGACCGGAGCCCAGGTGCACAGAGCCGCCCCCCTCGGTCTCGTCCTCGTCTGCGCGACGGGCTGTCTGCAAGGGTCCGACGTGCCCGCGGAGACACAGCCCACCACCCCCGACCCGGTGCAGCCGGTGGCCCCCGATCCCACGGTGCCCGAGCCCGACCTGCAGCTCTCCACGGCCTTGAAGCAGATGGGCCTCGCGTGGAACCCCGCCCCCACTGGAGCGTGGTTCGAGCTCGACGAGCTCCACGGGTCCAGTCGCATCCCCCTGGGCACCTACGCAGGCGACGTCACAGACCTCTGGATCGACGTCGCGCTGCACCGCATGGACGACGTGTCCTACGAGCTACGAACCTGCACCGAGGCGGCCTGCTCGGCCTCCTTCGTCCGCCCGAGCGCCGCGCAGCTCACCGAGGCCATCGGCTACCTGAAGCCGGACGGACCGTTGCCGCACAGCGAGCTCGGACACGCGGTGGCCGTGTGTGACGACGGCTCCGTCGTGGCCGTGGGGGCCCCCTTCGACAGCCCCGTCGACGGCGACGACACCGACACGCGGGGCAGCGTCGCAGTCTTCGAGCGTGGCCCTGACGGCACGTGGACCTTGGAGGCTCACTTGTGGCTCTCCAACGGCCGAGCCGAGGATCGCTTCGGGCACGCCGTGGCCTTGAGCGGCGACTGCAACACGCTCGCCGTCGGCGCCCCCAACCGGTCGGTTGAAGACGGTCCGGGGGCACCTCGCACGGGCGTGGTCGAGGTGTTCGAGCACATCGGTGCCACCTGGGCCCGCCGCGCCTCGCTCTTCGTGGGCGACGACGGCGACGCCTTCGGACACGCCGTGGCCGTCGACCACGACGGGGATCGCTTCCTCGTGGGAGCGCCCCACGACGACGGCCCGGAGGACAACTTCCCCAGCATGGGCGCCGTCTACCTCATCGAGACCGCGGGCGTCTTCGTGGCCCCGACCCGCCTCGACTTCGAGGGCTGGGGTCTCGCCGAGTTCGGGTACGCGGTGGCCATGACGCCCGATGGCACGCAAGCCCTCGTGGGGGCACCCAGGGAGTTCGGCCAGGGCAAGCGCGCTCCGAAGCAGCACGGCGTGGTCTACCTGCTGGAGCTCGACTCCGGCGGCGCCGAGATCCAGGAGATCCTCCGCCCCCGCGCGCCGGTGGAGGGCCAGGCCTTCGGCGCGAGCGTGGCCCTCGACGACGAGGCGAGCACCTTGGCCATCGGCTCACCCGGCGTCGACACGGTGTACGTCTACGAGCGAGGCCAGCTCGCCTGGACGGACAGCCCCACCCGGCTGCAGCCCACGGGGGCCGGAGCACGCTTCGGCCACGCCCTGTCGCTGTCGGCCGACGGCGGGTCGCTCCTGGCCTCGGCCCCGTCGGAGTCGAGCGGAGGCTTCGGGGTCCAGCCCATGGATCACGCTCCCTCCCCCGACAGCGGCAGCGCCTACCTGTTCGTGCACGACGACACCTGGGCGCAGCGCACCCACCTCAAGGCGCCCAACACCTCCGACGGTGACGCCTTCGGCACGTCGGTGGCCCTCAGCGCAGACGGCCACACCGCGGTGGTGGGAGCCCCCCTCGAAGATGGCTCGGCCTCGGGCGTGCACGCGGGCAACGTCGCCAGCGACGACCTGACCCAACAGACCGGCGCAGCCTACCTGTACTGAGGCCCATCCTCGGCACAGCTACCCGTCGTCGTCCGCTGGCACGAAGGCGTCGCGGAGCTGCGTGATGGCCAGTGCAGCCCGCAGCGCCGCCAGCACGAGGAGCACGCCGCCAAGCGTCGTCTGCCCTTCGGCCCACAGGGTGCCCCCCAGCACCGCGAAGACCACCGTGGTGATCACCCCGATGAAGGCCCGTCCGCGCTTGGTCATGCTCGCTCCGTTCAGCGCCCACTCTATCGTGTGCGCCTGCGGATCCACGCGGCAAGACCCACCCACAGCAGCACACCGGGAGCCGCTGGCGCCGTGCGACAGCCTCCTCCCCCCTCGAAGGAGTCGCTCGGATCGATGCCGTCACAGTCCTGATCCAGGCCATCCCCGAAGACCTCCGGTGCCCCGGGGAAGCGGTCGACGTCGGTGTCGTCGCAGTCCCCGCCGAGCGCCGTGTACGGGAAGCCCAGACAGGCGCCAGGTTCGAGATCGTCCACCACCGCAGCTCCGAAACCATCGCCGTCGCGGTCCCGGAAGCAGGCCACCCAGCCGTCGCAGTCCTCGTCCACGTCGTCGCCCGGGCGCTCGGGCTGTAGCGGACTGACCTCGGCGTCGTCGGGCGCACAGTCCCACACGTCGGGCACGCCGTCGCCGTCGACGTCGCCGTGGCCAGCGCCCGCCCCGTAGTCGAAGACCAGCTGGTTGCCTTGGTTGGGCCACTCGAGGAAGCTCGGCCCGCACGACAGACCCTTCAAGGGATCGGGATCGCGAAACGTCAGCCCCAACGAGCTCGGCAGAAAGCCGTCGCCGGGGGTATCGAACCAATCTCCGATGCCGTCCACGATGGTGGCGGCCGGGTTGCCGATCCACACGTTGGATCCGTACAGCGGAGGCAGGCCGAGCTCCGACACGACCCAGCTTCCCCCCGGGTAGTAGGTGCCGTTGTTGACGAGCATCTGGTGGCGGAACTCGCGCACACCGGCACCGAGGTAGGCCGCATGAGCCTCCGAGAAGGCGGAGTCGTTGAGTCCGAAGCTGTTGTTTCGAAGGATCACGTCGCCGCCCGGAACGTCCACGTACAGGCCCCCTCCGAGCCCGACGGCGGTGTTGCCGCGGAAGATGCTGTTGGTGATCGAGCAGCCGCCTCCGCAGCCGTCGATCAGCGCCATTCCACCACCCTCCGCCGCACCCGAGTCGCACACCCAGGTGTACGACATGCGCAGGGAGATCACGTCCTCGATGCTCAGTCCGCCGCCCGAGCCTCCGGCCACGTCGAAGCCGAACTGCACCAAGGAGTTCGCGATGGTGGCATCGCCGACGCTCTGCAGGCGAACTCCCGCAGAGACCCCGTAGTCGTAGGAGCCGAAGATGCTGGAGCCGAGGAGCTGGACCCGCTCGGCATCCTCTACCCACACAGCGGCGCCGGGCACCTTGCCGGGCCCCACGCTGTGTCCGAACAGCACACTGCCGAGCACGTCCACGTTGCGGGCGCCATCTGCCAACACACCGCCAGAGGCCAGATCGCCAGGAGGCGACGGGATCACCTCCAGAAAGGCGCCCTCGAGCACCACGCTGGCCTGGTTGCGCACGCGCACCTGCCACCCGCCGCTTCCCTGAAGCGTCTGCACGATGGCGTCCTCGATGCGCAGGAGCGAGCTCGGCCCCGACACCTCGAGCATGCCCACCTCGGGGGGGCCCGCCCCGAGCACCACGCCACCCTCGATCGTCAGCTCGGATCCCGAGACGACCGACAACAGCGTGCCCGAGTCCACGTCGTTGAACCACAGCAGCACGTCGCGGAAGCGCACGTTGCGCGCGTTGTTCACCCGCACCAGCGCCGTCTCCGACCCCGGCGCCGCGCCCAGGCGCGGATGCAGGGTCACGTCCTGCAGCGTCACGTCCGAGGACGTGATGGCCATCACCGTCTCCTGCTTGGCCTGCACGGGCCAGATTCGAGCGGGCTGCTTCGGATCGGCCGACCGGATCAGCATCGGCGTCGCGACGTCCAGCGGAACGGTGTAGTGATTCCCCGGGAGCAGCACGATCTCGTCCGGGGCGTCCCGCACGGCAGCGATGATGGCGTCGGTATCGCACTCCGGGGTCACCCCGGTGTCGGGGGAGCACACCACGATGGTCTGTGCCTGCCCCACCGACAGGATCAGTGTGTACAGACCCACCTTGCCCTCCGACCGCTTACAGGGAACGTCACTCTGCCACGCCAGGCGCCCACCTGGGGGGATCCATGGCCCGTCGCCGGTATCTCGATCCCTTCGAGTGCGAGATCAACTCGCTCGGTCCCAAGGGCGTGGGCGTGGCAGTCGCCCCCGACGGCAATCCGGTGCACGTCCGCCCCGCGGCGCCCGGCTCCCGCGTGGCCGTGGTGGCCGCAGGAAGGCGCAAGGGGGTGTGGCGCAGCCGCAGGCAGGCGCTCATCCGTCCCCCCGCAGAGGGGCAGGTGCCCCCGTGCCCGCAGTTCGGCACCTGCGGGGGCTGCCAGCTACAGGAGCTGCAGCTCACCGCCCAGCGCCGCCACAAGGCGGCCTTCGCGCTGTCGCAGGTGCAGCAACACATCGGCCCCCTCACCGACGTGCGCATCCACCCCGTGCGCGGCACCGACGCCGCCTTCCGCTACCGCAACAAGGTGGAGCTGTCGTTCGGGCCGCGCCGCTGGGTGCCGGAGGCCGATCACGCCAGCGGCGCCGCCACCGAGGGCAGCTTCCTCGGGTTCCATGCCCCCGGTCGCTTCGATCGGGTGGTGGATGCTTCCGAGTGCTGGCTGGTGAGCGAGGCCATGAACGAGGTGCTCGCCATCGTTCGCACCTGCGCCCTGCACCCCGACGCCCCTCCACCCTACGACCCTCGCTCCCACGAAGGGCAGCTGCGCCACCTGCTGCTGCGCGAGGCCGACGACGGGATCCTGGCCGTGATCTTCACCGCCCACGACACCCCGGCCATCGCAGCCTGGGCCGAGGCGCTGGCGCTGGCGCTGGTGGACCGGGTGGTGGGTCTGCAGTGGCGTACC
>JAHQVJ010000223.1 GCA_019634415.1 Myxococcales bacterium
ACTCCCACTCGGCCTCGGTCGGCAGACGCCATGTCAGGCCGTCCGGCAGCCGCTCGAGGAACGCTTGGCAGTCGTTCCACGAGACCTGCTCCACCGGACGGCTCGGCCAGTTCTCGCCGTCCCGGAAATGGCTCGGGTTCGCCTCCATCACATCGAGCCACTGCGCCTGGGTCACCGGCGTCTCTCCGAGCCAGAAGCCGCGCGAGATCCGCACGGGGTGCTGGGACTCGTTCTCCCGACGGTCGACCTCCTGTTCAGGAGAGCCCATCAGGAACTCCCCAGCAGGGATCCACCGAAGGCGAAACCCCACCACCTCGGCGCACAAGCCGTGCGCATCCAGGGTCAGGCGTTCTGCCCACGCCACGCCAAAGCGCCTGTTCAACGCGTCCCCTGCCCGCTGTTCCCGCAGCGCATCCATCAGGACGCCCACGTCGTCTTGGTCCAACATGCCCGCCTTCCTCGGCGCGTCCCGCTCCTCGTCCCCGGCGGGATGGCTCTCAGCTCCACCTGCGGCCAGGCGAAAGCCAAGGTCGCCGACGCGGCCGCCAGGGTGATAGGCGAGGCGACAGGCTGCGCGCACGAGGCGCGCCCGGGCGTACCAGCCGCCTCCACGGTTCACACGCAGCGGGCCTGCGGTTCCAACCGGATCGATCGTGCGCCACCTCGCACGGCAAGTAGCGCTCTCGCGGCGGCCTCGGCGAGGGTGGTGCCTTCCGCCGACCAGCCCGAACCGGACATCGCTGGGTGCTTCCGGTGCTCCCAGAGCAGGAACCGCGCAGACCAGTCGAGTCTGCAGATCTCACCGCGCCGCAGCCCCGCAAGCAGGGCCACCGCGATCAGGGCGTGGCGCCGGGGCTCGCCTTCCTGGAGTGCGCGCAGCAGCCGGCACCAGAACGCCGAGACCCTCGGGGTGGCGGTCCGTGCGCTAACGCTCCATGTAGTAGTCGGCGCACCACTCCCACACGTTGCCGAGCATGTCGTACAGGCCCCATGCGTTGGGAACCTTGGTCCCTACAGGCTTCGTGGAATCGACGCCGTACCAGGCCACGTCTTCGAGCTGGCCGTACCGAGCTTCGGTGGTGCCCGCACGGCAGGCGTATTCCCACTCGGCCTCCGTCGGTAGACGCCATGTCAGGCCGTCCGGCAGCCGCTCGAGGAACGCTTGGCAGTCGTTCCACGAGACCTGCTCCACGGGACGGCTCGGCCAGTCCTCGCCGTCCTGGAAGCGGCTCGGGTTCGACCCCATCACATCGAGCCACTGCACCTGTGTCACCAGTGTCTCTCCGAGCCAGAAGCCGCGCGAGATCCGCACAGGGTACTGGGGCTCGTTCTCCCGACGGTCGGCCTCCTTTGCAGGAGCGCCCATCAGGAACTCCCCAGCTGGGATCCACCGAAGACGGAACCCCGCCACCTGGGCGCACAAGCCGTGCTCGTCCAGCGTCAGGCGTTCCGCCCACGCCACGCCAAAGCGCCTGAGCAACGCGTCTGCAGCCCGTCGTTCCCGCAGCGCATCCATCAGGACACCCACGTCGCCTTGGTCCAACAAGCCCGCCTTCCTCGGCGCGCCCCGCTCCTCGTCCCCGGCGGGATGGCTTTCAGCTCCACCTGCGGCCACGCGAAAGCCCAGGGCGATGTCGTAGTAACCAGGGGGAGCGGCGTAGCGACAGGCCGCACGCACGAGGCCCGCGTAGGTGCTCCAGCCGCCTCCACGGGAACCACGCGGCGAGCCTACGCTTCTAACCGGATCGCTCATGCGTCACCTCGCACGGCAAGTAGCGCCTTCGCGGCGGCCAGTGGCCGCCAGTAGCCACCGGGCATCGCGGGGCTCCCACAGCAACATGATCCCATCGGTGGCCGCACTCCTGTCAACCCAGCTATTGGCTGGCTACTCAGGGAAGGTCACAGGAGGATGTCGTCCTCGGGTGACCACCTCGTGGCCTCGTTGTTGCCGAAGGTCCAAGGAACGCATCCCCCCAAGGTCCCACGCATACCTTAAGCAACCTTAGGTCAACTTAGATCTGTCCAGTTTCCGCGCCCACAGTCAGGGAGTCCGACATCCATCGGTAGACTGGCCCGACTTCCCTGAGGCCATGATGGACACACCCCCCTTCGACTCGCCCTCCCCCATCGGGGTCGAGGCACGTCGGAGACACTGGAGAAACGCGAGCCAACACATCGTCGATGCGTACGTGGGCTCGATCGCCGGGACCCTGATCCAGCAGCTGCTGAAGCGAGCGGCCTTCCTCGCTGACAGCGTGCACACGGCAGCACTGTCGACGCAGGAGACGATCCTGTTCTCCTCGGTGAGCGAGCAGCTCGAAGAAGACATGCTCGACCTGCACGACGCTCTGATCTCGCAGCTCATCGCCCACACCGAAGACCACCCGAACGCAGCCCTCGTGGTGTCGAAGTGGGAGAACCGCCTCACAGAGACGGTGGCGTCGGTGCTGTCCCTCCTGCACTCGGTGACGCGCACCGACGCCTTCCTGGAGGCGATGAGCCTTCCACCTTCCCCCGCTTCCAGCCAGTCCCTACAGAGGGTGATGAGTCCGTACGTCGAACTCGTGACCGCCAAGATCCGCGCCAAGCTCATGGACTGGTTCGACGGAGTCTCCGCACACCTCGACTCGATGGCCCGCGGCGCCTCCTCTCCGCGGGGTTCCACGAGCTCCCACACGGATCGAATGACTCCCGCCCAGGTGGCCAGACTCAAGGAAGAGAGCCGACGACGAACACGCAGCGCGACGTCTCCTCGCTCCATCCCGCAGCCCCCTCCACATCGAGCGCCGGGCGAGACGCCCCTCGGGGTCGTCATCGACGATCGATACCGCGTGATCTCCCTCGCGGGCCGAGGCGGAGTCGGCGTCGTCTACAAGGCCGAAGACACGCGGCTGAACCAAGTGGTGGCCGTGAAGATGCTGTCGAACACCTCTTCACACGACGACATCGACAGCCTGTCGACCCGGTTCCGGCTGGAGGCCGAGACCCTGGCTCGGCTGAAGAGCCCGTTCACGGTACGCGTGCACGATCACGGCGAGTGGAACGAAAGGCCCTACCTCGTCATGGAGTTCGTGGAGGGTCGCTCGGTCACCGATCTCCTGCGGAATGGCCCTCTTCCTCCGCGACAGGTCGTTCGGATCGCCCACCAGATCTGCCACTCCATCGGAGAGGCACACGCCCTCGGTCGAATCCATCGAGACCTCAAGCCTGCGAACATCCTGATCCAGCGCGATCTCCACAGCGACGCGCTCTTCGTCAAGGTCGTGGACTTCGGGCTCACCAAGGATGTCCTGGCGGCACATCAGCTGACCACCGTGGGGACCCTGGTGGGCACCCCGCAGTTCATGTCCCCCGAGCAGGCACAGGGCCAGCCGCTCGACCATCGCAGCGACCTGTACTCCCTGGGCATCATGATGTTCTACATGCTGACCCGTACGTTTCCGTACGACGTGGAGCGACCCAACGCCGCCGCTTGGCTGTTCGCCCACGTGCGCGCGACACCACGCCCCCTGACGGAGGTGGCCCCGCGCCTGGACGTCCCCCCTCGCCTCCAGCAGGCCATCAGCTGGTGCCTCGCCAAGGACCCCGCACAGCGGTGCAGCAGCGCACAAGAGCTGATGATGATGCTGCGAGCCTGCAAGCAGGACCTGGCAGCACCCATCGAGCCATCCGAGGAGCCATCGCTGTTTCGCCAGGCCCGCTCCGACCTTCCCGGGGGCAACGCCCCTTGGCCGCTGGATCCATCCACCACGGCGCCGAGCCAGGACCCGCCATCCATCGCGCCTTCCCAGCCCACCACTCGACAAACCCGCCAGCGCGGGTCACGCCCCTCCAGCCAGCGCGTTCAGCGAGCCCTCACGGCAATCTACGTGGGGTTCGTCATCGGCTGCGTGACGGGAGTCGTCGGTGGCGTGCTGGGATTACTTCTTCGACCCTGAGCGGCGCACCATGAAAGAGCACCGGAGAACGTAAGCAATCGTCAGCTAAGGGACTCTAAGGCAGCCTAAGGAGACGATGCGAGTATTCTTCGTCGGCTCATTCTGGAGGCCCCTTGCTGTGGTTGCTCTCAGCGTCTTCTTGGGCCACGTGCCCATCGACAACCGACGACATTCGTGAGCTCGTCGACGCCTCCGAAGTCGCCCTGATCGAGCTCGACAGCAATGCGTTCGTGGCAGCCTCGGATGCGCTGCACACCTCGGTCGCCTGCGTGGCCCAGCCGCTGTCTGCACCCCTGATCGCACGGTTGCATCGTGTGCAGGGCCTCCGTGCCTATGTGGAAGGAGACGCGGAGCGTGCAACAGCTGCGTTCTCTTCGGCAAGGGCCGCCGCTCCCGAGCTGGAGCTGCCCGCTACCTTCGTGCCCGAGGGGCACGAGCTGACCCGTCTCTTCCTGCTGCAACCCGTGGACTTCGGAGGCGTGCTCACGTGGCCACAGCCCGATCAAGGGGACCTTCTGGTGGACGGCCGCAGCTCCCTGGACGTCCCCGTACGACGCCCCAGCGTGCTGCAGCTTCGCCTCGACGACGGCCACGCGTCCACGAGTCTCTACCACTGGCCAGACACACCTCCCTTCCAGTACCCAGCCGAGCGGCCGAGACGTCGGGTGCGCAAGGGGTGGCTGGCGCTGTCGGGACTGACCGCAGCGGCGTCCGGGGGACTGCTGTTGGCCTCCGTGAGCACGCACCGTGCGTACCTCGCAGAGGATCACGATCCCACTCGGCTCGATCGACTTCGACTCCTCACCAACGCCACCACCGCCGGCGCCTACGGAGCTGGGGCGACAGGACTCACCCTCGGCGTGGTCGCCCTGCTCGGACGACGCAAGTGAACGTCGAGTCGTCCGGCAACGCCATCGGCGCATACATCGTGGGCGAGTGCGAGAGCAGCGACGGAGTCTGCGCGACGTACCAGATGCGGCACGCGACGCTCGGCACCCCCTACACGATGAAGGTGCTGAAGACCCCGAGCCACGACGGGGACGAGGTCCTCCAGCTCGCGCGCATCCAGGCCTCCCTGCGCCACCCCAACCTCGTCGACGTCGTCGATGTGCTGACCGTCGAGGGACGCGTGGCGCTGGTGCTCGAGCGCATCGAAGGCCACCCAATCGACAGCTGGGTCGGAGTCTACGGACCCTCGCTGTCGGAGATCGAGAGCGTGTTTCGGGGAATCGTCTCGGGTGTGCGCCGAGCACACGTCGAGGCGCTGTACTTCGTCGACCTCACCCCCCAGGACGTACGGGTGCACAGCGGCCCCGATGGCACGCCCACCGCGAAGATCACGGCGTTCCCCATCCCCGTCGGGCACTCCCTCCCCTCCACCGTGGACCGCACCTCGAACGTCTACGCCCTCGGCTGCATCCTGTACGCGCTGTGCATGGGCGCTTCGCCAGGCTCGGATGCTCCTTCGGTCGACGACATCGCGTCGTGGGTACCGCCTAGGCTCAGGCGCGTCATCGAAGGGTGCTTGGCCGAACACGGCGGGCAGTTCCGAAGCTGTGAGCAGATCCTCGAGGCGCTGGACTCCGGCTCCGAGCCATCGCTGGAGTTCCGTACCCTCGGGATCCCGAACCTCGGGCGCGGCGTCCTGTTCTCGCTGACACTCACCGCCTCGGTGGTGGTGAGCGTGGTGCTCTCGCTCTGCATCGTCCTGCTCGCTGGTCCGTCCGCGACCACCGAGCACACGAGCGACCACGAGACACCAGCCCCCGTCGCCCGACCGGCCGAGTCGATCTTGCCCGTGGAGCCCTCCCCTCCAGCGCCCGAGCCACGTCGCGTGGTGCGTCGCCCCAGCACACCCCCTGCCCCGCCTCCTTTGGATCCAGCACCACACGATGCACCGAAGAGCGTGGCCGAACCGAGCGCAGAGGAAGCAAGCCCAGTGGAGCCCCCACCGTCGGGATCCGTGTCGGCCGCCATCGGTGCACACCAGCTGCTGCTGATGAACGACAGCAGGCCGTACGCCCTAGGCGACGTCCCAGTTGGAACCTACGACATCATGGCCAGCTTCGAGGCGGGTCAGCCGTTGTCGGTGGTGGGCACCGTGCAGGTCTCCGCGGGCAGCACGAGCGTCCTGTCCTGCGATGCGGCGTTCCGTATCTGCAAGGTCCGACGATGAGTCTGCCGAAGCCACGGAGGGTCGCGATGCTGTCTTGGATGCTCATTGGATGCCACACGATCGGTCCCGAGCAGCACCAGCAACGGCTCGAGGAGATCGCACTGCATACCGCTGTGGCGGATGGCCCAGCTTCACCATCGCAGACGACACCTGGCGGAGCGTGGCTGGCGAGCGAGGTCAGACTCGTGGCCGCCGTGGCCTGGAGCGACACCGACGAAGTGGTGATCGATCCCCGCGGCTCCACCTGGGTGTCGGGCCTCGCCCTGCGACTGCTCCACGAGGCCCCAGACGGAGACACGCATCGATGCGACATCGTGGTTCCTCTCGCCGGATACGGCCCCTCACCCTTCGCCGTCGAGGAGGGCCACGATTGGGGGCTGTCCATTGCCGAGGGTGCCAAGGAGGGGGCGTACTCCAACTGTCTTCAGGAGGGGTTCGCAGCCAGTCAGTTCGACGGCGGCGATCCATTGTCGTGGGTCGAGCCGAGCTGGAGCCTGTTCCTGCGCGGGGGTCCTCTGAACGAGGAGGTCGCAGCGTGGCTCGAAGCACAGGGATGGTTGGACGAGCCAGGTAGCGAGCAGCGCTTCGCCAGCGGCTGGCTCGACGCCCCCGCCCCCTACGACGCTCGCGCCGCCGACAGCTACTGGGTCGGGCACGAGATGACGGAAGAGGGAGACATCGACCTCGACGCACGGATCAGCTTCGTGCCCACGGGACCTGGGCCGAGGCGGCTGCCCACTGGGTACTACCAGCTCCGCCAGACGGTGTTCTTCCTGCCTCGGCACTGAACGACCTCACAACGCGCCAGCGCGACGCTGGCCAACGAACGAACTGGAGAGATGCAATGCGACTCCTCACGACTTGCTGCTCCGCCCTCGCACTGAGTGGATGCACACTCACCGTGGAAGGGCTGCACACCCACACACACCCATCCACCACCGCAAGCCAACCTCCGACCCAGGTGAGCACGAGCCCCGTCGACTCCGGGTTGTTCATCGAGGGGACCGAGACCGAGACCGAGACCAAGACCGTGGAGGAGCCCTGCGGAGTCACGGCAGCCGACTTCTCGGCCGACAACTGGGTACTGACCCTTCCCGTGGATGCCGACGGAGCACTGACGGGCACAGCTCGGGAGGTGTACCCCCCAGAGCTGGCGAGCCACGACGACGAGTGGTTCTACGAAGACACCGAGCAGATCGACGAGCAGGCCTGCGCGACGCTCCATCTGTCGTGCCCGGACGGCGGAGCCACCAGGCCTGGAGAGTCACGAGCGCAGACCGCACTCGTCCACCAGAGGGCTTTCGATTGGGATGCTGCGACCGAGATGACGCTCGTCTTCTCGACCCCACCCGTGGAAGGCACGGAAGGCGAGAAGGTGAACCTGGCCATCCTCGATCCCACCGAGGGCCGGCCAGAGCTCAAGATCGTGTACACAGCCCAGCGACGACTGCTGCGGATTCTGTACGTGCCCCGTGTCGGCGACGAGCATGATGCAGTCGGCATCCTGCTCGACGAGGACGTCGCAGAGGGGGATCCGATCCCGATGCGCATCCGACGTTCTCCCAGCGAGCTGCAGGTCTTCCTGCTGGACAACGTCGACGGAGCGGAGCCCGACTGGTCGAGCAACGATGCGGACAACACGCTGAGCAGCGATGCCCCGAAGGGCTCCCCCACGGACTTCCTCCGGACGAACAGCGCCCCCTACGCTTGGGCTGTCGGAAACTACTACCAGGTGGTGGAACCCGTCCTCGGAAAGGACGGAAAGCCACTGCAGACTCCCGAGGGCGAGCTCGTGTTCGACGGCGATCCCAGGATGGAGCTCGTCCTCCACGAGGGCACCTGGTCGGCGCCCGCCGACGTCACCGCACGCTGAGACTGGAGTCCAACATGATCCGACGACTCTTGGTGTGCTCGTATGTCGGGTGCACAGCGTGCAACATCGTCTTGGTGGTGGACAACGCCGAGGTACTCCCGCAGCCGGGGGCCCCAGAGCCCACGGAGACTGTTCAGACCGTGGAGACGCTGCCCCCTACACCATGCGGCATCACTCCTCGGACCTACTCGGACGGAGGCTGGAAGATCACCCTTCCCGTGAACGCCGACGGCGCGCTGACTGGAGACGCCCACGAGGTGTTCCCGCCAGCGCTGGGCTCCTACGCCGGGGAGTGGCTAGTTCTGAACGACACTTCTGGGACCGATGCGTGCCCCGACCTGTACTTCGTCTGCCCAGCCGGCGGTGCGACGACCCCCAACGCACGCTTCGCCCGAACCGAGCTTCGGCACCTGACCGACTACCCGTGGGACGCGGCCACCGAGATGAAGGTCGTGTTCTCGGTGCAGCCGCCAGCGGGGACCTACGACGAGGACGTCGTGGTGCTCCAAATCCACGCCGTAGACGAACGACCCGAGTTCAAGGTGGTGTGGACCACGGGCAGGCGGTTGCTCCGTATTCTGTACACGCCGCGCGAGGGCGTCGACGACGATGCTGTGGGAGTGCTTCTCAGTCACACGGTGCAGGACGGAGACGAAGTTCCCATCCGCATCCGGCGGACTGCAGACGAGCTACAGGCGTTCCTGGGCGACAACGTCGACGGCGACGTCCCAGACTGGTCCAGCGACGACGACGACAACCGTTCTCCGAAGGGTACTCCCAGCGACTTCGCACGCTTCCTCGGCGACAGCGACTACTACTGGAAGGCGGGTAACTACTACCAAGTCAGCGCTCCAGTGCTCGGAGCCGACGGCGAGCCACTCACCACGGAAGAGGGAGACCTCGTCTTCGACGGGGAGCCAGCTCTGACCATCGCTCATCACGAGGGCAGCTGGGCGAGTCCGCGGGAGCTCGTCCAGTAGGTGTTCGCTCGCAGCTGACCAGCCGCGAACGCAGTTCGCGGCCAATCCGTACAGTGGCGGCGGAGCCGGCACGAGTCTGATCAGCTGGAGTCCGCCCGATGGATGACCACCTTGGGCGCGATCCGATACCCACCATCGACGCTCTCCAGTACCCGCTCCAGCCCCTCCCTCCGGAGCGTCGACAGCACGACCCACAGTCGATTCTCCAGAGACGACCTGGCCGCCTTGTCCCCAGGCCACGTGACCTCCAGGAGGTGCTGGGTGGGGACGGCTTGCCCAGGCCGCTCCTCCGCCGCCTCCACCAAGGCAGCCAGGACCCGACGAGGGATCGACCGTCGCTGCAGCTTGAGGACCTCATGAGTTCCCAGCTGCATCCAGGCACAGTCAGGTCCCACGCGAAGGGTCATTTGATCCACACGCTTCGCAGCCAGGGCAGATGCCAACAACGTCGCTGCAAATCGAGTCTCGATGTAGGGAGTCTGCCCCTCGTCGCGCGACTGGAATCGCTGCAAGGCGACCTCCGACGCGACGCGCTCCCCGCGCAGCGAGACCACCGAGACCGCGTGCGACAGCAGCTCGAGGGTGAGGAGGTTCCGGCGCCCATTCCATCGGTTCACGCCCCGCCACGCGTGCTCCAGATCCTGCTCTGCCCCGTCGAGATCGCCGCCCTGGGCGCGCGCCAGGGCGCGACACCCGAGGGTCAGCGCAATCTCGCTCTGCCGAATCCCCGCCTCCCGAAAGACCTCGATGGCGCTGCCGAGACGCCACAGGGCCTCCGCGTGCGCCCCGGTCATCAACTCGAGAACCCCGTACAAGCACTGGTTCACGGCGACCGCCAGCTTGTGGCGAGCCACGTCGTGCTGCGACGGACCCACACCGAGGAGTTCCCTGGCCTCGTCGAGGCGTCCCTCCAACAGGGCGAGCATCACCCTTGCGCGCTGCACTCCGGTGAACGGAAAACAGCGATCCGCTCGACGCCGCGAGACTTCGACGAGGCGCTCCAGCGTCTCGTGGGCCTCCGGGAGGCGGTCCGCGGCGACCTCGTACTCGATCCTGTTGTTCAACGACAGGCACAGCATGTAGTCGTTCGACGTGTCGGTAGCTCGCTGGATGACCCACGTGCTCCGCTGGAGCGCCTCGTCCATCTGCCCGCTGACGAACAGCAAGGTCGAATAGACATGCAGGACGCGCAGGTGCCACACTGTGTAGTTCGGGTCGACCGCCGAGCGAGCATGGCGACAGGCGTCGAGGGCTTCCTCGATGGAGCTGTACCTCAACGCCCACTCGACGGATGCGCTGGCACAGCGGGCACGTACCGCCGGCGCCACGTCGCCAGACAACAGCTGCATCAGACGATCGAAGACGACCTGTGCGCGCGCCCTGTGGTTGCGCTGGAGATCTCGCTGGAACTCACAGTAGGCAATCTCTGCAGCTAGATCGTGGTCCCCTCGCGCGACGGCCGCGTCGACGGCCCACGACAGGCTGTCGGGCAGATTACGGCTGGAGCTCATCCCCATGAGCGCGTACATCCGAGCACGACACAGGCGCGCCTTGGCGTAGTGATCCTCGGAACCGAGCATCTCTTCCGCTTGATCCAGCAGGGCCAGGACGCGCGCTGCCGGCCCGAACCGATCGAGCAGGATCGTCAGTGCCATCGCCGCGTCCACCCGGAGGCAGGGCGCTTCGAGGTCAAGCGTGACCACGTGAGCTACGTTGTCCGCCTCCTGAAGCAGGGCCTCGTCTGGGTCGCCGATGGTGGCTGCGGCGAACCCGGCGGACGTGGTGAGCGGGCGCACGAGGTCCACGTAGAACGCGGCGTAGCGCACGTGCAGCTCGCGCAGGGAGTGGTCGTCCAGGAACCGCTGGGCAAAGCTGCGAACGGCTTCGAGCAGGCGGAATCGATGCCCCGTGCGCACGAGCATTCCCTGCAAGACGAGGGAGTGGATCACGTCGAGCACGGCCACTTGGTGTGAGCCGAGATCCAACACGCCCTCGGCGGCCTCCAAGGTGAAGTCTGGGCGAAACAGCGTGCACTGGGCCAGCACGGACCGTTCGACCTCGTCCAGCAGCTCCCACGAGCAACTCAGGGTGGCCTCGAGGGACGTGGTCCGATCATCGTCGGCACCATGCAGCCTGAGCAGATCGAATCGGTTGTCCAGACGTCGGAGCAAGGCGGCAGGCGACAACACCTGAAGCCGACGTGCCGCCAACTCGATCGCCAGCGGGATCCCATCCAGCCGCTGCGCCAGCTGCGCCAGCGCATCGCGGTGCAGCCCCACGTCGAAATCGAGCTGCTGTGCCCGCGTACGCTCCAACAGCAGCTCCCGTCCCGACTCCTCGCTCAGGGGGGCCAGCACGATGAGCTGCTCCTCGACGAGGCCGAGTGGCACGCGAGAGGTGACCACGAAGCACACGCTGGGCGCTGCCTCGATCCAAGGCCCGAGGATTTCCTTCGCTCGATCCGCGACGAACTCGAAGGCATCGAGCGCGACGACCTGGACGGGATGCTGCTCGAGGCTAGACCCCACGCTCTGGATGGACTCGGAGCTCCCGAGAGACGGGATGACACGGGCCAGCGCAGTCAGAACCTCCGATGGATGCCGCGCTTGGCCCACCGAGACGAACGCGATGCGTCTATCCGTGGATGCGAGCAACTCGCGAAGTAGCCGTGTCTTGCCCATCCCACCGAGACCGGCGATGGTGAGGAGTCGAGCATCTTCGTGCAGCGCATCCCTTAGCCTCCGAAGCTCGACGTCTCGTCCGATCAGTCGGTTCGCCAGTGGATAGCACGAGAGTGCCCCTGAATGCTCCATCATCCCCTCTGCATCGAGCCGGCATCGGAACGCGTAAGTCTACCAAAGAGGCCGACGCCACCCTGTGCAAATGCGCAACATCGTGGACACGTGACAAGATAGGCTCTTCAGATGCCAGTTCCTGTTCCGGATGGAGGGCGAAGCGCCGGTGAGGATGGTCACCCAGAGCTGGTTGGCCCTGTATGCGGTGGATGGCCTGCTGCTGGCCTGGGTTGGACTCGCTCCCGCATCCTCCGTCAGCGTCCTCCTCCTGGGTCTTGCCGGCCTCGGAATGGCCTTGCTGGCAGTCGCGACCCCGCGCGTACCCGCACGCGTCGTCGGACCCACCCTCGCCGTCGTGGTGTGGCGCCTGCTCGGCGCGATGCCGCTGTCGGCATATACCTGGGGTACGCCCTGGTTCTCGCGCAGCGACGGCCTGGTCCAGCTCACCGTGGGCGCCCTCGCCGTGGCGGCCTGGATCCGGCTCGGCGACACCCAGGATCGACCCTCCTTCGACTGGCGACGCAGCCTCGGGCGCCTCGGCGTGGGACTGCTCGGCGGCACAGTGGCACTGGTGGCGTACGTGTGGACGTCGTGGACGGTGGGCATGCACCTCCTGACGCGGGGCTACGTGGGGGCGAACGGCAGCGGCATCACCGTGGCGGAGCGCACCTTCGAGCGCAGCGGCACCAGCGTTCACCTGGTGGGGATGATCCACGTCGGCGAGGCAAGCGCCTACGCCGCCATCCACGAGGGCTTCTGCGCACTCGAGGACGCCGTGGTGCTGACGGAGGCCACGCCGGGCCAGCCGGCGTCGACGAATCCCTACGGCTCCGTCGCCGACGCGCTGGGGCTGGCCAAGCAGCCCGACGTGCCCGACTGTGGACCGAAGGTGGTCCCCGCCGACATCTACGCCGAGGCCCTGTCGGAGCGCACCAACGCCCACGTCGACGCGGCCCTCGATGCGCTCGACGGTGAGGCAGGCGCATGGTCCGCGCTGTCTGGGACCCCGGATCCGGAGCTGTTCCGCGAGGTCGTGGACCTGCGCAACGAGGGGCTGCTGCACGTGCTCCGGGAGCACCAAGACGACTTCCGCCACGTGGTGATCCCATGGGGCGCGGCGCACCTGCCGGGCGTCGAGGCTCACCTGCTCGCCGAGGGGTGGGAGCTCACCGGCGAGCAACACACGGTGCTGATTCGCTACGCCACAGTGCTCATGGGTGCTCCCACGGTCAACGGACCAGGAGCCAGTACCGCCGATCCGTGACGTCCGAGACGCTCTGCCCGTCCACTCGGATCTGCAGCCTGCGGCACGGCACCACGCTGACGTCGACGTGGCGTGGTCGATTGGACACCGCCCCCCCGTAGGCATGGACCGGATCGAGACAACCCACCTCGAGGACGTGCCCCACGTCGTCGGGCCCATCCCAGTCCAGCTCCACCGTGCCGGGGCTGTCGTGGGCATCGAGCTGACCGGTGACATAGTCGGTGTCGAGCCCACCCACCGACACCCCGCAGAACATGGCGGGTGCCACGAGCGGATCGATGTTCAGCCCGTCCTGCTCCACGTGCCCCGACACCGTGGACGTGGCGAGCGTCACGCCACGCGGCCCGCGAGCGGTCCGAACCCAGACCACGAGCTCCACCGCCGAGCCCTCGCACGCCCAACCGAGCGGCCTGGGAATGTCGACCACCACGGGCTCCTGCACATCGACGAGGGGAACCTCGTGCTCGTAGGCGACGTCGTCGAGGGTCCCCGCCAGGTTCAGCACGCCGTCCGCGAGCAGCGAGGACGGGTCGTGGACCACCACCGAGACGCGAAGCGCCGACATCCTGGGGAGGACCTGCACGTCCAGTCCGGCGGCTGCCCCGGGCAGCACCTCCGCTACGACGTCGAGGCCATCGAGCTCCGTGGGTACTCCACCGTCCATGGAGCCGCTGTCCACGGTCTCGAAGGACGGAGGCGCTGCGATGTAGGTGCAGCCGACCGACAGCGCGAGCAAGGCCCTCAGCACGCCGGATCACCGATGCAGTCCACGTCGGCGCAGTCCACGTCTCCATCGTGGTCGAGGTCCCGCCCATCGGCGCAGTCCCCCTCCGACGCCTCGAGCTCGGCCACGTTGAGCACGAAGTCACCGTCCTCGTTCGAGAACCCATCCACGCTCAAGACGATGGACTCTCCCTCGGCCAGGGTGTGGACGAGCTGGGAGCGCAAGCCGACCCAGTCGTCGTTGCAGCGAATCTGCGCGGCGTCACAAGAATCCAGGATGGACAGCGTGGTGTCGAAGTCCGAGCCCACGGTGTCGAACACGAAGGTCCCCGCCTGAGGCGCCGTGTACTCGAGCTGCACGTCGGGGGCGAGGAAGAAGCCGGCGCCGAACTTCTTGACGTAGTGGAGCAGACAGTCCGGCAGGACGTCGTTCGCCTCACCCCTCGTGTCTCCGGTGAGCGTCTCCGGCAGCAACCCATCGGCCTGATCCTCGAGGCAGCTGCACAGGTCCAAAGCCACGCAGTCCGGATCGGCACAGTCCACGAGGCCGTCCAGATCTTCGTCGACGTCGCTGTCGCACAGCTCGGGCTGCGGCTCGGCGCAGCTCTCGGCGCAGTCGTCGTCGGCACAATCCACGAGGCCGTCGAAGTCCCCGTCGAAGCCATCGGCACAGTCCACCTCGGCGGGCAACACGGCATACGCGCCCACCTGGAAGGGTCCGACGCCACCGTCCACCACGACCAAGGTGCTCTCTCCCTCCACCAGATCGAGCGCCACGTGTCCGCCTTGCCCAGCTCCGAGCTGCAGGCAGTCCCCTTCCGCTCCACCGCAGCCATTGCGGGTGTAGAGCACGGCATCGGAGGTGGTCGAGCCCTCGTCGAGCAGGAACGCGAACCGACCCTCGAACGGAGCCGAGAAATACAGCACCACGTCGTCTGCCTCATCCCCACCGCAACTGCCCGCGTCGTCGTCCCCAGCACCCTCCGTCGTCCGAGAGACGACGACGGGAACCCCGTCGCCGAAGTCTCCTTCCACGCAGTCGGGCACGGCCGGATCGGGCCGAGCCACCGCCGTGTCCGCCGTCGCACCGGTCTGTGCCAGGGGAGTGCCGTACAGGGTGAGCAGCTCCGCAGTCAGGGTGTCGCTCTCGGCCAGCACGTCGAGACCCGAGCAGGCCACGAGCGTCGTGCAGTAGAGCGTGACCCACAGAGCTCTCATGCCTCGGCGACTCCCCGACAGATCTGGGAGCATACCGACGGCACGACTCCAGCGGACCTTACTCCGCCTGATTTCGTGCCTACACGTTGTCCCAGGCGTAGCGCCCCAGCTGCAGCGCGTGGTCCGCCACCGCCTTCAGCGTCTCGTCGTCGTTGTCGTCGATGCGCGCGGCGTTCTGCTCCACCCGAGCGATGGCCTGCCCGCAGAACACGTCCAGGATGTGCACCTGCTGCGCCACGTCGCCTTCGCCAGCCTCGATGGCGTGGCTCACGCGACTCAACACGCTCGCCAACACGAACAGATCGATCATGATGTCGGCCAGCCGCTTCGAGGCGAACTGCTTGCCGATGATGTGCTTGCCGTGCTTCCGCAGGATCCGGTCCACCGCTCGCGCCAACGTGCGCACCCCTCCCTCGAACTGGGTCGCCTGGGGCCGGAGGTCGGCGTGCAGGGTCGTGAAGGTGGGCCCCCGCACACCCGACGCCAGAGTCACCCGCTTGCGGGCATAGTCGCTCATCAGCCCGAAGCCCTTGATGGGATCGTCGAAGATGCCGCGCACGCTGGAGGCCAGCTCGGTGAGCTGCGTGCCCACGTCGTTCATCGCCGTGAGCGCCACGAACAGGCGCAACACCTCGTTGGTGCCCTCGAAGATGCGGTTGATGCGCGCGTCACGCAGGATCCGCTCGTAGGGGTACTCGCACATGTAGCCGTTGCCGCCCGACACCTGCAGCGCCTCGTCGGCCGTGCGCCACAGCGCCTCGGTGGCGAAGATCTTGCTGATGGCGGCCTCCACGGCGTACTCGTGATTGCCCGACTCGATGAGCCCGTTCACCACGTTCACCACGGACTCGGCGGCGTAGGCGTCCACCACCATCTGGCCGATCTTCTGCTTCATCATGCCGAAATCGGCGATGGGTCGACCGAACTGCTCCCGTCCGTTGGCGTGGGCCGTAGCCATCTCGATGAGCCGCTTCATGCCCCCCACGCAGCCGCCCCCCAAGCCGGTGCGGCCGCTGTTGAGGATCTGCATGGCGACCTTGAAGCCCTTGCCTTCCTCCCCCAGCAGGTGGTCCGCGGGCACCCGCACGTCGTCGAAGTACACCGCGTTGGTGTGGCTCGCGCGCAGGCCCATCTTGTCTTCGTGGGGGCCCACGCTCACGCCGGGCGTGTCGCGCGTGACCACGAAGGCCGAGATGTTGCGGCGCTCCCCCGGCTCGCCCGTCTTGGCGAAGACCGTGAAGAAATCCGCGATGCCGCCGTTGGTGATCCACAGCTTGTTGCCGTTGATCACCCACTCGTCTCCGTCGCGCACCGCGGTGGTGCGCAGCCCCGCAGCATCCGAGCCGGCTCCGGGCTCCGTGAGGCAGAACGCCGCGATCTGCTCGCCGGTGGCCAGCGTGGGCATCCAGCGCGCCTTCTGCTCGTCGGTGCCGAAGAGGAGCAGCCCGCGCATGCCGATGGAGCTGTGGGCCCCGATGGTCACGGCCACCGAGGCGTCGTGGCGCCCGAGCTGCTGCAGCGTGCGCGAGTAGGCCGTGGGGCCGAAGCCCAGCCCCCCGTGCTCCTCGGGGATCACCAGCCCGAACACACCGAACTCCTTGAGCTCGTCGATGAAGTCGGCGGGCAGCTCACCCGCACGGTCCCAGGTCCGGAAGTCCTCGGCGTGTCCCTCGAGCAGATCGTCGATGGACTCGAGCACGGCCGACACCGTCTCCCGCTCGCCCTCGGGCATCTGCGGAAACGGCACGATCAGGCTCTCCTCGATGCGGCCCATACACAGGGCACTCATGAAGCTCACGTGGCGATCGGACAAGAAACCTCCGTACTCCTCAGCTATCGTCGATCGTCAAGCGATCGAAAAGAGAGGTTCGAGTCATTGAGGTTCGTGCCCGCTTTCGACCCGGAGGCACGCTCGATCGATCGTTCGCTGGTTCGGTTCTCCTGCCCGAACGCCATCCACGGAGTCACCATGCGCGCTGTTCTGTTTGCACCTCTGCTCGGTCTCGGCTGTTCCGAGTCCGCCATTCGCAACCTGCCCACCGACGTACCCACCACCCTTGCCGAGGGGCTCGGAGGCATCTCCGGCCAGATCTGCGCTCCGGACTCGAACACCTGGGTCGCGGGGGCAGAGGTCTCCATCGAGCACGACGAAGGGGTGTCGTCGGACATCACCGATGGCGTAGGCGCCTTCACCCTGGTGGACGTGCCCCCCGGCGAGCACGAGGTGACGGCCATCAAGGGCAGCTACAGCCTGGCCTTCACGGTCACGGTGGTCGCCGATCAGGTCACGGAGCTGCCCGTGCCCGAGTGCATCCAACAGGGCTCGGTGAAGGTGGCGGTGGTCACTGGGGACTTCGACAGCATCGAGGACATCATCGCCGACCTCGGCATCGATCACGACCTCATCGACGGCAAGGGCAACGGCTACCGCAGCTTCCTGACGGACCCCGACCGCATGGCGCAGTACGACAGCATCTTCTTCAACTGCGGCTTCGGGCTCGGCGGTGGGCTCCCCGCAGCAACGGCCGACAACCTCGCCGCCTACGTGCGGCAGGGCGGCAACGTCTACGCCAGCGACTGGGCCTACGAGATCGTGGAGCGGACCTGGCCCAACAAGCAGCGCTTCCTCAGCGAGAGCAAGGGCTACTACGGCGTGCTGGTGGGCAACGAGTCAGTGGTGGACGCCACGGTGCTCGATCCGGTCCTCGCCGAGCTGATCGACGGCGACACGGCGCGCATCGACTACGCGGTGGGAGGCTGGGCCGTGGTGGAGCAGACCAACGCCGAGGTGCTGCTCGAGGGCCGCGTCACCTACTCCCCTGGCTACTACTACAAGGGTAACGAGGTGCTGAACCGCGCCCCGCTGGCCCATCGCTTCGTGGATGGCGAGGGCACGGTGATCTTCACCACCTTCCACAACGAGCGGCAGCGCACGCCCGACATGACCACGATCCTTCAGGACATCGTGCTGTCGCTGTAGCGACGTGGGCCTCGCCTCCCCAGAGCGAGCCCGAGCAGGACCCACCCCAGCCACATCGACCCGCCCGGTCCGGAGCGGCAGCTGCAGCCCGCCGAGACGGGTCCCGACGGGGGCTCCGCCCGCCCCCGGAAGCAGGTCGGGGACTCCGATCCGTCACAGTCGCTGTCGACGCCGTCGCAGACCTCGGGAGCCCCCGGGAACACGGTGGGATCATCGTCGTCGCAGTCTCCGCCGAGGGCCGCGTCGTCGGCCGACACGCAGGGCACCTCCACGGGCTCGCCCACGCCCACCCCGTCTCCGTCGGCGTCCACCCACGCCATCAGGGTCACCTCGGCGACGTCCACCACCCCGTTGCAGTCGCCGTCCCGGCCGTCGCACGCCTCGGTGGCGCCCGGGAACACCGAGGGATCGGCGTCGTCGCAGTCCGCGGCCACGGTGAATTCCCCCGGCCCGTCACACGCCAACGACCCAGGCGCGGACTCCGTCCCCGCCACACCGTCGCCGTCCAGGTCGACGTAGCACCACTCCTGCCCGTCGCAGTCGTCGTCGAACCCGTTCCCGGGGATCTCCTCGACGCAGGGAAAGGCCCCCAGATCCTCGTCGTACTTCGGATCTCCGGCCCCGATGGCCGGACTGCCCGGCGACAGCCTCAGATCGTCGTCGGCACAGGCCGCCGGCACCCCCGCGACGAACAGCGGGTCCTCCTGAAGAGGCTCGGTGGGCACCATCACCGGCCCGCCAGCCAGCTCCAGATCCGAGTCGTCGTCGAAGTCCCAGTGCAGCACCCGATCGAGGACGAGCGTGCTGGAGGCACTCTTGGAGAACGTCTGGTCACCCACCTCGTGATCCACCACGATGCTGTTGATCACCTGCACGGTGGGACCCGCCTCGGCCCGCACCGCCGCCGCCCGATCCGCCCGATTGTCGACGAAGGTGTTGTTCTGCAGGACGGCATCGACGTTGGACCACACCGCACCACCGTCGTCGTCGGAGGTGTTGCCCCAGAACACGTTGTAGTTGACGGCACGAGCCACGGGCGTGCTGCTCGAGGAGCCGAAGACCCGCAAGGCCCCTCCGTTCCCGTCGGTCCAGTTGCCGCAGAAGCGGTTGCCCGAGACCTGCGTCTCGCCCCCGCGCACGTCCACCGCACCCCCGGCCGCCGAGCCTCGGTTGCCCACGAAGAGGTTGTCTTGCAGCGTGCAGTCGGTCAGGCAGGAGACGGCGCCGCCGTCCGTGCCCTCGTTGTCCGAGAAGGTGCTTCGCCGCACATCGCACGGTCCCAAGCAGTGGAACGCACCACCGAAGCCATCCGCGACGCTGCCCTCGAACACGCTGTCCGTGACCACCAGCGATCCGCCCTCCCGAACGGTGAGCACGCCCCCGTTCCCCTCGGCCGTGCAGCCCGAGATGTGGCTGTCGTGGATCTCCAGCACCGAGCCATCACCCACGGCGAAGCACCCGCCCCAGGTCCCCAGCCGACCGCTGTGTCCCCGCACGTTCTCCAGGCGCAGCGTGACGTCGTCCTCCACCTTGGCCAGGCGGAAGCTGTCCTGACCATCGATGGTGAGGCCACGCACGGTCACGGTGAAGGACTCCCCACCCACGGCATGGGCGCGAACGAACCCGTTGAACGCCGGCGACGTGGTCGGCCCGGACTCCACGATCACGACCACGTCTCGCCCCTCGGAGGGCTCGATGGTGAGCTCGTGGGTCACGCTGTAGGAGCCCCGCACCTCGTCTTGGTGGATCTGGATCACGTCGCCCGGAGCCGACTGCGCGATGGCCTGCTCCAGGGAGAGTGCCGGACCCACCTCCCACACCATTCCCCCTGCCCATGCCGTCGACACCATGAAGATCACGCCGCCCTCCCTCCGACCGCTTCGATTGTACGACGGCGGTAACCAACACCCGACAGGCCGCGAACCCATGAGTAGCACCAAGATGGAGACAGTGATGACCAGGGTGATTCGTTCCGCATCGATGCTCGCAGCTCTCTCCGCCTGCACCGGTGGCCCTGTCGGCACGGGCGACGGGATCGTGGAGATGGACGAGGTGCCCGAGATCGGCTGGGAGGCCGAGTTCGTCACCCGGGCCCACGACGTGGCAGGACGCGCCGTCATCATCGACGAGTCCACCATCGAGCTGCAGGACTTCACCTACGACGGCGGCGGCGTCAACGCGCGCTTCTTCCTGCTGATCGACGGCGAGGAGTTCCACGACACCTACGAGCTCACCGACAACCTCGTGGGTCAGGCCTTCGACGAAGACACACTCACCCTCGATCTGCCCGAGGGCACCTCCTTCGAGGACTTCAACCTGATCACGCTGTGGTGCGTGCCCTTCCGAGCCGACTTCGGCTCTGGTGTGTTCCAGCCACCTCAATAAGAGAGCGGATCCGGAACCGGAGTCCGCGATGTTGATGGTGCTCTCCCCTGCCAAGAGCCTGGTCGAAGGCCCGGCCGTTCCCGAGCTCGAGGCGAGTCAGCCTCAGATGCTCGACCAGACGCGCATGCTGTTGCGCACCACCCGGCGCCTGTCGCCGGCGAAGCTCAAGGGGCTGATGAGCATCAGCGACAAGCTGGCACAGCTCAACCACGGCCGGTTCCAGGCCTTCGAGGAGCCCCTGACGGCCGACAACAGCCGCCAGGCCGTGCGCATGTTCAACGGCGACGTGTACCTGGGCCTGGATGCCTCCACCCTGTCGCCCGAGGATCTCGCCTTCGGGCAAGACAAGGTGGCCATCCTGTCGGGCTTCTACGGGTTGCTACGCCCCCTGGACCTCATCCAGCCCTACCGACTCGAGATGGGGACCAAGCTGAAGACGAGACGCGGCACCGACCTGTACGCGTTCTGGGGCGACCGCATCACCAAGCGGCTGAAGCGCTGGCTGCGCGAGCACGACGACCGCACCGTGGTGAACCTGGCCAGCCAGGAGTACTTCCGCTCGGTGCAGCCGACGGCGCTGCCCGGCCCCGTGATCACCCCTCGCTTCCTCGACGTCAAGGACGGCAAGGCGCGCGTGCTGTCGTTCTTCGCCAAGCGGGCCCGCGGCCACATGGTCCGGTGGGCGCTTCAGCACCGCGTGAGCTCCCCCGAGGCCCTCAAGGACTTCGACGGAGGCGGCTACACCTTCCGCGAGGAGCTCTCCGAAGAGACGACCTGGACGTTCACCCGCCCGCAGCCTCCTCCCGTCGGGGCGTGAGATACTGCGGCCCGCGGAGGCCCCCATTCTCCTCACGATCCTCATCGCCTGCGAGCAGGTGGAGCCCGTCGGACCCCGGGCACTGATGATCGTGCAGGATCTGTCGTCGTCGATGAACGGTCCTCCGAACGAGTCGGGGCCGATCGACGACGCCCGGGAGGCAGCCGACGCCAGCCTCACCGAGATGCTCACGCCCTTCCGCCCGGGAGACCGGTGGGGGCTGACGGTGTTCGCCGAGGCGACGTCCGCCTGGGCGCCCATGGCCTTGCTGCCCGACGGTGAGCAGCAGCTGCGCGAGCAGATCGCGGGACTGTGTCACAGCGACACGGGCTGCGTCGATCCGACCCTGCCCCACGTGCGCAGCGACGACATCGGCCGCTGCACCAACCCGGGCCCGGCGCTGAGGGAGGCCACCGAGCAGCTCACCGAGCTGCCGGACCCCACGGCCACCCGCACCATCCTCCTGATGCTCGATGGACCCACCAACTGTGGCGAGGGCCTCGAGGGGGCGTTGCACGCGGTGGACGACGCCTGGGACGCACACGGCGTCCACGTGCACACCGTGCGCCTGTTCGGCCCCCAGCGAGGGGCGTACGATCCGGCGACCGACGACTCCGTGCTGCTGACGCGAGGGCGCGGCACCCACCAGGCGGTGGACCGCAGCCACGAGCTGGTGGATGCCTACCGAGCGGTCGCTCGCTCCCTCCCCCTGGCACCGGAGGCGCTGCCGTGAGCCTCACGCCGCGACAGCGGGCCTACGGGCGCGCCCTCGCCGTCTGCTACGCCCTGGCGGCGGGCCTGCATGGCCTCGACGCCAGCAACACCCTCGCCGAAGACGGGTGGCCGCTGTGGAGCCTGGGGATGGCATTCGTGGAGGCCATCGCCGCGGTGGGCCTGTGGTGGGGCAAGCGATGGGGAGCCGTGGCCTTCCTCACGGTGGCCAGCGTGCAGCTGCTCGTCTACGGCACCACCCTCGCCTTCGGAGGCGTGGTCACGCACCTGCTGGCGGCCGCCGTCGTGACGTTTCACGTCGTGACCATCGTGGGGTTCATCCTGGTGCGTCGCCACAGCCTCGGCCCCTTCGAGGCGTAGGCGCCTACAGCCCCCGGCGCTCCAGGTGCGAGGCGATGGCCGCGTAGATCGCCTTGGTGTCACACGCGCCGCCCCAGCCGATCTGGGCCCAGTGGTCCGCGTCCACCACCATCAGCACCTCGCCCCACTCCTGCGACTGCGACGTGACCAGGCCGTCGTTGTCGCCGTGGCGCGTGCGGAGCAGGCGATGGGTGGGCAACAGCAGCGGATGGATCGGGGCGTGCCGATCCCTGTCCACCCGACCGATCACCGACCCGTAGAACACCCCGGGCACATTCGGCACCTCCTTGTTGAACCGCTCCATGCGCTCGGTGGTGAGGTCCGACAGCATGGCGCCCCCGTCGGGCAGCAGACGGTGCAGCCCCACCCGCTTCGACACGGCGTCGGTGGCGTCGGCCAGTGGCGTGCCCCGGTGAGGGGTTCCGATGGTGATCAGGGCCGCGACTCGATCCGACAGCCCCAGGTGCGCCAAGGCGTAGCGCGCGTCCAGCCCTCCCATCGAGTGCGCGATCAGGCACAGCCTCTCACCCGGCAGATCGCGCACCCGCTTGGTGAGCTGCTTCGCGCGATGCACCACCCCCGCCGCGGGATGGACCGCCGGCGTGTGCACGGTGCGCCCCAGCTGCGACAGGTGCTGGGCCACACCGTGGAAGTAGGCGTGCCGCTGGCTGCGGACCACGATCTCGTCGAAGCCGAATGCCCCGTGCAGCAGCGCGATGTCGAGGGGCTCGGCGGGCGCAGACTCGACGCGAGTCCGGGGGGGACCCACCAGCGCGCGGGGTCGCGCCCAGGCCACCGCTCCGCCGATCACCACCGTGGCGACGAGGAGTGCCGCCAGCCCGATCAGAATGCCTTCCATGGCGTGTGCATACGCCGATGGGCCGGCACGCGCCCTGCGATCCAGACCACCGATCGCGAAAAACGCCCGTCACGCGAGCATTCTACTGGCGTCAGGTCATTACACTGTGGACCCTACCGAAGACCCAGGGCCACTTTCGCGTCTACCTGGTGTCTACACGCACACGGAGGAAGGGACATGATCGCTGCTGCCCTGATGATGGCGTCTTCGGCCCATGCGGCTCCCACGGTCCACATCGAAGGGCACTCGACGGTCCTCACCCTAGGCGACAACGCGCCCCAGATCGGAGGCGGAGTCGGGGTGCGCGTGGGCATGCCCCTGAACCTGGTCGCCATCAAGCTCGTTCCCGAGATCGGGATCACGGGCTGGCAAGATCTCACCAAGCCCGTGGGCGACGGCCTGCTGCCTCCTGCCCTGCTCGTGCCCGAGGCCGGGGCCCGCTTCTCCTTCGGCAAGGTGGTGGAGCCGGGCGTGTTCGTGCACGCGCTGCTGCCCCTCGACGGAGGCGGCAACGACCTGGGCTGGGATGCCGGTGCCTCCATCGACGTCACCGCCATCCCCAAGGTGGACTTCGGCCTACAAGCGGGTGTGGTGTCCTTCGGGCAGGCGCCAGCGCTGACCGCGGGCGGTCACCTGGGCATCAAGTTCTGAAGGCCCACGTTCGGGCTTGACGATCCGGTGGAGCCGGTGTTTCTTGTGGAGCGGGCACGACCGGCGCATTGCGCCACCGCACCTGGAGCACCATGGCACGCCCCACAATCTGGTTGATCCCCGTCCTCGCGGCCTTCGCCTGCGGTGGAGACACCGGAGGTAAGAGCTCCTTCGACAGCACCGTGCCCAGCACGCCCTACGGAACCTCCTCGACCTCCCCCGGCCTGGACACGGGCATGGCTCCTCCGCCCGAGCTGGAGAACGACTTCCTGCAGCTGCCCCCGGCGCAGACCGACGTGTACGTGTTCGTGGCCAACCCCGAGCGCAACACCGTGACGCGGGTCAACGTGCTCACCCTGACGGTGGACACCACCGCTGTGGGGAGCCGGCCCGAGATCGTGCTCACCACGCCGGACTACGCCACGGCCGTGGTGTTCAACGAGGGGGAAGACAGCGTCACCCTGCTCGACGCCACCAGCTTGGACAAGCGCACGGTGGACGTGCGCGCCAACTTCAACGACATGGTGCTCTCGCCCGACGGCGGTCACGCCGTGCTGTTCCACAATGCTGCGCGCGCCGAGCCCGACGACGTGGTGGACGGGGGCCTGCAGAGCTTCAACGAGACCAGCTTCGTGCGCATCGCCACCGGCGAGCACTTCCCCATGGCCGTGGGCTTCAACCCCCGCATGGTGCGCTTCACCCCCGACGGCACCCTCGCCGTGGTGGTGGCCGACGCCTACCTCGCCACGGTGGATCTGACGGCACCCACCCTCGCCCCCACCCTCATCGAGCTGGCGCCCGATCTGGTGGACGCGCCGCCCGCCGAAGAGGTGATCGTGGCCGCCGACGGCTCCTTCGCCTGGGTCCGCCAGTTCGGCGCCACCGAGCTGCTGGTGGTGGACCTGATCACGGGCATCGTGGGCTCGGTACCCGCGGGCGACAACCCCACCGACCTCGACCTGTCCCCCGACGGCACCCAGGCGATCGCGGTGGCCCGTGCCTCTCGGGAGCTGTGGGTCTACGACGCTGCCGATCCCGCACGCACGCCGCAGGTGATCCCGTTGCCGGCGGAGTCGCCCTACGGCTCGCTGCTCCTCGATCCCACCGGCGACCAGGGCATCCTCTACACCACCGCCAACAGCCGGGAGCAGTACGCGGTCTGGAACCGCAAGACGGATCAGGTACGGGAGCGGCCCTTGGTGAAGCCCGTGGCGGGCATGGCCATCAACCCCACCGGCGAGACCCTGCTGGTGCTGCACTCTCAGACGGACGGTCCCCTGACGGAGCCCACCTTCGAGGGGCAGAACGCCATCACCATGGTGGCCTTGAGCGACCTGCGCACCAACCCGCTGCTGCTGCCCGGACCCATCAGCGGCTACGCCCAGGGCACGGCAGGCACCTGGGGCTTCTTCGTGATGGAGGACCAGCCGTTCCTCGAGATCCTGGACTACCGCAGCCTGCTGCACACCCAGTTCCGCTTGCGGTCCCTGCCGACCTTCATCGGGGTGCTGCCCGATCTCACCCCAGGCGACGGCGACAGCCCTCCGGCCTGGGTGAGCCAAGAGCACGAGCTCGGGCGCATCTCGTTCTACGATCCCGACGACAACTCGCTGGAGACGCTGACGGGCTTCGAGCTGAACGCGGAGATCGAAGTCGATTAGCCTACAGACATCGAGGTGAGCGTGACCAGTACCGTCCAACAGCAAGTCCTGAGCTTGCCGGAGTACTGGCAGCTCGAAGCAGACAGCGATCAGCGCCACGAGTTCGTCCACGGCGTCGCCCAGGCCTTTCGCGACGCCCTGCACGGGCCATTCCGAGGCACCTTCGCCGCCGTGACCTTCGCCATCCTGGACTGGTCCGGCAAGCGACGCTTCCTCGGACCCTTCGCGCAGGCGTTCGGTGTGCGCGCCAGCTGACGGCCCAGACGCGTTCCAGAATCTAGGACACCTCAGCCACACCATGACACCACTGCCGCGGTTGCAGATCCGCAGCTGCTAGTGTGCAGCTCACCGCCGCGAGTTCCCATCGGCACGGCTCCTGCACCTTGCCCGCACCCATTGGAGGACCCATGCGCATCGCGCCAACCATCCTCACCCTGTTGACGTTGACCAGCTGCTCCGCCGACGCTGGCTTCGGCGGTGACGCCACCAGCACCTTCACCTCGGCAGACGCAGATGCAGACGCAGATGCAGACGCCGACAGCGACGCAGATGTAGACACCTACACCCCTCCCCCCGAGGAGGAGGGCGACTTCCTGCTGCGCCCGCCAGCTCAGACCGACGTGTACGTGTTCGTCGCCAACCCCGACCGCAATACCGTCACCCGCGTCAACGTGCGCACGCTCGACGTCGACACCACGCGCGTGGGCGTCGATCCGCAGATCGTGCTCACCACCCCCGACTACCAGAGCGCCGTCGTCTTCAATCGGGGCGACGATTCCGTCACCCTGATCGACGCCGACACGCTCGACAAGACCACGGTGGACGTGCGCGACAACTTCAACGACATGGTGCTCACGCCCGACGGCAGCCACGCCGTGCTGTGGCACAACAAGGCCAAGGAGCAGCCCGACGACCCCGACGTGGAGGGGCTGCAGAGCTTCAACGAGGCCAGCTTCGTGCGCATCGCCACCGGCGAGCACTTCCCCATGGCCGTGGGCTTCAACCCCCGCATGGTGCGCTTCACCCCCGACAGCACGCTCGCCGTGGTGGTGGCCGATGCCTACCTCGCCACCGTGGATCTGTCGGTGAGCGCCCCCACCCCGCGCCTCATCGAGCTCGTGCCCGACGTGCTGTCGCCCCCCACCGCCGAGGAGGTGATCGTGGCGGCCGACGGCTCCTTCGCCTGGGTCCGCCAGTTCGGCGCCACCGAGCTGTTGGTGGTGGACCTCGACACCGCCGCGGTGACGTCGCGCGCAGCGGGCGACAACCCCACCGATCTCGACCTGTCCCACGACGGCACCCAGGTGATCGCAGTGGCCCGCGGCTCGGAGGAGCTGTGGGTCTACGAGGCCGACGACCCCGACGTGCAGCCCCTGGTGCTGCCGCTGCCGAGCGGCGCCCCCTACGGCTCGCTGCTGGTGGATCCCGCCGGTGAGAAGGGAATCCTCTACACCACCGCCACCTCCACCGAGCGCTACGCCGTGTGGGATCGTCTCACGGACGTGGTGCGCGAGCGCGACCTGGTGAAGCCCGTGGACGGCGTGGCCATCAACCCCACGGGCGAGAGCCTGCTCATCTTCCACAGCGACGCCGACGGCCCCGACACCGAGCCGCTGTTCGCCGGCTCCTGGGCCATCACCATGGTGGCCTTGAGCGATCTGCGCACCAACCCCCTGCTGCTGCCCGCCGAGCCCACGGGCTACGCCAACGGCACCGACGGCACCTGGGGCTTCTTCATCATGGAGGACGAGCCCTACCTGGAGGTGCTGGACTACCGCACGCTGCTGCACAACGAGTATGCGCTACGGTCGCTGCCCACCTTCGTGGGCGTGCTGCCCGACCTGACCGACGACGGTGACGCCCCACCCGCCTGGGTGAGCCAGGAGCACGAGCTCGGGCGCATCTCCTTTTACGACCCCGACGACAACTCGCTGGAAACCCTGACGGGCTTCGAGCTCAACTCGGAGATCGAGTGAGACACCTTGCATTGTTTTCGTTGTTGGCTGGATGCGGGTGGAACCACCTGCCCCAGCAAGACAATCAGTTCCTCGACGAGCCGCTGTGGGACGCGGCAGGTGCCGTGGCCACCGCCGACGCGCTGTACGTGCGGCTTCCCCGAGCCGGAGCGCTGGCGCGGGTGACCGCCGACGGCGTCGAGCGCATCGATCTGGGCGAGGGCCGCGTCACTCGCATCGCCTCGGCGCCAGACGGCCAGACGGTGGTGACGTTCCTGGAGCGCTACACCTGCTTCCCCGACGACCGACGCGAGGCCCGACGCGTGAAGGACCTCGAGGACTGTGACGACGACGATCTGCAGATCGACACCGAGATCCTGCTGGTCCGCGGCAGCGACGTGTCGGAGGGCCAGGCCGTGACGGGCACCTACAACGCCCTGGCCTTCTCGGACGACGGCCGCTTCGCCATCGCGTACCTCGACTTCGCGCTGGGCGTGCAGCTCGAGGGCGTCGTGAACCTCACGGGCATCGCGGTGCTCGATCTGGTGGACAACGTCTCGGAGCTGGTGACCGTGGGGTTTGCCCCCGATCAGGTGCTGTTCACCTACGACGATGGCGGCAACGCGGTGTCTGCCGTGGTGCTGTCGCGCAACCAGGTGGCCAACGTGAACCTGCTCACCGAGCCCGCTGGCGTCACCCAGTTCCCGCTGACCCTCGACCCCGACACCGAGCGCGTGCCCACCGGCGTCGCGCTGACCCCCGACGGTCGCTACGCGCTGATCAGCACGGCGGGGTCGTCGGATCTGTACGCCATCGATCTGGACAACGAGAGTATCAACATCGTGGACCTGTCGGGCACCCCCGCCACGCTGCAGGTGGACGGCACCGCCGACCGCACGGTGCTTGTGTACGGCGGGCGCTCGGTGGCCGAGGTGATGGAGCACGACTTCTTCGAGGTCGACACCATCGAGCTCGACGAGGGCATGAACCAGGTCACGCCCATCGGTGGCTCCGCCCTGCTGTGGAGCGACAACATCGGCCGGCACGATCTGTACCGCCTCGACCTCGAAGACAACGAGCTGGTGGAGTACCGCCTGCAGAACCCGGCGGTGTCGCTGCACGTGGCCCCCACCTTGGAGTTCGCAGTCGCCCTGACCCGCCCCGAGGGGGGCTCGGGCAACGACGTGGACGCCATCTACGACGCCAACCCGGGCATGGAGGTCATCGATCTGTCCGACAACGACAGCCAGCCCTTCCTGCTCGAGGGGCAGGGCCTGGGCGTGGCCTTCGCCCAGGGCGACACGTCGCTGAACGCCCTCGTGCTGCAGCGCGGCGTGGACTACCTGTTTCGCTACGACCTGTACGCACGCCAGAGCGAGGAGATCGATCTGGCAGCTCCGCCGGTGGCCATCGGCACCTTGGCCGACGGGCGCTTCTGGATCACCCACAACTCGCCGCTGGGCCTCGTCTCCTTCCTCGACCCCATCACGGGCGACGTGACGGAGGTGGGAGGGTTCGCCGCCCAGGGCGTCATCGACCCCGTGGATCTCGTCGAGGAGGTGCTGCCATGACGCCGCTCATCGCACTGTTGTCGAGCGCTGGCTGGGCTCAGTCGGGCGACGCGCCGCCCATCGAGGGACTCTCCGAGTCCTGGGGACCGCGCATGCAGGTCAGCGTGGAGGTCGGCACCCTGGGCAACCGCGACGCCGCCTACGACCTGTTCGCAGACGGCAACCAGATGCCGAGCCGCGGCGTGCGGGTGGGCTACCGCGTGCTGGAGCGCCTCGAGGTGTTCGCCGGCTGGCACCACCTGGGCCGCGGCAGCGTGGTGCAGCTGGACTCCCCCACCGACACCGAGGCGGACTTCGCCACCACTCGCTCCGAGTTCGTGGCCGCCTTCACGGCGGAGGAGTTCACCCTGGGCCCGCGCGTCGACATCTCCATCGAGGACCGCTTCTACCCCTATGCGAGCGCCGCCCTGCTGGTGGTGCGCGGACTGGCCCGCCTCGACGACGCCCCCAACAGCAGCGCCAACATCGGCCAGATCCGCGCCGCGGGCGTGGGGGCCGGGCTGCTGGCCATGGGGGGCGCCGAGATCCGCATCCCGGTGGTCGACGACTGGCACGTCGCACTGCACGCCGAGCTCGGCTACGGCTGGGTCTCGCCCATCGGCCTGGGCGATCTGGGACAGATGCAGCCTGGTGGCGTGGCGGGCCGCGGCGGTGTTGGCATTCGGTTCTAGAGCTCGATCCCCACCTTCACGCGCGCCGTGAGGATGCGACCGTAGCGACCGGCCTGCTCCACCGACTCGATGCTCTTGTCGGGCAGCGAGTAGCCCCCGGGAGCGCCGTACAGCTCGGCACCGAACCGCAGCTGGTCGCCGATCAGCGCGTCCGCCCCCAGCGACGCCGTGAGCCCCGCGTAGGGGTGGAAGTTGTTGACCGTGACGCCGTCGTCGCCGATGTAGAAGAAGGTCGAGGCGTCGGTGAAGCCCACCGCGGCGTAGGGCGTGACCGTGTCGAGCTGCAGGCCCACCATGGCGTCGAAGCCGAAGGTGGAGGCCAGGTACAGGTCGTCGAAGGCCGGATCGCCCACCAGGAAGGGGCTCGCGATCTCGGCCACCGTGCGGTGGCTGGTGGCGTGGAAGCGCGCCCCGACCTGGAAGCTCTCACCGAGCTCGAAGCCCACCCCCGCCTCGGCGGAGATCAGCACCGTGGACTGACCCAACAGCCGCACCGGAGGCAGATAGGCCACGCCCACGTAGGGCGTCATGGCGCCCACCGAGGGCAGGGCGTAGGTCACGCGGATGCGCGGGATCACCGGTGTCTTGTTCGTCTCCTCGGTCTTCGTGTAGGCCAGCACCAGGCGACGGCGACAGCCGAGCGGCGGCACGCCCGCGAGATCGAGGCTCAAGGCCCCGCGGCCCGACGCATGGGGCACGGGACCGTGCTGCGGCGACAAGGTGGACGACAGGGCGAAGTAGTTCTGCAGGAAGTCCTGCTGCACCTGCTCGTCGTAGTCGTCGGGAGGTCCGGCGGCGGCCAGATCGAGGCAAGCGGGATCCACGATGGCGAAGGCGCTCGAGGCAAGAAGGGACAGCACGGGGGACCTCCATGGCGGGCAGCGTAGCCCCTCCCCTCCGACGTCGGTAGGCCGCCACCCACGATGCGCCAGCACCGGACGAAATGCTGGAGCGCGGCTCGCGTATGCAGGGGTGCGTTTGCGATGGGGGACGCCGGGGTCGCGGGCGGGTTGTGTTGTTCGTTGGCTTTTGCTGCCGCACCACGGCTCCGGCGTCACCATCTTCACGCACAGCGGCGAACACGACGCAATGTGCGGATCCTCCTGCCGTATGGACAGCCCGGAGGTGTCCGTGGGCGGATGGAGACGAGCGGTGATGGTCGGCGCGGTGGCAGCCTGGCTGTCGGTGCCGCTGTTCCTCGTGGGCGTGCTGGCGACGCTGGTAGGCCCCTCCACCCTGCTGTGGAGCCTGCCCCACAGCGCGGACACCGTGCACCACGGCTTGCTCCTGTGGTGGCCTCTGACCGTGGCCGTCACTCTGACCACGTGCCTGAACGCCTCCGTGAGGGAGTTCGCCGCCACGATCTTCACCCGCCAGAACGCGGAGCGCGGCCGGCCCTACGCCCTGTCTGGCCTGTTGGCGTTCGCCGTCCTGCCTCCGCTGCTCCTGCGGCCCCTGTGGCTCCCGCTGGCCATCGCCGCGCTGGTGGGGGTGTCGGGCTGGTCCGTGCGGCGCCATCGGACCCGCACCCACCAGCCCGTCGGATCGGTGGGCCGCGTGGGCTGGTCGCTGACCTGGCGCCTGCTCGCGATGGCGGTGCCGCTGTACCTCGCGATGTTCGGGTACTCCATCGCCATCGGCGCGGTGGCCCTGGCTCCCGGCATGGCCGTGGTGAGCGCGCTGCAGGAGGATCCCAGCCGGGCGGAGGCGCTGCAGTGGGCAAGCACTGGGTTGCCCAGCATGATCCGCGCCTATGGCTGGGCGTTGTTGGCCGGCACCCTGGCGCTGTCGGCGACGTGGACGGTGGCCGGGGTCCGCTACATCCCGGGCCACGTGGCGCGTCGCGCCGACGCCGAGGGCGCCTTCGAGCCGGATCACGACGGCTCGCGCGCCTCTGCGGGGACCGCCGACGCCAAGCGCTCCCGCAGCCAGCGATGGCCCGGATCCTCGGTGAACCGGGTGTGCCAGTAGCAGGCCACGGAGTGGGGCGGCACGGGTAGTGGCAGGGGCACCGCCACGATCGGTCCCTCCGCCGGGAGCATGCGCGCCAGGCTCGTGGGGGCCGTCAGGATCAGGTCGCTGCGCGCGATGATGGCCGGGGCGCTGAAGAAGTGCGGCAGCTTCAGCACCACCCGCCGCACGTGGCCTGCCTCCTGCAGCAGGTGGTCCACCACGCTCACCCCGTCGGCTCGCGGCGACACCACCGCGTGGGCAGCCGCCACGTAGCGCTCGAGGGTGAGCCCTTGCCGAAGCACCGCATGGTCCTCGCGCAGGAAGCAGGAGAAGGTGTCGCGCAGCAAGGTGCGCCCCACCAAGCCCACCGCTCCCTGAACCTGCGGCCGGGCCAGCACCGCGAGATCGAGCTCCCCCACCGTCAGCGCCGCGGGGATCCCGCGGCGGGTGAAGGGCATCACCGTCAGCTCGATGCCCGGAGCCTGCTGCCGCAGATCCGCCAGCAGCGCGGGCAGCGCCAGCACGTCGAACAGGTCCGGTGTGGCGATGCGGAAGGCGCGCTGTGCCGAAGCCGGCTCGAAGGACGGCGACTCGAGCAGCCGCGCCAGCGTCTGCAGGCCACTGCGCAGGCCGAGGGCGAGGGCCTCCGCCCGAGGCGTCAGCTGCATGGCTGCACCCACCCTCACGAGCAGCGGATCGTCGAACACGTCGCGCAGCCGTCGCAGCGTGTGGCTCATCGCCGACTGCGTCACGCCCACCTCTTGTGCCGCGCGAGTCACGCTGCCCTCCCGGATCAACGCATCGAGGGCCACCAGCAGGTTCAGGTCGATGCGATGGAGTTCATGCATCACGTTCATGGACAGATGGTACCTACTCACCAGCGTCATGACCACCAGCGCCGTACGAAGAGGGTGTCTCGGAGGTGAACGATGAAGAAGCTCCTCGTGTTCGGTGCGACCGGCGGAACCGGCAAGCAGATCGTGGACCAGGCACTCGCTGCGGGCCACGAGGTGACCGCCGTGGTGCGCGATGCATCCAAGATGCAGGCGCGGCCTGGGTTGACCGTGGTGCAGGCGGACGCGCGGGACGAGCAGACCGTCCGCCAGGTGGCCGAGGGCCACGACGTGGTGATCTCGGCCATCGGCGCGCCCCCCAAGGACGCCACGGGGGTGCGGGAGGCGTGCACGCGGGCTCAGATCCGGGCCATGGAGGCACAGGGGCCGCGCCGGCTGATCAGCGTGTCGTCGCTGGGCATCGGCGACAGCAAGCCCACGCTGCCCTGGTACATGACGTGGTTCGTGGTGCCCTTCATCCTCAAGCGCGCCTTCGACGATCACGAGGAGCAGGAGCGGCACATCCGACAGAGCGATCTCGACTGGACCATCGTGCGCCCCACGAACCTCACGGACGCCCCCGCCACCGGGGACTACGCCCACGGCTTCGAGCGACTCCCGAAGGATCGCGGCATGGCCATTCCCCGCGCCGACGTCGCCGCCTTCGTGCTGTCGCAGCTCAACGACGACACCTACGTGGGCCGGGCCGTCGGTATCACCGGCTGATCAGTCGAGGTCGAAGGTCTCCTTGATGGCGTCCTCGATGGCATCCTCGAGGTCGTCGCCGCAGTCCGACTCGTTGTCGATCTGGGCAACCCCACCGTCCGCCAGCGAACGGGCGCACGAGCCGAGCAACGTCTGTCGGAACACCACGTCCAGGTCGATCTGGGCAAACATGTCCTCGGACGCGTCGACCTCGATTCCATCGGGGGACTCGAACCTCGCGTCCTCGTTGATCTCCAGCGCCAACTCGAAGGCCACCGGATCCGAGATGTCCTCGATGGTGCCAGCCATGGCCAGGCTCACCCCAGATCCCGACGCACCTGGGTCGAAGCGGATGTCCACCCGCTCATAGGTCCCCGGGGGAATCGTGAGCCCGGCGAGGCTCGGCGTGGCCTCGCGCGTGACCAGATCGACGAGGAAGGGCCCCACGATCTCGATCTTGTCTTCCCCGTCCTCGCATCGCACGGGCGACTCGAAGGCAAAGGTGGGATCGAGATCGCCGCACGTCTGACCGCTCGGCAGGTCGATCTCGATGTCGCGGATGGCGGCGTTGCCTCCGTCGATGGTCACGAGGTTGCCCGCCATGTCCTCCACCTGGAAGCTCGTCGGGGTGGGGGTCGTGGTGGCCGAGCCGGTGTCACCAGTGGTTGTGCCCCCGGTGTCCGCCGTTGCTGTGGTCCCGGCGGTGGTGAAGGACGCCGCCGTGAAGCCCACCTGCATGGCCACAGCCCGCTCTAGCGCACCTCCTGGTCCAGGCGTTGGCCCATCCTGGCCCGACGAGCCGGAGCAACCCACACATCCTGCCCAGACGAACACCCATGCATTGCCACGCATTCGCGACCTCCTCTGGGCTCAGATAGAACGAGCAGGGACTCGTTGACCAGTTTGCTCGCCATCGATTCGTATCCGCGCCGGGTACGCTCCTACGAGTAGAAGGAGCGCACGGGCACCACGAAGTCCACCCCGGGCAGGGGGCGACGCTCGCTGCGGCGCTCCCTCCCCCGGCGGCGCTCGCGCATCAGGCGCACCGACAGGCCGGAGTTCGGCCCTCCGGGCACCTGGGCGACGGAGCGCGACGGGGGCAGCCGCAGGTCCTGCAGCAACCACCGAGCGGCCATGCGACGGCCCTCCATGTGGCGCGGACCACCCCGAGGCGACCGCTCGTCGTTGGCGCGGTACACCTCCACCGCCTGCTGCCCCCCGGCGATGGCCCGACGGCAGACCCCGCGGCAGTAGAAGCGGTTGAACTCTCCCTCGGCGAGCACCCGTGCCGGATCCCTCCCTGGCGGGCCGGAGGGCGTCCCCGCGGACTCCATGCGGCGCTTCGAGCGCAGCTGCTCCGCGAGATCCGGTGCCTGGGCCTCGCGGAAGGCCCACTTGAGTAGACGGGGCCACGCCTTGATTCCCGAGACGGTCAGCCGCGCGCTGAAGTGCAACGTGCCCGCCAAGCGGTCGCGATGCAGCTCGTCGAGCATGAAGGCGCGAGTGATCGCGCTCAGCTCCACTAGACGTAATGCCATCTGTCCTCCGAACTGGCCCTCTTTGTACGAACGAGACCAGCCCATTTCTGTCCATCGCGGACAACAGAAGGTTTTTCGATTGAACGCGCGTGCAGTCAGGGCCGGATGGCCGCCGAGGCGAGGCGAAGCACACTGACGTAGGAGGGAAGCGTATTCTCGGAGTCCAGCACGCCGGCTTGCCGCAGCTTGTCGTGCAGATCGGGCAGCCGCCAGTGGGGCACGGTCATGAGCAGGTGGTGCTCCACGTGCAGGTTCACGTGGTGGGGGCACCACAGCACGCGCTCGAGGGGGCTGGCCAGCACGGTACGGGTGTTCCGGGCGATGTCGGGCCCCCCCGGCATGCAGGCGTGCTCCGCGATGGCGCGCACGCGCAGCACCAGGGAGTAGACCGTCAGCCAGGCCACGCCCCACAACGCGTACAGCTCCGGCGCGCCCAGGGCCGCCAGGAGTCCCAGGAGGGCCAGGTTCGTGAGCAGCACGGGCAGCACCCGGGGCGCCGCTCGGCGCAGGCGGGTCGACCACGGGATCGGGGGCAGCCCGGCGCCCGGCGTGGACACCGTGTAGGGCAGGAAGTCCAGATCCATCGCGATCAGCCCCACGGCGCGGCGCAGACCGGTGAGGCCCGTGAGGTCGCGCAGTAGCTTGCGCACCAGGCCCGGCCGTGACACCGGGAACGGCTCCACCAGCCCCATGTCGGGGTCGGCGGCGGTGCCGGTGTGCACGTGGTGGCGCAGGTGATGCTCGCGGTAGCGCACCATGTCGAGCCAGATGGGGCTGCCGCACACCCAGTGCCCCACCTGCTCGTTGAGGCGTGGGCTGCGGAACAGGGCGCGGTGGGCAGCCTCGTGGGTGAGCACGGCCAGGCCGAGCTGGCGCGTGCCGATCACCACGACGGCAGCGAGCCAGGTCAGGGGGTGAGGCCACAGTGCCGAGGCCGCGAAGGCGCTGGCGATCAGGCCCCAGTCCGTGAGCACCGAGCGCCAGCCCTGCAGATCGCTCGGGGTGGTGAGCTCGCGGATCTCGTCGCGCGTGAGCAGCTCGGTGGCTCGAACCATCGCTCCCCCTAGCCCGAGGGTAGACCGCAAAGTGAGCCCGATCCAGGCCATGCGTTTCGCACGACCGCCCCTTCGGGTGTTGATGGGTCAGCATCGGGAGGTGCCATGACATCGTTGGCGAACGCCGTCGCCGTGTGGATGCTGTCTGCGCCCGCGGCCGCCCAACCAGAGACCGTGGGGTTGTTCGTGGGGTCCAACCGGCCGGGGCCCGGCCAGCAACCACTGCAGTTCGCCGTGCAGGACGCGGAGCGGTTTCGAGAGGTCATGCAGGAGATCGGCGGCGTCACAGCCGCCTCGACCCTGCTGATGGATCCAGACGCCGACGACGTCCTGGCAGCACTGCAGACCCACGCCACCGGGCTGGAGGCCCGCGCCGACGCTGGTGCGCAGACCGTGTTCGTCTTCTACTACTCGGGACACGCTCGCAGCCAAGCGCTCACGCTGGGTCCGTCGGAGCTGTCGCTACAGCGGCTGCGCCAGCAGCTCGAGGCCATGCCCAGCACGGTCACCGTGGCCGTGCTGGACGCCTGCCAGTCCGGGGCGATCTCGTCGGTGAAAGGCGTGGAGCCAGCGACGGACTTCTCCTACAACTCCACCCACACCCTTCGCTCGCAGGGGCTCGCCGTGATGGCGTCGTCCACCGGATCGGAGCTGTCGCAGGAGTCCGATGCCATCGGCGGCTCCTTCTTCACCCACCACCTGGTGGCAGGCCTGAGGGGACCCGCCGATACCGACGACAACGGCGCGGTGAGCTTGGACGAGGCCTATCGCTATGCCTACCATCGCACCCTCGTCACCACGACCCCCACGCAGGTGGGCGGACAGCACGTCACCCTGGAGACGCAGCTGCGAGGCCAAGGCGACATGGTGCTCACGCGCCCGTCGGAGGCCAACGCCTGGCTTCTGCTCGACGGGCCATCGGGACGGGTGCTCGTGGTGCGGGCCGACACCGGTGTGGTGGTGGCGGAGCTGGTCCGGGAGGGCACCGACGCCATGTCCCTGGCCCTGACGAACGGTCGCTACCAGGTGATCGGACGGGACGACACGGGCGGGTATCGCTGCGACGTGAGGCTGATCGCGGGTGAGCGCGTGGCATTGTCCACCGCAGACTGCGTGCCCCACGAAGGCGACGTTCCGGGCACGGTGAAGTCCGGGGCCGGTCCGTTTCGCGCCGACTCGTTGTCCGTGGAGGTCGCCGGGGGCGGACTCCTCTCCCCTTCGGGGGGAGCCTACCGGGACCGCCTGACCCAGTTCGGCTACACCGACACCGACGCCGGACCCTTCGGCAGCCAGCTCAGCCTGAACGGGAGCATCGCGCTGACGGGGCGCATCGCTGGGCATTGGTCGTGGGTGGCCACCGCGGGCCTGCTGGAGCGCGAGCGGTGGGCACAGGGCAGCAGGCAGCAGGACTCCTTCGGAGCCACGACCCTCTCGAGGGTCTTCAACTGGCGCAGCTGGCGGCTCGGAGCCTACCTGCGGCACAGCGCACGGTTGGGTCGTGGGGACGCCTGGCGCTGGATGGCCCAGGCGGGGGGAGGCCCGGTGTTCACCACCAGCTGGTGGGACTGGCCCGGCACACCCGCCCGGTCCACCAGCTGGCATGCCGCTGGCGCGGCGGGCCTCCATTGGATGGCTCCGGGATCCGGGATCCGAGTGGGCGGCTTTGGTCAGCTGGACGGAGTGTGGGCACCGGCCCTTCGCAACTCCACGAACGACACCAGAAACGTGGGAGGCGCCGCTGCAACGGCTGGCGTCAGGGTGGCACTGTGAGGGGAAGCGTCATGTACGGAATGCGAATCGGGTTCATCTGCGTGCTGGCCGCGTGCACGTCCCAGGACGTCTGGGGGCTGCCGACCCTGGTCGATGACGGGAGCTTCGGGCAATGGTGCGGAGACAGTCCGTGCCGGTGGGAGCTCGAGTCCGGGAGCGTCGTGCAGCGCCCGACGTGGGAACCGACGGAGCAGGGCATCGAGCTGCGCGACGGGGCGATCCTCACGCAACGTCGGGAGGTGGAGGCCGCCTGGCTCGGCGAAGTCCGGTGCGTGCAGGCGGAGGTGTTGGTGGAAGGGCAGCCCGATCTCACGCTGGAGGTGGACCTCCAGGACGATGGGTGGGTGGAGATCGTCGCCCCGCTGCAGTCCGGTGACTGGCAACGCCAGACCTTCACCGCCACGGCCCCCACGTGGTTCGACCGCATGCGGGTGACCCTGCGCCACGGAGGCGGGAACACGCCCCACACCGTGGCCCAGGTGCGCGTGGCAGATCCGTGGGGCCGGATCGAGCCGTGCGACGACGCCGCGGTGCTTCAGCCCTCGGGGACCAGCTGCTGGCAGGGCGACCAGTGCGAGTCGGGCCGCTGCTCGCCGCGCAGCGCTGCCCCCGAGTACTGGTCCGACGACCCGACCCTGGCCTGGATCAAGTCCGTGTGTAGCGGGTGCGAGGTCGACGCCGACTGTCTCGCAGACGAGATCTGCGGGGCGACCTGGGGCGACGGTCCCTTCTTCCACCGAGAATGTGTGCCCTCTGGGGTGGCCACCCTGGGGGAGGCCTGTGGAGCGGACAGTCAATGCGACACGGGCGTGTGCTGCAATAGCCGCTGCTCCGAGTGCTGCGACGCCACGGCTCCGTGCAACGGCACAGGCCAGTGCGAGGCGCGCGCCCTGCGCGGCCTCGACTCCACCAGGGTGATCGGCGCAGTGTGCGACGTGGGACCCAGGCCCGTGGGGGCTGCCTGCTCCTTCGACGAAGACTGCCCCGCCGCCTGCGTGGGAGAGCCGCTGCAGGTCTGTGCAGAGGACGGCCGAAGCTGTCGTGGTGACCTGGACTGCGCCGACGGGATTCCGGGCAGCTGCCTGGCCGTCGGCGTGCGCCAGGGCACCTGTCAGTAGCGCGGATCCTTGCAGCACCTGTACCGCCAATTCGGGCCCGCCTTGCGCCGCAGATGCGAGCGCATGCTGGGCAGTCAGCAAGACGCGGAGGACGTTGTGCACACCCTATTCAGCGACCTGATCGCCAAGGGCCGGACGACAGATGTCACCTTCTCATACTTGTACCAGTCTGCCACCACCCGCTGCTTGAACCTCATTCGCAATGGTCGTCGTCGACGGGCCCTGCTGGACCGTCACGGAACCACCACCGTGGTGCTCCAGCATGGCGATCTGGTGGAGCGCATCATCACCGTCGACGTGCTGACGCAATTGCTGGACCGCCTGGAGGGCCCGTTGGCGGACGTCTTCGTGTACCTGTTCGTGGACCAGCTCACCCAAGCGGAGGTCGCCGAGCTGATGGGCACGAGCCGCAAGACCGTGGGGAATCGCGTGGCTGCCATCCGCGAGCAGCTCGCCGAGCTGTGGGGGATCCCATGACGTGCCCCATCTCTTGGTTTCGCCTCGAGCGCTACGCCCTGGGGCTGCTCGACGGCGTCGAGTGCCGCGACGTAGCGGAGCACGTGACGGGGTGTGCCACCTGCCAGGCACGCCTCGGCGCCATCGAATTGGACGTGCGCCCGATGCCGCCGCTGCGGGCCGAGCCGGGGTGGCGACCGCTGGCATGGGCGGCGCCCCTCTTGCTCGCGGCTTTGGCGTTGCTCTGGCTGCTTCCCCGGCAGGGCTCCGATCCCAGCATCAAGGGCGGGGACGTGTCCCTGATCCTGGTGCGCGAGCGCGCCGGCGCAGTGACGGAAACCCCCAGCTCCTATGCAGCGGGCGACCGGCTTCAGGTTCGCCTGACCTGCCCGCCAGGGGAGCTGCAGGCCGTGGTGAGCGTGACGGAGGGGGCCGCGGCCCCCGTGGAGGTCGCCCACGAGCGGGTGACGTGCGGCAATGCAGTGCCCGTGGGGAGCGCCCTTCGCTTGACGGGAACCGAGTCGGTGGAGGTGTGCGTGACCTGGGACGAGGGACGGGAGCAGGTGTGCCGCTCCCTGCTGGGGCAATGGCCTTGAACGAATCAACGGAGGAGCGATCATGTGGATGTGGGTGATGGCGGCCTGGGCAGCGGACGCGGACCTCGACGGAGTCGACGACTCCATCGACAACTGCCGTGACGTCTCCAACGCCGAACAGCGAGACGTGGATCTCGATGGACTCGGAGATGTGTGCGACAACTGCCCCACGGCGGTGAACCCCGACCAGCACGACAACGACCGGGACGGCTTCGGTGCCGCCTGTGATCGGTGCGACTGGCTGGCGTGGCCGACCAACGACGACGAGGACACGGATGGCGACGGCGTGGCCGACAGCTGCGACAACTGCCCCTTCGACGCCAACCCCGACCAAGCCGACGCAGATCTCGATGTGATCGGCGACCTCTGTGACCCGCAGACCGATCCCCTGCTCGGGTCGGAGCCGGGGTGCCGCCACAGCACGGCGCACGCCAGCTGGTGGGCGGTGTGGGGACTGCTCGCGCTCCAGTGGGCCCGCCGACGGAGTCGCGCGCGATTCCAAAGGCGGCGAGTCGCCCGTATCGATGCGGTCAGAACCCGGCGGTGAGGACCTGGCCCTGGTAGATGAACAGCCAGGAGCGCTGGGGCTCGCCCTCGAACTCGTCGAGCTTGAGCGCGCCCTCGGGGCGGAGCAGGTTGGCGGTGCCGTGCTCGAAGGCGACCAGCACGCCGCCTTCGTCGTTGATGGCCACATCGCTGACGAGGAACGGCAGGTCTCGGCCGCCGAACATGTAGCCGCTGTAGTAGGCGTCGGTGATCTCGGTGCCGCGCAGGATGCGCACCTGGGTGTTGCTCTGGGCCCACGCCACCACGTCGTCGCGCACGGCCAAGGCCACGGGGCCGGCGGCCTGCCGACGACCGAGCAGGCGCGGGGGCGAGGCGACCTCCCACAGCCAGGTGCCGGTCACGGCCACCAGCCGCGCGCCGTCCGAGGCGAGGGCCAGGATGGGCGCTCCCAGCTCCTGCACGGTGCCGTCGGGCAGGTGCACCGCCGTTCCGCGCGCCAGGGCCACGCCGCCACCCACCCAGGCCACGGCGTCCACGGGATCGCGGTGGTCGGTGTGGGCACCGTCCTGCCGGATCCACCAGCCGGCGGCGTGGTGCGCCAGCAGGTCGTCGCCCTGGGCCTGCAGGCGGCGCACGGGCGGCGGCAGCGTCACCACGGGGATGGCGTGATTGCGTCCGCCCACCACCACGGCACCGCCGTCGTCCGCCCACACCGGTCCGGCCTCGGAGCCGGCGAGCGCCGTGACGGCAGCGTCCACCGAGCGCTCCCACTCGGGGTGATCCACCCGGTGCTGCGTGAGCCGGGTGCCGCGCGCGATGACGTGGCGGGGCTCCGAATCGCCAGCCACCGCACAGGCTCGCGCCTCGCGGGTGGCGCTGGGCCAGACGCGGCCGAGGTCGCCGAATGGATCGTGGGCGGCGCTGGGGCAGGCGAGGTCCAGGGCCTCGTGGCGCACGCTGCGACCGGGGGCGGCGTCGCGCCAGCTCGTCAGGGCGTGCAGGCTGCTCACGGACACGCCGCGCAGATCCAGGTGCTGCAGCGAGGGATGCTGCAGCAGCGCGTCGACGTCGGCCACGACGGACATGGGATCGAGGGCGAGCCGGGCGGGATCGAGCTGCTGGAGCCAGGCGCGCAGCAGCGCGTCCTCAGGCGCATCTGCGCCGGACGTCCAGTACTGCAGCTGAAGCGCCCACACTGGGCTCCAGGTGGGTGGGGGCTGCAGGCGCTTCTCGAGCTCGTCCACCGGGAGCCCCAGGGAGAGGAGGCGCGGCTGCAGCTGCTCCACGAGCCAGGTGACGGCGGGCCACTGCAGGGGGCTGAACCCGGTGAGCTGCAGCCCGAAGAGGCCCACGAGGGAGGCTGCGGCGGCCTCCACCAGCCGCTGTAGCCCCTGGGGATCGAAGATCGGCTGGTCGTCGTCGTCGGTCTCGATGCTGGGGAGCGCGAGGCGCACGGTGGCCAGCGGCTCGGTGGCGAAGAAGCCAGGCGCGATCTCGGCAGCGGACTCGAGGGGCAGCTCGACGTGGGTGAGCAGCCCGCGGTGCACGCGGAGCAGCGTGGCGCCGGGCAGTGCCGCGCGCAGGCGGTCCACGCACGGCTCCCAGGCGCGCGCCACCGCAGCTCGGTCGCCGTCGCGCTCGGCGGCTGCCAGCGCTCCGCGGATGTCGCCAGCTTCCAGCCAGGCGTCGGCGAGCACGTCGCGCAGGCCCCTGTCGGTGGGCGCCTGGCGCACTCGCTCGAGCAGCGTCTGCACGTGCTCCATGTCCCTCATCTCCCCGCTGTTGCCCGACTCTACATGGCGGTGGAGGCGCGATCGAGGGGCGCTGGGGCGGGATCGAAGCGACGGTGGCGGTTGCGGCTGGAGGCGGGAGGGTTTACGAGAAGCGGGCTCGGGGTGTAGCGCAGCCTGGTAGCGCACCTGCTTTGGGAGCAGGGGGCCGTCAGTTCGAATCTGACCACCCCGATTCATTTTAACCTTGCAAGAGGAAATTTCGGGCTCTTGCAACTAGGGCAACAAGAGTGCCCCGCCAAGCGACGCGCTCGGAAATGCCTGCCATTTCGTGGGTTGTTCTTCTTCAAAAGCGAGACCGGTTGTCTGGCATCAACTTCTGGCATCGAGCATATCGGCAACGCTCAAACCTATCGAATAAGAAGCTGGTTCGAACTGTGGTATACCTGCCTGCAGAGCAGGTAGTCGTTCGTTGATGGTCCACCGTCGGCTCTGAGTCATGCCGAGGCCATCCGGTGCGAATGGCGGTACACACTGGTCTCTAAACGAGACCATCACTGGCTCGTGGTACTTTCCGCGCCTCTATCGCACTGTCGGTTTGTGAAGGCGGAAAATCCAACGAAGCGCAGCCCCCAACGGTCACACCTCGCACGACTCAACTTGGACTTGGATTGGCAGGCTTGACGTTGGAGCAGAGCCAGAGTAAAAAACACTTCTATCGCGAGTCTTCTTCTAATTCTTGCAGATCGCGACGTATGGAGTTTTGGTGGCCGTAGAGAAGTTGGCTGTACCGATCACCCCCACCCGGGTTGCAGGCTTGGTCATCGTCGCCCTCATCGGCTGTCGTGTGATCAATGATGAAGAGCTCATCTACGAGATGGATAGCCTGGAGGTGTCCATCTTGTGCAACGACTACGCCTTCGACGAGCCTCGTGAGGTGACCTGCGACGATGACGGTTCGCAGGTCATCGTTGAGTGGAGCTTCGACGTACAGACATGCTACATCTGGGGCCGGGACACCGGACCCGAATGTCCAGCGACCGCTGGGGACCTGAGGGCCTGCGGCGAGGCGGTGACCGCTCTCATGGGGGACGAGATCTGCTCCTTCTTGGGGGCGCTGCCGTCCCAATGCGACGCCTATTTCCATGAGGATTGCGCGCCGCCAGAATAGCGCGGGTGATCCTCAGTGAACTGTGCAAAGCAACACGTGTATCGACGCTCGCGTGTCCCGCCGTGGCCCCAGTTTGTTCGTTGGAGGAAGAGTTTGGCCCAGAAACAGTTCATACAACCCGTGAGTCCACGCGGGGATGGGCTTTCAGCAGCTG
>JAHQVJ010000224.1 GCA_019634415.1 Myxococcales bacterium
CTCGACGTGCGCCAAGACACTGCCGGAACACTGCTCACCGTCTACGCCGATGCCGAGGGCGCACAGCCATGGCTCGAAGCAGCCAAACTTGTGGACGTCGAGATCACCCGCTGACGGGCAACGTCCCCACCTCGGCCCTCTTGGATTGCGACAGCCTTCCGGAGCAGAACTCGATCGAGGTCGGCCGGCCGACCGGACATCGGGAGAGAGCAGGACACAGGGGCCTGGCCATGGCGCCGTCGAAACGGGCCTGGAGGGCCCGACAGTGTTGTGGAAGGCTTCTGAGTGCTGATCTAGGTGTCCACCGTGAACCCCGTGTAGCTGGCCCCCTCCTCCCCGAGCAGCCAGATGGCGGCTCGATGCCGCTCGGTCACGATTCGCTCCGCGATGCGCACGGCGCTGGGAGCTGCCGACTCGATGGGCTGTCCGCCGACTGCAAGATCTCCACGAAGGAGTGGACAGGGAAGACCGAGGCGAGCGGCCCATCCCGTCTCGTAGGCGTGTCTGTCGTCCTTGCCCTCGGGGTGTCGACGAAACTCCCGCAGCCGGACGTGCACCGCATCGTAGAACTCTCGACAGACTCGCAGGTCCCGCGCATCCCGCAACGTCGAGGCTGCGAGCACCTCCATTGCATCGGTCTGCAACAGATGCAGCGCGCTGGTGAGGGCGAAGGGATCCACCTCGGTGTCGTGTGGAAGCAGCGGGGTGAGCCCGATGGCCCACGCGAGCACCAGCAGCCCCTCGACACGCCAGGTCGCTGCTGCGTATTCCCGCTCGAGCAGGCTCCCGAGGGGTGCCTCGAACAAGTGGCGTTCCTCGGGCTCCGACACCTGCCACAGGGCCAGTCGGCCGAACCACGCCAGGAGTCTTCCATGGGTGTCCTTGGCCGCAGGTACGCCGTGGTCCCGCTCGACGTGCCCTCGGCAAGTCACAGCTGCGAGCACGAGGGCACGCTGCGCAACAGCGAGCGCAGATGGCGATGGATCCTCGAGACACATTCTTCGCGGAGTCTATCAGCGACATGCCGCATTGGCGGGTGACCAACAGATCGCATACGCCAGGTGTGGAGGCGAGCATGTGGGTCTTCGCGTACCGATGATCTCCGGTCGTTGATGGCGTCGTCGGACGCCGTCTGACCACACATCGGACCCCATCGACCTGGACCGTGAGCCATGGAATCGCTCCTCCCCGACGAGGGAGCAGCGGAGGCCTGGCGTGGAGACGACCGTGCGCTGGACGCAGCCCGAGGGCTGACGTCGCGGCGTGCGCGCATCCGCGCTCTGGCGCTGCTGCTTCCCGTGGATCCGAGGGCCTCGACGCACCTCGGTGACCTCCTCGATCCCGAACCGACCCCCCCATGGGAGCTGCTGCCCCTCGTGGCCCATCGTGCCCGCGAGACCCCGGAGGTGTGCGCGACGTGGGGCATGGCCGCCACCACGGTCAGCTCACGCCATCGCGGCGTGCACCTGGCGCGCCTGTGGTTGCTGCTGGGCCTGCCCGAGGCCGCCAGACGCTGGGCAGCATCTTGGCGGCACGGCACCGCACGCGGCGAGATCCAGCGGCTGCTGCACACCGGCGTGTGGCGGGAACGCTTTCTCGCGGACCCATGGTGTGCCCGACCGTGGCCCATCACCGACGCCTTGGCCGAGGCCCGCGTGCGCGGGGCGCTTCGACAGCGGGATGCCCACCTGGCCGTGGACTGGGCGGCCTTCACCATCGCGCAGCTGTCCAGCCCGAAGCGACAGCGGTGGCGGGCGCTGCTCGCCGAAGCCTGGGTCGCCGTCGGTGAGCCTCGTGCAGCGCAGATCTGCGCACGCAGCATCCGCGCACGCAGCCATCGGATCCGCGCCTGGATGGGCATCGCCCGGGCCGCCCACCGAGCGGCGGATACCGATCTGGTGGCGCACAGCGCCCGGCAGCTGCCCACCCATCGCCGCACGGAGCTGTTCGACCAGCTGACGTGGGATGCGCGCGGCCTCGCTCCACGCTCCCTGGCTCCCCTCCTCCAGCCACAGGTGCGGGACCGCATCGACGAGGTGGTCGCAGACGTCGGCGTCCGCGACGTGGCCGCTCGACTCCGGTCCCTCGCCAGCCACCCCCACGCGCTGGCAGCCGTCGTGGCCCGCGTGGGAGACCTGGGGGCGCTGTGGCTGGCAGCGGAGGGGAGCTTGGCCACGCGCCTGCAGGTGCTGCGGACGTTGCACGGTCCCGTAGAGCGCCGCTTGGCACCCGTGGAGGCCCTCCGGGCCGTCGAGGCGGCTCGAGCTCGCGCAGCGTCGACGAGCTGTCGGTCCACCTACGACGCCACCGTGGCGATCCTGGGTCGGACGAGTCGATCCATGGTGCAAGCGGCGGCGGCGGCGCTGACCCGCGCCGCCCACCCAGAGAGCGGCGTCGAGGCCTACGAGGTGGAGGATCGGCTGGAGGTCCTGGCCCGTGCGGGTGGACGAGCCGTACGGGTGCTGCGCCATCGAATCGATACGAAGCCCGTTCACGACCAAGGGCTTCGCCTCCCCCTGTGGCTCGCCCTCGCTCGCGTGGATGCCGCCGCCGCGCTGGCCCTCGCCCATCGAGCCCCCGAGCACTGGGTGCAGCCCCAGAGCCACGCTGCGGTGCTCGCCACCCTGGAAGCTCACGGCGCGGTCTCGGTGGGAACGAGCCTGGCGTGGCAGCAGCTGGCGTCCGCGCTGGCCGCACGCCACGGCCCCCACGCTGTCATGCCGTCGCTGGCGCAGCTCGTGGCCCGCCATTCCGGGCCCGCCTTCCCACCCGCGGAGCTGCTCCGACTCGCGGCACGCGAGATCCACCACGGCCGAGCCGAGTCGCCCCACGGGTTGCTCGAGCGCGTCACCAGGGAGGTCGACCGAGCACTGGGCATGTCGCCGCGGCGCCTGGCTCGCGCCATGGTGGACCGAGCCTCGCTGCGGGCCTGGGTCCGAGCGCTGCGTCCCGGACGCCTCCCACCAGTCTCCGACGAGGCCACTCGACAGGCGCTGCGCGTGTCGCTGGCGGTGGGTGTGGTGGAGCAGCGACTCGTGATGCGGGTGGCACGTCGACTGCGTGTTCGTCGAGCGTTTCGTGCGCTCGTGCAGGGTCGCCCCCTCGCCCCCGTCGCTCCCCTCCTGGACGGACACCGCCTGCGCTGGCTCGACAAGCGCGTGGATCTGCTGACCTACCAGCGCTTCGCCGACTGCGTCACCTGCTGCTACCACACGCGCGACGAGTACTGGTACCAGAACAACAAGAACCACATCGCCGCCATCTGGGCGGATCCCCTGTCCTTCTGCCTGCACGTGGAGCACCCGAGCCGTGGGGCCCGGGGGTTCGTCTTCGGCAGCTTCGCCACGCTGCGCCAGGGCGCGGACCGTCGACTCGCGGTGCTCCTCAACGGCGTGTACCTGACGCGCCAGCGACGGCAGCTGCGCATGGCCGTGCTGCATGCCCTGGTGCATCGGTTCTTCGCGCCCATGGGGATCTGGGCCGTGGGCGTGGCCGCCCAGCACGGAGGCTACGGACCGTTTCCCTCGCGATGGGGCCCCGTGCAGGGCACGGTGATGCGTCATCGGGCGCTCGCCAAGGGGGGCGCTCTGCTCAGCGAGGCCTACGACGATCTCGAGGTGCCCACGAATCGATGGGAGACCGCCCCGGGCCATCTGCGGTGGTGGTGCGCCGATGCCCGGATGTACGCGTTCAGGGAGCAGGCCGGCCCGTCGCCGACGGTCCGCTGAGGTCCCCCACGGCAGGCTCGGCATAGGGCCGAAGGTGGGGGATCCAGAGCCGAACGGATCGCTGATAGCGCATGTAGGGCGCCCCGAAGCGTTCGGTGAGGTCGTGCTCTTCGATGGGACGCACGAAGGCGTGCCACAGCGCCGCGCCCATCAGCGAGTACACCGTCAGGGACGCAGATCCCAGCACGATCCCAGCCAATACCCCCTGAGCGATCCCGAACATCGCAATGGGGTTGCGCACATAGGCGTAGGGACCCGCGACCACCAGCTTGGCTGCCGTATCGATGGGAAGCGGCGTACCCTCCCCCCTAAGCGCGAGCCAGACGGCGGAACCCAGCTGCGCTCCCTGAAGTACGATGCCGACGACCAGTCCCGGAATGACGAGGTCCAGCTCGTGCAGGCGCGGGATCGGAAGGCTTCGCTCCAGGCCGAGCACCAGCCACCCGAACCAACCGAGGAAGGTCCCGGTGAAGAGCGTAGCCTGACCCACGGTTCGCACCACGCGCCACCATGCAGGCGAGGGCTTGCTGACGCGAAACCAACGCCTCGCGGGAAGCAGCGTCCAGGTGGCACTGGCGAGAGCCCCGGCGAGAAAGGCGAAGACGAGGCCTCCGAGATGCCCCGAGCTCGACCGCGTGGCGCCCACGAGGACGGCACCGGCGAGGGCGGCTGCGATCGCGGTGGTGACGAGGTAGCTGTGCACGCGAGGCCAGAACAGGCTGCACGCCGACGCGAGGGCCAGCAGCCCCAGGGACGGAGCCATCAGGGGCTGTCGGAGCGCGCTGGGCCACCACCACGATCCGTACTCGGGAGCGCTCCATCCCAAGAGCGTGAGCAGCCCGGAGACCGCGAGAGCGGCTGCCACCGCGACGCGTCCTCCCACGACGGCCTTGGCTTCGATGTTCTCGATGTGCACGGGCGACGACTCCCATCACAGCCCAGCCCAGCCCAGCCCAGCCCAGCAGGGCTGCCTCGGCAGAACGTTAGCCTACCACCATGTGGAGCGTGAACGAGGTGGTCCCCGCCGCAGAGCGCCTGCTGGCTGAGCGCTTCGGCGAGCCCGTGGCCCTGGTCGCCGAGGGCGAAGGTCGGCGCCCCAACGCAGGGCCTTTTCGCTGTGGGCGGGGTCGGGTCTTCCTGAAGCGACCGCCCCCTCGGGCCGCGGAGAGCTGGGATCCCACCGACCTGACGCCAGGCAGCCCCGCCCACCGCCTGCGACAAGAGCACACCGCTCTGGTCGCACTGGCCGGAGGCCCCGTCCCGCAGGTGCTGGGTGTGGACTTCGACGCGGGCGTGCTCGTGCTCGAGGCCGTACGCGGCACCAACGTGGACGAGATCGTGCTGGGCGACGATCCCAGCCTCACGCGCCAGGTGCTGCTCGACGTCGCCCGATCCCTCGGCGACGTGCACCGGCTCGCACGGCAGCGCCCTCACGACGTGCAGGCCATCGGGGTCCGCCCACCCGACGCGCAGCGCGACGCGCTGCGCCAGGTGGCGCTGGAGCACGAGCTGCGCCCCCTCGCCGTCGAGCAGTGCGAAGAGGCGTTGGCGATCGCCGAGGAGCCAGGGCCGTGGCACTCCCTGGTGCACTCCGACCCGTGCCCCGACAACGTGATCTGGACCGAGGACCGCGGTGCCGTGCTCGTGGACTTCGAGGGCGCTCGCAGAGGCCTCGCCACCCTCGACGCGACCACCCTGCGCATGGCACAGCCGACCTGCTGGTGCGCGCACACCGCGCCGGAGCTGGTTCCCGAAGCAGAGCGCCGCTACCGCGAGGCTGCCGGGCTCGACGTCGACGACCCGGCCTGGACACGGGCCGTGGCCGCGGCCAGCGTGCTGCACCTCCTGGGCACCCTCGCGTTCCACCTGGACCAGGCATCCTCCGAGGATGTCACGTAGGGCCGAGCCACGATTCGGGAGCGGATCCTCACCCGCTGCCGGGCGGTCCGAGAACCCCTCGTCGCAACCGGCTGGAGCGCGGCCGCCGACGACATCGGCTCGCTCCACGACACGCTCCGTGCTCGCTGGGGAGCGCTCGCGCTGCGCCCCTTTCCTGCGCTGGACAGCCCCTAGACTCCGGTGCGCTACACTTCTCGTCGACCCTCGCCTCGGCCTGCAGCCGCTCGGGAGGCGAACCGTGCAGCACGCACGCCGAATGGCTGGCTACAACGCCCCGCTGTACGTCATCATCACCATCGCGGTGGGTGGCGGAGCCCTGGTGGTCGCTGCCCCGTTCCCCGACTGGCTGCGGGGCCTGGGAGGTGCCCTGGCCGCTGGGGCGGCGTGGTTCGGCCTCGCCTCGTTCGCTGCGTTCTACTGGCTGTTCGACCGCTCACCACTCCTGGACGGGCGCTGGGTCGCACAGATCGCCCCCTGCCCCGCCCGCTGGGTGCAGCTGTCGGTGTTCCTCGAGCAGACCACCCTGCCGATGGGCGCGGTGTTCCCGAAGGCCGAAGGCATCCAGCTCGACCTGTTCCACCCCGAGGTCATGACCGAGCCTGCGGTCAACCGCGCCCGGCTTCGGCACGGCGAGGGATCCCCACGGCCCTCCGAGCCGGAATCCCGCGCGACTCCGTCGCGCTACAATTCCCTTGGTCCCTCGCCTTCGGCTGCGGGACTTCCGGACGCGCTCGACGTCGAGCAAGACTGGGCCGACCTCGTGGTGGTCATGCTGGTGGCACACGAGCTCCGAGACCCTACTCGACGACGGGATCTCTTCGGAGAGCTGGCGCGCATCACCTCGGCACAGGGGCGGATCGTGTTGGTGGAGCACACGCGGAACCTGGCCGCGCTCCTCGCCTATGGCCCTGGCTGGTGGCACTTCCTGCCCGAGCGAGAGTGGCGGGAGCGGAGCCGCGAGGCAGGTCTCGACGTGCTCGAGACGAAGCACATCACTCCGTTCGTACAGGTGTTCGTGCTCGGGCACGCTGCTCGCTTCGGTCTCCGTTCGTGAAACCCACCAGTTCGAGCGCTTTTCCCGCCGCTGCGGCTAGCCGTCCTCTCGCCAGCACGCTAAGACCCTCCGCGTTGGGACTGCGGGCTGAGGGCCGCGAGCGCTCTTGCTAGCACAACCCGACACCGCGTGGCCATTCGGGCCCCCCGACCGCAGGCGCGTCTCGCCTGCACACCTTCGCGGCCTCAAGCCGCGCATTCAATCGAGATCGTCTACATGTCCAACAAGCTCTTCGTCGGTGGTCTGTCCTGGGACACCACCGATCAGTCCCTCGCCGCGGCCTTCGAGGCTCACGGCACGGTCACGGAAGCCAAGGTGATCACCGACCGTGACACTGGCCGCTCCCGGGGCTTCGGGTTCGTCACCTTCGCCGAGGCAGGCTCGGCTCAGACGGCCATCCGCGTGATGGACGGCACCGACCTCGACGGTCGCACGATCCGCGTCAACGAGGCCAACGAGCGTGGCCGCGGCGGCGGCGGCGGTGGCGGCGGCGGCGGCGGCGGTCGCTGGTAGCGAGTCGGGACCTGTTCGCCCAGGTCCACGACCCATAGCGGCTCGAGGGGTCTCCCCCTCGGGCCGCTCGTGCGTTCAGGCCTTCGTGCCACCTCACTCGCTTGCGCGACGCTCCTGGAGCGCTGCCTGCATCGCCTCGGTGTCGGACTGCGACAGCGGGTAGAACAGCAGGATCACCCCGTTGAGGAAGGCCAACCCTCCGGGCACCACCGCGAACATCAACCGGATCCCCAGCAGGGCTCGATCCGACTGCTCGGCGTTGGCCACGAAGCCGAAGCCTTCCAGCATCCACCCCGACGCTGCGCCACCGATGGTGAGCCCCATCTTCTGGGCGAACATCGCCGCGGAGAACACCAGGCCCGTGGCACGCCGTCCGAACCGCCACTCTCCGTAGTCCGCCACGTCGGTGTACATCGCCCACACCAGGCCCGGTGTGGGCCCCGACACCACGTTGCCCAGCAGGTTCAGGGCGAACATGACCTCCCAGGCATCCGCCGGGATCACCATGAAGCTCATCACGATGACGGAGTTGATCAACGTGAGCGCGATGAGCCCGTTCTTCTTGCCCATCACTCGGCCCACGAAGCCCGTCAGGGCCACCCCGGCCACGAAAGCCAGCATCCCCGAGGACAGGAAGATCGTGGTCTGATCGAACTCCAAGAAGAACGCCGAGCCCGCAGAACCGAGGGAGAACAGCGCCTCGCCGGTGTCGCCCACGTAGTACTTGAAGAAGTGCACCGTGACGGCACCCCGCACCGCCACGCTCGCCAGCGTGCACACCGCCGCCCCGATCATGACGAGCCAGGGCCGATTCTGTGCGAGCAACCTCAGATCGGTCCAGATCCCGATCCCCTCGTCTTGCTGAGGAGCCAGGCGCTCCCGGGTGGTGGCCCAGGTCACCAGGAACATCGCCACCGAGGCCACGCCGAACAGTGCCATCGTGGACTGGAAGCCCAGCACCTCGTCCTCTCCGCCGAACAGCTTCACGAGCGGTCGGACCAGCAGCGACACCACGAAGCCGCCTCCGAAGGCGCCCAGGAAGCGGGCCGTCGACAGCGCCACGCGCTCCTGGGCATCCGCCGTGATCACGCCCATCAGCGCCGAATACGGCACGTTGATGGCCGTGTAGACCATCTTGAAGGCGATGAAGGTGGTGTAGGCGAACAGGAGCTTGCCGGTCTCGCTCAGCTCGGGGTTGGCGAAGATGGCGTAGCCGAAGATGCCGTACGGAACCGCAAACCACAGCAGGAACGGTCGGTACTTGCCCTGCCGCGTCTGCACGCGGTCCGCGATGGCCCCCATGAGCGGGTCGTTGACCGCATCCCAGAAGTTGGCCACGAGGTACATCGTGCCCACTGCAGCCGCGTTCAGACCGAAGACGTCGGTGTAGTAGTAGAACAGGAAGAGGTTGAAGAACTGGAAGTAGAGGTTGGATGCGGTGTCACCGAGTCCGTACCCGATCTTCTCCCCGAGGGTCACGCGGTCTGTGCTGGTCGACATCCGCGAATCTTACTTCCACCCTGCACCGAGCCGTCACGCGGTCTGCCCTGGCAGCTCGTGCGCCACGTGGCCATCGACCCAGGCCACCAGCTCACGAGCGTAGGCATCGGGCGCGTCGTCGTGGGAGAAGTGACCGACCCCCTCGAGCACGACCCGTCGGCTGTGGGGCAGCGCATCGGCGATGGCGTGGGCATTGTCGGCCGGCACGAAGACATCGTCGCCACCCCACAGGACCAAGGTCGGCGTGAGGATCGACGCGGAGGCGGCGATGCGCGGCAGCTCGGTGGGGTACGACGCGAGGAAGCCCAGCGTGTGAGGCAGCTTGTCGCGGTAGGCCGCCACCGAGCGCTCGGGAGCATCGGGAGCCCCGGCGACGTAGCCGCGCCCCATGGCCGTGTTCACGAACCGCGCCGGATCGAGACCGAGGAGCCAGCGAAGCAGGCGACTACGGACCATCCAGCCCAGATCGCGCGACAGCGACGGGGGCCAGGTGCCCGGCCCGTCCGAGAGCACCAGGGAGTGCAGACGCTCCGGGTGATGGTGGGCGACCCACAGGGCCACGGGCACGCCGACGTCGGGGGCCACGAGGTGGACTCGATCCCAGCCGAGCTCGTCGAGGGCCGCCACCAGGAAGGCCCCGCAGGACGACGGCGTGGTGGGGACGGGGGCGGAGTGTCCGAATCCCGGAAGATCCAGCGCCAGCCGCGTTCGGTCACCGAGGCGCTCCCAGACTCGGGCCCACGCCTCGAGCGTCTGGGGCCACGCGCCCACCAACACCATCGGCTCTCCGTCTCCGTCGTGCCGAGCGAGTGCGACGCGAGCCCCGCCGAGGGATGCCAGCTGCCAGTCCATGTTGCCTCCGATGGACATCTGGTACCGAGCCGCAATACATTCGTACAATGAATATCGATGATGCCAATATTTCGAACGATGATTCCGTGAGCCTGTCGTCCATCGACCTCAACCTGCTGGTCGTCCTCGACGCCGTGCTGACCGAGCGGAGCGTCACGCGGGCGGCCCGTCGCATCGGGCTGTCGCAGCCAGCGACGAGCAACGCCCTGGCGCGGCTGCGTCATCAGCTGGCCGATCCGCTGCTGGAACGCAGGGCCGGGAGCATGCAGCCAACCCCTTACGCCGAGCGGCTGGAGCAGCCCCTGCGCGACCTGCTCGCACGCCTGTCCAGCGTGTTGGCCCCGCAGCGCACCTTCGATCCGGCGACGGCGCGAGGTCCGGTGACGGTGGCAGCCTCGGACTACGTGTCTCGGATCATCGTGCCTCCCTTGCTGGAGCGCATGGCCCGCGAGGCGCCGCACCTCGACCTGGTGGTGCGGGCCCACGGTCAGCAGCTACCCACCGACGACCTCGCCACCGGCGCCATCCTGCTCGCGCTCGGGTTCTTCTGGGGTGTCGAGGCTCCGCTCGTCTCATCGACGCTCATGAACGAGGAGCTCGCCTGCCTGCTCCCCGAAGCGCACCTGCCCCTGACGTGGGACCGATACCTCGAGCTGCCCCACGTGCTCGTGTCACAGTCGGGGCGCGTCACCGGGCACGTCGACTCGCTCCTGCGCGCTCGTGGCGTACGCCGACGGGTGCGCGCCGTGGTGCCCCACTTCCTCGCGGTGCCCGCGGTCTTGCGTCGCGTGGGAGGCGTGGCGACCCTGCCGGCGCGCCTCGCACACACTGCTGGCGATGGCCTGGTGACGGTGGCTCCACCCTTGGCCGTGCCCGGCTTCAGCGTGAGCGCGGTGCACCACTCCCGCATGGCGCAGGACGGAGCCCTGCGCTGGTTGCGAGACCAGCTGCAGCAGGTGTGCCGAGATCTGTAGGCGCTACACTTGCTCCCGCCAGGCTCCCGGCGACAGGCCCGTCCAGCGCCGAAACGCACGGTGGAACGCACTCGCCTCGGCGTAGCCCACCAGCACCGACACGTCGTCCACCGTGAGATCGGGATCACGCAGGAGGTTCTCGGCGAGCCGCAGGCGGGTAGCGGTGAGCAGCTCGGTCCAGGTGGTGCCCGCCGCGGTGATGCGTCGCTGCAGGGTGCGCTTGGAGATCCCCAGCCGACGGGCGACCACGTCGATCTGGGCACGCCCTCGGGGCAGCAGCTCCGACAGGATCGCCGCCACGTCCACAAGTGCCGCAGGCGGCCCACTGGAGCGGGACGCCAGGGCCTGATCCGCGTGCTGACGGAGCAGCCCCTGGAGCACCGGATCGCGGGCGGGCATGGGGGTGGACCACAGCTCGGCGTCGAAGTCCACCCGGTCTCGTGGCTCCCCGAACTGCAGGTGGGGCCCGAACGCCCGCTGATGCGCTGCCAGATCTCCGGGTGCTGGACGACACAGCCGAACCACCGGGTGTAGGGGCTGGTCCGCGGCCAGGCTCGTGCGAAACACACAGGCGGCCAGCGTGTAGTCGACGTAGACCGGCGGGATCCGTCGGCCGGCCGGGTTCACGATGGCCATCGACGCACCGCCCCGGCGCTCGGTCAAGGGCAGCGCGATGGTGTCGTGCACGAGGCCGAAGTAGCGACTCACCAGCTCGAAGGCCTCGCCCACGGTGGCGGCACTGGTCGCGAGCATGTCGATCACCCGGTAGGCCCCCCAGCCCAGCTCCACCGCCGCCCAGGTGGGCAGCTCGGGCTCCTCGGCGAGCCGCATGGCATCCGCCCACACCGCCATCGCGGTGCCTGCGGGGATGCGCCGCTCCCGCTGGTGGAGCCAAGCCCGCTGGAGCTGATGCGCGTCGAGCAGGGCATCGACGTCCACCCCTCGCCGCTCGGCCGCCTCGACCAGGGCGCGGGTGCTCGTGACGGCAACGGTGGCAGCTGAGCCCGACATGCGCCGAGGGTACCTCGCCGGCTGGCACGCGCGGTCACCCAGATGGCACCAACGGCCAGGAGCACGCGCCGCATCCACTCGTGTCTCGGGGATCGACTGGAGGTCATCGATGTTCCGCTTCTCCCTCGCCCTCGTGCTCGCCGCTGGCTGCTCCCCGGAAGCTCGCTACCAACGCACCGTCGATCGGGCCGCCAGCCCGGGGGCCCAGCTCGTCGTCCGAGCGCCCACGGGATCGACCTGGGCAGGTGCGAGCGGGGTCGCCGAGCAAGACACCCCCATGACGGTGGATCACGGCTTCCTCGTGGGCAGCAACACCAAGATGATGACCGCCACCGTGATCCTGCAGCTGGTGGACGAGGGCACGCTGTCGCTGGACGACTCCGCCGCTGGCTGGGTCGAGGGGCTGGACCCCGCGATCACCGTGCGCGACCTGCTCCGACACACCAGCGGCCTGGGCGACTACTTCGAGGCCGACGAGGTGGCCGATGCCGCGGATCAGCCGTGGAGCCCCCAGACATTGATCACGTACGGACAGCAGGTCCGCGACGACGGCCCGCAGTCCACCGGAACCTACGCCAACACCAACTTCATCGCGGCGGGACTGATCATCGAGTCCCTGGAGGGGCGCCCCCTCGACGAGGTGTTCGAGGAGCGCCTGTTCGCACCGCTGGGCATGCACGACAGCGGACTACTCCTGACCGGCGACCCGATCCCCGGGCACCTCGCCCAGGGAGACGGAGGCGAGCACGGCCAGGTGACCCGCTGGGACGCATCCGTCGGCTGGGCTGCGGGGAGCGCCTACGCCACCGGGACCGATCTGCTGCGCTTCCTCGACGCCGTCGTGGACGGGGAGCTGCTGAGCGACGAGCTCCACGAGGCCCAGCTCGCGCCCCTGCCCACGGATCTGGGCTTCGAGGAGGAGGGAGTGACCACGGCCTATGGCCTCGGCGTGATGGTCGTACAGGCCCGAGGACAGACCATCCTGGGCCACCTGGGAGGCGTCGACGGCTTCACGACGGCGAGCTTCGCCGACCCCGACACCGGCGCGCGGGTCGTCCTGCTCGCCAACGGCACCGGGGCAGACGTCGTGGGACCCGCGATCCGGGCGCTGTCCATCGCGGGCAGCAAGGGAGAGGCGCAATGAGGGCGCTCGGCCTCTGGATCGCCACGTCGGGCTGCGCCGTGGTGCCCTCCACCCTCGACCTCGAGGACGCCCCCATCGACGAGGCAGTACCGCAGGCGTTGGATCACCTGCAGCGCTCCTACGCCTTCACCGAACACAAGCAGCTCGACTGGGAGGTGGTTCGCAGCGAGTTGCTGCCCCTGACCCAGGCCGCCCAGTCCACGGAGGAGGAGGACCAGGTGATCCGGCGCCTCGTACCCTACCTGCCCGACGCCCACGTGCAGCTGTTCCACGACGACCCGAGCCGGGATCTCTGCCCAGAGGCACGCCACCACTTCGACGTGGTGCTGGCCGATCTGGACGATGGGCGGGTGATCGTCGCCGATCCGGGGAGCACGGAGTTCGTGGCCGGCGACGAGGTGGCGACCTGGGGCGGCACCCCCATCGCAGAGGCGCGGCTCGCCACGGCCTCCTGGTGCTTCCCCCTCGGAGCGGCCACGCAGGAGCGGATTCGCCAAGTCCAGCTGCGCCTGCTGGCGCGCGGGTCCGTCGACGAGCGGGTGACGGTGCAGATCTGGCGCGGCTCGGATCTCGAGACCGTGGACCTGGTGGCACGCCCCGACACCGAGGACATCCGGGTGGCGCTGGACATCGAGCTGCCGGAGCGGCTGCTCACCCACCGCCGGCTGCCCTCGGGCATGGCCTACATCGCCCTGGGATGGGAGGAGACCTACCTCGCCGAGACGCGGTTCCAGCGCGCCCTCGCGGTCCATCAAGACGCACCGGGACTCGTGGTGGATCTGCGCGACAACGATGGCGGCATGGACATGCCGGCGGCGAACATCGCCGGCATGTTCAGCACCGAGCGGTTCTTCTACGAGACGATCACGTTCCTGAACAACCGCACGCTCGAGCAGGAGGTGATCGCCGAGCTGTGGGTGGAGCCGCAGGAGGTGTACTGGGGCCGCCCCACCGCGGTCCTGATCGACTCCGACACCGTGTCGTCCGGAGAGGGCCTGGCCTTCTTGCTGGCGAAGATGCCTCGAGTCGAGGTCTTCGGCTTCGAGGGAACGGCGGCGAGCTTCGGATCCACGGGGAGTCGGATCCGGCTGCCAGGCGGGTGGACGCTCACGTTTCCAGCCGGTCGCTCGCTGGATGCCGCGGACCGGATCCAGCTCGACAGCGATCACACGCTCCAGGGAGGTGTGCGACCCACCCGGCGCATCCCATGGACCGCGGACGACGTGCTGCGACACCACGCCGACGAGGACGTTGTGCTTCAGGCCGCCGTGGCCTGGCTGCAGGCGGTGACCCCATGATCGCTTGGCTCGTTGCGGCTGCGCTGGCCGCCGATCCCAGCGATGCGGGCAGTGCCGTGCGAGCGCACACGGCTGCCACGCTCGCGGCGGGAGAGACCGTGCTCCGCTGGCCCGGGGGCCGCACCATGGTCGGTCTGACCGACGCGACCACGGTGTGGGGAATTCCCTTCGACCTCACGATCGGAGGGCCCCGGCTCGGCACGGAGCACAGCGTTGGGATCGGCTACGTGCGGGCCTCCTTGTCCCCGAGCGTGGGCCTGAAGTCCACGGGCCGGAGGGCCTCGCTACGTCTCGCCTCCACGGTGTCGTGGGAGCTGGGCGAGCACACGCTGAGCGGGCAGCTCGGCGTGGACGGGCGATGGATGCGCCAGCTGGCGGTCGACGAGGCGCTGCAGAGAGCCACGTCCTTCGATCGACTCCAGGCACACCTCCTGGGGATCTGGGACACCCCGCACACCCGCGTGAAGCTGCGTCTGCCGCTGCGGGACCAGGGCAAGACGCTCACCTGGGGCTCGGGCTCGGTGGCCTGGACCCACACCACGCGGCGGGTCCACATGGCGCTGGGTGTGGGCATGATGGTGGGTCGGCCCTTCGACCGCTACACCCTCGGCGACTACGCGTGGTGGTTCTGGGTGCCCTACCCGGAGCTGGACCTGGCGCTGCGCCTCTGAGGTCCACTCCCACCGCGCACGACGAGTTCCTTGGTGCGCCCCGTCCCGAACAGGGAACCACCGGCGATGTGGAACGCGACGCGCCTCCGCTGCAGCCGCAGACGAGGCCTCGACCACCAGGGGGACCTGCTCCCCCGCTTGGTCACCCGGTCCACCCCGACCGCCATCGCTGTGGACACGTCGGCGAAGTACACTCGGCGATGAGCACGCACAGCGACACGGCGAGATCGATGCGCAGCTGATCCACAAACTCCCGATCGAACCGGAGCGCCTGGCTGAAGAAGTCGAGGAAGCCCGATTGCACCGAGCTGGTCCGCGTCAGCAGCTCCTCGAGGCTCGTGGCAGCGAACGTGTCCTCGAAGTCGTCCAGGGTGATGCCTGCGTCGACGGCGAGCGCGAACAGCTCCTCCAGCGATCTGGGCGATCAGGTCGGCGTTCTCCGCCTCCAGCTCGGCGAGCCGATCGTCGACGCGCTCCTGTCGCACCTCGAGCCGAGTGCGCTGCTGGGCCGTCAGGCGACGTCCGAACTCGAGGCGACGCTCGATCCGGTCCGCACGGAATTCGAGTCTTTCGATCAGCTCGTCATTGAACGCAACTCCGCCAAGATCTCCTGCGCGAGATCGGCATCGATGTCGGAGCTTGCAAGGGCGGGGCTAGCCGCTCCGAGTGCGAGGGCAGACAGGAGCACGGTCAGACGACGAGTGGCACCAGCGAACATGGTCTTCTCCTTGGGTCGAGCGAGCACTCGACCACGGGTGGGCGGCAACAGAACAGCATCGCGAGGTGACTCCTGCGAGCCGCGGTGAGGGCCGAAGGCTCCGGAGCGAGATGCCCCAGGGCCTCCGTCGACCCTCACCAACTCCCTACCGGGCCCATCCCCCAGCTGAAACTCACGGCCACCTCACGTCGAGCATGAGCCAGGCCAATCCTCGGATTCTGCGGCGTCCGTCCCGTGAGGCCCCGACACGCGTGTCGCGGGTCCCGACCGTGGACCGAGCGTCGCTGACACAATTGTTGGGCGCTCGAGCCCAGCTTCAAGCGAGCTGTCCTGACCACCTTCGCCGTCGCGGCGTGTGGATCCGCGGACCCTACGGATCAGCCGGAGCTCGGCACGTCTGCACCAGACGACGCCGCAGACAGCAACTCCTCCAGCTCTCGCTCTCGGCCTCCGAGCCTCACCACGTACACATCGTCCAGGATCGTCGTGAGCCGAAGGGCCCCCCACATCGTACGTCTGGTCGAGGCCAGCTTGGACAGGGGGATCCGAAAGGACCCAGGACAGGCAGCGAACTGTGCATCCAAGGGCATCGCCCCCGACTCGTCCTCGATCTCGTCCAGCTCACCCATTGCCGATCGGAGGGAGCCCCCGCGGAACAGCCAGTCCACGAGCTGCAGCAGCGGAAGGTAGAGCAAGACCACGATCCCGTGCGGGCCCCCCTGGGCCAGCGGGCTGGTGTTCCGTCGCACCTCGGTGCCGACGTTGATGAACAGAAGCTCGTCGTCTCGCAGGTAGAGCGTACCCACTCGCTTCAGACCAACCTCCCGAACGCGTGCAGTCCCTCGAAACGTAGGCGCCATCCCCCCTCCTCGTGCCGGGTACGCCAGAGATGACGAGATTTGTTCTCCCTACGAGACCTGCAGCGCAGCAGCCGCGAAGCGCGGCCACTCTCGTTCGTGATCCGGTCCCAGGACCACCCAGGCCTTCATGGGCCGGCCGTTGCCGCTCGGGTCGAACAGGACGGCGCCAGGCAACGCCAGCGCCTCGGCATGCGCATCACCCCCGAGCTTGAACACCACGCCACCGTCGTAGGCCCCTAGCACCGCCTTGCCACCATGCTTGACGCACGGCATCCCGAACAGCGATCCCGTCGTCAGGGCACCGTGCTCCTCGCGAAGGCTGTCCACCAAGGCTTCGTAGGCAGGATGGGACTGCTTCTTGCTCATGCGCTGCGCTCCGGGTGGAGCTGGCCTGTACCACACGCTGCAGATCGTTGTAGACCAATCCCTCTCTACACGGAGACGGCATGTTCGAGCACATCGAGCGGATGCAGGCAGGCGCCCCCTGGGGGCGACTCCTCGACGCAGGCACGGGCACGCGATCCCTCGACTGGATCCGAGGCCTGTCCACCATCGGATGGACAGCCGTGACCGCGAGCCCCGAGCACGCCGAGCAGCTCCGGGCCTCGGTCTGCTTGCGTCCAGAGGACGCCGTGATCGCAGGCAACTGGTCCGATCCCGCGCTGCTGCGCGACGAGACCTTCGACACGGTGGTGGCCGAGCACGTGCTGGGCGCCATCGACACCCACGCTCCCTACTTCCGAGCCCGGTTCCTGGAGCGACTCAGGGACCACGTGGCAGGGCGGCTCTACCTCACGGGCATCGCTCCCCACGGGCTCGCCTCGGCTCCCGAGGCACGGCTCGTCGACGAGGTCTTCGACGTGCGAGACGTGATCTTCTTGCTCTGCAGGTGGCGTCCGTATCGTGAGGTCCCACTGGACTGGGTCACCCACGCCCTCGGCCAGTCGGGGTACCGAGTCGAGCAGGCCATCCAGACCCCTCGCCGAGCCGAGGGATCCTGGGTGAGCCACCAGATCGACGGCTGCCTACAGGGGCTCGCCCACCTCGACGACGACGCACTGGCCGAGGCCCTTCGTGCTCGCCTGGAGCGACTCCGGACCCAGGTCCTCACGCACATCGAGCGCCACGGACCGATTCCGTGGACCCACGACTGGTGCGTGTGGGCTCAGCCGGAGCATAGACAGGTGCAGGAGGTCCGATGAACCGTCGAACCGTGCTCGGGGGCGCGAGCGTCATGGCCGCTGCCGCCGCCTTGGGGATCGGCGGCTTCGTCGCCACGGGGCCAGCAGCGCCCTGGACCCTGCGACACGCCAGGCGCGTGCTGCTGGAGCTGGACGTGCACACCGCGGTGCTCGCGGGCTCCTGGTCGACGGCACAGGTCCTCGTGCACCTGGCCCAGAGCCTGGAGTTCTCCATGACCGGGTTCCCCGAGGCCAAGGGAGCACTGTTCCAGGCCACCGTCGGTCGCACGGCAGCCACTGCCTTCGGAGCGCGTGGGCAGATGTTCCACGGCCTCGACACCCCCATCCCGGGGGCACCCGCCCTTCCCACCGATCTGAGCCCCAGCGACGCACGATCCCGGCTGATCGCCGCCATCGATGCCTTCGATGGCTTCGACGGAGAGCTGCGGCCGCACTTCACCTACGGCCCCCTCGATCGAGCAGCCTACGCCCGCGCGCAGGCACTGCACATCGAGAACCACCTGCGGGCGACCGTGGGCTGACGCGGCCTGGGCGCCACAGCGGATCGCAATCGGACAGCCTCACGCGGCGTTTGTTACGAAAACGCTCAGTTTTCTCGTTGTGAGGTTCAAGATGATTGGAGTTGGCGCCCTCCTGTTGGGCGCTTCTGGGTGCGTGGCGTTCGAGTCTCCCTGGGAAGAGGCGAACACCAGCGACGCCACCGTGGAAGGCTGGATGTACACCGCCATCGACCACCCACAGCCGGGTGCCGGGTGGTTTCGTACGGGAGAAACGGAGGCCGCGGACTTCAGCCAAGCGAGCGTGAAGTCCGTGCGTGGCGCCAAGGACGACATCGTGGTGTTGCAGATCGGCAGCGTGTCCAGCGAGGGCCCGTCGATCCTCGAGATCGACGTGGCGCTGGGAGCCTGGTCCGCCGGCGCCATCCCCGTGGACGGCATGTCGAGTGTAGGAGAGCTGCGCGACGCGGACGGCACGCGTCGACTCGTGGTGGACGGCGTCATCGAGGTAGACCAGGCCGGTGTCTCCGCTGGCCAGGTCGTCGAGCTGTCCTTCGTGGACCTCGTGCTGACGGAGGCGCTGTGATCACGTGGATGATGGCGTCTGCTCTGGCGCAAACGCCCCCCGACACCTTCGGCGGGTACGACGTCGGCGACGCGATGGTGCTGCGCCCAGTGGGAGCGGCATGGGCCGACGGATTCTCCGTGGACGGGCCCGTCACGGAGTCTCCCTTCGACAGGGCCATCCTGACGTCGCTGACCCGCAGGGCCACCGACTACGACTTCGTCATGGTCCTGCTCGGGCAGGGCGTCCCCCGTCAGATGGGATCGGCCCTGGCCTTCAATCGCACCTATGACCGCGACGTCGCCGGCACGGGACGCTGGCAGGTGGACTACGACGTGGCCGTGCAGTCCGGGCTGTACATGAACCGCACCACCGTCTGGGACGCCTACACCGAGGCGCAGCGGCAGTGGGTGTTCAATCACGAGCTGGGCCATCACTGGCTGGCCTACCTGCAGGTGAACCTCGACCGAGACCGGGAGCGAGCGCTGCTGGGTCGCCAGCTCGGTCACTGGTCGTACTTCCTGCACACCGACAACGCGCCCATGGAGGGCAACGCCTGGCTCGACAACGGGGACGGCACCTTCACCACCGAGCCGAGCGTGGGTCCCGGCGGATACAGCGACCTCGAGCTGTACGTGATGGGCTTGCTGCCTCCCGAGGAGGTGCGCCCGTTCTTCCTGATCGAGCCCGACGACAACGCCAAGGGCCGGCTGCCCTCCTCGTCGCCCGACCACTGGGCAAACGATGGTCCCCACACCGTGTCGGGCGAGCGGATCGATCTGACCATCGACGACATCGTGGCCGCCAACGGGCCCGCGACGCCGGGTCCCGACGACAGCGACCGTGACCTGTCCATCCTCACGGTGCTCGTGGTGGCCCCCGAGGAGCTGGTGGAGGAGCAGGACCTACAGCGCCTCGCCGATCTCCAAGAGCAGTGGGCCGCGGGGTTCCACACCGCCACGCGGCAGCTCGCCCAGGTCTCGTTCGACGTCGTCGACGAGGGGCTCTCCGTGCCGCCCATCGAGGCACCCACTTGGATTCCGGAGGCAGCACGATGATCGCCCTGACGTTGCTGGCCTGCACCCGCGGGTCCATCACCACCACCGAGCTTCCCCCTGCCGAGGTCGGCGTGCGCTACTCCGTGGCCATCGAGGGCGAGCGCGGTCGCAAGGCGCGCTACTCGGCCACCGGGCTGCCCGAGGGGCTCGCGATCAACCCGTCCTCCGGGATCGTGAGCGGCGTGCCCCAGGAGCCGAGCGAGGGCACCGTCACCGTCCAGATCGACACCCCCAGCGGCCGCACGCTGGCCACCCAGGATCTGGACCTCGCCGTGGGGCGCTCCAGCGTGCCCTGCGGTCAGTCGTTCGGAGGCACCTTCACGGAGGCAGCCTTCGTGGGCGCCGATGGCGCCGACTGGTCCGCCGAGGGAGGCTGGGAGGTGATTCGGCTTCCCGTGCCCGGCGATGCCATCGAGGCCCTCTCCCTCACGCTCGAGGGCAGCGTGATCCCGTACTTCGTGCAACCCGGCCAGCCCCTGTCGCTGGAGATGCTGCTGGCCGACCAAGCCACCCCCGTCTTCGACACGGAGATCGAGCTGGGCTGGAACACCACCCCGAACCTCGCTGCCTATCAGGCCGTCGGGGGAGAGCTGATCGTGGTCCTGCTCTCGTTCACCAGCGGCTCGCAGGACTGGACCCTGTCCACCTCGTGCGCCCGCTCCCCCGTCCTCGAGACCAACGGACTCGGCCCCTTCCGGATCGGTCACCGGGTACGGTCGTCGTTCCGCGCCACCAAGCTCGACGAGGACATCTCCGTCGAGGCCTTGGACCCCCTCCCCGCAGGCCTCGAGCTGTCCGAGACGGGACGTCTGGGAGGCACCCCAGAGCAGACCGGGCTGCACACGTTCCGCATTCGGCTCACTCGCCAGACGACAGGTGCCGAGACCGACGAGCAGGTCGCGGTGGGTGTGTACGAGCCGCTGCTGCCCACCTGCGGGGAGACCGTGGCGCTGCCCGTTCGCGGAGGCGAGGTCGAGGACTTTCCAGGTCACATCGATCCCGAGACCTTCGTGGCCCTCGAAGCCCCGTGGGACGACCACGTGGGGCTGCGCTTCGACGTCGACGTGCAGGAGATCCTCCCGTCGATCGTGCTGATGCAGCCCCTGGCCCCCGACACCGCGACCTTCACCTGGACCCGTGGGTCCTCCGTCGTTCCCGTCTTGGAGGCCACGCCACAGAGCTGGCCCCCCGCGAGCCACTACCAACAGGATCCGTCGTTCCGCTTCGTCATCGGTGCCGAGGGCCCCTTCGAGGGGCAGGTCACGCTCACCTGCGACGACGGGCCGCGGCCTGCCGAGCGATTCCCCAACGTGCTGCCGACGGGGCTCGTGCAAGCCACCCTGCCGGCACTGGGCGGAGCGCCGCCCTACACCTGGCAGGCCACCGGACTCCCCGAGGGCCTGTCGCTGTCCCCCGAGGGCGTGCTGTCGGGCACGCTGACCGACGGTCCTCCCGTCGTGGGGGAGGTGGTCGTGCAAGACGCCGAGGGAGCCGCGACGACCACCGAGATCACCTGGTGGCCCGAGCCTGCGGCCTGCGACGAGATGCTGCCCTGCGGAGCGGCCTCGCAGGTGCAGGTCACGGCGGACGATCCGTACGTGATCTGTGTGCCCCCCGACGACGTGACGGCCTGGGACTGGGTGGCCCAGGTGGCGGACTTCGACGGCACCGACCTCCGCCGCTCCATCCTTCCGCCTGGCTCGTTCGACGCCCTGGACGTGCAGCGAACGTACTGGGGCTACACCGGCGCGGTGGTGGTGGATCGAGGGAACTCCAACCCCCTGTTGGCGCTGGACCGCTACGACGAGCGCCCCTGGGCCCAGCTGCTGGACTCGCTCGGTGCACCCACCCAGGTCTCCGTGTGCACGGTGTGCGGCAACGGCGCCACGCCGCCTTGGAACGAGGTGAGCTGCGAGTAGCGATCCCCTGGTGAGGGTCCTCGTCACCGGCGCCTCGGGCTACGTCGGGCTCCACGTCGTGCGACGGCTGGTCCAGGAGGGCCACGCCGTCACGGCACTCGCCCGCACCCCGTCCGCGCTGGGGCCTCTGGCCGACCACGAGAGCGTGACCGTCGCCCAGGTCGACCTCGAAGACGACGAGGGCGTTCGAGCCGCCCTGCACGGACAAGACGCCTGCATCCACGCAGCGCTGATCTGGGAAGAGCCTGGCAGCGAGCTCGATCTGCGCGACACCGCAGCCTCGGCCAAGCTGTTCGACGCCGCGGGCCAGGCCGGTCTGGCGCGCGTCCTGTACGTCTCCAGCACTGCCGTCCACCGAAAGGCCCGCAGCCGGAGGCAAGGGCTCTCCCACGAGGCGATCAACGAGGCCACGCCCCTCGCTCCCACCGACGTCTACGGGGCCACCAAGGCCGCCTCGGAGCCGTTCCTCTGGGCCGCGTGCGCCGCGCACGCCATGCAGGGCACCGTCGTGCGCCTCGGACCCGTCGTGGGACCTCCGGCGTTTGCGGGCGCGTCCTTCAGGAGCCACGCTCGGCTCGAGCAGCTCGTGGGCGCGGCCCGACGGGGAGAGACCCTCGAGATCGTCCGAGGCAGCGGACGCCAGTTCGCCGGCATGGGCGACGCAGCCCACGCCTTGTGCCAGCTCGCCACCACGCCCGGATCTGCCGGGACGTACCTCTGCGTCGACCAGCAGGTCACGACCTGGGAGTCTCTGGCGCGCCGCGTCGTGGCGAGCATCGGCTCGTCGAGCCCGGTGGTCGTGGTTGCTCCCGAGCCAGCCCAGCCCTCCACCTGGTTCGATCCCAGCACGCTGGCCGAGCAGCTGGGTGTGGAGCTGGACAGCCGCGACGACATGCAGGCCCACCTCGCCCACCTGACCCACGGGCCCTAGAGAGCCACCGTAGGGGGTGCGAGCCCCAACAACAGGTGAGCAGCAGCCTCCAGCCGATCCACCAGGCGGTCCGGCGCCACCCCCGTCGCTTCGTCGATCAGGTAGGCCCCCTCGACGGCCGTCATCAGCACCGTCGCGACCTCGGCCAGCGCACGCTCCGGCGGCTCTTCGCCCCCTTCCGAGCAGAGCTGACCCAGCAACGCCGTCAGCTGCTGATGCGAGCCTGCGTAGTAGGCCTGCAGCCGCTCGTCCACCTGCGGCTCCACCAAGGCCAGCGCGAACAGCTCTCGGAAGGGACGTGCGATCTGTCGGACGGACGGGTCCATCAAGCTCACCTCGAGCACATCTCTCAGCGAGACGTCGGCGCGGTCCAGCGCCTCCGCCATGACCTGCCGACACTGCGACAGGTGGTGCTCGGTGATGCCCACGAGCAGCAGCTGCCGCGTCCGGAAGTGGTACTGGACGTTGCTCAGGGACAGGCCACAGCGTGCCGCCACACCACGCATGGTCAGGCCCGAGGAGCCCTTCTCGCGCAAGATCTCCAAGGCGGCGACGGCGATCCGCTCCACCGTGTCTCGACGACTCGACATGTCGCTCGCTTAGGTCGACTGACCTAGTTAGGCTATAGGTCACCTGACCCTAAAACTGAGACGGAGGACGTCATGTCCAGCCAGAGCATGCGCGGGCTCGTGTTCGACGCCCGCGCACCCGCCCTCGTGCGCCTTCGGGACGACCTGTCCCCCCCTTCCGCCGGGCGCGGAGAGGTCTGCGTGCGCGTCACCCACAGCACGGTCAACGGGCACGAGTTCGAGCTGGCCCGGCACCCGATGTTCCGCGTGCTGTCCTTCCTGAAGGGCGCGCGCGGGCCGGTCCGAACTGGTCTGGAGTTCGCAGGCGTCGTCGCCACCGACGGCGAGACGGTACGGACCGGCGATCGCGTCATGGGCTACGTCGATCTGCTGGCCGGCCACCGACCCCACGCAGACTACGTCACCATCCCGGAGCCGTACCTCGGGCCCGTTCCCGCGGGAGTGTCCTTGGCCCAAGCCTCCACGCTGCCCATGAGCGGGCTGACCGCCCTGGCCGCCCTGCGCGACGTCGCAGGCGTCGAGGCAGGCCAGCACGTGCTCGTCATCGGCGCGGCGGGTGGGGTCGGCGTGCTCGCCGTCCAGATCGCCCGCATCCTCGGCGCGTCCGCCACCGCGATGGCCACCCAGGCCCACCACGCCCGACTCCAGGCACTCGGCGCCACACGAACCATCGACCATCGACGAACGCCCATCGCCGATCTGGAGGGGTCCTTCGATGCCATCCTGGACTTCTCCGACACCCTCCGCCTGCGCGACGTGGGGCACCTGCTCACCCGCCAGGGCACCTTCGTTCCAGCAGATCCGGTGGCGAACCTACCGAGCATCGTGACCTCTTCGCGCGTCGGCTACCTGATGGTGGACAGAGGAGACGCCTCACGTCTCGCAGAGCTGGCTGCATGGGTCGAGGCGGGCCGCCTGCAGCCCGTGGTGGACCAGTCGTTCCCCCTCGACCACTGGCAGCAGGCCGTGTCGCACAGCCACACCAGGGGTCGCATGGGGCGCACGGTCCTCTGCTTCGAGCCGTGCTGACGCGCGCTCGCTGGTGAATCCTCACGATGGCAGCGAAGCTGGCACGAGTCTGATCAGCCGCGAACGCAGTTCGCGGCCAATCAGTACAGTGGCAGCGAAGCTGGCACGAGTCTGATCGTCGACGAAATCCTGCGGGGGTTCGCGGGGTGTGCGTGGTAAGCACGAGACGAAGGAGACGCGGCATGTCCGAACCAGCAGACGATTTTTCTTCACTGCACCCCTCGATGCACATGCTGCAGTGGCTGGACGAGGATCCCCCCCGCCGGATCCGCACGGCCTTCGAGGAGTGGGGCGACGACAAGGTGGCCGGGACTCGGGTCGTCCAGATCGCGGTGGTGGGGAAGCCCCAGTTCCTGACGGGCGGCAAGCGGCTCGACGACGATCCGGAGAAGATGCGGCTCGTCCGCACGGGGGTGGCGTTTGCGTTTGCCGTGCACATCCGAGCCCCCGACGGCGAGGATCATCACGTGAAGGGCGTCTTCAGCTGGATCGGCATGGATCTGGACGAGCCCACCGCCCGTCAGCGCCTCTGGATCGACGTGGACGGATCGCTCGACGAGCTCGGCTCAGAGGGCAGGCTGCGCACCCGCGTGTACGGCGAAGACTGATCGCGACAATCAACTCCGTTGATTGTCGCGATCGAGCGGAGCGCGCCTGATCCGGGGTTGCAGTGGGACTGGAACAAGCGAGCGTGCGAGCGAGTGCAGGGAGTGCTGCAAATCCAGGCGCGGAGCGGCAACCTGTAGCATCGCGACAATCAACTCCGTTGATTGTCGCGATCGAGCGGAGCTGCGATCCTGGCCGGTCCTCTCTGACGGCGCGCGCGACGGCATCCGCCAAGGTCGAGATGGCCCGGCGCTTGTCGGGCGAATCCCAGTTGTCGAAGCGGAGACTCGTCCAGTCGACCCAAGCGTGCGCCCTGACGCCGTCGAACACCTCGTCGCCCGGGGCCTCCGTCGGCAGCCACAGCACAGGAAAGACGCGATCTCGCTTTCCTTGTTCAGCCATGCGCGCGCTGAAGTGCAGGAACTCGCGCCGGCACCACTCTCGCTTCAGGTAGGCCGGCGACATCAGCACCACCAGCGCGCTCGCACGAGCCACGGCCGCATCGATCACCTCGGCCCAGGGCTGCCCCGCGGTCACGCTCTGCGTGTCGAGGAAGATGTCCTCTGCGCGCCCGTCGAGTCGAAGGCCGAGCTCCTGCGCGAGCCGCTCCCGGAACTCGGTGATCTCGTTGTGCAAGTCCTTGAGCCGCACGTAGCTCAGGAACACGCTGGCGTTGGGCGATGCAGGGGCTGCAGTCATGGCCTCTGCATCCCGAGCGGGGGTGGGCACGGTGCGGTCGGTGCGAGAGGCGGCGATCTGCGCGAGCACCCCGCGCTGGACGCCACGAATCTCGCCCTCGCGGCGGGGCCGCTCCTTCACCAGTGCATCGAAGAACGCAACGTCGAGAACCCGTTCCCGATCGAGGATCTCGACGACCTCACCGACCAATCCAGCCAGTGAGACCCCACGCTCAGGCAGTCGGGTGGCAAGCCGGCTTCCCTCGGGCAGGAAGCTCACGAACCGGCGCAGCTCGGATGCGGAGAAACAAGAGATCAGTAGGTCGTTGAGCTCACGCATCAATCACCTCGAGGTCGAGCGGGCATCCCTCTCGGCCCTGATAGAGGCCCCGCGCGCCTTTTGCAAAGCGACGACGAGAAGACTCCTTCGTCAACACACCAATCGCCGAGGCAATGCACGTCCCGTCGAGATCGTTCTCCAGGTCGTCCACCAGGTAGAACCCAAGCATCACACACGGGTAGCTAGCGTCGCGGCGCCGATAGGAGTCGGCACTCAGGGCAAGCCAGACCCTTCCACCGCCACCTTCGGCGTCGCGCAACCACTCGACATGGCCGACCGTCGCAGTGGCAAGCTTGACCAGGTCGGATCTTCGCTCGCCGGCTAGAGCTTGAAGCCGCTCCTGAATGGTGAACTTCACGTTCTTCTGCAGTTCGACTGCACGTCCGTCCTCCGCACACCGCTCGGACCATCCTGCAGCAGCAAGCATAATAAGCGTCAATGAGTCCTCGATGTGCTGTGGCGACAGATCGAGCAGATGCCGCATGCCTGTCTCGACCCGTTTTGCGACGGCATCGACGAACTTCTCTCGGTCCTCCAGGTCGGGCTTCGCCGGTATCAGCTGCTTCAAGGCCGTCCCGATGCTGTCTTGCTCCGCTTTTGCGTCATCCCAGTGTTTGGCAAGTGTTCCCTTCAACAATCCAGGGAGATCATCGACCGAGACGCCGTCCCCCACAAGTGTCAGGACTGGCTTACCCGTCGCCCAAAAGGCACCCAGCTCTGCCATGCACCATTGGCTCGCCACGCTTTGGCGAGTTGCAATGAACAGGCACGCGTCTGCACGCTTGACGGCCTGCTCTATGGTCGACTTCAGCTGTTGTCCGAACCTCAGGTTGTCATGGGCAGACCACCACGAAATATCATCACACTCACTATCCGCCTTTATCCTCGACTTCACCGCCTCAAAATGGAACTTGTCCTCCTCTGCTCGACTGATGAAAACCCTCACAGCGCATCCCTCCACCAAATCCGCATGTATCAAATCTGGTCTTGTCCCATCCAGAAAGGGATCACATCGTGTGAGGACCCGCCGAGATACAGAGCGACAACCTCCACCCTACTTGCCCGGAGAGACCGTGCCATCCGCCCGTCGAGTCTCTGACCTCGGTCCTGTCGTCCTCGGAGCCCTGGCACTGGCCGCAGCAGCGCTCCCAGCACTGGCAAATCCGCCCCCCGCGACCGTCCTCCGTCCCACCGACGCTCCCGCCCAGACCATGCTGTTGATCCATGGGCCACAGATCGAACAGATCGCAACCGACGCCAAGGCCCAGGAGGGCCGAGTGGGGCAGGTTCGGTTCGTCCAAGGCGCGCGCGTGGAGCAGCGGACCATCGCTCCCACCAGCGACGCCCACATGCGGGTGGTCCACGGCACCCAGGTCACGAGCGTGCCCGCAGCGCCCGTGGGTGGCCCAAAGCTCCGCTTGATCCATGGCGCCCGCGTCCAGGACCGCCCCGTCGATGACAAGGGTTGCCTGCGTGACGAGGTCGCCGACTCGTGCACCGGCCCGACGGCAACGACGCCCACCAACGAGTAGGTGGCCCCGCGGACCCGATGACGTTGGCGGTCAGACTCGTGCCAGCTGCGCTGCCACTGTACTGATTGGCCGCGAGCTGCGTCGCGGCTGATCAGACCGGGTGGACGAGGCTGAATCGATAGCCGAAGCCGTTCGTGTCGAGCCGAGCCATCACCTCGTCGGGCTCCACGTGCGCCTCGACCGCCAAGTACATCGTGCCAGGCTCGCCGTCGCGAGGGCCGAAGGCTCCCTCCGGATGTAGTTCTCCCCCCTCACGGATCCACGCGGCCAGCGCCCCGAAGCGCTGGCTGTCCTCGCAGGTATAGGTCACGATGACCGCATAGCGGCCCGAGTCCTCGACGAGGGCCGAGCACACCTCGTCGTAGGATCGTCCCGCCTTGTCGAACGACAGGAATCCCGGCTGGGCGGGATCCTGCACGACCTCGATCACGTCGCCCAAGGTCGGCTTCGCGTGGAGGAAGGGCACGTTGTCCAGCCGGACGAAGACGCGGCCCGGAGGGCTGGGCACGCGGAGAGCCCAGGTAGTCTCGGTGTCCACCCCGCCGTCGTGGATCAACACCTTCATCAGCTCGTCACCGTGGGACACACCTGCCTCCGACGCGGCGGGTACTTAGGCGCTCGGCTAGCTCCCGTCGAGGTCACGCGCGTGACCGTCACGCGCACCGGTCCTCAGGACGACACCCGGAAGCGCTCGAGCTCGGACCGTGGCTCCCACCCCGAGTACCAACGAAGATCGCTGTCCACGCCGCGCGCGCCGTCCCCCTCCTGGGCGCAGAACAGCTCGTCCAGTCCGGTGGTGCGCAGCCCCAGCTCCCAGATGGCCTCCCGCAGCTGGTCCCGCCACGGCCAGGTACCCGCACAGTAGTCCTCCAGGTTCGGAACCCCGTCGCTCTGCCGCGACCAGCGGAAGTCGCGTTGGCGGATCTTCACGACCAGGTGATCGATGGACACCTCCACCTCGGCGTCTTCTCCGGGCGCCACGTCGTCGACGATCAATCCCAGCGCATGCCGGAAGAAGTGCTCTGGGCGCAGTGCCTCCAGCAGCTCCGGATGACTCCGCTCTCGTGCCCAGTCCCGCAGGACCGCTCGCCCTTGGGCATCCCGCACGGCCGTCAGCAACCTCGGAGGCAAGTCCCCAAGCCGCTCGCGCACGCGAAACGGAAGGAGTTCGATCGGAAGGAACATGGCAACCACCGGGCCTGGCCCCACCGCCATATCCACACTCACAACAGCGCGGAGAACACCAGCCAACCCACCACCGGAGCCAGGGCGGAGGACGCCACCACCACAGGCCAGGTGGGCCTTCCGAGCACCGTGAGGAACGTGTAGGGAAACCAGAAGAGCCCGAGCTGTACGGACCCGATCATGGCCGCCGCCAGGGCCGTGTTCGTGGGCCCGAGGAGGGTGGGCCCCATGATCCCCACGAAGGCCCCCACACCAGCACCCCAGGCCGCGCCGACACCAAAGCCGAGGGCAGCCAGCACGGGGAGCGGCACGCGGCCTCGCACCCGCTCGAGGAGCCAGGGCGTGGTCACTCCGATCGCAACACCGGTCAGTACCCCACACACCCCAGCGATGGTCGACATGGACCATGCCCCCCAGACGAGCCACGGAGCGAGATAGGCACTCGCCCCCGTCACGATGGCCAGATCTCGAGCCCAAGGCACCGACCTTCCCGTCACCCGGGCCGGTAGCTCTGCCATACACACCTCCCTTCCAGAGGAACGGACACCGGCGAGGCGTCGTCGGTGCCACGTGGAGGCAGTCACGAAGCGTCGATGACGCCGACGCAGTCGTCAGGCAGGCCAGGCGCGCCGCAGCGCAAGGGCCTGAGCGATGCGCGTGGGCTCGTCGACGACGGCGAACTCACCTCGGCTACGACGGTCCCCCTCGAACCTCGGCACGACGTGGAAGTGGATGTGAAAGACGTCCTGCCCACCCGCTGCCTCGTTGTTCTGACGGATCGTGATTCCATCTGCCGAGAAGGCCGCCTTCGCAGCACGCGCTGCGTCTGCCACGGCGCTGAGCAACGGTCCGGCCAGCTCGGGGGGCAACCCGTAGAGGTCACGGACGTGGGCGCGGCTCACGACGAGGCAATGACCTCGGTTCGGCGCCCACTGATGCAAGCTCGGCACCACCAGGACGTGCGCATCCTCGTAGACCACGAGCTCCGACGCGAACCGTCCGGCCGCATAGGCGCAGAACGGACAAGACTCGGACGTCATGGCATCTCCCCGACGATCATGGTCTGTCGGTGGGCGGTGCGTCCAGATCCGTCGCCAGGTGGCTCGTGTCGTTGAACCGTCGGACGAGCCAGCGATCGGCATGGATCACCACGTGGGTGAGCGACCCGTTGTCTGCTCCCAGGAAGGCGAAGGGCGCGCTCTGGGTCGCCAGATGTGCGATGGAGGCGATCACGCCACCGTGCGTGAACAAGGCCACGCGCTGGTCTGGGTGGCGAGCGGCGATGTCGCTCACCGCCTCGCGCAGCCTCCCGAAGAAGGCCTGCTGGGGCTCTGCACCTGGAATCACGTCCCACCGCTGCTCGGCGAACATGCGCAGGGCGATGGGGTGACGCTCGGTTGTGTTCTTCCGGAAGGTCACCCCCTCCCACTCCCCGAGGTAGACCTCTCGGATCCTGGGCTCCACCACGGGCTCCATGCCCAGTGCCCGAACGAGGGGCCCTGCGGTCTGCCGCGTTCGACGCAGCGGGCTCACGTACACAGCGGCAAGCGACGCTCCCCTCAGCCGCTCCGCGACGCGGCGTGCCTCCTCCTCCCCTCGTGGATCGAGCGCGGGATCGGAGTGGCCCTCGAGCTTCGGTGTGGGCTCACCGACACGACCCGGCGCGGACTCTCCGTGCCTCACGAGAAGTAGGTCGGTGGCTCCCGGAGGAAGGCGAAAGCGGTACTGTCGGTACTCGGTGGCGTGGTCGGACATGGCCTCTTTCTAGCGTCTGTGGTGGATCGAAGTCCAGGATCACCGCTCCACGACGGTGTCGCGCATCCACGAAGCGGTGGGCCTGCACCACCGACGTGTACGAAAATCGCTCCCCCACCACGGGGCGGATCAGACCGTCTCGGACGGCCTGCGCGACGTCCGCCAGCGCTCGCGGACTGTCGACCGCCACGCCGGCGAGCACCCTGGGTCCGAAGAGCCCGCAGCCGAAGGCAAGGGCCCAAGGGAACGGTGGCGCGACGGAATCGCGCGGGATTCCGGCTCCCAACCACGTCCAGGCCGACAGCCACAGCTCCCACAGCCCGCCCTCCACGAACACATACCGCCCCGCTCCGCGGAGCAGGTGCCGGTGAGAGGCCAGGGGGAAAGGTGGCCGACCGAAAGCGCGACTCCGCCGTGGTCACGGAGGTGGCACGCACCTCGACCAACAGCTCGTCGGAGCGAGGCCGCGGGGAAGGCCGCTCCTCGATGCGGAGCACCTCGGGCGGACCGTAGACGTCGTGAACGATGGCGTGCATGGAAGACCTCCTGCAGCTCGACTAGCGGCGAGGGGCACGCCCATCCCTCCGAATTCGCGCAGAACAGTTATGCGTATTCGCATGGATTGGAGTGCGGTGAGGTTCGACTGGAATCGGGTGCGCGCCTTCCTGGTCACGGCCGAGCAGGGCTCCCTGTCTGCCGCCGCCCGGGCCCTCGGCCTCGCCCAGTCCACGCTGTCGCGACAGGTGGAGGGATTGGAGTCCGAGCTGGACATCGTGCTCTTCGATCGGGTGGGTCGCAGCCTCGTGCTGACGCCCGCTGGCCAACAGCTCGTTCTGCACGCGCAGCACATGGCGGAAGGTGCAGTCGGGCTGTCCACGGCCGCATCGGGACACGCGGAGGCCATCGAGGGATGGATCACGATCAGCGCCACCGAGGTGTTCTCGGCCTACGTGCTGCCACCAATTCTGTGCCGCCTGCGGCAGGCGCATCCCCAGATCCGCGTCGACGTGCTCGCCATCGACGCCGCCGCGGACGTGCGACGCCGACAGGCGGACCTGGCCATCCGCACCTCTCGCCCCGCAGAGCCAGAGCTGGTGGCGCGGCGCGTCGGATCCGCATCGGGCAACCTGTACGCCACCCCGGCGTACCTCGACGCACTGGGCCGTCCCATCGACGCGAACGCCCTGAGCCGCGCCGCGCTCGTAGGGCTGGACCGATCCCCACGGATGGTCGACCGCCTGCGGCAGCTCGACCTGCAGATCGAGCTCGATCAGCTCCACGCGGTCAGCCAGAGTCACCTGGTGGGCTGGCAGATGGTGAAGGCCGGTCTCGGCATCGGCGTGATGACCGACCAGATCGCCGCTTCGGATCCGACGGTGGAGCGTGCCTGGAAGGACCTTCCCTCGGTCCAGGTGCCGCTGTGGCTCGTGACGCATCGGGAGCTCCGATCGAGCCGGCGACTGCGCATCGTCTTCGACTGGATGGCCGAAGCGCTGGCTGCCTTCGGATCACGATCCACGCGATCGGAGGAAGCATGAGCCTGGGCGTGCGCACCGCGACGCTGGACGATCTCGACTTCGTGCTCCAGGTGCAGAAGCGCGCCATGAGCCCTGCCACCATCGCGCAGTACGGGGCCTGGAGCGACGAGCTGCAGCGCCAGAACACGAACCCACACACCATCGGCACCTACGAGATCTTGTCGTGGCATGGCGAGGACGTGGGCGCGCAACAAATCACCACCCACGCCGACCACCTCGAGTTCCGACGTCTGTACGTCGCGCCCGAGCATCAGGGTCGGGGGATCGGAACGGCGGTGGCGCACCGGATCTTCGCCATCGCCGATCGCCTCGGCCTGCCGATTCGGATCCGAGTGTTCCAGACCAACGTACGGGCTCGGGCCGGCTACGAGCGTGTGGGCTTCGTCGTGACAGCCCAGACCGACACCCACGTCTTCCTCCAACGCGACGCGCGCTGACGTTCCGCGTAAACGCTCCGCCGACTCCCTCGGTAGGGCTCGGTGATGGCACCTCCACCCGACGACTCAATCTTGCTCGAACGCGCCCGACGAGGCGATCGAAGCGCCCAGCAGCAAGTCGCTCGGGCCTGGTTCGGGCCCATGCGGCGCTGGGCACTCCTCGAGACGGCGGATGGCGTGGCAGCGGACGAGGTCGTGCAGGAAGCCCTGCTCCGATTCGTTCGGTTCGCCCACACCTGGGACGGCGTGCGCCCCTTCGGCACCTGGCTGCGCACCATCGTGCGGAACGTGGCCCGTAGCCGACGACCGCGGCGGGAGGTGGCCGAGCGAGAGCCGAGTGTTCCGTCCCGACTGGATCGCGCCCTCGACCTGGACAGCACGGCCAGAGCCGCGTTGGCTGCTCTGTCTGAGCTGCCCGTCCGGCAGCGCGAGGTGCTGGACCTGTGCGACTGGCAGGGACGAACCCCCACCCAGGCAGCTCACGCCCTGGAGCTCGACCCCTCCACCGTGAGGGTTCACCTCCACCGAGGACGCAAGCGCCTCCGAGAGATCTTGGATGCGCAGGGACGAGACGTGGTGGCGCTGCTGCGGGAGGAGTCGTGATCACCGAGGAGGACATCGTGCAGACGATTCGAGACTACGAAGCCAGCGGCGACTTCGACGGCGTGTGGCAGCAAGTGCAGCAACAGGCAAGACCCCGGCGTCGCTGGCCGAACATCGTCCTGGCGCTGGCAGCCGCCGCCGTGCTGGCGCTCGCCCTCTGGCCGCTGCGACCGAAGCTGCCGCTCCTCGGATCGGCCGTACCCGACGAGGAAGCTCCCGCGGCTCCGGACTACGAGGAGAGCTGGCTCGAGATCATCGAGAGCCTGTCGTTGGTCCTGACGCTTCCTCGCACACCCACCCTGGTGGGATCTGCCGACCCCTCCGTGGTGGAGATCGAAGAGCTCACGGAACGTAGCTTTCGGATCCTCGGCCTCACACAAGGCGAGACCGTGGTCAGGGTAGCGTTCGACGACGGGGAGCAACAGTACTACCGCACCACGGTGATGCCCCCCCAAGAATCCGAGTACGACCCCGACAACCCCCTCCAGACCACGCCGGACGAGCCCTTCACCATCACCACGGAGACCTCACCGGTGGCGATCGGACTTCCCGACCCGACGATCCTGACCACGGAGATCGAGGACGACGGGCGAACGCTGATCTTCACGCCCATCGGCCTGGGTGTGACGGACCTGGTCCTCATGATGGACGCGGACCAGCCGCCCTTGGTCTACGAGCTGTCCGTGGTGGAGGAACCGCCCTAAGGCGTGGGGTTGAGCACCACGTTGTCCACCAGCAAGCCACCGCCAGCGCCCTTGAAGGCACCCGCCGCCAGGTTGAAGTGGATCCGGAAGGTGTCGCCCTTGGTGTCCACACCCTTGAAGTCGAAGTTGAAGGGCGTCCAGGTCTTGTCGTTGAGACCACTGCCGTTCTCGAGGTTGAAGTTGTTCACCGCCCCCACGCCTGGCAGCTCGGTCTGCAGCTGCACTGCGGTTCCCACGAGGGGCGCGCCGAGCTTCAGATCGAAGGTGAGGCTGATGTCGCTGCTCTCGCTGAAGTCGAGTCCGCTGGTGCTGAACTCGAAGATGTAGGCGCGCCCGTTCAACGTGGAGTTCACCGCAGCAATGTCCAGGGCTCCACCGGGGTTCCCACCGGCTGCGTTCCAGGCGATGGTGGCATCGGCCGTCGCTGCGTCCGCCAGCCCGTTCCATCCCTTGATCGACCCCTTGTCGTCGAAGGTGAGCGACAGGATGTCGTTCACGATGGGCTCGAGGGTCGCGGTGGTCCCGTCCGCAAGGTGCGCCACGAGCGCCAGATCGAGCGGCCCACCATCGGTGGCTTGCCGGTTCACCGCATAGACCGAAACGTACTGGTTGCCGAGATCGGGCACGTCGAAGGTGAACTCCAGCGTGCCCGGATCGTCGTCGACGTCGATGCCCACCACCAGCGCGCCAGGGGTGATGTCGAGATCGGCGGCGTCCGCTCCGTAGTCGAGGTCGGACACGAGGGCGGCGCTGGTGTCGTTGGCGTCGTACACGTCCACCTGGCCCACGTCGGCGGCGGCGTGCACGATGTGGATGCGGGTGGTGTCCGCGGGCACGTCGTCGGAGTTCTCGACGAACGCGGTCAGCGCGGCAGCGGGCTCTCCGCCGGCGTAGCCATGGGCCACCGCGGCATAGCTCACGCCCTCGTCGAGCGTGGCCCCGAGCGTGAGGGCCGGAGACGTGGCGGGGTCTCCATCCAGGCTCACGTCGAAGTCGTAGGTGCCTGGCGGCAGATCGGCGTAGTCCGTGCCGTCCGTGAAGTCCGCGTCCGGGAACGCCGGCGTCGCCCCGTCGTCGACGAACACGTCGACCACGCCCACATCGGGTGCCAGGTGCATCACGCGGATCCGCGCGTCCTCCACGTCCGTGTCGGCGTCCGTGTCCGTGTCGGCATCGGAGTCCGCATCGGTGTCGGTGTCGGTGTCGGTCTCGACGTCGGTATCGGTGTCGGTGTCCTTGTCGTCGCCAGCGCACGCGCTCAACAGCAGGGCCAAGGGTAGAAACCGCATATCGTCTCCTCGTGTGGGCCACAGACCATAACGACTGTGGGCACCCACTTGACCTGGGATACCAAGAAACGAAGCTTCGGATTAGACAATCACACGCCGCTGTGGGCTCGGAGCCAGCGCACGTCGCCCCGAGGCGCATCGTTCAGTGCGACCTCGACGGAACCCCCAGAGCCGGCACGACACCTCCCGGCACAAGTTGTGTACCTGGCGTCACCGGGTGCCGCCTACGAATCCTCCATTCCTGGAGGATCTCCGATGCATCCCACCGAATCCGTCGGCCCGACAGCGCCCCCCATCGTCGAGGCGAGCCTACGCCGACCGCGGGCCGTTCTGTGGCTGGCTGCCTTGCTCGCGTTGCTGGCCGCGCTGTTCTCCACCTCGGTCCGGATCGACACCGACCCCCAGAACATGCTCCCCGTCGATCACGAGGTGCGCGTTCGCAATGCCGAGATGCGCCAGCGCTTCGCGACCCACGAGATGATCGTCGTGGGCATCGTCGACCTCGACGGGGTCGCCACGCCCCGCACCCTGACCGCCGTCGACGCGCTGCGCCGTGACATCGAAGGTCTCGACGGGGTCGTCGCCGACGAGGTGCTCTCCTTCGCATCCGCGGTGGGCACCGAGCCCGATCTGTCCGACGCTGCCACGGTGGATGCGCTGGTCCGCACCGTGGACGAGCACCCGCTGCTGTCTGGCCACGTGCTGTCGGAGGACGGCAGCACGGCAGCCCTGTTCGTCCCCCTTCGGGACAAGTCCCATGCGGCAGCGGTTGCAGCGCAGGTCGAGGGCGCCATCGGCGACTCGCCAGTGCTCTCGCAGCACCAGACCTACGTGACCGGACTCCCCCTCGCCGAGCAGGCCTTCGGCAGCCAGATGTTCGTGCAGATGGCGGTGTTCGCTCCCCTCGCCGGACTGCTGATCATGGCGATCATGTGGTGGTTCTTCCGACGCATCAGCCTCGTGGCGACAGCCATGGCCGTGGCTGGCCTCAGCGTGATCTGGACCATGGGCGCCCTCATCGGCACAGGTCACACCCTGCACATCATGAGCTCCATGATCCCCATCTTCCTGATGCCCATCGCCATCCTGGACTCGGTGCACGTGCTCAGCGAGTTCCACGACCGGTACGGCGCCACGACAGACCGCCAGCAGGTCCTGCGGGAGGTCTACACGGGGCTGATCCGTCCCCTGACCTACACCTCCCTGACCACCGCCGTCGGATTCGCGGCCCTCGCCCTGGCCCCGATCCCACCCATCCAGGTGTTCGGCGTGTTCGTGGCCCTCGGGGTGCTCGCCGCGTACCTGCTGACCCTGACCTTGGTCCCGGCACTGGTGATCCTGCTGCCGGAGACCTGGCTGGCCTCGCCGGCCCTGGCCCACCACGACCGGTCGTTGGCCGAAGGGCTGCGCTGGCTGGGTCGGATGGCGGCAGCGCAGCGAGTCAACATCATGGCTGGCTTCACAGGCTTGGCCTTGCTCTCGGCGGCAGCCATCGGACAGATCGAGGTCGACGACAATCCCGTGAACTGGTTCCTCGCCGACAGCGAGGTGCGAGTGGCCTCCGAGGAGCTGAACCGACGACTGCCCGGAACCTTCGGGGCGAACCTGCTCCTTCGGGCCGAGGACCCCGACGCCCTGCACACGCCACAGATGGTGCGGCAGATCAGACGACTGCAAGACCGCTGGGGTCGCACCCAGGTAGTGGGCTCGTCGACGTCCTATGCCGATCTCGTCGAGGGTGGCTCCACCGAGGAGATCCGTGCGCAGCTCACCGCTGCGGCCGAGCAGAGTCCGCTCGTGAAGCAGCTGATCACCGACAGCGGCCAGCACGCCAACCTCCGCCTGCAGCTGTCGAGCGGCAACAACCAGGCAATGGCGTCGCTGGTGGGCACCACGGACGACTTCTTCGACGACAACCCGCTCCCCGACGGGGTAACCGCTCAGTGGGCAGGAGAGACCTACCTGAACCTGGTGTGGCAGGACGAGATGGTGAGCGGCATGCTCCGGGCCTTCGCCACGACCCTGGGCGTGGTCCTGTTGCTGATGGGTCTACTGTTCCGCTCGGTGCCTTGGGCGCTGACGAGCGTGACCCCCGTGCTGTGGACGGTGGGCGTGGTGTACGGCGCCCTGGGCCTCGGGGGCAAGCCCTACGACATGCCCATCGCCGTCCTCTCCACGCTGGTCCTCGGGATCGGCGTGGACTTCGCCATCCACTTCGTGGAGCGCTTCCGCCACTTGCTGGCGGAGCTGGGCGACCCCGCCGCAGCGCTCCGAGCCTTCTTCGAGGAGCCCGCGCGGGCCCTCACCCGGAACGCGCTGGTGATCGCCGTGGGCTTCACTCCGCTGCTCTTCGCCTCTCTCGTGCCCTACCGGGTGGTGGGGGCGCTGCTGGCCTCGATCATCGCGCTCGGCTGGCTGGCGACGCTGGTGCTGCTTCCCGCCATGGTCGCGGGGTGGGCGCGACCACCGGCTCAGGCACCCGTTGCGCCCACCATCGCGGGCCAGCGGTCGCGCCAAGGCGCAGCCTGCTCGAGCTGAAACGCAAGCCGCAGCAACGAGGTGTCCTGGCCCGACGACGCTGCAAAGTGGCAGCCCACGGGGAGCCCCTCCCCCGTCCAGTGCAGAGGAACCGACATCGCCGTCACCCCCGCCACGCTGTGGATCGCGGTGAAGCCCGCCAGCCGCTCGGTGCGACGCCGGATGGTGTCCAGGGGCAGGTGCGGCGCCAGGTGACCGAGCCGCGGTCGGGGTCCGCCCAAGGTCGGGCACAACGCGACGTCCACCTCACCCAGGAACGCACGCAGGACCACCGCCTGCTCCTCGAGACTCGCCAGGGTGGCGGTGTGTAGCTGCGAGCCCCGATCCTCGTGCCAGCGCAGCAGCGACCAGGTGTAGGGCTCCACATCCGAGGCCACCAGTGGCCGCCCCCGCATGCGCTCCATCATCTGACCAATCCCAGCCACCGCCGCTCCAGCGATGGTGAAGAAGCCATCGGAGATGACCTCCCCCGACAGCACCGGTGGGCGGACCTCCTCCACGTGGTGGCCCAGATCGGCACAGAGACGTGCGGAAGCCTCCACCGCGGCTCGGCCCTCGGCAGACGCCTCCCGACCATAGGCATCGGTGAAGTACACCCCGATGCGCAGCGGCGACAGCGGCCCCGGCGCCACCGGAGCGGCTGGCTCGCGCATCGTCAGAGCGAGCCACAGAGCGCTGTCGCGCACGCTCCGAGACAAGCAGTGCTCCGACGTGATGCGCACGAACTCGTTCTCCACGGGGTAGGCCGGTGCCGTGGCCATCGCGCTCGGCTTGAACCCGAACAGGCCGTGCAGCGATGCCGGCAGTCGGATCGATCCTCCGCCATCACTGGCGTGGGCCACCGGCACCAACCCTGCCGCCACCGCCGCCGCTGACCCGCCCGACGAACCACCCGCCGACAGATCCGGACCCCAGGGATTGCGCGTGACACCGTCGAGCTGTGTCTCGGTGCTCCCCAGCAGCCCGAGCTCCGACATCGTCGTCTTCCCGAGCGCCACCAGGCCCGCCTCCTCGAGCCGCTGCGTGTAGGGCACAGCCTCGGTGGGGCGGTACCCGGCCAACAAGCGACTCCCCATCGCCGCCCTCAGCCCCACCGCGGGCAGCGAGTCCTTGAGCACCGTGGGCACGAAAGCCAGCGGACCCGGGCTCGCGGCCTTCGACCGCACGCGGTCCTCGTCGAGGCCCACCACGGCATTCAGCCACGGGTTCAGTGCCTCGATGCGCGACAGCGACGCCTCGACGAGCTCCTCGGCCGTCACCTCCCCAGAGGCCACCAGGCTCGCCTGCGCCACTGCATCCAGCCTCCACAGCTCACCCATCGACCACCCCTTCCACGAAGCCGGCCAAGCCGGCGAGTTGATAGCTCCAGAACACTGCGAACGACCGCCGCAGCTGCGCGTCGGAGCCGCCGTGCTCCAGCAGGGAGACCACCGTGCGACGCGTGGCGTCGAAGATGTTGGCGAGCACCATGCGGACGTGGGCTGGCAGCGGCCCGTCGAGCCGGGCCTCGAGGTGGGCCGCAAACCGGTCGGTCAGGCGCTGCACGAAGCGCTCGCCGAATGCCTCCAGCGACGTCCCGGTGCAGCGATCCAGGAGCAACACCACGCGCAGCCGATGGGCCACCCAGAAGTCCAGCAGCGCCGACTGGTCTCGCAAGGCCGCAGCATCGGGCGCAGCCAGCGTGCTCAGCGAGGCCAGCGACGCGAGCCGCGCATCCAGCAACGCCTCGAAGCGGGCCAGGAAGGCGTCGTCGAGCACCGTGTGGAACAGCTCTGACTTGCCACGGAAGTACCGGTAGACGTTGCCCGTGGACACGCCGGCCCCCTGGGCGATCCGACCCATCGTGGTGCCGTGGTACCCCCCGCGCGCGAAGGCCTCGATGGCTGCGACCTCGATGCGCTGGCGCACATCCGCCTTGAGCGTCTGCGGCATGGGTCCGTCCCCCTAAATAATGAATATGCCATTCATTATTCGATGCAAGAGAGCGCCTCCGATCCAGCGCCGAGCGGCGCCACACTCCCTCCACGAAAGGCGCGATGTGGCGATGGACGGGGCTGCATCCGCCGACGACGTCAGATGACCTCGATCCGTGCTGGCACGTGCTTGTGCCACGGTGTGCCCACGAAGGGATCCCGGTCCTCCGTGGACGTCAGCTCGTTGGGCGCCACCCCGGCGGCGCCGTCGGCATAGGCCAGCCCGAGACCATTGGGAAGGGACACGTGGCCGGGCCGCATGGTGTCCGACAGCTCGACGAGCACGTCGGCGGAGCCCCGCTTGGTGGACAGACGCACGCGGCCTCCGTCTCCGACGCCAAGCCCCGATGCATCGTCGGGGTGCATCCGCAGTGCACCCTGTGCGTCCTTTCGCCGCCAGGCGGGGTCCCGGATGATGGTGTTGGCGGTGAACGAGCGTCGCTCCCCTGCCGACAGCACGAACGGGAAGCGCGGGTCGCGGGGCTGCGGCGTGCCCAAGCTCCGCACCTCCGTCAGGAACTCGGGCAGGTCCAGCTGGATGCGGCCACTGGGCGTTCCCGGCTTCACGTCGCTCCAACTGGAGCGAGCGTAGACCACGCCCGTGGGTGTGTCGAGCAGCGCCTGGAACAAGGCCATCGCGGCCATCGGAGGGGGCCCCTCGAAGCCGGCGCGGGCCAGCAGCTCGGCGTTGGCCATCGCGAACTGGAAGGTGAGGCCGAACAGGACCGCGCCCTCCTTGCGGTCCGCAGGCAGTACCTCTCCCAGTGTTCGGTAGAGGATCACCGCCGCCTGGTGAGCCAGCTGTCGGTTCCCCATCACGTGCTGGAGGAACGCCGCTCCGAACGCCTGCAACCCCTGCTGAGCGGCCGCTCGCAGCGGTGCCAGATCGGCGTCGGTGAACGCACCCAGCTCCTCGCACAGCCGGGCGTGGATCTCGGCCTCGGGCAGCGGCCCCTCGGGGGGCTCGAACAGGGCCGGACGCAGCTGGAAGGCGTTGTCGGGGAACTCGAAGTTGAAGAAGGTGGCCTCTGCCTTCTCGAACTGGGTCGACGCCGGCAGCACGTAGTCCGCCAGCCGCGCGGTCTCGGTCATGGCGATGTCGATGACGACGAGGGTGTCGAGCGACGACAGGGCCTGCCGCATCCGGGGACTGTCGGCCAGCGAGTGAGCCGGGTTCGACGCCTCCACGATCATGGCGCGGTAGCGGGCCTCGTGGTCGGTGAGGATCTCGTCGGCGATCTGGTTGCAGGGCACAAGCCCGGCGATGATGGGCGCTCCCACCACCGGGCTGACCTTGCCTGTGTCGCCGTAGATCCAGCGGATGAGGGGCGTGGGCGTGTACTGGGTGCCGGGCTTGCCGAAGTTGCCCGTGAGCAGCCACACGAGGCGGTGCAGGTAGCTCACCACGGTGGAGTGGCGGTTCATCTGCACACCGAGGTCCTCGAAGCTGGCCACCGACGCCGCGGTGCCGATCCGCCGGGCCGCCTTCCGCACCAGCGCCTCGGGCACGTCGCACGCAGCACAGCACTCGGAGATGGAGTGCGCCGCCAACGCATCCCGCACGGCCTGCAGCCCGTCCACGTGGGCCGCGACGAAGTCGTGGTCCACGAGATCCTCCTCGAGCAGCACACCCACCAGGGCCACCAGCAGCCAGGCGTCCGTGCCGGGCGCCACCTGCAGGTGGATGTCGGCCATCTGGGCCGTCTCCGTGCGCCGCGGGTCGATGACGACGAGGGTCCGGTCGGGGTCCTTGGCCAGCGCCTTCAGGGTGACTCGCGCGTGGGGGATCGAGTGGCTGTGCCAGGGGTTCTTGCCCAGGAACACGCCCACTTCGCAGTGCTCGAAGTCGCTGCGGGTCATGCTCCCCACCATGCGATCGGCCACGAGGAACTCGCCCGTCTTCTCCTGGGCAAGCGCGCTCGAGCGATACCGGGAGCCCAGCATCCGGCGCGTGGCCGAGGCGTACGCCCCGGGCAGGTGATTCCCCTGCCCTCCGCCTCCGTAGTAGAAGATCGACGCACCGCCATGGGTGTCACGCACACGGCCCAGGCGCGCTGCCACCTCGCGGATGGCCGTGTCCCAGTCGATGGTCTCGAAGGTACCGTCGGGCCGACGCCGCAGCGGGTGGGTGAGCCGGTGCGGGTCGTTCTGGTAGAAGCTCAATCGATGAGGCTTCTCGCAGGCGTATCCCTTCGAGATGGGGTGGCGCTTGTCGCCCCGGAAGCGGACCAGCTGGCGCCCGTCCTCTCCGCCGAGCTCCACCTCGATGCCACAGTTGCACTCGCACAAGATGCAGGCCGTAGGACGCCAATCGGTGGACATGGCCACTCTCCCTTGAAGGACGCCCAATTTGGTAGCATATTGAAACCATATTGTCATGCATAGCCGCTTCCGCCAAGCCAACTGCTCAGTCGCCAAGGCCCTCGACGCCATCGGCGATGGCTGGTCCTTGATGATCCTCCGGGAGTGCTTCTTCGGCACGCGCCGGTTCGTGGACTTCCAGCGCAGCCTGGGCATCGCCAAGAACATCCTCTCGCAGCGGCTGCAGCACCTCGAGGAGCACGGCGTGCTCGCTCGAATCGACGCAGGCCGTCACGGGCAGCGCTTCGAGTACGCCCTCACCCCGGCCGGCAAGGACCTCGCCACGGTGATGACGGCGCTGCGGCAGTGGGGAGACCGATGGATCCATGGTCCGGGCAACGAGCCGATGCTGGTCCTCGATCGCAGGACGGGACGGCCGATTCCTCCGGTGCGCATCGCCGACGAGGACGGTCAGCCCATGGCCACGCACGACATGGCCATCGTGCCGGGCCCTGGGGCGACGGCAGACACCCTCCAGCGCTTTCGGCGCATCGCCGAGGGCGAATCGTAGGCGCACCTCACCGCTGGTCCGACACCGCGACCACGGCGGCACTCCAGGGGCAGAACTGGCCCAGCTCGTCGATCCAGTAGCTGGGGTCGTCCTCCACGTTGCTCGGTCTGCCGTCGCACACCTCCGCCGCGAAGTCCGCGAGCTCGACGGCGTGCGGGGCCACGTGCCAGGAGTAGCGCCCGTCGCAGTCCGTGCCGTGCCGCAGCTCGGTGAAGTTGATCACCTGCGACGGAGGCTGCCCAATGCGCTCGAGCGCCACGTCGACGAAGGCGTCGTTGGTGATCCAGACCACCAGTCCCTCCCCGGCCACGTCCAAGGTGACCAGGGCACCGCCGACGCGGTCCTCACAGGGTCCCTCCTCGGCGGGTGGTGTGATCTCGGCGGGGACATCCGTCGAGGGGGTCTCGTCACAGGCGACGAGCATCGCAGCGATCCAGGTGAAGCGCATGAAGCCTCCGGTCCGTGCCTGACGAGCGGGTACCGGGTCAGCGCCAGGGCGCCCCGGCATCGAAACCGGCTGTTACCGTCGCAGAGTCATGGACCCTCGCTTCCTCGATCTCCCAGGATGCAGGATCGACCTGCACACCGGAACCACGCAGCGCGCCGATCGCCCAGACGTACGGCTCACCAGCCAAGAGACGCAGCTCCTGGCTCGCTTGGCGCGCGCCGCAGGCAAGCCCGTCTCGCGGGAGGAGCTGCTGAAGGACGTGTGGGGCTACCACACCCAGGTGGTGAGCCGAGCGCCCGACGTGGCCATCCGGAGGCTACGCACCAAGATCGAGGTGGATCCCTCCCAGCCCCAGCACGTGCACACCATCCGTGGCGAGGGGTGGGCGCTCCACGGCGTGCAAGAAGCCATGTCACCAAGCGAACCGAGCACCGACACCCAGCTGCTCGATCTGGCACGTTCCCACACGCCAGCGGCGCTGACCTCGCTGGTGCTGGCCATCGACGACGTCGTGGGCGACAGGCTGACCTCCCGCGCCCGACAGACGCTGCTGGCCCACGCCCAGCCCACCTTCGAGGTGTCTCGTCGTCGCGCGCTCGCCGCCTGGTTCGAGGGGCGCCTGGAGGGACGGGCGCAGCTGAAGCGACTGCAGGAGCGCGCCGCGGAGGAGGGTCGAGCCGAGGACCATCGTCGGGCCACCCTGGAGCTCGTCGTCATGGGACGGGCCGAACCGACCCCCGCAGATCCCCTCGACACCCTCACCCGCATCGCGCGCGACGCCACCTCTGCGGAGCTGCGCTGCGCCACGTGCATCGAGCTGGCCCGCCATCATGCCGACCGAGGCTCTGCCACACAGGCGCGCACCTGGCTGGACGAAGCCCGCGCTGCCCACCCCACCGAGGCCCTGCGACTGCAGCTCGACAACACCGCCGGGCACCTGGCGATGTGCGCTGGAGACGCGGCCGAGGGGCTGCGCATCTTGTCGGCGCACCTGCCCCGTCTCGGGGACGACGCCGCATCGGCGTGGGTGTGGCAGACCATCGGCAGCCTCCGGTTCCTGCAGGCAGACCTGCGGGGGGCCCACGACGCGTGGGAGTCGGCGCTGTTCCTCGCCAGACGCCTCGAGCGCTGGCGTCAGGTGGCGAGCGTGGTGAGCAAGCTCGGCATCGTGCATGCCGAGCTCGGAGAGCTGGACGCCGCACAGCTCACCTTCGAGGAGGCCCTCGGTCGCAGCACGGACCTGCAGCAGCACCAGACGGTGGCGTCCACCCAGCTGAACCTGGGGCTGCTGGCCCTGATGCGAGGTGCGACCACCGAGGCGCGACCCTGGTTCGAAGCCGGCCACCACACGGCGACCGCACAAGCTCGCCACCCGCCGCGGCGCGTCGCGGAGCTGGGGCTCGCCATCGCGGATCAGCTGGAGGGACGAGCTGCCGCCGACGCGCTCCAGGCCATCGCCTCGGAGGCGGCGGCCGAGGACGACCACCGGGCGCGAGTGCTGGCCCTGGGCCACCTGGCCATCGAGCGCGACGTCCCGGAGCTGCGAAACCCCGAGCTTCGCGACGATCGGCTGGAGGGGGTGCGTCCAGCACTCGAGGCCTGGCAGCGCAACGAGCCCGCCCCCCACCGAAACACGGTGGCCAGCCGCGTGTGGTGGGCCGCAGCCATGGCGCTCCGGGGCTCGGAGCCCCCCTGATCCCGCTCCCCGAGCACCGACGGCCGACCTACCGCACGCGCTCCACCCACCAACCCACCACCGCGATCAGCACGTAGGCGAGCAGCGCGTTCACCGCGAGCTCCGAGAAGGTGATGGGCGGCGGCAGCACCCACTCCGACAGGCTCTGCAGCAACACGAGGATCCCCGTGAGCCCCCACACGCGTCTCCGCTGCGCAGGGGCGAGCCTCGGAGCGAGCCACGCCGTGGCAGCGAGGAGCAAGAGCACCTCCAGGACCCAGCTCGCGGGTGGATACAGCCACAGCGACAGCCCCACTGCGGGTTCCTGCACGAACCCCAGCGGCAGATCCGGGGTGTGGACCAGCAGATCGGTGAGCCAGTGGCTGGCGGTCACCAGCCCGATGGCCACCGCCACCGCTCCACGACGGGTGACCAGCCACGCCAGTGCCCCCATCGCCACCGACCAGACCACGGTCATGGGCACGGAGTGGGTCCACACGCCCTCGGTGATCACCAACCGCGGCGCCTCCTGCTGCAGGGCCGCCCCCTCGACCCCCGCCAACCCCAGGAACATGAAGCCGAAGTCCACGGCTTGTGCGGCGAGGAGCAGCGCCCACAGGGGCGCCTCCGGAGCGACCCGACGCGCGAGGAGCGCGGGGGCATAGTGGCCAGCGAACATGGTCTCCTCGGCGCGGGGCTGCAGGTGCGGCGCTTCCCGCAGATCCCCGCTCCAGCGCGGTCATCACACCATACAGCGGCCGGAAACGCGACAGGAGTCACGCCATGAGCCTCTTCCCCGCTCGCTGGCCCGTCCAGCACCCCGACCGCATCCAGCTGTACTCCCTGGCCACCCCCAACGGGCAGAAGGCCGGCATCATGCTGGAGGAGGCGGGCCTCCCCTACGAGGCCCACCTCGTCAACATCATGGAGAATCACCAGTTCGACGCCGACTACGCGGCCATCAACCCGAACTCCAAGATCCCGACCCTCATCGATCCCGACGGCCCTGGCGGCCAGCCCATCGCCCTGATGGAGTCCGGGGCGATCCTGCTGCACCTGGCCCGCAAGGCGGGTCGCCTGCTCCCCACCGATCCGCGCAAGGAGCTGCAGACCCTGCAGTGGATGCTCTTCCAGGTGGGCCACGTGGGGCCGATGTTCGGGCAGTTCGGCCACTTCTACAAGTTCGCCAAGGGCAAGACGGACACCTACGGAGAGGAGCGCTACGGCAAGGAGGTCACCCGCCTGCTGGGCGTGCTCGACGGGCACCTGGCCAGCCGTGAGTGGCTGGTGGACGAGTTCACCATCGCCGACATCATGACGGTGCCCTGGATCAACGCCCTGGACTTCTACGACGGCAAGGACGCCGTGGGCTACGGCGACTTCCCCCACGTGCACGCCTGGGTGGCCCGCTTCATGGAGCGGCCCGGCGTGCAGCGCGGCGTGCAGGTCTGCCGGCCAGGCTGACCGTCAGCCGAGGTGGGCGCTCCAGAGCCGGGCTCCGTGCTCGTGTGAGCCCACCCCCTCGCGAAAGGCCTCGTGCACCGCGTCGGTTCGCTGCGGATCGGACAGCTCCAGGATGGTCGGCTGGTGCACGGCGAAACCCTCGGCATGCTCTGCATGACGGTAGGGCACGCCCATCTGCAGGCGCTCCGGCGCGGCCCCATAGGCCACCGCCTCGATGAGCAGCGCGTCGGTGCGCCCTGCCTCCCCAGGAAGGTAGCCGTCGTAGATCAGCACCGCGCGGGACAGCCCCTCGGGGTTGCTGACGAGTGTCTGCTGCCCCTGGAGCACGCCGTCCTCCACGTTGTTGGTGGCGAAGCGCACCAGCTTTCGGGAGCCGTCCGGGCCCAGAGAGCCCAGCGTGGGGATGAGCAGGGCTCCCTCGGACACGGACCACAGTGCGTGGGCCGCGAGGTAGCCAGCGAGCTTGGCGGTCTCGATCATGGAGAAAGTCTCGCATATGTCACCGGGCCGATGCCGTGCCGACCCACCATCGCGGCGATAGCAGGCCCGATGCATCGCGCTCTGAGCTGGCTGTTCACGATCCTCGGCGTGGTCGCGGTGGGGGCCGCAGCCTATGTCCTCGCGTGGCCGCCGAGCGCCGGGGCGGGCTGGCTCATCCTCGTCGTCGTGGTCGGTGTCTCCCTCGAAGGCCTGGGGCGCACAGCCTCGGACGACGAGCTGACCTGCTCGTTCTGCGGCGCCCACCGTCACCAGGTGGAGAAGCTCGTCGCGGGCCCGTCCGTGGCCATCTGCGACGGCTGCGTGCGCCTGAGCGCCGAGATCGTGGAGGGGCGGGTCGACGTGTCCAACCCAGACGTGCGACAGCCTCCCGGGCCCGATCGTGGACCCTTCCAGCCGCCCACGTAGGGCTCGCTCAACCGCCGGCGAATCGCTCGAGCAGATCCAGCGCTCCTCGTCGGAAGCGCTCCTGGCTGGCTCGAATCACCGGCTGCACCCACGGCGACAGCAGATGGCCCGGGCTCGCGAAGGATCGGATCTCGGCCGTTACCTCGCCGCGCGACCGGTCCCAGTGCACGGCGATCCGCTCCTCTCCCGACAGCATGTGACCCTGGAGCGTGCCGTACGCGATGCCGCTCGTCCAGCCCTCGCCCTCCCGCTCGTCCACCACCGCCACCACCCGGCAGGGATGCAACATCCATAGGCCGATCTGACGCGACGCGAAGGTGACGGCGTGCCCCGCCGCCACGGGCTGCCGAAACGGAGCCAGACGCAGCCAGGGCTGCTCGAACACGGCCCAGCGCCCGATGGCCCGGGCCACCCGATCGAAGGCCTGCTCGTCCGCTCCCACCACGCGACTCGCCACGCCGTGCGACGAGCGAGGGGGCATCTGGCCCATCGACGCAGCCACGTGCTCGTGGTTGAACCTGCGCCCTCGGTGCTCGTCCTCGAAGGCCAACAGCGCAGCCGCGTCTGGCTCCGTCAGGCGAACCGGAACGCGCAAGGATGAATACGGGGTGGGGGGTGCCAGCGCTCGCGTGTCGGGCATGCAGATCCCCTAACGTTCGCCTTTTCCAGGACGAGTGGTCGATGAAGGAAGCCGACGTATTGATCTTGGGTGCGAGTGGGTTCCTGGGACGCCATCTCGCAGTGGCGCTGGCTGATCTCGGACTGCACGTCCGCCTGGGAAGCCGCCGGCCGAGCCGTCAGGCGAAAGGGTCGTGGGTGGCCGCAGACGTGCTCGCCCCCCACACCCTGGGGCCGGCGATGCGGGGCGCGCGCGTGGTGGTGAACCTGGTGCACCTGATGGACAACGCGGGGAACCTGGTGCGACTCGAGCAACAGGCGGCCTGGTCCGTGCGGAAGGCGGCGGAGCAGCACGGCGTGGAGCACATCGTGTACCTCGGAGGCCCGAGGCCCGAGGGAGCAGTGTCGAGCCACCTGGCGGCCCGGCTGGCCACGGGAGAGGTGCTGCGGGACGGTCCGGTGCCCACCACCGAGCTGCGCGCCGCCATGGTGATCGGCGCCCACTCCGAGAGCTTCCGCATGGTGCGCGACCTGGCGATGCGGCTTCCGGTGATGGCGCTGCCACGCTGGCTGAACAGCAGCAGCAGCCCCGTTGGCGTGCGCGACGTGGTGGCCGCCTTGGTGCACGCCGTCACCCACCCCGAGCCCCGATCCGCCTGGTACAACCTGCCCGGCCCGGAGCGACTCCCCGCAGAGGCCGTGCTGGCCCGAGTAGCCGGGTGCGACAAGCGAAGCCCGCTCATGTTCCGCGTGCCCATGGTGGGCCCACGTCTGTCGAGCCTGTGGCTGGGACTGGTGACCGACGCGAACTTCCACATCGCCCGGAAGCTGGTGGAGGGACTGCGCTCCAGCCTCTCCGACGACGGGCCCGCCTACTGGTCGCGCATGCCGGACCACACGTTGCAGCCGCTGGACGAGGCGATCTGCGAGGCCCTGGCCGCCGACACGGGAGGCCACTGGGCGGCGAACATCTGGGAGCAGCTCGCCGCGCGACTCACCCCCGACGCAGGCTGACGCCCGAGCCTTGACATCGCTACGGGCGACACCCCACCATCGACGGCCTGCCCGGAGCCCGTCTTGCGCTGCCTGATCCCCCTCGGCCTGTCGGCATGCGTCCTCATCGCCCCCAGGGAGTCGACCGAGTCCCCCGACGACCCCACGGACGTGGCGGGCACCGTCACCCTCGGCACGAGCGACACCAGCTCCACCACACGGCCCACCGGCGCGCCGTGCCCAGCCCTCACCGCCGACGACACCTCGCTGGACGGCTACGAAGGTCTCAGCATCGCCTGGCAGGATGCCGCGTGCACGCCCCGCACCGCCCACCTCGTCCACAATGATCGCGAGGATCCATCAGGCCACTTCGGCGGGTACCTGCGTCGTCTGACCTACCAAGACCGCACCATCGACGGCAGCTTCGATCGGCACCCGGGCTTCGGCTACGCCGTCAGCCACTTCGACTCCACCGCCACGCTGTCCTACGACTACGCCGGCACCTGGTCCACACCGCTGCTGGGCCGCCACCACCTCCGCCACGTGTACACCGTACAGCAGCCCATCGACGGCTTCGACGTGGCCGTGACCCTGCAGTGGTTCTTCGCCACCGGCTGGGACCACCCGATCTGGTCCATCACCTACGACACCAGCAGCGCCCCCGCCGATGCCGTGGCCGCCGACTCACGCTCGCCCTACGGCGATCTGCAGTGGGATGCAGGGGCAGGCGTCGACGTGGACGGCGTGGGCTGGGGAGACCACTACCGGTTCCGGAGCACCACCGCTCCCATCACCCTGGACAGCGGCTGGGACTACTCCCAGCCCAACCGAATCCCCCACGTGCTCGCCTGGTCCGTCGGCGCGGACGCCGAGATGGGCACCGTGCAGACCCAGAGCCAGACACAGCACGCCGCCGGTGGGTACTGGTTCTTCGACGCCTGGGGGACAGCCGATCCCGACGGCCCCATGCCCCCCGAGTGGAACTGGACCTTCCAGCTCAACCAGTACGAGCTGCCCTGGGGCAGCGGCAGCAAGCGCGTGGCCTGGGGAATGAACTACGGCGCCGTGGGGCAGGATGCCTATCCCGACTACGGGTACTCGGGCTTCTCCGACGGCTACCCCTACCAGTCGTACTCGGTACACGTGGTGCTGGGCCGACACACGGACGCGGTGGTGGACGAACAGGTCGCCCAGGTGGAGGCGCTGCTGGACGCCACGGTGACGGCGCAGCAAGGCACGCTCCGCAGCAGCGGACCCGGAGGGGTCGGGCGCAGCGACGCGGTGACCTGGGATCCGGCTGGCTACGACCCCACGGTGGCTGGCTTCCACGTGGAGGCCGACGGCGACGCCGCGTCGCTCGCGATCACCATCGCCCAGCCATGGCGAAGCCCGTTGTTCGTGGTGCACGGACTGCAGGTCCACACGGTGGTGCTGGACGATCAGCCGCTGCAGCTCGACGAGGAGGTCTACGTCACCCAAGACGGCGACACGGCCTGGATCACCCTGTCGAGCACCCTCGACGGCACCCACGAGCTCGAGGTGCGCTGAGCCGCAGCCTACGGCGCCTGCGAACGTTCGGGATCCTCCAGCAGCACGAGCTGCCCCGTCGTGTCGGCCAAGGCCGTGGCCCAGCCAGGTCCAAAGGGGGTGTTCGCGCGTTGCCCGCTGGGTGTGGGGCTCGCCCACAGCGCGGGACCTCGCGCCCACCCCGACGCCGTTCGCAACGCCGTGCTCCACGGAACCGAGACCGACCGGTCGCTGCTCGCCACGTCTGCGATGCGATCCCGCAGGGCCGTGAACGTGTGATCCGAGGTCCAGGCCGGCTGGCAGTAGCTCATGAAGTCGCGATGGGTGCGCGGATCCCGCAGCTGCTGCGTGACCAGATCGAGCCCCCAGCCCCCGATCTCGCCGTCGTCGTAGGGGAAGTCGAGATCGGGGTACCCCGCCCCCCCACAGGGCGTGTGGCGTCGGCCGTGGCTGTGCCCGAGCTCGTGGACGAGGGTGTCGGCCACGCTGTCGTAGCCAAGCCCCACCGCAGCGCGATGCCATGGCTCGGAGGGACCTTCCGGCAGCGTGCCCACCCCGCCCGTGCAGAAGCCCGTGGAGGAAGCGCAGAACGCCTCTGCGCTCTCGGCCGGCTCCACGAGGCCGTAGAAGTAGGTGTTCGGCGGCACCACAGCGTCGGCCCTGAGCGCCGAGACCTCGGCCAGCAGGGCCTCCCACCCCTCGGCCGGGCCCAGGCCCGCTTCCCAGCTGCGCACCGGCTCCACCACCACCTCCACCTCGCTCACGGGGAAGGTGGCGAACAGGCGATCCCGCACCAGCGCCACCACCTCCTCGCCCGTGTCGGGCACGAACCCGTCCACCTCGAAGGGCAGCAGGTGCAGCGACAGCACGTCCGTGGGCTGCACGCGCACGTCGTGCTCGTCCGAGGCCCACCACACCTGCCGACGAAGCACGGCCGCGTCGCCCGCACCTCCGGGCTCCCGCAGCGTCACCGTGAGCGCGAAGTCGGGCCCGATCTCGGCGGCCGGGATCCAGACGTTGGCGGTGGACCCGAGCTGCGCGTCGTGCCAGTCCGTGGACGGATCCACCTCGCGAATCCGCACCGGCTGCCCCTGCACCTCCACGTGCACCTCGAGCTGGCGCTCCCTCCATGCCCCGGGTCGCTCCGCGGAGACGTAGACGCGCAGCAGCCCCTCACGCCCCTGCACCACCGGCGGTGGCGCATGCCCCCCCGCGAAGTCCTCGGTGGTGTTGCGCCAGACCACCTCGGTGCCCTGGCTCCACGTGAGCTTGTCGATCTTCACGCCGTCGGCCAGCGGAATCGGTGAGGACGAGGAGCATCCGATCAGGGTCCACAACACGGCTGTCTCCATGGATCGGCATCGTCCGGGTGCGGTAGCGTGGACGAGCCGGGAGGTTTCCATTGATTGGCTTCATTGTACTGGGTGTAGCTTGCACGTCGAGCACGACGGACACATCCCCCATCACCGACAGCGGCACCTCCACCTTCGTGCCCGAGGGCAACGACGTCAGCCTCGATCGCTTTCCACCCGTGGTGGTGCAGACCACTCCCGCGGCGGGCGCCACCAACGTGGACGCCACCACGCTGGAGGTGCGCTTCAGCAAGCGCATGGCCACCGGCGGCTGGTCCTGGGTGACCGTCGGCTCGCTGCCCACTCCCAGCGGAGACGTGGCCTACGTCGACGACCGCACCCACGTGATGGCCAACGTGGCGCTGGATCCCGACACCACCTACCTCGCCTGGCTCAACGACCCCGGCGGCACCTTCGCCAACTTCCAAGACACCGAGGGGCGGAGCTCCGTCGCCTACCCATTCCTGTTCACCACCGCCGCCTCCGACGCGGACTTCGCCGGGGTGCCTGCCGCCGTGGTGCGCACCGTGCCCGAGGCAGGATCGTCGGGGGTGGATCCGAGCCTCGGCACGATCCAGGTGGAGATGAGCATCGACGTGGACCCCACCACCGCCACCCTGACCGCCGACGGCCCCCGCACCGAGCTCGACGTGGTGGGTATTCGTGGCGACGTGGGGCGAGCCTTCGAGATCGACGTGTCGTTGATTCCCGCCAATACCACCGCGGTCTGGATCGAGGTGGACGACCTCGATGGCGTGCCCTCGGCTCCCTACCTGCTGTCGTTCCGGACCGGCTTCGGAGAGTGAGTCCGAGGGGCTCGCCTCTCACCCACGGGGCGGATATCCGGCGCCCCCACGGAGGGTGCATGGCAAAGGTCGCGGTGATCGCGGGGGACGGGATCGGCCCAGAGGTGATCCACGAGGGGATGAGGGTGCTGAAGGCGCTGGACGAGGTGCACCAGCTGGGCCTGTCCTTCGAGGAGATGGACCTGGGAGCGGAGCGCTATCTGCGCGACGGCACCACGCTGCCACCCGAGACCATGGATCGGTTCCGCGACGAGTTCGACGCCATCTTCCTCGGCGCGCTGGGCGACAAGCGCGTGCCCTCCAACGTGCACGCCAAGGACATCCTGCTCGGCTGCCGCTTCCAGCTCGACCTGTACGTCAACTTCCGCCCGGTCAAGCTGCTCGACAAGCGCCGCTGTCCGCTCAAGTACAAGGGCCCCCGCGACATCGACATGGTGGTCTTCCGCGAGAACACGGAGGGGCTGTACACGGGCGTGGGCGGGCAGTTCAAGCGCGACACGCCGGACGAGGTGGCCATCGAGGCCGAGCTGAACACGCGCAAGGGCGTGGAGCGCATCATCCGGGCGGCCTTCGAGCACGCCAAGCAGCACGGACTTCCCTCGGTGTGCATGGCCGACAAGTCCAACGCCATGCGGCACGGACACGACCTGTGGCAGCGCACGTTCCATGCCGTGGCCGAGGAGTTCTCCGGGATCGAGGCCTTCCACCTGTATGTGGACGTGCTGGCCATGGAGATGGTGCGAGCGCCCGAGCGCTTCGACGTCATCGTCACGAACAACCTGTTCGGCGACATCGTGACGGACCTGGGCGCTCAGCTGCAGGGTGGCATCGGGCTCGCCGCCTCGGGCAACATCCACCCGGGCGCCGTGAGCTTGTTCGAGCCCGTGCACGGCAGCGCACCCGACATCGCGGGCAAGGGCATCGCGAACCCGCTGGCCACCCACCTGTCGGCAGGCATGATGCTGTCGCACCTGGGCCACCCCGAGCTGGAGAAGAAGATCCAGGGCGGGGTGCGCAAGTGCCTGCTGAACAACCAGGTGACCAAGGAGCTGGGCGGCAAGCTGTCCACCAAGGCGGTGACGGACGCGCTGATGGTCCATCTGGGCGTGGCCTAGCCGGTCTCGAAGGCGCACATCCCAGGTTAGGGAGCGAGCCCAGCCTCGGAGCCGCCATGAACCTCGACATCGCCCGGCGTGAGATCGTCGTGCTCTCTGGAGTCCGCACCCCCTTCGGGACCATGGGGGGTACCCTCAAGAAGCACACGGCCACCGACCTGGCCATCCACTCCGCCAAGGCCGCCCTGCAGGCCGCCAAGGTCTCGCCCGAAGACGTCGACCACGTCATCTACGGCAACGTCCTGCAGACCGCCAACGACGCCATCTACCTGGCGCGGCACGTGGGCCTGAAGGTGGGTGTGCCCCAGCGGGTGCCCGCGTTCATCGTGAACCGACTGTGCGGCTCGGGCTTCCAGGCCATCGTCAATGCCGCGGAGCAGATCCTGACGGGTCAGGCCAACGTGGTGCTGTGCGGCGGCACCGAGAACATGTCCATGGCGCCCCACGTCACCTACGGGCTGCGCGACGGGGCGCGCTTCGGCAAGCCCCCCAAGATGCAGGACCTGCTCTGGGAGTGCCTGACCGACACCAACACCGGCATGCCCATGGCCATCACCGCCGAGAACCTGGCCGAGAAGTACGGTATCAGCCGTGAAGAGGCCGACGTCTACGGTCTGTTGTCGCAGGAGCGCTGGTCGGCCGCCCAGGAAGCCGGGAAGTTCGAGGCGGAGATCGCTCCGATGGAGATCAAGGGGCGCAAGGGCAAGGTCACCACCTTCGCCGTCGACGAGCACCCTCGCTCGTCCACCCCGGAGGGCCTCGCCAAGCTGCCCCCCGTCTTCAAGGAGAACGGCACCGTCACCGCGGGCACCGCCTCGGGGATCTGCGACGGCGCCGCCAGCCTCGTGGTGGCCGATGCCGCCTGGGCCGAGTCCAAGGGCCTCGATCCCATCGCCCGCCTGGTGGGCTGGGGGGTCTCGGGCTGTGATCCCACCATCATGGGCATCGGCCCCGTGCCGGCCGCCAAGCGCGCCATCGAGACCTCGGGGATCGGGCTCGATCAGATGGCGCTGGTGGAGGTCAACGAGGCCTTCGCGCCCCAGTACATCGCGGTGGAGAAGGAGCTCGGCCTCGATCGCTCCATCACCAACGTCAACGGGGGCGCCATCGCCATCGGTCATCCCCTCGGTGCCTCGGGCGCGCGCATCACCGCCACCTTGATCCACGAGCTACGGCGGCGGTCGGAGCGGTATGGTCTCGGCTCCGCGTGCATCGGCGGCGGGCAGGGAATCGCCGTGGTCGTGGAAGCGCTGTAGGGGGAGTCACGTGAGCAACGACGTCGTCTATGACTGGAACACCAAGGGCCAGCACACCTTCGGCCTCGGAGCCGTGGAGCTTCACGACGAGACCCTTCGCGACGGGATCCAGTGCCCCTCGGTGACGGATCCCTCCATCGACGTCAAGAAGGACGTGGTGCGACGGCTGGCCTCCCTCGGAGTGCACAGCGTCAACGTGGGCCTACCCGGTGCCGGCCCGCGGGCGGTGGCGGACTCCCAGACGCTGGTGGAGGTGGTGCGCGACGAGGGGCTGTCGATCTCCGTGGGCTGCGCGGCGCGCACCCACCCCAACGACATCCAGCCCATCATCGAGATCAGCCAGCGCACGGGCGTGCCGGTGGAGATCTTCACCTTCCTGGGCAGCTCCCCCATCCGCATGCTGGCGGAGTCGTGGGACGAGGCCAAGCTCGAGCAGCTCACGCGCAATGCCGTGCGGATGGGCGTGCAGGCGGGCCTGCCCACGACCTTCGTGACCGAAGACACGGTGCGCAGCCAACCCGACACGCTGCGGCGCCTGTTCGACGCGGCCATCGAGGAGGGCGCTGGGCGCTTGGTGCTCTGCGACACCGTCGGGCACAGCACGCCTCCGGGCGTGAGCAACCTGGTGGGCTGGGTGGACGACCACCTGCGCACCCAGGGCGTGCGCGATCGGGTGAAGATCGACTGGCACGGCCACTCCGACCGCGGCTTGTCGCTGATCAACGCCCTGCGCGCCGTGCAGGCGGGCTGCGACCGGATCCACGGCACGGTGCTGGGGGTGGGCGAGCGCGTGGGCAACACGCCGCTGGATCTGCTGTTGGTCAACCTCAAGCTCGAGGGCGCCGAGGAGCAGGATCTGACGGGCCTGGCCGAGCTGGTGGACCTGGTGAGCGCGCACGTGGAGGTGCCGATCCCGGTGAGCTACCCGGTGTTCGGCCGCGACGCCTTCCGCACCGGCACGGGCGTGCACGCCGCTGCGGTGATCAAGGCACAGGCGAAGGGCGACGACTGGCTCGCGGACCGGATCTACAGCGGGGTTCCCGCGAGCTGGTTCGGCCGCAAGCAGGAGATCGAGATCGGCCACCAGTCGGGCGTGTCCAACGTGAAGTACTGGCTGCAGGCTCGCGGCTACGAGCCTCGCGACCAGCTGGTGGAGGCGATCTTCACCGCGGCCAAGGCGGAGAACCGCCTGCTGTCGGACGACGAGGTGCTGAACATCGTTCGCGCCGCGACGTAGGGCGCTCCCCTACTCCTCCGCCGCTTCCCGCGCCTGACGTCGGGCCTTGCGCTCCGCATCGCGCTCCGCCTGCGCCTCCTTGCGCTTCTCCTGCTCCCAACTGGATCGCAGCTGGAGGTTCTGCGCCACGTGGAGCACCAGCAACAGACCCACCACCCAGCTCACGATGGGCGCATGGTCGTAGCCGGGCAGGCCGAAGCCCAACACCAGCCCTCCCACCACCAGGTCCACCACGTTCAGCGCCCAGAACGCCAGCGGCTGGCTACGCACCACGGGCATGCGCACGAGCAGCTGGTTGGCTCCGATCAACGCCACCAAGCCGAACAGCACCCAGTTGCTCTGATCCACGAGCCCTCCGTGGGAGCGTTGTAGCGTCTACCAGCGCCCGCGTTCAGAGGGCCACATTGTCGATGAGGCGGGTGGCGCCATAGAAGGCGGCCCCTAGCGCCCGCGCGGGCACCGCAGGATCGAGTCCGGTCAGCGGCTGCAGATCCTCGGCTCCCACGATCTGCAAGTAGTCCACCCGATCGGCGTCGAGCAGGGAGCGCCCGTGGGCGAGCAGCGCGGCGACGTCTCGCTCACCGGCAGCGGCGCGCTGCTGCATGCCGAAGAGCGCCCGGTGCAGGCTGCGGGCGCGCCCTCGCTCGGACTCCGACAGGTACTTGTTGCGGCTCGACAGCGCGACGCCGTCGGCGTCCCGCACCAGAGGGGCGCCCACGATCTCCAGCGGCAAGGCCAGATCGCGCACCATCCGGCGCAGCACGGCCAGCTGCTGGAAGTCCTTGTCGCCGAAGGCTGCCAGCTGGCACTGGGTGAGCCCGAACAGGCGCGCACACACCGTGGCCACCCCCTCGAAGTGCCCGGGCCGAGTGGCCCCACACAGCACCTCGGTGAGCCCGTGCACCGATACGGAGGTGGAGAAGCCATCCGGATACAGATCAGGCGGCCTGAACAGGGCATCCACGCCCTGATCCCGGCACAGAGCAGCGTCCCCCTCCGGATCGCGCGGGTACCGGTCCAGGTCTTCGCCAGGTCCGAACTGCAGCGGGTTCACGTACACGGAGACCACGAGCCGATCCACCTGCGGCCGCAGCAGCGCCATCAGCGAGGCGTGGCCCGGATGCAGGAAGCCCATGGTGGGCACGAACCCGATGCGCTGACCGCCAGCACGCTGGGCAGTGGCCCACTGCTGCATGGCAGCGGCCGACTCGAGGAGCTCCATGGATCCTGCCTCAGTACAGACGCGCCAGCTTGGCGGGCCGCTTCCGATGGAAGCTGTGGTCGGTGCTGGGGAACTCCCCGCTTCGAACCTCCGAGGCGTACTGCTCGAAGGCCTCCACGGCCACCTGCTCCACGCTCGCGTAGCGCTTCACGAACTTCGGCGAGAACCGCAGATCCATGCCGAGCACGTCGTTGCACACGAGCACCTGGCCATCACAGTCTGGCCCCGCCCCGATCCCCACGGTGGGGATGTCCAGGCGATGGGTGATCTCGGCGGCCAGCTCCCGCGGGATCCCCTCGAGCACCAGGCAGAAGGCACCGGCCTCCTGCACCGCGAGCGCGTCTTGGATCAAGCGCTCACCATCGTCTTCGGAGCGCCCCTGCACCTTGAAGCCGCCCATGGCGTGCACCGACTGAGGCGTGAGCCCGATGTGGCCCACGACGGGGATCCCCGCCCCCACGATGCGCTCCACCGCCGGCACCACCGTCGAGCCCCCCTCGAGCTTCACCGACTGCACGTGGCCTTCCTGAACGAGACGTCCCGCGGCGCGCAGCGCATCCTCGGCACTCACCTGGAACGACATGAAGGGCATGTCCCCCACGAGGTGAGCGCGCTCGGAGCCGCGGGCCACACACGCACAGTGGTAGACCATGTGGTCGAGGGTGACCCCCAGCGTGTCGTCGCGCCCCTGGACCACCATGCCCAGGGAGTCGCCCACCAGCACCATGTCGGCGCCAGCCATGTCCACCAGGCGCGCCATGGTGGCGTCGTAGGCGGTGATCATCACGATCTTGTCGTTGTCGGCCTTCTTCTTCCGAAGGTCCAACACAGTCGTTCGCTTCACGATGTTCTCCAAGAGCCTCCCGGTCCGCAAGGGATCCAGGGGCGTGGACAGTGTCCGGAGACATCGTATCGTTTCAGGGGTGCGCGGGGACGTCTGGCTCGAAGATGTAGTAGCCGACGGCGCTCTGACCGAGGTCGTCGTACCAGTCGTTGATCCAGAGGTGCACGCGCGAGCCCACCACCTGTGCGGCGACCTCCCCCACCACCCCGGGGGCCGTGAGGTTCACGGGCAGCGGGTTGTCGGGATGCTTGGTCCAGCTCACCCCGTCGGTGGACGTGGCGAGGTTCACGGTGTGGTTCTGCGAGTAGCGCGCATAGGGACCTGGCTCCCAGCGCCGGAAGCCCACGTAGAACATGTAGTAAGTCCCCTCGTGGAGCACCGTGGCCGCGCTCACCATGCCCGCTGCGTCGTAGGCCTCGGGCCCGGCCTGCAGCACGGGCTCGCGCGACAGCTGGAACCCTTGATCCAGGTCACGCCCGCCGAAGCTGTAGATCTGGCACACGTCCTCACCGTTCGAGGAGCCGCCCAGGTAGCCGAAGAAGCCATCTTCCTGCGTCCAGTTGAAGCCCACCGGCCAGCAGTAGCGCACCCCGTTGACGGGGGTGGTCAGGTCGAGTACCGGCTGGCCCCCGTTGAAGGCCCGTCAATCGACGCCGTCGGGCGACGTGAACATGCCGATCCCGAAGGTGCCCTCCCGCAGGTTGAAGCCCTGGTAGGCGAGCACGTACTCCGCAGAGTCGGCGTCCCAGACCACCCGGACCTGATCCATCAGATCGTCGTCCCAGCCGCGAGCGGTGTCGATCACCGGATTGCCTGCGTGGGTCTCCCAGTTGGTCCCGTCCCCGGAGACGGCGTAGCCCAGGCCGTAGTCACCGAGATCTCCATCGGGCGTGGCCGAGTACCAGATCTGGTAGAACGGGTGCCCGAGGATGGACTGGGTGCGAAAGCCCACGGAGCGGAAGCCCTGGCCCCAGTTCTCGTCGGTGCCGGCGAACACGGGGTTGCAGTCGTAGACGGACAGCTGTGTGCCCGAGATCGGAGAGAACGCGCACTCGAGCACGTCCGCCGGATCCACGTCGATGGGTGCGGCGACCTGGTACTCCTGGGCGCATCCGGCCAGCAGGGCCACCACCGCGAGTCCACCACGCCAATCAGTCGATGCCAAAGTCATGCTCGCACTCCACGATGAGGAAGGGATCGCACTCGGCCAGCTCCACACACACCAGCTGGCCGGGCACGTTGGCGCCTTGGTCCGCGTTGTAGCGGCACCCCTGCTCACAGCTCTCCCGCGTGGGAAACGCCTCGTAGGCGCACACCACGACGAGCTCGTCGCACAGCTCCGCGCAGCTGCGGTCGTTGGCGTCGAGGGTGGAGGTGGTGCAGGCAGCCACCACCAGAGTAGAGAAGAGCAGGGCCGCGCGCATCAGATCTCCGGGACGACAGATCACGGGAGGAGTCCAGAGACTCGCACCGCAACCCCAAGGCCCCGCGCCGGCTTCCATCCTACATCAGGTGGTGCAGACGCGTTCGCCAGTCCGGCCACCGAGAGCCCGAAGTAGTCATGTTGTTCACCGCGACGTTGACCGCACTGGTCGCACCCGAGGGCACGAAGCAAGGCTACCCCGCCCAGGACTAGGCCGCCTTCGAGTCAGTGTCCGCTGTGTCGGCTTGTGCGGGCTCCGGATCGGCGGCTGCCTGCTCCACCGCTCTGGGACCAGGCTGCCCCACCACCCGGAACACGCTGCCCAGGATGCGCGGGCTCCGCCGCTTGTTGCCGTCGTCGTCTTCCCAGATGTCATAGGCGAGCACGCCCTCGACGGCGACCTTGCTGCCCTTGACCGCGCGCTGCGTGCAGGCCTCGGCTTGCTCGCCGAACAGGCGCACGTCGTGCCAGTCCGTCTCCTCGTCGAACGAGCCGTCCTCGTTCTTCACGTTGCGATGGGTGGCCACCGACAGCGAGCACCAGGTGATCCCACTCTTTCCGGTGCGCAGCTCGGGATCCTGCCCGGCACGACCCACCAGGAAGATGGTGTTCATTCCACGCATGACAAACCTCCTCTACAGATTCGCGGTGCCCCCGTGCAGACACCGCGCCAGCGCGTTGTCCAGGTTGGTCCGTTCGGGGCGACGGAAGTCAGCCTGGGCGTACCCATCCAACCCCAGGGCGAACCGAGATGATCACAGCCGACGACGGTCGTCAGGTGCGCGCCACGGTCCGTTCGGCGCTCAGCCTTGCTCGCGGACCTTCCGGTCGTGCGCCCGCCAGTCTGGCAGATCAATCGTGGGGTAGGCGTCGTAGGGCAGCTGCAGCGACCGCACGTGCCGCAGATCCGTGGCCCCTCGCCCCTGGTAGTGAATCGCCTTGCGGTGGTAGCGGGGCCAGCGGACCAGGTAGTGGAAGAACGACTTCTGCACCACGATGTCCGCGCTGAAGGGATCGAGCCCTGCCTCGGTGTAGAACTCGGGCCGGATCGTCAGGGGCGGCATGTCCGACAGGACCACCTGAGCCGGTCCTGCGTCCACCGTGATCCCGCGCCCCAGTGCACCGTCACGGTGGTGCATGATCCGCCCCTCGAGCACCGTGCGCGCCCTGGGCGGCCCCACCTCCACCGACACGGCAGCACCCACGGGCTCGTCCCACAGCCGCTCCACGGCGCCCTCGTCGCAGATCGGCAGCAGCGCACGCAGGTCGCGGGCCTCCTGCTGTAGGTACACCAGCAGATCGGTGCTGTTGCCCTCCGCACCCGCGGCCACCACGTCTCCGGTGTCCACCATGGACACCACCCCCAGCCGACGCGCCCAGCGGCTCGCTCGAACGCGCCCGATCGCCTCCTCCAGCGGGTAGCTGGCGGGAATCGGGTGGTGCCGCGTGGCCCAGATCCGGTCGGCGAAGGCGTCTGCCAGCTCCTCCGCCAGAGCCTGGTCGCCATCCGTGGTGACGTTGACGGCCCAGCCCAGATCGGCATCGTCGGCAAAGGGGTGGTTGATGCACAGCGATACGTCGAGCACGCGGGCGCGGCGCTCGGCCAGGCGCACGCGCGTGGTCACCGCCAACATCGGCGGGAGAAAGTCGACGCCCAGCGCACCCCCCAGGAAGACAGGCAGCTTTCGCCAGGTGGAGACCGGCTCGATCTCGCCCCGCAGCGAACGGATCAGGATCTCGGTGACCTTTCGGCCCGTCCAGCGTAGGTCTCGGTGGGGGTTGGTGTGGTAGGCGGACAGGGCGAGCAGCCCCTCGCGGCGAGAAGCGGTGAGGTTGGCGTGCAGATCGTAGGAAGCCACGATGGGCACCGACGGGGGCAGCTGGTCGCGCACCAGCGCCAGGATCTCGGCGTCCACGGGGATCCCGCCTTCGGCCCGCGCCGCACCGTGCAAGGCCAGCACCACCCCGTCCAGTGCCCCGCAGCTCTGCAGCGCATCGACCACCTCCTGGCGGAGCCAGTCCATGGTCTCGGACGTGATGGGTCCCGTGGGGAGGAGCAGGGCGTTGAACAGGGCGAAGCCCTCGACCTGGTTGCGCCCGCAGGCCTCGAGGAAGCCCGCGTACTCGGCCCGCTTCACGTAGCCGCCGATCTCGTAGCCGCGGGCCAGGTGGGCATCGAGCTCCGGTCCGCGGAACACCTGGCCGTACCGCTCGAAGGTCCGCCGGGTGGACATGCGTTCGGAGAAGGCGTTGGACTCGTGATAAACGCGCAGAAAGCCGAGTCGGAGACGCCCCACGTTGATCCCTTGGTGGTTTGGGACCGTAATAGCAGGTGGGCGTCGTCGTCGGTGACGGGCGGAGCGCACCGAAGGGGGATGGAATGTGGATGTGGACGGCCCTGTGGATGCAGACCGTGGCGCAGGCTGGCTCGGGACCGTGGGTCATCGGTGAGGGGCAAGGCTCGGTCTACATCGGCGCCGAAGCTCAGCGCCTGACCAAGCTCGCCATCGTGGTGGACGGCGAGCGGTCCGTCATCCCCGTCGGAGAGGGACTGTCCTCCCTCGCCGTGAAGGGGATCGCAGCCGTGGGGCTCACGCGCAGGTTCGAGCTGCAGGCGTCGGTCCCCTACTGGCGGGTGCAGGCCAATCGGCCCGACGCTCAGCTCTGCGTCGATCTGGGCCTGGGCGCCTGCCGCACCACCTCCACGCTGGGCATCATCGAGCTGCGGGGCAAGGGCCTGCTGGTGGACGAGTTCTTCGGGGGTCCCTTCAGCTTCGCGCTCGGCACCGAGGTGCGCGTGGGCGACTTCACCGCGGCCACGCGGGAGCGCATCACCAACGTGGGCGAGGGCGGCCTGGACACGGGCGTCTTCGTGTCCATGGGCCGCACTGGGGCCGTGGGCTCGGAGGGCTACTGGAGCGGCTACCTCGAGCTGCTGGCGCGCTATCGCTTTCCCCTCACCCGCAGCTTCCCCGACAACCTCGGCACCCCGGTTCCCGGGTCGGAGTTCACCGGCACCGCAGAGTTCCTGGTGGGGCCTGCACGGCGGGTCGCCTTCGGCCCCATCGCCACCAGTCAGTGGCGGCCCTTCGGGGTCGACTGGGGCGACACGGTGCTCACCGACGTCGACCGGCTGGGCGCACTGCGCGTCTTCAACGCCCGCGTCGGGGGCACCATCGTGATCCGGGGGCCCTTCGATCTCGCGGCCTCGGCTACGGTTTTGCAGACGGTTGTGGCCGTGAACAACCCGACCGACGTACTCTCGGTGAGCGCAGGGCTGCAGACCCTGATCGGGAAGCGGAACCGCAACGATGGATGACGAAGCCAGGCTGCAACCCGGGACCATGGTGGCCGACCGATACCAGGTCGAGGCCCTCATCGGTGTGGGCGGACTGGCCGAGGTCTATCGGGTTCGGCACACGGAGCTGGGCAGCAGCCATGCCCTGAAGCTCCTCACCTGGCACCAGCGCAGCCTCACGGAGCGACTGCTGCTGGAGGGCCGGATCCAGGCTCAGCTGAGCCATCCGAACATCGTGCGCGTGACCGACGTGGTACGCCACGACGGCCACGTCGCCCTGCTGATGGAGCTGATCTCCGGCCACTCCCTGGAGGACCTCCTCCAGGACTCGGGCGCGCTGCCCCTCGACGACGCACTGTCCCTGTTCGCTCCCATCCTCGCGGCGGTGTGCCATGCGCACGAGTCGGGTGTGCTGCACCGCGATCTGAAGCCAGCCAACGTGCTCCTGGCGAGGGAGCCAGGCGGCTGGGTGCCCAAGGTCACGGACTTCGGCTTGGCCAAGGTGGTGGAGGAAGGGGCGGGCACACGCACGGGCATGTCCATGGGCACCCCTGGCTACATGGCGCCCGAGCAGGTGCGCGACTCCGCATCGGTCGATGCCGGGACCGACATCTTCGCGCTCGGCTGCATCCTGTACGAGATGCTGGCCGGGCGCCGCGCCTACGAGCCCAAGGAAGACTCCTCGGGTCACGTGGAGATCACGGCCACCATCGAGCGCACCCCGCCCGACCTCGCGGAGCTGGTGCCGGATCTGTCCGACACCATCGGCGACGCGGTGGCACGGGCCATGGACCGTGACCGAGACGCGCGCTTCGACGACTGCCGCAGCTTCGCGCACGCCCTCGGCGTCGCTGATCATCCGTCGCTGTCCGCCCTTCCGGGCGCCACCGCGATCCCGATGGCGCTCACCTTCGCCACCGCGCCCACGCCCCCGAGCAGCAAGACCTTCTCGGACGAGCCGGTGGCGTCCTCGAGCCCACGACGCGGCGTGTCGGGGGCCCTGGTGATCGGCATGCTGCTCGCTGCCGTCGCTGGGTCGTTGGTGCTCACGTCGGTGCTGATGTGGCCCGTGCTCACGCGCATGGCCGCCGAGTCCGGCGAGGAGGAGGCCCCCCCGATGGCGGCCGCCGCGATTCCCTCGTCGGTGACCGAAGGCACGGCTCCCGAGCCCGAAGAGGTGCCGGTTGCGCCTGCGCCCTCGGGTCGAGCCGAGGCCCCCGAGCCCCCTCCCGGCGCGATCGCCCGACCCACACCAGCCGAGGAGGACGGCCCGGCTGCGGGGACGGCGGAGGGCGACGATGCCTCGACGGAGGGCACCGAAGACGGCGTCACCCTCGAAGACGCCGCGGAAGAGCCCACCATGGAGGAAGGCGGCGAGGAGGAGGCTCCCGAAGAAGGCGGCACTGCCGATGCCGGCGACGCTGGCCCCGCCGAGGGTGTGCCACCGGCCCCTGCAGGCGACGGCATGGCCGAGGCCACCGCTCCCCCCGAGCCCGTCGAGCAGCCCGCAGCAACCCGCCCCATCGACCTACCCGTGGGCCGCTGGACGGGGACGGCGAGCGGACGGGCCTTCGAGCTGCGGGTGGACAACGCAGCCAACGGAGCCCTTCAGGCCGACGCGGTCTGGGTCACGGGGGCGAACACTCGTCGGGAGGCGCTCGCCGGCACCATCGACGCCGACGGGAACGTGCGCCTCACGGCGCTGTCGAGCAGCAAGCTGCAGTTCGTTGGCCGCTACGATGGCTCGCGGCTGGAAGGCACCTACTCGCAGGGTGGCCGCAGGTCGTTGGCCTGGTCCGTGAGCCCGCCGTAGCGGTCGGTGGTCACGCGTGAGCGAAGAAGGCGCGCGCCCCATGCGAGTGCGGTGACTGCCAGGAGCGGCAGCGCCCACGGCACCGTGGACTCGCTGCCGATCCAGCCGAGCTCGAAGGTGCGCCAGGACAGGGGCGCGAGCAGTGCGTAGCCGTGTCCGTGGTGATCCTGGAGCACGTCGAGGCCGATGTGCAGGGCGCCGCCGGCCCACAGGCCGAGGAGCACCGTGCGGCGGTCCCGTGGCACGAAGCACAGCGCCACCAGCGCCGCCACGAGCGTGATCCCCAGTGGTGCGTGCAGCGCCGTCCAGGGCCAGATCAGGCGATCGGACAGGGGCACGCCGAAGCTCCGCACCAGCTCGAGGCCGAGCGGCACTGCCCGTCCCAGCGCGTCGGGCAGCACCCCCCCCACCGAGAGCGGCAGCATCCAGCGACGCGGGGCGAGGCTCGCCGGCAGCAGTGCGGTGCACAGATGGGTGACGAGATCAGCCACGGAGCACCAGCCCCGCGCGCGTAGGGCGCACGGCGAGCCCCACCAGCGCCGCCGTGAGCCCAAGCCCGAGCAGGCCGAGGCGCTTCTTGGCCGGCCGCGCCCGGGCCGCCACCCGCCACGCCTCCACGAGGCGTCCGGCGCGGAAGGTGCCGTGCACGCTCCACTCCTGGCCGATCTCGAGCCCGGTGGAGGCGCCGCTCACCTCGATACGCACGCTGGACTTGCGCAGCACGTAGCCGCCCGGAGGCTGCAGCTCGATCACCTCCGCGAGCGGGATCGTGCCGGTCCAGCCCTCCGGCGCCTGCGCCAGCCGCAGGTAGCCGACCTGCCCCCCCACGGTGGCGGTATCCCACAGCACCATGAGGGTGATCAGGCCTGCGAACAGCGTGATGAAGCGGATCGTGGGAGACAAGCGAGCCATCGTCGTGTGGATGCACCCGGGCACCTTGACGGCCCGGGGAGCCCCGCTTAGGTGCAGCAGACACTGGGCGATTAACTCAGTGGGAGAGTGCCACCTTCACACGGTGGAAGTCACTGGTTCAAATCCAGTATCGCCCACTCCCTCCCCCCTCACAACTCGGCCAGCGCCACCTCGTCGGCCGCGGTCACCGCTCGCTGCAGCGCCTCCACCACCGCCTGAAGGCGAGCGCTGCGCTGCCCCGACGCCGGGTAGATCGCATAGAGCGGCACGCCCGTCATCGTGTAGCGGGGCAACACCCGCCGAAGAGCGGGCGTGGCGCGGACCAGGCGGGGTGAGGCGATGCCGATCCCGAGCCCTGCGATCAGGCCGTCCATGAGCGCTCGCCCATCGTCGGTCTCGAAGCGCCCCTCGATGGGCACGACGTGTTGCTCACCCTCGTCGTCGTAGAGCACCCACGACGTGAGAGGCGGATCCATCAGGAACCGCAGCACGTCGTGGTGCTCCAGATCCTCGAGACGCTGGGGCACCCCGCGCCGTGCGAGGTACCCCTCGCTCGCCGCCAGCACGGGCCGGACCTCCACCAGCTTGCGCGCGATGAGGTTCTGTTCGTTGGGCAGCCCGCCCACCACCACCACGTCCAACCCTGCGGCGATGGGATTCACCGGCAGGTCCGTCACCCGCACCTGGATCTGCAGCCGCGGATGCGCCTCGAGCAACGCGGCCAGACACGACAGCATGTCGGGACGCGTCAGCGGACTGCCCAACCCCACCCGCACCAACCCCACCAAGCCCTCGGCGTCACAGCGCAGCGCCCCCTCCGCCAGCTCCGCCTCGTCGAGGATGCGACGCGCCCGCCCCAGCAAGGTTCGACCCGCTTCGCTGAGACTCTGGCTGCGCGTGGTGCGATGCAACAGCGGCAGCTCGAGCCGCGCCTCCAGCGAGGCCAGGCGGCGGCTCACGGTGTTGGGCGGCAACCCCAGTGCCCGGGCTGCAGCCACCAGGCTCCCCGACTCCACGATCTGGGCGAACACTCGCAGCTCTTCCAGGCTCTCGAGCTTCATGCCTCGATTCTATCAAAAAGTGAGAGACAGTCGGTCCGACAATGACCTTTCTCGATGGAGTGCAACGAGCCACCCTGGGAGGAAGGAGGGCACTCCCATGACCATCATCACGCGACTCTTGACGGCCTTCTACGCACTCATCGGGCTCGCCACCGGGGCCCGGAGCGCGGTGCTGGGCCTCGACGCAGACGTGTTGCCCCTCGACGACAATCAGTTCCGGTTCTACGCCGCCATCTGGTTCACCGTCGGGCTCGGGCTCGCCTACTGCGTGGCGTTCATCCGCGAGTCCACGCAGCTCTTCCGCTTCCTGATGCTCGCACTCGTCATGGGCGGCGTGGGCCGCGCCCTCGGCGCCCTCGAGTACCCCTTGGAGACCCCCATGATCGTGGGGATCGCCTTGGAGTTCGTGGGGCCCGCGCTCCTGCTGGTGCTGCAGTCACGCATCGCCGCGGACCGATGATCGGACTCGTGCAGCTTTGTTGCCACTGTCCTGATTGGCCGCGAACGCCGTTCGCGGCCGATCAGTACAGCTCGATCTCGTTGATCCTAGCGTAGCCGGGCTGAATGTCCGGACCGCCCGAGACCACCACGCGAACTCGCTCGGTGTACACGGACAGCCCGTCGTGCACCACGTGGGACGACCCGTTGCCGCGAGTCCGCGCGAGCACCACCCAGCCTGCTCCGTCCCAGATCTCCACGTCGTAGTCGGCGATCTCGTAGGACGCCGTGGAGAACAGCTCCACTCGCTCGAAGCGGCGGCACTCGTCGAAGTCGAGCACCAGCGTGGCCGGCAGCGTACCTGGACCTTCGTTCGTCCAGCTGCTGGCACCTCCCGGCGTGGCGGTGCGGTCCCCATCCACCGTGCGCGACACGTCGTAGCCAGGGGAGGTGGACGATCCGGAGACCGAGGCATCGCCCGCCTGGTTGGCGTACACCTCGATCCCGTCGATGCGAGCGTTCGGTGGTGTCGGCGGGTGGGTCACTCGGAGACGATCGGTGAGGACGGAGGGGAAGGTCACCACCGCCCGAGCGTCGGTGTTACCGCTCACGCCCTGCACGAACACCCAGCCCGTGCCGTCGTGGATCTCCACGTCGAAGCTGTCGACGACGAGGCCTTCGAGCGAGCTCACGTCCACCCGCCCCACCGAGGTCGGCTCCCCGAGCTCGAGCTGCACACCGCCCAGCTCGGCCACGTCGTCGAGGGAAAGGCGATCGAGCTCCGACACCGTTCCCCGCAGCGCCCAGTCGATCCGCGGCTCGCCGAGCCCGTCGTCGATGACCCCGTCGCAGTCCTCGTCGATCCCGTTGCAGCGCTCCACGACCACAGGGGACACGTGCGGGGTGCCGTCGTTGCAGTCCAGGGCGTTCGCCACCCTGCCCGGCAAGACCCCACACGAGGGCGTGGGCCTGGCGTTCTCGTCGCCGTACCCGTCGCCGTCGGCGTCCGGGTAGGTGTCCAAGATCACCAACCCATCATCGGCGAGCCCGTCGCAGTCGTCGTCTCGTCCATCACAGACCTCGGGCGCTCCGGGAAAGACCGTGTCGTCGTCGTCTGCACAGTCGGTTCCGTCCGCCACCCAGCCGGTGGGCGCCGCACAGCGCATCACCGGGGCGCGCTCCCCGTCGCCATAGCCATCGCCGTCTGCGTCGACGAAGAAGACCCGCACCTCGCAGTCGTCCACCTGGGGCTCGGGGAGTGCGGGCGCTCCCCCTTCGGCGCACGACAACCCTCCGACAGTCCCCAGTCCCAGGAGCAGTCGCATCGGTCCCCCTTCGAGGACCCCATTCGGATCAACACAGGGCGCATCTCAACAATGCGAAGACGACTCGCTACCCCTCGGAGCAGGTGTAGACCGCCCCGTCCGCCACCTCGACGTCCCCACGCACCAGGGCGGTGTCGGGATCGCCATAGAACACGTAGGCTTGCCAGGTGGGGTCCTGTCGATCCGCTCCGCGACGGCGCAGGCATCGCACCACCTCGGTCACGCGGGCCTGCCCGGTCACGGAGATGCTCCGCTCCACCTCGGCATAGAACGCCTCGGCGAAGCCTGCGGCCTCGTCGTCGCCCACGGGCCACAGCGCCCCCAGGTAGCCCGACGCACCCGCGTCGATCATGGCTGGCGCCCACCCCTCGATGATGCCCACGTCACTCTGATCGGCCTTACCGAGCTCGCAGGCGTTGAAGAACACCAGCGTCTCGCGCGACCGGAAGTTGTTGTCGAGCCCCTGGAACGCCATCGAGTCGAACGCTCCGTCCTCGAGCCGCAGTGCGTAGGAGGTGGTGGCTCCGGTGGACTTCGTGGAGCCGTGGCCCGCGAAGTGGAGCACCCCGTTGGGTGGGTTCTGCACGACGTCCGCCAACGCATCCGAGCGGCCGTCCACCTGCCGGAACCCCGACACGCCCCGAAGGGCCCCGAGCTCCCGCTGCAGCGCCGGTAGCGCCTCGGCGCCCTCGTACGTCGGCACCATGGCCACCAGCTCGTCGTAGCGTAGCCGCTCGGGCGGAAGGGCCAGCGCCATCATGTCGGACCGCAGGTGCCACCGCCCGATGCGGAAGCGCGTGCCCAAGGGCTCGAGCTTGTTGCCCTCGACGTCCACGGGTCGCACCAGCTCCCAGGGAAGCCCAGGAACGTTGCTGTAGAGCCGCAGCGAGTCCACCGACTCGTCGAGGTGTAGCCGTAGCAGGAACGGACGCACGGGTGCAGGCACCAGCTCCCACAGCTGGGAGCCCAGCCCGCGCACCATGTTCATCCCCACCGGATCCTGGTCCCCGGGCTCCACGTCCAGCCCACGGGAACGAATGGCCCCCCACTTGGGAGCCAGGAATGCGCTCAGCGCCTGACGGTCGAAGTCCACCACCGAGTGTGCGATGAGCTTGCCGGGCTCGCTCAGGATCACCAGCGCTCGCTCGTCGTCCAGTGCGATGAGATGGATCTCGTGCTTGTCGTTGTCGCGCAGCTGCGCCGTTCCACTGGTGGTCTGCTCCACCACCGTGTCCTCCTGCTCCACGAGGCCGCCCACCGTCACCGTGCGGCCGATCCGGCCCATGAAGGCACCGTCGTGGAACAACCAAGCCTCGAGCGTGGCCCGACCGTTCTCGGGCTTCTCGGGCAACATGGCCTGGAACCGCGCCATGGTGGAGCTGCCCTCCCGCGGCAGCTTGATGGTCTGCAGATCGTCGCCCACCACGGTGACATCCACCGACGACAGGATCACGTCGATGGACCAGGCCTTCTGATCCGACGGCAGCTCGGGCAGATCGAGGATGATGGTGCCCGACTCGGCACTCGCCCCCTCCAGCACCTCGGTCTCGGTGGACGCCGCACCCGGGTTGGCGGCCAGCCCCACGAACACGGTGAAGGCTTGCTCCACGGTGACCACCGAGGGCGTCACCATGCGTGGGTGGCGCTGAACGGACACACGAGAGACGCTCGAGGGGGTCGTGGGACCGTCCTGTCCGGCGCTGTACCCATCGTGCTTGGCGTCCTTGGGGCGATCGACGGGATCGGGCTCGGGGCTCCCCGCCATTTGCTTGGAGCAGCCCACCATGGTGAACAGGAGGAGCATGAGCAACTTCACGACGATCTCCCATGGACGAAGGGCCAGAGGGTACCCCATGCGCTCGGTGTTAGAGTGACCCCCTCGAAGGAAGACGTGGCGAACCCGTTTCGGCTCGGACCCATGTTGCTGACGTCCCCCATTGGCCAAGGGGGGATGGGCACCGTCTGGCACGCACAGCACCCCGAAGGGGTCGAGGTCGCTGTGAAGGTGCTGCGGAAGAAGTACGCCTCGGACGAGCGGCTGCTCCAGGCCTTCCGCTTCGAGGCGCGCTCCGTGGCCTCCCTCGACCACCCCGCCATCGTGCGGGTCTACGACTACGGCGTGGTGGGCGAAGCCGCCGAGCAGGCGAGCGAGGGTCGTCTTCCCGCGGGCTCCCCGTGGCTCGCCATGGAGTACGCCACGGCGGGCACCTTCGCCGATCTGTCCGCGGTGCAGCACTGGTCGCTCGTACGCGACACCATCCTGCACCTGCTCGACGGCCTGGCTCACAGCCACGCCCGTGGCATCATCCACCGGGACCTCAAGCCTCAGAACGTGCTGCTGCGCAACGGCGGTCCAGCAGCGCTGACGGACTTCGGCATCGCCCACGCAGTGGAGCGCTTCTCCCCCTCCAGCGCGGGAGCGGGCACGCCTGGCTACATGCCCCCCGAGCAAGTCAACAGCTCCCTGCGCGACATGGGCCCCTGGACCGACCTGTACGCGCTGGGCTGCCTGACCTGGCGCCTGTTCACGGGGCGCCCCCCATACGTGGGAGAGTCTCGGGCGGCGGTGCTGCGTAGCCAGCTGTACGGCCCCATCCCTCCGCTCACCCTGGAGATCCCGGTACCGGACGGCCTCGAGGCGTGGCTGCGACGCATGCTGGCCAACGACCCCGACGAGCGCTACCTCTGCGCCGCTGACGCCGCCCACGACCTGCGGGGCCTGGAGGAAGGCCACGAGGGACTTCCCCCGATCCCGTCCACCTGGCGGGCCCCCTACGAGGCCACCATCACTCGGCCCGTGGGCACGGGGCTCGCCCTGTTCGTGCTGCGGCCCTGGCCCATCGTGGGACGGGAGCACGAGCAAGACCAGCTGTGGGCGGAGCTGCGGCGGGTGGCCTCCACGGGCACACCCGGCGTGCTGATCCTGGAGGGGGATCCGGGTATCGGCAAGACGCGGCTGATGAGCTGGTTGGCGGAGCGTGCCCACGAGGCGGGGGCTGCCGCGGTGTGGGCGGTGCGCCACGACAAGCGCGGACGCGGAGGATTGGTCGAGGCCGCCCGGTCGACCCTTCGGACCCGCGATCTCGACCCAGCGGCCACCCACGAGCGGCTCACGCGCTGGCTGTCGCTGCGAGGCTCCGAGGAGCCCGAGGAGCAGGCCATGCGCGTGGCCAGCCTGCTCATGGCCACCGACGGCACCACCGTGACACCCCCGGCGCACCTGGTCACCCCGGCGCAGCGCACCCAGGGCTGGCTCGAGTTCGTGGCCCGACTGGCCCACCAGCGGCCGCTGGTGCTCACCCTCGACGATCTGCACTGGGGCGGAGAGGCCTTGGGCCTCGCGGCGGCCATCGCGGAGTCGGAGCTACCAGTGCTGGTGGTGGCCACGCTGCAGCGCGACCTGTTGTCGCCCGAGCAGGGGGCGCAGATCGAGCAGCTCGAAGCGCTCGGCGCCGGCATCCTGCCCATTCAGCCACTCGAAGACGCCGACATGCATCGACTGCTGGAGGCGGGAGGTGGGCTCTCCCCCGGGCTGACCGAGGAGCTGCTCACACGAGCCTCGGGCAACCCCTCCTTCGCCGTGGGTGCGGTGGTGGACTGGGCGCGACAGGGCGTGCTGGTGCCGACCTCCCACGGCTTCGATCTCCGGGAGGGATCCACCCCCCGCACCCCGTCGACGATCCGCGAGCACTTCACGTCTCGCATGGCCCCCCTGGAGTCGTCACGGCCGGCTGCCATCCAGGCGCTGGAGATCCTCGCCGCCTTGGGAGCCAGGATCCGGGAAGGTGACTGGCGGGCGACCTGCGAAGAGGCGGGAGTCCCCCTCGAAGACGCCGATCTGGAGGCGCTCGGCGAGCTGGGCCTGGCGACGGCCGATCGTCCCGAGGACGGCCACACCCGCTGGGATCTCGGCCACCCGCTGCTCCGCGACGTGCTGCTGGAGCAAGCCGACACGGAGGGACGGCTCGCCTCCCACCATCGCAACGCGGGCAAGGCGCTCCTGCTCATGCGTCGCTTCTCCGCTCAGGAACGAGGCCTGCGTCACCTGGTGGAGGCGGGGGAGATCCCGGCCGCACTGGCCTCCTTCGACACCCTCCTCGAGGACTGCCACCGGCGCATGCGACCCGAGCGCATGCTGGCGCTGCTCGACTTCGAGGAGCGGCTCATCGACGCCGGACATGCCCCCAGGGCAGCCTCGCGCCGGATCCGCGCCATGGCCGACCGCGCCGCGGCACTGCTCGCCCAGAGCGACCAGACGGCCGACTCCCTGGCGCGTGTGGCGCTGGCGCAGGCGACGGCCACCCAGGACAAGGTGCTGATGGCCCGGGCTGGCCTCGTGCAGCTGCGTGCCTGGTTCGCCGATGGCACGCTGGAGCCCAAGGACCCGCTGTTGAAGGAGGTGGAGGGCTGGGTCCGCCAGCTCGACGACGCCTTGAGCCTGGAGGAGCTGCAGGAGCTGAAGTCTCGCTCGGCACGCGCCCAGGTCACCCCGGTGCCGATGGCCGAGCGCCAGCAGGGTCCGACCGGCCCACATCGCGACGATGCGCGGCAGCTGCTGGGCCTCGGGGAGCAGCTGGCTCGGAGCGGACGGCCCGAGGAGGCCGAGCCGTGGCTGGTCAAGGCGAGGCAAGCCTTCCAAGGAACCGGCAACGCCATGGCGGCCGCGGAGGTCACCTCGTTGCTGGCAGCGGTGGCCCGGTTTCGAGGAGATCTGGTGGCCTCCCGCCAGCGGGCACAGGACGCCCGCGAGCGCTTCCACGCGCTGAAGGCCCACGCGTGGTCCGCGGATCTACAGATGGGCCTGACCCACCTCGCCCGCGGAGAGCTGGCTCAGGCGAAGCGCGAGTTCGCCTCGGTGGCCTATGCCGCGCAGGGCGTGCCCCACATCGCCCTGGTGGCCACCGGCGGCCTGCTGTGTTGCGCCGCGGGCCAGGGCGACGAGTGGGACGAGGTCGCTCGTGCCTGGCGCGATCTCGAGGCGCGGGTGCAGGACGTAGAAGTGGACAGCGCCTGGCCGCTCGAGTGGGCGGCGCGTCGGGCGGCGGAGGCCGGCGACCAAGTGCGAGCCCGAGATGCGTACGGCCTGGCCGCGGCGCGCTACCAACAGCTGGGCGACGAGCAGTCGCTGGCACGGGTGCACAAGCGCGTCGACGCGCTCTAGCTGCCTACTGGGCCGTGGCCGACTGCACGCGGCGCGCCAGATCGGCTCCCCAGGCTTGACCTGCAGCCATCGACTCCTGGGTGATGGCCGGCATGGCCGCGATGAGCTTCTTGCCCTCGGGGGTCTTGTAGAAGCGCACGGCGGCGGTGAGGGTGGGCTCGTCGTAGTGCTTCATGTAGATCGGCACCACGAGCTCGGTGAGCTCTTCGGGCTTGGCGAGCTCGGAGAACTTCGTGATGAAGTCGGAGCTGACGCCCGGTGTGCCCTTGAGCGACATGAGCATGTTGTCCATGACCTGCTTGCCGAGCGCGCTCGCGCCCGTGAGATCGAGCAGCTCCCGGACCAACGCCTCCTTGCTGGCGTCGTCGGCGCGGGCCTGCTGCGGCACCGAGACGAGCCCCACGGCCAGAACGGCCCACAACATCAAGCTCCGGAGCATCATCGGTACCTCTCCTGTGGATGCACCCGCTTAACCGTACACGACGAAGCAGGAGGACGCGGCGCGTGGGGCGCCGCCCTCGAGACCAGCCGGCTACCGCACCACCAGCGTCGCGCACGACACATAGCGAACCAGCCGCTCGGCCACACTGCCATAGGCCAGCCGCTGCAGGTTGCGGCGACCGTGCGTCGCCAACACCAACACGTCGGCCTCCAGGGACTCCGCCAGCTCGGCGAGCAGCGCCGCCGGGTGTCTACCCTCCTCGTACAGCCAGTGGCATCGCGCCGACACGCCAGCATCTGCCAACGCCTCCGTCACCCGACGCTCGGCCCATAGCCGCTGCGGGTGATCGTCGAGGGTCCAGGTGCGCGAGGGCACGCCCACGTCCGCCATCTGCATGGGCCCGAGCGACCGCAGCACGCTCGCGACCTGCAGGGTCGCTGCCTCCCCCAGCCACTCGGACGCGCGCTGAAGCGGCTGCAGGTCCAGATCGTTGGGATCCACCGGCGCCAGCACCTTCAGCGGTCCATCCGGAGCCAGCGGCCTCCCCTGCAGGTGCAGCACCCACACCGGCACCGAGCACGTGCGCACCACGCGCTCAGCCACCGAACCCAGGAACAGTCGCTGCACACCCGTTCGTCCATGGGTACCGATGATCACCCCGTCGAACTGACTCGCCTCGGCCACCAAGGCGGCGGCCGTCCTCCCCTCGAGCAGCTCCGCCGTGCCCTGCATCGGCTCGGGGATCGAGCCACGCAGCTCCCCCAGCCGGGCCACCTCCGCCTTGCGCCGCCGCTCCCACTCCTGCGCCAGCGCCTCCGAGCCAGCTCCGAACACGTCGGTGGCGTCCCAGGCGAACCGAGACACCGTCCGCAGATGCAGCGTCGCCCCCAGTCGTGCGGCCAGGGGCACGGCTCGCGTCAGCACCTCGCCTGGGTCGTTCTCCAGGTCCACCGCAACCATCCACTCCATTGCCGCCTCCATCACTCGGTCAGGAAAGGGAAGCCCTCGGGCTTGATCACCAACACCGACTGCGACGCCCGAGCCACGAGCTGCTCCGCAGTGGACCCCGTGAGCCACTCGATCGGACGATGTCGACCGTGGGAGCCCACCACGATGAGGTCCGCCATCTGCTCCGTCGCCGTGTCCAAGATGGTGGACACGACGGGCCCCGCACGCACCTCCGCCCGGATCCGGTCGGCATGGTCGCCCGTCGAGAGCTGGCCCAGGGCCTCCGCCAGCAGAACGCGGGTCTCTTGCTCCAGCACGTTCAGATCCGTCTGCGTCTGATCAGGCTCGAGGCTGGCCCCCTCGGGCACCACGCGCAGCAAGGTGACCGAGGCATCGAAGCGCTCGGCCAGCGCCAGGGCCGTCCGCAGCTCCCGGGCCACCAAGGCACTCCGGTCCACCGGAACGACAATTCGCTTGAACATCCGCCCTCCCACGAAGGGAGGTGCAGTGCTCGTGCCAGCTCACACGGCCGTCAGGAGCAGGCCCGCCGGCCGGCCTGGTGGGGAATGACCCAGCGATCGGGCCATTCCGCCCGCTCGTCCTTCAGGGTGCCGAGACCTGCATCCACATGGCGCGCAGCTGCTCCGTTCGCTGCCGGTTCAGACCGAAGTCGCCGTAGCCGATCCGGCTCGACGACCGCACGTGCACCAGCCGCCGCTCGGTGTCGAACAGCACGTCCACGTCGTCGGTGAACAGGCCGCTCTCGGTCTTCACCGCCACCCTTAGGTGCATGCCCTCCACGAACACGCCGCCCGCTCCCGGGAGGTGCTCCAGCACCTGGCGCATGCGCTCCACCGCCGCCTCGGGCTCCCCGTGGAACTCCATCGGAAGCACGTAGTGCACCTCGTCGCGCGGATCCGTCTGGCTGGTCACGCAGTTGGGCGACGACCAGCAGGGCGCCAGCTCGCCCTTCACCGGCAGATCGGGCTGCCCCGGGCACCCGAGCAGCAGCCAGAGCATCACGCCGACTCCAGGGCGTCGCGCATGGACTCACCGAAGCCGAAGCGGATCTTGAGCGTCATGTCGCGCTCGTCCACCACCAGGTCCAGATCCTCTACGCCCATCTGCATGTTCAGCGAGCCCCCCATCGGCCCCACCATCTCCTCCACCTGGGCACGGCGCAGAATGGGAACGGGCCCCACCCGCGGCGTCTGCTGCTGCAGGACCGCCTCCACCGCTCGCGACACCACCTGCAGCGCCGCTCCGTCGCCGATGTACAGCCCGAGATCCTGGACGTGGCCGATCACCGCGCGGTGGTCGGGGTCGTAGCGGATGTCTCCCAGGGCCACCGATGCCCCCACCCGACGCTCGAGCCGAAACGGGATCTCCACGTTCTCCCGCAGCAGATACAGCGTGCCCTCGGCGACGCCCCGCACGTAGGCGTCGGCACTCACCTTCTGGCGGGCGTAGCGCAGCTCCGTGCCGAAGTGATCCACCTCCACGGTCCAGGTGCCCTCGAGGCGAACCACCTCGTCGAGCCGGCGATACACCTCGGCTCGCTGGTTGCGCCACAGCTCCTTGGCGCGATGGCGAACGGTGGTGAGCATGGCCGGCGCCCGCCGGTCCTCGAGCAACCCGCGCACGCGCTGACGCACACCCAGTCGCCTCGCGAGCTGTCGCGCGTTGTGCGCCAGATCCAGCTGATCTCCCGCGAGCTTCACGGGCAGGGCCGCGTTGAGCAGCTCGTTCCACAGCTCGCGGGTCAGCGACAAGGTCAGGTGCGGATCAGCGCTCAACGAGACTCCCGGGTGTTCCTCCCCAGAACTGTACCCGATGAGGTCGCCTGCGCCCTACGTTCGCAGCGGATCAGGCTCGTGCCAGCCGGCTCAGTGGAGCTCGGTGCTGCGGAAGAAGTAGGCCACCTCGATGGCCGCGTTCTCGGGGCTGTCGCTGCCGTGCACGGCGTTGCGCTCGATGTTCGTGGCGAACAGCTTGCGCAGCGTGCCCTCGGCTGCCTCCGCAGGGTTGGTGGCGCCCATGATCTCGCGGTTGCGCACGATGGCGTTGTCCCCCTCGAGCACCATCACCACACAGGGACCGCTGGTCATGAACGTGCACAGGTCGCCATAGAAGGGACGCTCACGATGCACCGCGTAGAAGCCCTCGGCGTCCTGACGAGACAGACACACCTTGCGCATCGCGCAGATGCGCAGGCCTTCCTCCTCGAATCGACCGATGATCTTGCCCAGCACGTTCTTGGCAGTGGCGTCCGGCTTGATGATGGAGAGGGTGCGCTCGATGGCCATGGGATCGACTCCTACTGAGTTGGTGAGCGCCCTAACCGTCCTCTCCGAACGCTGCGATCCGATCCTTGCGCCCCACGCGGCCCCCACGAGAGATGGCCATCAACGTGAAGATCCGGTCCTGAACCGCGATGGTGGGCGCGCGAGGTCCCACCACCCCGTTGAACATCAGCGCGAAGTGCAGCGGACGCCCCTTCTGATCGAAGGCCACCCCCACCACGTTGCGCACCCCGGACATCGATCCCGTCTTGCCCCACACCCGCCCCTCGGCAGCCGTGCCGGCACCGCGCCCCTCCAGCGTTCCGCTGACTCCGGCCACGGGCAGTAGCTGGCGCAGCCGACGACCCCAGCGCTGCGAGGTGGACCAGGCCGTGAGCTGCACCAGATCCCCCGCCGACACCATGGCGTACCGCGACAGCCCCGAGCCATCGACGAAGCGCGTGCCCGCAGGCCTCACCCCAGCCCGACCCAGCACCTCGTTGAGCGCCTCACGCGCGCCGGCGAAGGAGCGGCGCGGGCTCTTGTCGAGGGCACGCGCGATGCTCTCGGCGTAGAGGTTGTCGCTGTCGAGCAGCATGCGCTCGAGGAGCTCCTCCAGCGGGGCCGACTCCCAGACCACGAGGTCCCAGGCCTCGTCCGATCCGCGGGCCACGGCGACCTCTCCACCCCGCACCCGCACCTTGGCGCGCTTCAGCACGTCGTCGAGGACCGCCGCCACGCAGATCGCGGGCTCCTTCAGCGGCGTGCCGCGGTCCCCCGCCACCTCGCAGCTCGTCAGCCCCGGCTTCTGCACGTTGTGGGCGATGTTGAGGCCGCTCACCGGAGCCGAGAAGCCGAAGCGCGCATCGTCCCACATCCAGCCCACGCCAAGCCCGGGATCCGTCACCACCGAGTCGTCCACCAGCACCCGCCCCCGGATCTGTCGGATCCCGCTGGCGTTCAGGGTCTCCACCACGCTCGCGAACAGCGGGCGCGCGTCCTCCTCCATGAACGACGGATCGCCGCTGCCCTTCAAGATCAGATCGCCGTGCAGCACGTCGCCGTCGAGGTGGCCCGTGGCCTGCAGCCGCGTGCGGAACCGGTAGTCGAAGCCCAACAGATCCGTCGCCGCCACGGCGACCAGCCACTTCACGGTGGAGGCGGGAACCAGCCGCACGTCGGCCCCCCGATCCACCAGCGTCCGGCCCTTGTGGTCGTCGATGCGAACGCCCACGATCGCACCGTCCAACGCCTCGGTCTCGAGCTCCCGCTTGACCATCCCGCGCAGGCCTCCCGCCCACGCCACCGCCTCCAGAGCCAGCACCCACAACAACATTCGACGCGCCCTCCGCGTCGTACGCTACATCAGCACGCCGTTGTCGTCCGGACCGGGGATCACGGGCAGCGCGGAGACGGGCTCACCCAGGCGGTTGCGCAGGTTGTGCTCGATGGTGGTGGACATGTTCTGCAGCGGCAGCCCATTCCAGAACAGGCTGAAGGGCGTCTCGATCACCCGACCCGTCTCGTTGATGAGCATGAAGGCCAGGCACACCAGCAGGGTCACGGGAATGGACCAGACCCCGATGTGGTCCACGATGGCCAGCGGGAACAGGAACGACATGTAGCGGATCAGGGTCACGGCGATGAAGCCGTAGCCAGGCGGTAGCGGCGTCTTCTTGATGCGCTCGCAGCCGCCCTGGATGTCGAGCAGGTGCCGCACCGTCTCGTCGAAGCGCTGCAGCCGCAGCTCGTTCAGCGTGCCCGCGTTCGCCAGGGCCGTCACGTCCTTCATCTGCTCGTTGAGCAGGAAGTGGGTGGGATTCGACTCCTCGGGCAGGGCCGTGCGCTCCCCGTCGGTGAGGAACGCGACGCAGTCGTCGTCTTCGAGCGGATCCTGCGACCGCAGCAGGCAGCGGAGTAGGTGCACATAGGCGATGTGGCGCACGATGAGGCGCTTACGCACGTCGTCGTCGTCCACGAAGGTGTCCGCCTGGCTGCCCCAGTGCCGCGAGGAGTTGATCAGACGCCCCCACAGCTTGCGTCCCTCCCACCAGCGGTCGTAGCCCGCGTTCACCCGGAAGCTCACGAAGATGCCGAGCGCCCCGCCGACCACGGCCATGGGGAGCGCCGGAAGCGTGACGTCGGCCCACTGCATGCGGACCTGCACGATCTCGTAGAGCAGGTAGGCGGCGGTGCCACCCGCCAGGAAGATGAGTGCGTTGCGTGCCTGCCACCGGAGCAACCGCAGAACGGAGCCCGGCCGTGAACCGGTCATCATCGGCGCCTCCAGCGCTCGAGGTAGGACTTCAGGCGGAGCTTCCGCCGGGTGCTGTCGGACGTCATGTACCGTACCTTTCCGAAGATGGGGCGCTCCGGTCCCCAGGCGCGGTCGAACCGGCCGAACACCCAGCCGATGCCGCTGTAGGAGTTGGGGTTCCGTCCATCCAACGCGTAGCGGTTGTTGAGCTCGATCAGCCGCTCCCAGGCAGCCTCGGGGCTCGCCGACCACCGGAGCACACCCTTGCCCCACAGCATGCGCAGGTAGTTGTGGATCCGGCCCTCGGCGAGCAGCTGCCGCTGGGCGGCGTTCCAGATGGGATCGTCGGTGCCGGCGGCGGCCAGCTCCTCCAGATCGTAGATCTCCGGCCGCGGATCGGAGGCATGGTGGGCCAGCGTGGTGCGCGCCCACTCGGGCAGCGACGCGAAGCGCGCGTAGGTGGGCACGTGTCGGCAGAACACGTAGCCCAGCTCCCTCCAGGTGATCGCCTCGTCGAGGAAGGACTCGGCAGCCTCGGAGCACCCCCACCAGCCAGCCCGGGAGCCCGTCACTGGTCCTAGGCGCTCCTCCGTCCATTCCTCTCGCACGAGCACTCGGCGCACCAGCTCCGCAGCGCTCACGTGTCCGAAGTGCAGCCAGGGCGACAGCCCGCTCGCCACGTCCTCGTCGGGGTGGTTGCGCTGCGGATAGCGCTGCAGCCGCTCCTCGAGGAAGGCCTCCATGGCGCGCTCCCCGGCCACCGCCCCGCCCACGAGCGGTCCCGCCCCGAGCCCATCGAGGGGCAGCGACCGCACGGAGGCCGGATCCGAAAGCCACGCCCCGGCGTGGGGCCATCGCGAGGCCACCTCCGCCGGCACCTCGGCCCAGCCGAGATCGTAGCCCCTCAGGGGCTCGGGATCGGGGAGCTGGCGGAGCCATGGCCTCAGCGTCTTGTGCAGGTGTCGCCGGAACGAAGCGGCCGTGGTGAAGGCCCGCGGCGCCGCCGACAGCGGCAACACCCCGTTGCCGTCCACCGCCTCCAGGCGCACCGACAGCTGTGCCGTAGCCGCGTCCAGCATGCGGGGCAGGAAGAAGCAGGGGAAGTCGTCGGTCACCACCACGGCCGCACGCTGCGCCAGGGCCGCGAGCAGCCCCTTCCCGTGGCCCGCCTCGGGCTCCACATAGGCGTGGTAGCGCACGCCAGCGTCGGCGAAGGCACGGGCGTTGTCGGCCATCCCCTGCACCACGAACTGGTGTAGCCGCACCGACGCCCAGCGGTAGCCGAGCCGCAGGGCCTCCAACACCAGCAGCGGCCGCTTCAGCGTGCGCGCGTGGTGCAGCGCACGCTCGAGGGCAGGGCTGGATCGGGCGCGACGAGCCGCCACCATCCAGTACAGAACGTGGTCTCCATCGGGGTTCGGCGGCCGGTCCACCCGAACGTCGACGCGTGCATCAGTGGTCATCGCCCGCAGGCGTATCCCCGAGCCGAGTCGTCTGGCGCCACCACGAACGTCGTACGATGGCCGACCGCGAACGGAGGGCGAGGATGGGGCTCGACGACTGGATACGCCGCGCAACGGATCGAGCCAACGCAGTCGGCGGAGCGAACACCGACGGACCGGTGCTGCTCGCCACGGCAGCGACCGTGCTGCAGACTCGATCTCGCACCCCGGTGGGCTGGTCCTTGGAGCGCTTCGCTCAGCGGCGCTGCAACGTGATCTTCGGCGAGAATGCCCTGGTCCTACGGTCCAGCACCGTGTCGCTCCTGGCGCTGGCCTGGCTGACGTTCCTCGCCTTGTCCCTCTACCGAGCGCTCGAGCAGCACAACCCGCTCTACCTGTTGATCTGGCCCCTCGGCCTGATCTTCCTCTTCCAGCGTAGGCCGTACTCCCGCACCATCGAGTACGCCTCGGTGGTCGAGGCACGTGCAGCGCGCGTGCGCTCCTTGCTGGGCACAGAGCACGACGTGCTCGCCCTCACCATGGGGTCCACCACGCTGCACATCGTGCCCACCCTGCGGCTCGACGAGGCGCTTCTTAAGCGTCTCGGAGTGCTCGACTAAACAGAAAATACCTGGACTCTTGCTCGATCCTACGGCTCCCGCAGCAGGCCTGGCTGCGCGTCGTTTAATCACGCGGGAGCACGCTTAATGTGCCCGCTGCACCCGCAGCGACCAGGTTCGGGGCTGGAGGTGACGAATGAGCCCCCCCTTCCGAACCCTCTTGCTGCTCTGCATCGCCGGGTGCGACGCCTGCGAGAGCCCTCCCGACCCCGTCTGCGACGGTGGCTGGTGCTTCGACATGGACCTGTTCGGCGACGGGATCGCCGACGCGCTGGACGGCAACACCGTCGGCTGGGCCTACGTCGTCTATCAGGACGGCAAGGCCACCCAGTTCGACTCGGGTGGCATGCGTCGGACCGCAGCGGATCCCCCGGCCCAGACGATGAGCATCTTCGACCGGGTCAACGTGGCGAGCGTCACCAAGACCCTGGTCACGGTGGCCACCCTCGACGCCCTCACCCGCCACGGCGTGGGCCTCGACGACTCCATCGCCGATCACCTCCCGCCCACCTGGAGTCCCCACGTCAGCATCGACAGCATCTCGTTCCGCGAGCTGCTGAGCCAGAAGAGCGGCCTGCCCGGCACCGGCACCGACCTGGACTGCCTGTACACCGGCATGCAGGCCCAGCTGGAGATCGGCTTCGACACCTCGCTCAACGGCGCCTACAACTACCAGAACATCAACTTCTGCCTGCTCCGCGCCATCCTACCGGCCCTCGAGGGCGCGCCCTTCGTGGGGCTGTCGTTCATCGACGACGCGAGCACCCAGGCCGTGTTCTTCGACACACTGCAGACCCACCTCTTCGATCCCGCCGGGATCGCGGACGTGCGAGGCCGCTCCGAGGCGCCCGATCCCACGCTGTACTACGGCCACCCGGATCCGGGGTGGAGTGGCTACGACACCGGCGACGAGGAGGCCATCGCCGGCGGCGGCACCCTGCACCTGTCGATGCTGGAGCTGGCCAAGGTGATCTGGATGGTCGACCAGACCTCCGACATCCTGGACGCCACCCAGCTCGCCGAGATGCGCAGCGCGGGCTCCGACAACGTGGGCCTCGGCGTCTACGCCCAGTCCGTGACGGGTGGAACCGCCTGGCACCACAACGGCGGCCTCGACTACTGGTGGGGCAACTGGAGCGAGAGCCTGCCCGCCGGCACCCGCAGCGTCCACTACACCTTCCCCGACGGCATCGTCGCGGCCCTCACCTTCACCGGCATCGGAACCGTCACCGACCCCAACAAGGTCATGGTGGATGCCTACGAGAACGCCTGGATCCCGGAGGTCTCTCCATGACCGCGCATCGACTGATCCTGTGGGCCACCGCCTCTGCCCTGGTGGGCTGCGAGCTCGACACCCCCGACGGTCCCGATCCACGCCCCGAGCCCGGCCCCTGGGATCCCTTCGTGATGACCTACGACATCGGCAGCGACACGGCCGTGGAGACCTGTGCCGACCGCGAGGTCCCCCTCGAGCCTCGAGACGTCGAGGCAGGCGCGAGCTGGGAGATCGACGGTGTGTGGGCCCTGCTCTACGAGATCTCCGAGGATGGCTACGCGGCGGACGCCGCCGGAGACGGCTGCATCATCCTGGCGCCAGCGGGACTCCGCTTGGACTTGACCACCCTTCCGTGTGGCTACGACACCGTGCGCCTCTCCCTCACGGACGGCTGCCGCCAGGGCTGCACCACGGTGAAGACCGTGGCGAACGGCGCGATCACTCACACGGTCCAAACGGACGCCATCGGCGACCACACCATCGTGATCGCCGATGCACAGCCCCTGGACAGCCTCCTGATCGAGTCGAACGAGGGCATCGTCTGCCCGGTGCAGCTCACCTCGTCGGAGGCTGCTCCCTGATCCGCTGGGTCAGAACGCACCCGCCTCGTGGGTGGGCCAGGTGCCAGCCGTCTCCAACGCGCCGACGTAGCGCAGCTGCGTCACTTCGGTCTCGGCGGCCGCCCCGGCGAGCAGCTGCTCCACGTCGTCCAGCGTCTGTGCCAGTGGCACCGCCACACCCGACCGTCCGTTGAACGGCGCGGCCACGTGAAAGGGCTGCGTGAGGTAGGCCAAGAGCCGCTCGGCGGCGGGTCCACCCGTGGCGATCTGCTCCCGGACCGCGTCGGCCAGCTGCACGTGGCGGTCCGTTCGCTGGGCGCCCGAGGTGGTGTGCACCACGTCCACCGCCGGGTACTCCCGAGCCTGGCTGCGCTCCAATGCCAGGTGCAGTCCACCCACGGTGTCGCGTGGGCCGGCGGGCACGTGCACGTTGGCGCTGAAGGCCAGCACGGGCACCCGCGGCTTCGCGCCCCGCAGGGCATCCACCAGTCGATCGTCGGCCACCAGCACCGTGCCCTGTGCCTCGGCATGGGCGAGTGCCGCGTGGGCCAGGGCTGCCGCCTCCTCGGGTCCGCTGGCCATCACCACCCGCGCCCCGTCCCAGCTGCCCAGCTCGCGCAGCACGTGCTCGAAGTCGCGGACCTCCCAGGTGCGGTCCAGGAAGGCCGCCAGCACCGGCGGGCCGAGGGCGAGCATCAGCTCCCCGAGCAGCACGGTCTTGCCTACCCACGGGCCACCGTGGATGCGCAGGATTCCGCCTCGCACCACGGGCGACAGCAGGTCCACCGCCTTGATCCCGGTCTGCACCACCTCCTGGGCGACGCCTCCACCGGTGCGCTCGGGCGCGGGCAGCGCCGGGCCTCCGTCGAGCGGGTTGCCCGCCGGATCCAGCACGCGGCCGGGTGCACCCCCGTCGTCTGGGGGATCGGCTCCGTCGAGCACCGCGATCACGGCCTCGTGTCCTCGCTCCTCGGCCCACGTGCGGGCCGTGCGACCGAACACGTTGGCCACCTCGGCATCCGCGCCCGCCGCCAGCAACCGTCGGACCAGGTGGGGCCGCCCCAGCGCGGCTGCCAGGTGCAGGGCCGTGCCGCCGTGCCACATGGGCGCGTCCACACGCGCGCCTCCCGCCAACAGCACGTCCACCACCTCCGCCCGATCCTGGGTCACGGCGTCGTGCAGGGCGGTGCCCGCCGCCGTACCCGCGTCGGGATCGGCACCGCGGCGCAGCAGCAGCGCCACGATCTCGGCGCGGCCGTGCTCCACCGCCGTGCGCAGCAGCTTGCCGCCGCCCGGCGCGTAGTACGCCGCGGCGCGCTCCGGGTCGTGGGGCAGGCTCGCCGACAGCAGCTCGGGATGCGCGTCCAGCGCCTGGGTCAGCGCGGTCAGATCTCCGGTGCGCGCGGCCACGAACGCGCGCACGATGTTGGGAAGGGTGTCGGCCATGCGAGCCTCCAGCTCGGGATGTAGGCGCCGTCGAGCATCGAACAGGCGCTTCTTCACCGCGGCCACCGTCAGGCCCAATTGCCCGGCGATCCCGCGGATGCTGTCCCCCTCCAGGTAGAAGCGACGCACCACCTCGCGCTGGTGCACCGGCAGCGCCTCGACGGCGCGGCGCACCGCCAGGCGACGATCCGCCAGCTCGGCCATGCGCTCCTGATCGGGCCCGGCTCCGCCCGCTGTGCGCAGGTGAGCATGGGGCTCGGGGCGTCGGCGACGCGTCACGCGATCGGCGTGCTTGCGCACGATGGTGCGCAGCCAGGCACCGAACGCGCGCGGCTCACGCAGGGTGGGCAGCAGCCGCCAGGCATCGATGAACGCTTCCTGCACCACCTCCTCCGCTCGAGCCGCATTGGTGGTGCGGATCCAGGCTTCGGCGGTGGCCATGCCTCGGTAGTCGTTCACCAGACCGGTGAATGCCGTCAGATCCCCTGCCTGCGCCGCTTCGACGCTGCCGATCATCGCTCCTCCCGTGGGGTTGGATCCATGGACCCGACCCCACCCGTGGAGGTTACCGCCCGGGAGCACTTCGGCTTCGATACACTGGCGGCGCTGTTTTGGGGGACGTCTGATGCGTCGCTGTGCTCTGTTCGCAACCCTGCTCTCCTTCGCGGGGTGTCTACAATCCGAATCCGGGTCCGACGTGGACGGACCCACCTGGCACGCGGAGGTGGCCCCGCTGCTGGCCGACCGCTGCGGGGCCTGCCACACCGACGGGGGCATCGCTCCCTTCAGCGTGCAGACCTACGACGACGCGGCCCCGTGGGCCAGCGCCATGGCCGACTCCGTGCAGAGCGGGCGCATGCCCCCGTTCTTCGCGACGGAGTCCGACGAGTGCGACATGCAGATCGACTTCCTCGACGACGTGCGTCTGTCCGACGAGGAGAAGACGCTGCTGTCGGACTGGGCCGACGCCGGCGCGCCACAGGGCGACCCCGCCACCGCCGCCCCCACGCCCATGCGCGAGGTGAACCACCTGGAGAACCCCGACGCCGTGGTGAAGTTGCCGCAGCCCTTCGAGGTGAGCGGCGACCGCGACATCTACCAGTGCTTCCGCGTCGAGGTGGGCAACACCGAAGACATCTGGCTCACGGGCCTCGAGGTCATCCCCGACAACGACCTGGTCGTACATCACGTGCTGGTATGGAACGATCCCGAGGACAACTCGGCCCAGCGCGCGGGCGCCGACGGCAGCTATCGCTGCAGCGGCCAGCCCGACGTGTGGCCCTCGGAGCTGGTCGCGGCCTGGACGCCCGGCGGATCGCCCACGCGCTCGCCCGAGGGCTCGGGCTCCCTGTTCCACCCCGGCGCCGTGCTCGTGGTGAACGTGCACTACCACCCCACCGGCACCACCACGGAGATCGATCAGACGGAGGTGGCGCTGACCTGGACCGACGAGCAGCCAGCCAACCACACCACCTGGTACCTGATGGACATCCCCTTCGGGGCGGAGTCCGACGGGCAGTTCCAGATCCCGGCGGGCGAGGCAGCCCACACGGAGACGGTGTCGCTGACGGTGCCGAACCTGATCCCGTGGGACCTGCCGGTCTTCGCGATCACGCCCCACATGCACTATCTGGGCACCGAGATGCTGGTGACGCAGCGCAGCGACGACGGCGACACCTGCCTCATCCATGCGCCCAACTACCGCTTCGACTTCCAGACCCAGTACGTCTACGACCGAAACTCGGGCCAGCTGCCGGTGATCTCTCCGGGCGACACCATCGACGTGCGCTGCACCTACGACAACTCTCCCTCCAACCCCTTCCTGGATCTCCAGCTGGAGGCGGCAGGCGAGAGCAACCCTCACGACGTGGGCTGGGGCGAGGAGACGGGCGACGAGATGTGCATGGCGATGGTGGGGCTGCTGATCCCCCCCATCGACTGGCTTCAGATCGCAGGCGGCTTCTGACGGACCGTCAGACGTACCGCGCTCGGGCTCGCTGGCAGGCCGGGCGCGCATAGCAGCGGGCGAGCCAGTCCTCGATCGCTGGGTGCCGCTCGAGCGCCGTCGCGTCCTCCGCGGGTGTGGGCCTGGGAGGAGCGACGGGCATGGTCCAGTGTGTCGAACCGAGGCGAGGACCGTTCGATGGAAGGGCTGATCCGACGTCTGTGGGCGGACCCCCACGACGCTCGTGCATGGCTGGTGCTCGCGGACTGGCTGCGCGAGCACGACGACCCGAGGGCCGACGACGTGGTGCAGACGCTGCGAGATCCGCGGCCGATGGCGGCCCCCGAGCCACTGGAGCCGGGCGCCGACGATGCCGCGATCCTGCTCGCGACGCATCCCCTGGGGGCGCTGCCCTGCGCCGGCCACTTCCGCGCCCTGATGCGCGTGGTGGAGCCCCTGGCACCGAGCCGACGACACGAGGCACTGGCGCTGCTGGAGCGCTGGCTCGCACCGTGGCCCGACGAGGCACGCCAGCCCACACGAGCCCATCACCTCACCCTGGCGGAGGAGGCCACGCCGCCGTGGTGGTGGCCGCTGGTCCGGGCGCTGGGACCAGTCTGGACCCGCGCCCATGCCACGGAGGGATGGGTCGACGGCTCGGTGGCCTTCGCCCCCCTCCACCTGCTGGGCTGCGAGATGGCGGACGGCGTCGACACCCTACGACCCGCCACCGCCCTGCCACAGCTACGGGGCCTCGCGCTGCGGAACGCCCCGCTGCGCGAGGAGAGCTTGGCCGCTCTGCTCGGGGCTGGACACCTCGACGACCTCGAGCAGCTCGTGGTGACGAATTGGCTCATGCCCCAGCGCCACGCACCTGCTGCCGTGCTCTCGGCCCTCCCGCGCCTGCGCCACCTCGTCATCGACCACGCCGCCGAGCCCGTGACCACCTCGGGGCTCCCCACCGACAGCGAGGTTCGGTGGCTCGAGATCACTGGAGAAGACGTCCAGTGGACCGCCGACGTCGCCCGGCTCCGACACCTCGAGCACCTCGCGCTCGGCGCTCGTGACCCCAGCGTGGGATGGACGTCTGCATCGCTGCACGGCGACGGCTTCCCACGGCTGCGCTCCCTCGATCTGCGGTTCTGGAGGGCGCTCGATCCCTCGGGTGTGCCGCTGGCCGAGGCCCGGGTGGTGGGCCGCCTTCACCGCCTCGGACTTCCGCTGTACAGCCGAGGGGACGACGAGCTCGCCGCCTGGGCCGACCGTCCTCCCCTCCTGCACCTCCGACACCTCGCACTGCCCCACCACACGACCGCTGAACAGGCCGCACCCTTGCTCGGCTGCGACGCCTTCGCAGGCGCTCCCCTCCGCTCGGTGGATCTTCGAGGCACCACCGTCGACGAGGGCGTGGTGGCTCGGCTGCTGGGCTGGTCCGAGCTGACGGATCTGTGGATCTCCCTGCCGAAGGTCGAGGCCGCCGCCCTGCGCGCGCTGGCCGGATCCGAGCTGTGGCCCCGCCTGCGACGCCTGCACCTGGCCGTCTACACAGCCCACCACGGCGAGGCGCTGCGGAGCGTGTTGAACACCGCCGCACACCGCCCCCTCGTCGTGGTGGACGCCCACGACGAGCCTGCGGTTCGGATCTCGGCGAAGCTCGACGAGCCCGCGCTGCTCGTCGACACCTGGCACGGCCTGCCTCAGGAGCGCGTGGGTGGCCACGGCAGCAGCATCGACACCCTGCGCTGAACGTCCGCGTAGGCCGGACGCTTCGCCGCCATGCGCTGCTCGATCATCGGGATGGACACACCCAGGAACAGGGCGAGCATCGCCGCCACCCCCACTCCCGTCCACAGCGCAGGCGCGCCGCTCGCGAGCCCGCAGGCGAACAGCCCCAGCCAGAAGCCGATCTCGCCGAGGTAGTTGGGGTGCCGCGACCAGGCCCACAGCCCCGTCTGCAGCACGTCGGCGGGGGCCGCGGTGCGGCGATGGGCGCGCAGCTGGATGTCCGCCACCGCCTCCGTGGCGATGGCTGCTGCCGTGAGACCCACCGCGGCGACGTCTGCGAGCCCCAGCGGTGCGGGCCCCGTCATCACGGGCCACAGCGCGAGGCAGCCCCCGTAGACCAGCACCGTGGGGAACAGGTGCACGCCGAGCAGGCTCACCAGCGGCCACGCCCGGCCGGTCTGCTGCGCGAGATCGACGTAGCGCCAGTCCTCGTGGGACAGCCCCGTCCACCCGAGCGCCCAGTTCGCCGTGAGCCGGATCCCCCACACCGCCACCAGCCCCGCCACGATCGCCTGGCGGGCGAGCTCGCCCGCGTCGGCCTGGGGCAGCGACCAAAGCCAGCCGACGATCACGATGGGCGCCACGCTCCAGTAGGCGTCGTAGAAGCTGCTGTTCCGAAACGCCATACTGAAGGCGAAGATCACGATGGTGCCGAGCACGTCGGCCACCGCCACGAGCAGGAGCGGATGGGGCTGTGGCCCGAGCCAGCCTGCCCCTCGCGCCACCGCGGTGCCAGCCACGGCCGCTGCGAGGGCCACGCCATAGGCCAGGGCCACCACGGCCAGGCCCGAGATCTTCGCGCTACTCACCGAGGAACTCCACCGCCATCTGGGCTGCTCGCTTGCTCTGGGGCATGCGCGGATCCTGCAGCCAGCCGTGCCGCATCCCGTCGAAGATCTCCAGGCGAGAGGGCAGGCCCATCGCCTGACGGGCGGCGTGGATCGCGCGTGCCTGCTCCACGGGAACCATGAGGTCCTCGGTGCCGTGCAGGAACAGTGCGGGTGCCTGCACCGCCGCGGTGTGCTGGCAGGGGGAGGCCTGGCGCCAGATGGCTGGGTCGGGGCTGCGCAGCAGCAGCCTCCGCAGCAGCACCGGCGCTGGACCCGTCAGCGACGAGAAGTCGTACAGCCCGTACACGCTCAGCAGCCGGTGGATGGGAGGCGCATGGGGCGAGGCGGCGTGCAAGCCGGCCAGCGCAGCCCCGGCCGACATGCCCCCCAGCGACAGGCGCTCGGGATCGATGCGGTAGTCAGCGGCGTGGTCCACCACGAAGCGATGGGCAGCGGCCACGTCGTCGAGCTGCGACGCGAGGCGCCCGCCCCGGAACATGAGCCGGTAGTCGGGGCAGAACACCGCGAACCCCGCTCGACACAGCTCCCCGGTGAGGTAGCGGGGCCCCAGGTCGTGGCGCGAACCCACCACGAAGGCGCCGCCGTGGATCAGCACGATGCCGGGGTGCCCGGCAGCAGGGGGCGACGTGTCCGGCAGGTACACGTCGAGCAAGGGTGGCACGCCACGATCGGCCAGGACACGGTAGCGAACGCCAGCATGGGTGGGCGGTCGAGACACGTAGTCGGTGGGGCGGAGCTTGAGCCAGGCAGCGTGCACCAGCCCGGAGCGGGGGAGGTCCATGGCGCCCATGATAGCGCTCAGCGAAAGCCTCTGCGGTACGGCACGAAGGTGCGCTCGGCGACGTAGCCGAGGGAACGGTACAGCGCGATGGCGGTCACGTTGTCGCGCCACACCGTCAGGTGGGTGTGGGGCACGCCCCGCGCGAACAGCTCGCGAGTGGCCGCCACCACCAGCGCCCGCCCCAGCCCCTGGCGGCGCTGCTCGGGATCCACGCCGAGGAAGTCGATGTAGCCCAGGCCGTCGGACTGCACCTCGGCCGCCACGTAGCCCGCGACCGGCTCCCCGATGACCCACCGCAGCTTCTGTGGGTCGATGCTGGCCACCAGGGCGCGACCGGGCGTGTGGGTTCCCGGGAACAGGTCGTCGTGAAGGGTGGTCACGGCTACGTGGTCGGCAGGCCGAAGGGGACGCACCACGGGGCCCACCACCTCGGCGGGGGCCGTCTCGCAGTTGAGCGCCACCGAGGCGCGGCAGGCGTCGAAGCCGCGCTCGCGCGCGAAGTCGCCCAGCAGCTCGAAGCGCTCGTCTCCGCACATCTCCTGCTGCGTGACATCGGAGGGAAGCGCCACTGCACCGTGCAGCTGCGCGGCCACCGCTCCCCAGTCATGGTCCTGCGCCACCACCGGTCCCACCCACCACACCCTCCCCAGCTCCGGGTCGATGTCGGGGAGCACCCACCCCACGAGCTCACCGGTGCGCGCGTCGAGGGCACGCACCGTGCGCTCCGACCATCCGTTCGTCTCGGCCAGCTCGGAGCGGATCCCCGCCACCGTGGTGCTCAGGTAGGGCGTGTGCCGCTCCGGCCGCTCCTGCGTCGAGCCTGCGAGGCGCGCCATCTCGTCGAGGTGCGACGCCTCGGCGCCTCGTACCAGCCGGATCTCATCCACCGCTGCTCCTCCGTACCAGCGCCACGAGGAACACGGCGAGCCACAGCGGCCTGGCCGAGCCCGTGGCGCAGAACCAGGGTGAAGGAAGCCCCCCCACCGCCGGCTGCGGCGACACCGGCTGGTCGTCGGGGTCGCAGTCCTCGATCCGTGTGGGGTCTGTGTCGTCGCAGTCCCCGCCAAGAAGCGACAGCCCCCCAGTCACGCAGCTCCCGTCCCCCATCGCCGTGTCGGCGCCGCCCACGCCGTCGCCATCGGCATCCACGAAGCACACCTCCGACCCGTCGCAGTCCTCGTCCACCCCGGTGGCGACCTGCTCGAGGGCTCCCGGGAAGGCCTGCGGATCGAAGGGCTCGCAGTCGCCCAGCACCACCCCGTCGCCGTCGATGTCCACGAGCTCGGGGGCGAGCACTCCTCCGTACATCCCGATGTCGGCGGGGGTGCCGTCGGCCTCCGAGATCTTCGGCGACCCTCCGTCCACCAGCGGGCTGCCACCTCCCGGATGCAGATCGTCGGAGCACAGCCCCTCCAGGCGCACGAACTCTGGGTCCTGGCTGATCTCCGTTGGCTGCAGCTCGACCGTGGCGGGCCACAGCAGGTTGAAGGAGCGGCGCACGGAGATCTCTCGGCTGAACAGCAGGCCGCCGTTGGCCACGAAGGCGCTGTGCCCGACCTCGAGTTCGTAGGGGCCCGTGACCAGCAGCGTGTACCCGTCGGCGTCGGCGCCGTTGTGGGTGGCGGTGTTGTGCAGCCACCCGATGCGCCCGTCGGTCTCGAGCACCGTGCCGTCCAGCGCCTCGTTGAGCTGGAAGCGGCTGTTGACCACCGTGCCCGTGAGATCTCCAAGGTGCAGCGCCCCTCCGGTGGTGGACGCGTTGCCGCAGAACGTGGAGCCAGCCACCGTGATCGGCGCGCGAAACCCATGGATCGCACCTCCCGTGCGCTCCGCCACGTTGCCCTGGAAGCCCGTTCGGACGATGGATGTCTTCCCCACGGCGCCCACCCATAGGGCGCCCCCGATGCCGGCATCGTTGCTCTCGAAGGCGCTGTCCTCGATCAGCAGCGAGGCAGCATCCTCCACGTCCATGGCGCCACCATCCACCTCGGCGTGGTTGTCGTCGAACCGGCTGCCACGCACAGCGATGGTGGCAGGCCCCTGCGAGGTCAGCGCCCCTCCCCACTGCACGGCCTCGTTGCCCGTGAAGGTACAGTCCTCGAGGGTGACCTCCTCCCCCCCGCTGAACACGTACAGCGCGCCCCCCACGTCGGCGTCGTTGCCCCCGAAGTGCACGTCGGACAGCGCCAGGGTGCTGCCGAAGGCCGCGATGCCACCGCCGAACCACTTGGTGGTTCCGTTGTCGATTCCGCAATCCGACAGGGTCAGCTTGGAATCGAGCACGGCCATGTGACCGCCGTGGAACTCGCCCACCACGCGATCGGGCATCTTGCAGCCCGACAACTGCAAGGTGCTCGACTCCACGTGGACGTCTGCACCGCCAATCCGATCGTGGTCCACCCCGCCGCGGAACACGAGCTCCCGGCCCACGAGATCGGCGCGGACCGCCTTGAGGGGGCGCGCGATCCCCGCCCCATCCAAGGTCAGGCCCTCCAACACGATCTCCGGAGCCTCCGGCACGTCGGCGGCCACGAACACGTCCACGACCCGCAGATCCATGTCGTCATCGCTGCCCATGATCACGGTCTGGTCCGCCCCCTGGGTGCCCACGATGGTCACGGCGCGCTCACCGAGCTGCAGGGGCCCCGGATACTGACCTGGGGCCACCTCGATGCGCGCCCCGTCCGGGGCGGCCGCCACCGCCTCCTGCAGATCATCGAACTGTCCCGAGGGACCCACGGTGAGGACGATTGCGGTGAGCGCCGAGCCTGGGTTCATGTGTGCCTCGATGGCCAACCGTACCATCGATGCAGAGCCCCTCCCTCAGCCCCCCACCCAGATCCGCTGGCCGTCCCGCGCTCGGCGTGCCAGCGCACGCCCGTCCTCCGGCACCGCCGCGATCCAGCCCTGGCGCCAGCGCCTTCGAACCTCCGCGCGAGACAACCCCAGGGCCTGAGCGAGCACCCGGTCGAGACGCAGCTGCGCCCCCGACTCGCACCGGATCACGGCGACGAAGGGAGGCTCGGGCACGGCTCCTCGAATGGCCACGGCCGCCGGGGAGCTGCTCGCCTCCTCGCCCACGAGCTGCTGCGCGAGCCGCGCCACGGTGGCCGCGTCGTTTCGGTGCAGCGCGTCGAGATGGCCGGGCGGCAGCGAGCGCACCTCCACGCGCTCGTGCACGGTCAGCCGCAGGCTGCGCTCGCAGCCGACACAAGCCAGCAGAAGCCAGGCATCCAGCCGCTTGCCGTTGGCGTTCACCCGCACCCGACCGGTGCAGGCGAAGGTGCGCGGGGCGTCACAGCGGGGACAGCGTCGGGTCAGGGTGGGGAGCTGTGTGGGGATCAAGGTCCAGATCGTGGTCGTCGCAGCGCGCACGGGCGCCTCCGGGAGCGTGGGCTCCGGCGCACGGGGCAGCTGTGACGCACGATGATGGCGGGCCTACCTGGCCCCGCGCACCGATGCATGGGTAGAGAGCCGTGACCGCCCACACAGGGCGGCACGCGATGGGTACGCAGGGATGGCGGGCGCTAGGACGGCTGCATGAGACCGCTTAGGGGTTCGCCTCGCTCCAGGCCACCATCTGATCCCACGCGGCCCGCACATGGGACTCCTCGGTGAGGCGTCCGCCGATGGCCATGCGCAGCAACAGATCGTCTCCCACCTTGGTGTGGGTGAGGTACAGCTCCCCCGAGGCGTTCAGGTGGTCGCGCAGCGCCTCCGTGGACTCGTTACCTCCGACGTGGCGGAAGCACACGAGCCCCAGCGGTACCTCCCCGATCCGCTCGAAGCGCTCGTGCCCGTCGAGCCAGCCCGCGAAGGTCTGGGCGAGCGACACGTGACGCCGCACGTGGGCCTGCATGCCCGACAGCCCGTAGCAGCGCATCACCGCCCACAGCTTCAGCGCGCGGAAGCGTCGGCCCAGCGGGACGTGCCAGTCGCGGTAGTCGATCACCGCGCCCGACTCCGTGGCCGCGTTGCGCAGGTACTCGGGGAGGATGCTCATGGCCTCGAGCAGCGGCGCTCGATCCCGCACCCAGAAGCAGGTGCAGTCGAAGTTGGTCAGCAACCACTTGTGCGGGTTGAAGCAGTAGCTGTCGGCGTGCTCGAGGCCGGCGTTCACGAAGCGCAGCTCGGGGCAGATCGCCGCCGAGCCCGCATAGGCACCGTCCACGTGCAGCCATGCACCGTGCTCCTGGGTCGCCCGGGCGATCTCGGGCACCGGGTCGAGGGCGGTGGTGGACGTGGTGCCCACCGTGGCGCACACGAAGCACGGCAGCTTGCCCGAGGCAGCGTCCACGGCCATGGCCACCCGCAAGGCGTCGGGCCGCATGGCGAGGGAGTCGTCCACCTCGATGGCGCGGATCTGTTGCGGATGGAACCCCGCCACCTTCGCGCCCTTGGCCACGGACGAGTGCGCCTGGGTGGAGGTGTAGATCATCAGCCGCGGCAGCTTGCGCGCCCCACCTGCGCGCTCCCGAGCCACGTGCAGCGCCGTGAGCACGGCACTCGAGGCCGTGTCTTGAATCACGCCCCCGCCCTTGGACGTGGTGAGGAACGCGTCGGGCAAGGAAAGCGCCTGCACCAGCCAGTCCATCACCAGCGACTCCAGCTCGGTGCACGCGGGGCTGGTGGCCCACAGCATGCCCTGGACCCCGAGGCCCGCGCACAGCAGGTCCCCCAAGATGGCCGGAGGCGACGTGTTGGACGGGAAGTAGCCGAAGAAGCTCGGCGACTGCCAGTGCGTGAGGCCGGGCACGATCACCCGGTCGAGATCGGCGAGCAGCGCGTCGAAGGGTTCTCCCTCCTCGGGCGGACTCGCGGGCAGCCGACGTCGCACGGCGCCGGGCTCCAGCGGGCAGAGCACAGGGTGCTCCTCGATCCCCTCGAGGTAGTCTGCAATCCAGTCCACGGCGGCGTGTCCTGCTGCACGAAATTCGTCGGGTGACATGGGTGCTCCGGGAGGCTCCGGACGGATCCGCCGCCAGGCTACACGGGAGCTGTCGCCTCCACCAGCCCGAAGACGGCGTCGATTCCGGCACCCGGAAGCTCGATTTCCGCCACCTTGGCACACGTGCGGAGGTCGTAGCCCGTGATGCGCGTGGGGTGCGAGCTGGCCATCTGCCGTCCTCGCAATGCCCCGCGCACCCAGGCCAATCGCTGGCGAGCGGCGGTGGCGCGCAGCCGGCTGAAGCCCACCCAGGCCACCGAGCCCGTGAACACCAGCCCCCGGCACCACCCCAGCGGTGGCGACCGCTCGTCGAGCTCGGTCAGCCGGACCTCCCGATCCACCACCCCCCGGCCCGGATCCACTCGGAGCAAGCGCCCATCCACGGCCGTGAACCAGACCCCGTCGGCGCAGACCACCCCGTCGTGCACCACGCCGTCCGACAGCGGCCAGTGCGCCGATCCATCCAGCGCCACGGCGTCGCCCGCCATGCCTCGGGTCACGAAGGCTCGCCCCTCCACGCCGAACAGGTGGTTGGGGTGCCAGCGATGTGGCCTCAGATCGGCCGTGCGCACGTCCTCGCTCGGCGGCACCACGCCGTCCCCCACCGCGACGAAGCGCCCCTCCACCACCACCCCGTCGCAGCCCGTGCTCGCTACGTGCAGGCTCCCTTCCAGCTGCCGGGCGTGGTGCACGTCGTTGAAGCTCGGCAGGCTCGTGCGCGCCTGCACGGCTCCGCCCCTCACCCGCAGCACCTCGGCCTCGGTGCAGACCAACAAGCCCTCGACGTCGATGGACACGCCCTTGAAGCAGTCCCCCCGCCCGCCAGGTCCCCGATAGGTGAGCACCGGCCGGGCCGAAGCCTCCGCGAGGGGCACGCGCGCCAGCACCGCCTCGGCATACAGGCCACCGTGGTCTCGGTCCGCCACCGACGCCGCCCGTCCCTGGCGGCCTCCCACCGCCCACAGCGCCGTCACGTGGGCCCCGATGGCCACAGGCCGCGTAGATCACCGGGCCGGATCACCAGCAGCGACCACGGGGACAGATCGTGGCTGCGCATCAGCGCCACGACGCACCAGGCCGCCTGCACCCCGTAGGAGACGAGCGAGGCCCACGCGGCGCCCGCCGCACCGAACGCCGGAATCCACCACAGGTTGAGCACCAGGTTGCACGCCACACCCACTCCCTGCGCCACCACGAGCACGCCCTGCCGATCCACTGCCTGGAAGAACCGGCCCACCAGCAGGCTCACCGACATCGTCGCCGTGGCGGGGAGCAGCACCCACAGCAGCGGGACCGAGGCCGCATAGGGCACGCCGAAGACCCAGGGCATCGCCCACGGGGCCACCGCGACCACCGCCAGACCACCCACCACGAGGACTGCCACCGCGATCCGCGTGGCACGGGCCAGCAGCTGCGCTCCTTGCTCACCCCGCATGCCCGCCAGCTGCGGGAACAGGGCAGCCGAAAGGGCCAGCGGCAGCACGCGGAGTCGACTCGCCACCCCCACCGCCACCGCGTAGGTGGCCACCACCACGGGATCGCCGTCGAGAACCGCCAGCAGGAACAGGTCCACGCGCTCGTGCAGCTGACCCGTGAGCGTGTGCAGGTAGGTACGGGTGCCGAAGCGCAGCGAGGCCGCCACTTCCCCCCATCGCAGCCGAGCTCTTCCAGGCAGATCGCCTGCGAGTCGCGCCGCCACCATCCCCGTGGCCACCACCACACCGGCGCAGACAGCGGCCAAGGCGACTGCGGGCGACGGCTCCGTCGCAGCCACCCCCACCGCCAGCGCCGCCAGGATCGCGAGCCGACTGCCGAGCTCCGCCTGCGTCCACAGCGAGAAGCGATCGGTGGCACGGGCCACGCCGCCCAGCACCAGCAGCCACAGCTGGGGCACCACGGCCAGCAGCATCCACCCCAGGGCCCACTCCGGCAGCCCCACCAGCGGCCCCGCCGCCAACGCGTCGCGCCCGAGCCACAGAACAGCCGCCACCGCAGCCCCCGTCACCGTCACCGTCGACAGCGCCACGGTGAGCGCCTCCGGTGGCGCGGTACCCGCTGCCCGCACCCGATGGATCGACGCCGCCACCGCGCCGGGCTGAGCCGCGAACGCCAGCACCGCCAGCAGCGACAGCGCCGCCTGCACCTGGCCGTTCTCCGCGGGAGGCAGCCAGCGAGCCAAGAGCACCTGGATGGCCAACGCCAGCGGTGCCGACAGCCCCACGCCGAGCAGCCCCCAGCCCGTGTTGCGCACCAGTCGCTGGGTGGGGGCGCTCACGGCGCCGACAGCACACGGTCGTACACAGCACACCAGCTACGGGCCACGGCGTCAGGCGCCGACCGGCTCAGATCAGCCTGCACCCGCGGCGGATCCGCCAGCATTTCCCGCAGCGCCACTGCCCACGCCGCGGCGGCAGCATCCGGCGCGATCAGCCGGCCCGACCCTCGCACCAGATCGGGCAAGGCCCCCACGTGGCTCGCCACGACGGGCACCCCCGCAGCCAACGCGTCCAGCACCGCCAGCGGCGACGCCTCCTCGGCGGAGGGAAGCGCCAACACGGTGGCTCGCTGCAGGGCGGCCTGCTTGCTCGCGCCTCCCACCCACCCCAGGAACGCCACCCGATCCGACAGCCCGAGCCGACGCACCTGCTGCACCAGATCCGGCAACGACGGACCGTCTCCACCGATCTCGAGCCGCGCCGGCACGCCGCTCGCCACCACGGCGGAGAACGCCTCGAGCAACAGGCTCGGCCGCTTGGCCGGCACGAGTCGCCCCAGGTACAGCACGGTCGGTCGACGACAGGGTCGCGGCGGCAGGGCGTGCACCTCGTGGGGGTTGGACACCACCTGCACCCGATCGGGTGCGACTCCCCACCGGAGCAGGTGTCGACGCTGACCCTGCGTCACCGTGAGCACGGCATCGGCACGAAGGAGCGTGCGACGAAGCAGCGCCCTCGAGGCGCTCGAGCGGTCCACCGCCCGCGCCAACTCGGCAGACCAGCCGTGCAGCTGCACCACGGTCTTGCAGTGTGCACGCCGGGCCGCCGCGTGCAGCACGACATCTCGCATCAGGGATCGCGTGCGAAAGGAGGGGTGCAGATGCACCAAACGACACAATCCAGTAACACGTTGCAGTTCGAGCAAGTCTCGTCGCAAGGCAGGAACGGCCCAGGGTCTGGACGTGCCGCGCCCGACCTGCACCATCTGGACGCGGGGCGCGCCCTGCTGCGCCGAAATAGCAACAATCGTCCGACGAACCGCATCCGCCACACCTCCCGTGCCACGAGGAACGAGCACCGCAACCGACGACCGAGCCCCAGGTCTCCGGACGACGTCGGACAGTGGCAGGGTGCCTGGCCGATACGGGTGCATTATCGAACCCTTACCCCCCTGAAGGCTCGCCCATGTCCAGGGTCTCTACCCTCGTCGTCCAATACAGACGTCTCATCGTGTGGCTGGCTCACGTCCTTTTCTGGATGTTGGCCTATGCAGGCGCATGGCTGCTTCGGTTCGACTTTCAGGTGCCCGAGTTCTGGCTGCAACCGGCCTACGCGCTCTGGCTCCTTCCCCTGGTGGGTTTCCGCACCGTCACCTATGCGTACTTCGGGCTGTTCCACGGGATCTGGAAGTACGTGGGGCAACGCGACCTCGAGGACCTGATCCTCGCCACGGCCATCTCCACCGGGCTGTTCGGGTTCTCGGTGGCGCTGCTGCACACCGGCCCCTTTCCGCGCTCCATCTTCCTGGTGGAGCCGCTGCTGTCCTTGGCGATGGCCGCGGGTCTGCGGTTCAGCGTGCGCACCTTCGCGCAGACCGCCCGCCGGATCGAGGCCACGTCGGCCTCACGGCGTCTGCTGCTGGTGGGCGCGGGAGACGCAGGCGAGGCCTTGCTCCGAGAGATCGTGCGCAGCATGCCCTCCATCCACGTGGTGGGCATCCTCGACGACGACGAGGGCAAGCACGGCATGTCGATCCATGGCGTCCGCGTGCTGGGTGCCATCGACCAAGCGGGGCAGCTCGTCGGCCAGCACCAAGCCACCGAGGTGCTCATCGCCATCCCGGGTGCGACCGGCGCGCAGATGCGCCGCATCCTCGACCTGGTCTCGGTGGACGGCGTGTCGGTGCGAACCGTGCCCGGTGTTCATCGCCTGGTGGACGGCCGCGTCACCGTGTCGCAGATCCGCGAGGTCGCCATCGAGGACCTGCTCGGTCGCGAGCCCGTGGAACTCGACACAGTGGGCATCGGCGCCATGATTCGTGACGAGGTGGTGCTGGTCACGGGAGCCGGGGGCTCCATCGGCAGCGAGCTGTGCCGCCAGGTGGCACGCTTCCAGCCCCGCACGCTGGTGCTGGTGGAGCAAGCCGAGAACGCGCTGTACCACATCCACCAGGAGCTGAAGCGGGCGTTCCCCCAGGTGGAGCTGTGGCCTCGAATCGCCGACATCGCCGACCGGCAACGCCTCGACATGTTGTTCGGCGAGGTGAAGCCCGGCTTGGTGCTGCACGCCGCGGCCCACAAGCACGTGCCCATGATGGAGTGGAACCCCGGCGAGGCCGTGAAGAACAACGTGGGGGGCACCGCCAACGTGGTGGAGACGGCCCACAACCACCGCGTGGCTCGCTTCGTGATGATCTCCACCGACAAGGCCGTCAATCCCACGTCCGTGATGGGATGCACCAAGCGCGTGGCCGAGCTGTACGTGCAGAGCCGAGCTCAGGGCAGCGCCACGAGCTTCGTCACCGTGCGTTTCGGAAATGTGCTCGGGTCGAACGGCTCCGTGATTCCGCTGTTTCGGGAGCAGATCCGAAGAGGAGGGCCAGTCACGGTCACCCACCCCGACATGCAGCGCTACTTCATGACCATCCCCGAGGCATCCCAGCTCGTGCTCGAGGCCGCCACCTTGGGCGAGAGCGGTGAGATCTACGTGCTCGACATGGGCAAGCCCGTGCGCATCACCACGCTGGCCGAGGACCTCATCCGACTGTCGGGCCTCAAGCCCGGACGCGACGTCGAGATCGTGTACACCGGCGTTCGTCCTGGGGAGAAGCTGTTCGAGGAGCTGGCCATCGACGGGGAGAACACCTCGAAGACCAAGCACCCCAAGATCTTCGTGGGCATCGGACAGGAGCGCGAGTACACACAGATGCAGCAATCGGTGAGCGTCCTCCTCGCTGCCGCCGACACGTCGGACGGACCCACCATCAAGGCACACCTGAAACGCGTCGTGCCCAGATACACGTACGAAGGCGATCACGAGTCGCGTTCGAATGTCATCTCGTTGAGTCCGTACAGTTGACGGGCACCCACACCAGCGAGGGTTACCCTACCGCCATCGACGGAGTCGTACGATGTCCCTAGGACGTCTTCCACTGGGATGCCTGTTCCTCGCCTTGTGCAGTACTGCACGGGCGGCGGACTACCGAATCGGCCCGGGTGACGAGATCCTGATCCACGTGCACGGTCAGGCACTGGGCCCAGACGGTCACTTCGTGGTGGCCGACAACGGTGACGTCAGCTTGCCCTGTGCCGAGCTGGTCCCCGTGTCCGGCCAGACCGCCCACGAGATCGAGCGCTCGGTGCGTTCGTCGCTGATGCCCGACTGCTACATCGATCCGCAGGTCACGGTGCGCGTGGTGGAGCACGGCTCCAAGCCCGTCGAGGTGCTCGGCGCCGTGCACAGCCCGGGGGTGTACTACCTCGACGGCCGCAACACCGTCCGCTCCGTGGTCTCCCGAGCCGGAGGCGTGAAGAGCGAGCGGAGCACGGGTCGGATCGTGGTGAACCGCAAGGGCGAGGAGCCACTGCGCATCCCGTTGGACGAGCTGGACGTGCTCGGGGATCTGCTCCTGGTCTCGGGCGACGTGATCACCGTCGACGAGGGGCGGATCGTGTTCGTGGCGGGCGAGGTGGCCAAGCCCGGTCAGATCGCCTTCGCCGAGGGCATCACCGTGAGCGAGGCCTTCATCAAGGCGGGCGGGCAGACCGCCGTCGCTCGCCTGTCGGGCTCCTACGTGCTCCGTCAAGACGACAAGATCCAGGTCAACCTGCGTCGAGTGCTGAAGGGCAAGGACGCCGATCTTCAGCTGCAACCTGGCGACCGCCTGGTCATCCCGGAGAGCCCGCTGTAGGGTACATCCCTTCGCCCTCGGGAGGCGGCGGTGCGGAAGACCTGGGCCCTGGGCGACATCCACGCGAACGCCACGGCCCTTCGAGCCGCCCTGGCCATGCTCGACGAGTCGCCTGCCGACGAGCTCGTCATCTTGGGCGATCTGCTCACCTACGGACCTGATCCGGCCGAGGTGCTCGATCTGGTGGCCGAGCGCCACGCCCGAGGGGCCGTGTTGGTGCTGGGCAACCACGATCAGCTGTACCAGGAGCTCCTGGACGGCGATACCCGCTACTACGACCGCCTACCCGCTTGGATCCGGGCCAGCGCCGACTTCACGCTGAGCCGCATCGACGCCTCCGTCTTCTCCGCGCTGCGGTTCGTGCGAGAGCACGTGGTGGACGGCGTGCTCTTCGCCCACGCCAACCCCTGGGGGGACTGGCGCTACCTGAACACCGACAGCGATCACCGCGACGCCGCACGCACCATGCAACAGCGGTGGCTGAAGGTGGGCGTGTTCGGCCACACGCACCGGGCACGCATCGTGGCGATGCCGTCGGACGAGCGACACGACGAGACGGTTCGCTGGCAGTCCACCGGTCCGCGGGACGTGCTGCTGCTGAACGCAGGTGCCGTGGGTCAGCCACGGAACCGAACGGCCACCTCCACGATGCTGCAGCTGTCGGCCGACGCCACCACGTGCCACGCCCGACTCCACACGATCCACTACGACGTCTCCACTCACCTGCAGCGTCTGCGCGAGCTGCCACTCGGCGCCGACGTCATCGACCGACTGGGCACGTTCTTCGAGCCGCGACCTGCGCCCGCTCGCCTGGACGACCGAGCGGGTCGATAGCTCCGGTGACGACCTGGCCGGGTCGCTTGCCGCCGAGGTTCATCCTCGGTAAGCTCCGCCGCCCACCGAGAGGAGGCGAGATGTTCTCGACGTTGTCAAGGCTTGCCGGACCCATCACCGCGATCATGCTGTTCTCCTGCGGCATGACGGAGTCCCCGCCCGTCGAAGAGGAGCCGCCTGCCGCACCCGAGGTCCCCGAGGAGCCGCCCACCCAAGACGCCGACGCTGCAGCGCTCGTGCCCTCGCCCCTCGAGATGAACAAGGCGCTGAAGGACAGCGGCATCCAGACCGAGCTGTCCTCGCTGGTCACGGCCCGCGACGTGTCCGCCGAGCCCACGGGCAACGATCAGGCGGCCATCCGCACCGGCATCGTGCTGGCGGATCTGCTGCTGACGGTCGACACCTCCGACAAGGACGTGCTGATGGGTCAAATCGGCACCATCAAGCAGGGCATGGCGATGCTGGGGGGAGGCTCCGACATCGACGCCACCCTCACCGACATCCACAGCCGCGTGCAGACCGATGCCGTCACCCGCGACGAGCTGCTCAAGGAGTTCGACGAGCTGTCGGGTGCGGTGATCCCCGAGCTGGAGTTCAACGGGCAGGAGCGCGTGGTGCCCCTGATCCAGGCGGGCTCCTGGCTCGAGGGCGCCAACCTCGTGGCCAAGGCGTTGAAGACGGCCGAGGACACGTCGGCCGCCGAGGGGCTGCTCAAGGCGCCAGCCGTGGTCGACCACTTCCTGAAGTACGTGGAAGAAGAGGGATCCGAAAAGGCCCCCGAGGCCATCACGGCCACCCTGAAGACGTCGCTGGGCGCGCTGAAGGAGATGGCCGGCAAGGCGGAGCCGCTGGCCCAGGCCGATCTCGACGCCGTCGCAAAGGTGACGGACGAGGTGTTGGCGCTGCTCTGACCTCCATCGTGCATGCACCGTAGCCAGCTCGTGGCTACGGTCTGCCTACGATGGGGGATCACCCACCACCGCGCGCGAGCTCGGGCGGCTTCGGCATCGGAGTGCTCTGGTCGTTCGCTCTGCAGCTCGGCACCCAGCTCGTCGGTGGCGTGAGCGCGTTTGTGCTCGCGTACCTCGTGGGGCCCTACACCTTCGGGCTCGTGTCCATGGCCGCGGTGGCCATCACGTTCCTGTTCCTCTTCCTCGAAGCCGGTCTCGTCACGGCGATCATCCAGCGCAAGGACCTGGAGGATCTGCACCTCGACTCCGTGTTCTGGCTCAACCTCGTCGTGGGGATCGGGCTGACGGGCCTGGCCATCGCCGGCAGCGGGCTGTGGGCGCAGGCGAACCGCACCGAGGAGCTGGGCCCCGTCATGGCCGTGCTGGCCTTGCAGCTGGTGGTGCAGGGGGTGTCGCTGGTGCAGCAGGCCCTGGCCCAGCGCGACATGGACTTCAAGTCTCTGGCGATGCAGACCAACCTGGCCACGGCGCTGGCGGCCGTGGTGGCGGTGACGTGGGCGTGGATCGAGCCGGGGTGGGAGCCGCTGGTGGCTCAGCGCCTGCTGGCGGCAGGCGGAACCTCCGTGCTGCTGTGGCGAGTGGTGCCGTGGCGCCCCTCCCTGCGTTTCTCGTGGCGCCACGCTCGCGAGATCGTTCAGTTCTCGTCGGGGGTGCTGCTGTCGCGCGTGGGGATGCGGGTGGCGAAGTCGTCGGACGCCCTGCTCCTCGGCCTGTTCTTCGGTCCGGAGACGGTCGGCGTGTTTCGCCTGGCACGACGGGTGTGCACCATGGCCTACACCCTCACCACCAAGCCGCTGGGCCTGGTGGCGATGCCCCTGTTCGCCGAGCGCCAGGACGAGCCCGAGCGGCTGCGCGAGACCCTGGTGGCGGCCATTCGCTACTCCACCATGGCCACCATGCCCATCCTGATGGCCCTGGCTGCCGTCGCCGTGCCGCTGACCGCCACCCTGGGGCCCGAGTGGGCGCCCGCTGGCCCCCCGCTGGCCGTGCTCGCCGCGGTGGGCGCCATTCGATCCATCACCGCGTTCACGGATCCGCTGCTCTTCGCCGTGGGTAAGCCCTTGGTACGCGCGCTGATGGTGGGGGTACTCGCCGTGTGCAACCCGCTGGCCTACATCACCGCTGCGGTGATCGGAGCGCAGGCCGATATGGGATGGCAGCTCATCGGAATCGCCTGTGCGGAGCTGATCGTCTACGCCCTGATCTTCACCCCCCTCAACCTGTGGATCGCCCACCGGGAGACGCACGCCTCCGCCGGTGAGGTCTGGTCGGCCCTGCGCGCTCCAGTGGCCGCAGGAGCGCTGGCGGCCGCGGTGGGCACCCTGGGGGTGTTCGGGACCCAAGCGCTGCCCAGCGTGGCCACAGCGGCGATCGGAGGGGTGTCGGGCACGGCGGCAGGAGCGCTGTGGCTGTATGCCGTGCAGCCCGAGGTGCGCGACCTGTGGCGCACGCTACGACGCCGCCTGGGAGGCGCCTAGTATGGTCCGCCCCAACCGACGCGACCGGTTGCTGATCTGGCTGCTGGCCGCGTTCCTGTTCGGCCGCATGTTCCTGGTGTTCAAGTCGGGCCTGCCGCAACCCGCCGATCTGGGCTTCGCCCTCACGGTGCTGGCGTTCCTGCGCCAGCGTGACCTGATGTGGGTGGGCCGCAACGTCACCCCCTACGCGGTGTTCGTGGGGTGGGTCGTGCTGGTGAACATCGTCTGGTCGGTGCTCCGCTTCGAGCTGTCCTACTTCTTCCCGGTCGCCTACTACCTGTACAACCTCGCCCTGGTGGCGCTGGTGGCCGGGCTGCGCTCTCGCCATCGCGACGCCTTCGACGCCCTGGTGCGCGTGGCGGTGCTCCTCGCGGCCGCCGTCCAGGCGCTGTACGGACTCGTGGACGGCACCATGGTGCGCGCCTACGGCACCTTCAACAATCCCAACCAGCTGGGGTTCTGGGCCATCTGCTTGATGGCCATCCACCTGGTGGTGCGACGGCCGGACCAGCTGCTGCGCGACAGCATCGTGATCATCAGCCTGGCCTTCTGCGAGTTCGTCACCACCTCCCGCGCCGGTGTGATCGGCTACGGCGCGCTCGTCGGTGTGTGGCTGTACGAGGCCACGGTGCGCACGCGCTACCGACTGGTGGTGTTGTTCGGCGTACTGTGCGCCCTGGTGGCCGCCCCCGCCGTGCCCGCGGTGTCCGTGTACCTCGGCAACCTGGAGGTGGTGGCTCGCCTGGAGGCGCGCTTCAACAAGGCGAGCAGCGTCGACGAGATCGGCCTGCGCAACACCGACCGGATCTCCAAGTACCCCCAGTACGCCGTGCTGGGCGCTGGCGAGGGAGATCTCGAGCGATTCCCCTACTCGCTGCCCATCGAGATCCACTCCACCCCGGTCACGGTGTTGTTCTCCTACGGGATCCCGGGCTCCATCCTCTTCGCGTGGTTCATGGTCGTGTTGGTGCGCGATCTGTCATGGGCCCAGCGAGCGACCGTGCTGGCCCTGTTTCTGTACTCGGTGTCCCACAACGGCCTGCGGTTCGCCTTCTTCTGGTTCGCCATCGGCGTGCTGCTGGCGGAGGCCCGGCACAACCGCGCACGCCGACGGGCGAGGCCCCTCGTCTCCATCACCCCGCTCAGCGGCTCGCGCAGCGATCCTCGAGGCGCCGGGCCGGCGCGCTCGACGATCCCAGCTCGGCCAGGATCTGGGCACAGCGGCGGCGCTCCCCGAAGCTGAGATGCAGCGACGCATAGTCGATCACCTCGGCCTCCGACGGCGTGTGACCGAGCAGCCGCTGTGCGTCCCACAGGCGCTGCCCCTCCGACAGCGACGTGGCGCGCGCCTTCGCTGCGACGGCCGAGGACAGCCCCGTGCCGTGATGGGACAGGTGCAGCAGCCACGCCTCGGACGCCTCCATCCAGCGCTCCAGTGCCTCGAGGCTCACTGCACGCTGCCGCAGCGCCACCGGATGGCGGGGACGCTCGCGGAGCACGGCGTCGAGGTACTGCAGCCGCTCTCCGTGGCGTCCAGTCTGCTGCAGAGCGCGCAGGTACGGCCCATAGACCACCGCGTCCTCGAGATCCACGACGGCCTGGTAGCCCACGATGGCGGCCTCGAGGTCTCCCTGCTCCACCAGGAAGGCAGCCACGTTGGCCAGCCGCTCGGGCGGCGCATCGTCCAGGGCGTCCACCCAGTACAATCCTACCGGGAGGAGCTTCCACCCCGCCTGCATCGCACCAGGCACGCCCGCCGTCACGGCGTCGGCCCATGCAGGGGCAGCCTGCGACGGATCGAGCCGTGTCTGCGCCACGGCCCGCAGCTTCCACAGCTCGCGGTTCCACGGGGCGAGCACAACCGCCTCACCGGCGAGCTCGACGGCCCTGGCGGTGGATCCGGTCATCAACAGGGCATGGGACGCACTGCCCACCACGGTGGGGTTCGTGGGGTACGAGGCGAGGAGGTCAGAGGAGATCCTCTGCACCCTCGCCGTGTCGCCCGCCCCGACGGCGGTGGACAGCTCCGCCAGCTGCACGTCGGGACGCCACGGCGCGAGGCGCTGCAGCCATCCTCGCGCGTGGGTGTCCTGCGGATCCGCCCGAAGGGCCAGGTGGGCACGCCGAACCACCGCAGTGCGGGCCTGCCAGACACCGGCTCCCAGCTGTAGCACCACACACAGCCACAGCGCGACGCGAAGACGGGGAACAGCAACCGGAGTCCCGCGCGACTCCACGGCAGCGCTGCCCGCCACCGCTGCCGCCACGGCCATCGCCACCAGCGGGATCTGCAGCGGAAAGTCCACCATGGCGTACAGCAGCACCCCTCCGACGCCGATCCCCAGCCGCTGCACGAACCGAGACGGTCGCCACCGCCAGGGTGCCAGGAGCACGACTGCGACCACCAGCGCCGCGATCCCGACCAACCCCGTCTCCGCTCCCCACTCGAGCCAGTCGTTGTGTGCGTGGCCCCATCCTCGCCAGGAGGCGCGACTCCGGTGGGGCTGGACGGCCTCCTCGAAGGTGCCCAGGCCAGCTCCCGTCAGCGGCTGGGCCCCCAGGAGTCGCAGGGTGGTGGTGTACAGCTCGAGCCTGCCCTCGGCGCTCACGGCGGTGTCGGAGCCGTGGCGGCTCGCCCACTGCGACACGACCCATCCCCCCGCCGGGAGGAGCGGCAGGCCGAGGAGGAGCGCGGGTCGCCACACCATGGCCGCCACCATCAACAGCTGCAGCCCCATCACCACCAGCGGACCCGCCGCCGCCGTCCAGGCGATGGCCCCCACGAAGCCCACGGCCAGCACCGCCGCCACCAGTCGCTGCTCCGTGCGACGGTTGGACAGGGCGGTACCCAGGGCCACCGGCGTAGCGAGAAGCAGGAAGCCCGCGAAGTGATTGGGGTTGACGAAGGGAGCGTAGAAGCGCGTCCGTGAGCTCTCTGGGGCCCACACGCCGAAGAGCGCGTCGAGCTGCAGCACACCGTGCGCCGCCGCGAGCCCCGCCACCCCCGCCGAGCCCCACAACAGCGGCCACAGCAGCGCCTGCGGGTTGCGCGTGGCAGCCGAGATCGCCGCCACCGCCAGCGCACACCCCCCGATCAACACCACGTGGGTGATGGCCGTCAGCGTGTCCTCGGGATGGGTGCCCACACCGGGGATCAGACCCGGCAGCGTAGCGGCCGCCAGACAGGCACCTGCCACCGATACCGTCCAGGCAGCTCCTGCTCGGCCCAGATCGCGCTCCGAGAACCTCGCCGCCATCGCCAGGCTGATCGCCACCAAGACGTGGAGAATGGCTCGCGTACCGTGATGAACGCCCGCGAAGGCCACCCCGGCGACCACGAACGCCCCGCCCAGGGACACCCTCGCCCCTCGGAGCCAGCCGAGGTCGGAGCTACTTGGCAGCTGGCTTCTCGGGCTCTTCGTCGTATCGGTAGCGATAGCCGTAGCCATAGCCGTAGCCGTAGTACTTGTAGCTGGTGCGCCGCTGGTTGAAGTCCACGGCGTTGATGACCACGCCGTAGATGTGCGCCCCCACCTGCTGCAGCCCCGTCAGCGCCTCGCGCACCACCGAGCGGGCCGTGACCTGCTCTCGCACCACCAGCACCACGCCGTCCACGTGGCGCGACAGCAGGCGAGCGTCCGACACGATCACCGAGGGCGGCGAGTCGATGATCACCAGGTCGAAGCGACGCGACAGGTCGTCGAGGACCCGCTGGAAACCAGCTGCGGTGAGCAGCTCGTCGGGTCGCTCGCCGGCGTGACCCGAGGGCAGGAAGAACAGGTTCGGGACCTGCGACGAGATCAAGACCTCGTCCATGTTGCCGCCGAGGATCAGGGAGGTGAGTCCCGGGGAGCGCTCCACGCCGAACACCTTGTGGATGCGGGGTCGGCGCAGATCGCAGTCCACCACCACCACCGTGCGGTTCGCGCTGGCATAGGCGATGGCCAGCCGCACCGCCGTGCTGGTCTTGCCCTCCGAGGAGATGGCGCTGGTGACCAGGATCCGCTTGGGCACGCTGACGGGGTTCAGATCGAGCACCGTGCGCACACCGCGAGCGGCCTCCGCCAGCACGGAGCGCGGATGCACGTGGGAGTACAGCGCCCGGTCTCCCTCGTGGTCCTCGTCGTCCACCACCGGCACCGCTCCCAGGAACGGGACCCGCAGGTAGGTGGCCACCTCCACCGGGCTCGAGATGCTGTCGTCGAACCACTCCCGGGCGAAGGCGATGCCGAATCCCAGCACGATCCCCGACAGCAGACCCAGCAGCAGGTTGATCGAGATGATCGGGTACGTGGGCCGACGCGGCGCCTTGGCGCGCTCCAGGATCCGGATGCGGTTGAACTGAGTCTGCGCCTGCAGCTCCAGCTCGCCGGAGCGCGAGCGCAGCCGCTGGTAGAAGGCCTTGGCCGTGGTCAGATCGGCCCGCTTGCGCTCGTACTCACCCCAGATCTCCTGCAGACCCAGGATCTGGTCCTTGCCGTCCCCGATGGCGTTGTCGAGGCTGTTGCGCTTGTTCACCAGCAGCGTGAGCTTCGCTCGCTCGGCCGACAGCGTCTTCTCCACCTCGGACTTCAGCTCGGCCTCGATGGCCCTCAGCTCGGCATCCGCGGCACGCCGCTCGGGCATCTTCTCGCCATAGATGGCGCTCACCCGTGCGTGCTCCGCCAACGCCACCGCGTAGCGGGAGATGAGGGACTGGATCAGCGGGGTCGCCATCTCCTTGGCGAGGTCCTCGTAGCGGCCCTGCTTCAGCAGCGCGGAGTAGTTGGAGACCAGCGTGCGCTGCAGCACCACCTCGGTGTTGAGCTCCCCGTAGGCCTCGTTCAGGGAGTCCATGCGGGACTCCATGCTGGACTCGGCGTCGGAGTCGTCCGAGGACCCAGCCAGGTCGTGCTGGCGCTCGAAGTCGTTGAGCTCCTTGGCGTACTCCTCGATCCGGCCTTCGTACTCGGTGATCTGCTCCTTGAGCCATGTCCGCGCTGTCTTCGCGGCGTCGGTGTTGGCCGCCAGGGACTCGTTCTGGAACACCTCGGCCACCAGGTTGGCGAGCATCGCCGAGACCTCCGGATCCGGGGTGGTCAGCGAGATGTCGATGAGCTCGGTGCCCTTGCGCTGCTGAGCCGACAGGGAGCGCCGGATCTCACCCGGGGTCTCGGGTCGGTACCCCTCCTGCCCCGCCGCCAGCTCCTCGAACCGAACGAGCACCTTCTCCGACAGCGAAGGCGACTCGACGATGGCCAGCTTCGTGGCCATGTCGATGTTCCGGTTCCACGACGCCGTGAGATCGGTCACCACGCCGTCGGTGTTGATCTCCTTGGCGGCCACGGGAGCCACCTGGATGACCGACACGGCCTTGTACTGCCGGGTGGCCAGCGCCGAGTAGAGCACCGCGATGGCCAAGCAGACCAACACCGAGCCCACGATGACGCGCCGCTGCAGCTGCAGGATGGCCCACAGATCGGACAGGGAGATCCCCTGCTCCTCGACTCCTCCATCGTTGGCGACAGGCTCCATCGACGTCCACTCCGGCCGCAGCTGCGGTTTGCCAGGCGTAACCTAGCCGCCTCACACACTCGACGTGTCAGAGCGCCTGGTAGGCGTAGCGTTCCTCGTGATCCGCGGGTTGCAACATCGACTTGACGTCGAACAACACCCCGCCGTCCCGCAGCAGCGTGGCCAGATCGCGTGCCAGCAGCTCCCGGTACGCATCGTGGGCCACGGCCACCACCAGCGCGTCCAGGCCACGGAAGTCATCCAGCTGTGTCAGCGGCACGCCGAGCTCCCGCGCGCAGTGCTCCGGGTCCGCCAGCGGATCGTGCGCCAGCACGGTGGCCCCGTGGTCTCGCAGCTCGTGCACGATGTCGGGCACGCGGCTGTTGCGCACGTCGCCCACGTTCTCCTTGAAGGTCAACCCCAGCACGCCCACCCGAGCGTCCCGACCCGCCACGCCGTCGCGTCCGAGCTGACGCATCACCCGCTGTGCCACGTGCCGGCCCATGTCGTCGTTGATCCGCCGACCCGCCAGGATCACCTGCGGGTGGTAGCCGATCTGCTCCGCACGAGCCGTCAGGTAGTAGGGGTCCACCCCGATGCAGTGCCCGCCGACGAGGCCTGGGCTGAACTTCAGGAAGTTCCACTTCGTGCCCGCTGCCGCCAGCACGTCCCGGGTGGGGATCTGCAGCCGGTGGAAGATGATGGCGAGCTCGTTCATCAGCGCGATGTTGAGGTCGCGCTGGGTGTTCTCGATCACCTTGGCGGCCTCGGCCACCTGGATGGAGGAGGCCCGGTGCACGGGCACGTCGAGGATGGCCTGGTAGGTACGTGCCACCCGCTCGAGGGCCTCGGGGGTCTGACCCGACACCACCTTCACGATGGTCTCGAGTCGATGCACCTTGTCGCCGGGGTTGATGCGCTCGGGCGAGTAGCCGACCTGGAAGTCGTCGGGCGAGGACAGTCCCGACTCGGCCTCGAGGATGGGCAGGCACACGTCCTCCGTCACGCCCGGGTAGACGGTGGACTCGTAGACCACCACGGCCCCCTTCGCGAGGTGCCGCCCCACGGTGCGCGATGCCGCGCGGAGGGGTGCCAGATCGGGCCGGTGATGACTGTCGACGGGGGTGGGCACCGCCACCACCACGAACGTCGCCTCGGACAGCACGTCGGGATCGTGGGTGATGCGCAGCGAGCTGGCGGCGAGCTCGGCGTCGCTCACCTCCCCCGTGGCATCGTGGCCCCGCTGCAGCGCGTCCACCCGCCCGGTGTTGATGTCGAAGCCCACCACGTGCTCGAAGTGGCGGGCGAAGGCCACGGCCACGGGTAGCCCGACGTACCCGAGCCCCACGACGACGATGCGTTCCACAGGTCCCTCGTTGACGAATGGCCGAGTCACGGCCAGGTGTTGGCTGTAGCCCAGTCTGCCGTCAGAGGCGCAGGGCCCGTGCCATCACGTCGTTGACCTTGTGCACATCGTAGACGTCGGCTGCACGCTGGCGACTCTGCCGCCCGTGCTGCTCCGCCAGCTCCGGCTGCTGGATGTAGCGACGCATCGCACGGGCCAGGTCATCGGCACTCCCCACCGCCACGAGGAAGCCGTTCCTTCCGTGCTCCACGGTCTGCCGGCACCCCGGTGCGTCGGTGGTGATCACGGCCCGCTGGGTGGACATCGCCTCGAGCACGGAGCGCGGCGTGCCCTCCCGATACGAGGGCAGCACGAACACGTGACACTCGGCCAGGTAGCGCCCCACGTCGTCGGTGGGACCGACCACCTCCACCACCCCTTCCTCGGCCCAGCCGTCCACCTGTACCTGCGTCACCCCCGATGGATTCGCGTCGGTGGGACCCACGAGCACGAAGCGAGCGTCGTGACCCTCCGTTCTCAGACGGCGAGCCGCCTCCACGAACTCCAGCAGCCCCTTGTCGCGCAGCAGCCGGCCCACGAACAGGAACGACAGCGGCAGCGCCGGAAGCGGCCTCACCGGAAACTGCTCCAGATCGATGCCCGATCCGCTGACCTGCACCACGGGCTGCTCGGGAGCGATCAGCCCGATGCGCCGCAGGTCCGACTCGTCGTCGGGGTTCTGCATGATGATGGTGTGACTGCGCGACAGCGCCTTGCGGTACAGCGGCAACGCGAGGCGCCGCACCACACGCGCCCTTCGGCCTCCGCCCTCCATGAACAGGTACCCGAGGCCCGTGACCATGCTCGCTCGGTGGGACACCCCCGCCATCCACCCGGCGAGGGTTCCGTACACCACTGGCTTGACGTTGTAGGTGAACAGCAGATCCGGAGCCAGCTGCCGCAGACGACGCGCCAAGCGCAGCGTGGCCCGCAGGTCGCGGTCCGCCCGCACGCTGGCGCGCTGCAGCGGGCACTCCTCGTAGCTCGCACCCAGCTCGGCGAGGCCCTCCGGGGGGTGTGGATCGGGGCTCATCGCCACCACCTCGTGGCCAGCCTCGATCATGCGGCGGATCAAGTGTCCCCGAAAGCGAACCAGCGATCCGCCGAAGCCGGAGATAACCACCACTCTGCCCACGCTTCCTCCCGAGGTCGTTCTGCCGCCCGCCCAGCCGGATCTGTTCGTCGTAGGTGCGCCCAAGTCGGGTACCACGTCGGTGTACGCGTATCTGCAACAGCATCCCGAGGTGTACATGCCGGCGGGAAGTGGGCGCGCCAAGGAGCCGCACCACTTCTGCCCGGACCTGTACTCTCCTCGCTACGTCCACGACAGACAGCGCTACGAGACACTCTTCGACTGCGACGACGCCCGAAGCGCCAAGCGCGTGGGAGAGGCCTCGGTGTTCTACCTGTACTCCGAGCAGGCCCCCACCCTCATCCACGAGTACAGCCCGGATGCTCGCATCGTGGCGATGCTGCGCAACCCCGTGGACATGATCCATTCCCTGCACAGCCAGCGCCTGTTCAGCGGCCACGAGGAGATCGAGGACTTCGCCGAGGCGCTGGCCGCCGAGCCGGAGCGCGCCAGGGGAGAGCGCCTCCCCGCCCACGGCCACCCCGTCCAGGCCCTGCAGTACCGACGGCTCGGCCGCTACGCATCGTTCCTGCAGCGCTACCTCGACACCTTCGGGCCCGAGCGCGTGCACGTGATCCTCTTCGACGACTTCACCACCGACACCCCGCACAGCTACCGCTCGCTGCTGCAGTTCCTCGAGGTGGATCCGGCTCACGTGCCGGACTTCCGGGTGGTGAACCCCAACAGCCGGGTGCGAAGCACGAGGCTGCGCAATTTCCTGAAGTTCTCTCGCTGGTCGACACCGCTGAAGGCTGCAGGGCGACGCATCATGTCTGCAGAACACAGACGAGCCCTGGCTGCTCGGATCCAATCCGCCAATCAGGTGGTGGCCCCCCGCCCGGCGATGCACACCGACCTGAGGCGATCCTTGATCGAGGAGTTCGCGCCGCACAATCGACAACTCGAAGCGCTGTTGGGACGAGATCTGGGGACGTGGTTACCCAGCTGGTGATGTCAGATACCTCCCATTGGCGACAGATCGACCCTGATCCCAACGGTGTGGCTGTGCGAGAGCACCTCCTCGCCACCGTGCGCGACGTCCGCCGCGGCACGGTCGTCAAGACGCGAATGTTCGAGCAGTTCGTGGCGGGCAGGACCACCCTCGACATCGGGGTCGTGGCCCATCAGGTGGAGCGCACCCGCACGTCTGGCTGGAAGCACGACCTCATCCGCTCGAGCGCCTCGCGCACCGTGGGCATCGACATCGTGGAAGAGGGGGTGCGCGAGCTGGTGGCACGAGGCTACGACGTGCGCCTCGTGGACGCCACCTCCGACACGGACCTCGGGGAGCGTTTCGAGCGAGTGGTCATCGGCGACGTCATCGAGCACGTCGATCAGCCGGTTCGTCTCTTGCAGTTCGCAGAGCGCCACCTGGCCCCCGGAGGCGCCATCCTCGCCTCCACGCCCAACCCCTACTTCGTGGGCAACATCGTGGCCGCCGTTCGCGACGGCACCTTCGTGGCCAACGCCGAGCACGTCAGCTGGATCACGCCCACCATGGCGCTGGAGCTGGCCCATCGCGCCGGGCTCGAGCTGCAGGGGATCTGGCAGACCCAAGGCGAGGGCGCGTCCAGGCTGCGCAAGGTCGCCCTGGCGCTGCTACAGCGCGCCGGCCAGCGGGACAGCGAGCTGTTCTGCACGTCCTACGGCTATGTGTTCGGACGCCCCGGAGAGTCGGAATGACCCCCTTTCAGGAGCTGCAGCAGGCCCTGCGCGCCTCCCCGCAGCAGTGGCTCGTCACCGGAGCCGGTGGCTTCATCGGCTCGCACCTCGTCGAGACCCTGCTCACGCTGGGCCAGCGCGTGGTGGGGCTCGACGACTTCTCCACCGGTCGCCGCAGCAACCTCTGGGACGTGAAGCGTCGGGTGGGGCCGCAGGCCTACGAGCGATTCCATTTGATCGAGGGCGACATCCGCGACGAGGCGATCTGCACGACCGCCTGCGCCGAGGTGGATCGCGTGCTGCACCAGGCCGCCCTGGGCTCCGTGCCGCGGAGCATCGAGCAGCCACAGCGGACCCACGCGGTGAACGTCGACGGCTTCGTCAACATCGCGCTGGCAGCCTCCGAGCGGCAGCTGCCCTTCGTGTACGCCTCGTCGTCGAGCGTGTACGGCGACCACGCGGAGCTGCCCAAGCGAGAGCCAGCCCTGGGCGATCCCCTGTCGCCCTACGCCGCCTCCAAGCGGGTCGACGAGATCTACGCCGCCGCCTTCCGCACCAGCTACGGCCTTCGCGCGGTGGGGCTGCGCTACTTCAACGTGGTGGGCCCCCGGCAGGATCCGGCGGGCGCCTATGCAGCTGTCATCCCGAAGTGGCTGGCCGCCTTCAAGTCCGGCAAGCGTCCCTACATCAACGGCGACGGGCTCACCTCCCGCGACTTCTGCCCCGTGGCCAACGTGGTGCAGGCCAACCTCCTCGCCGCCTACGCCGACGACGACGCCGTGGGGCAAGCCTACAACGTGGGCCTCAACCAGCGCACCGATCTGAACCAGCTGTTCGCGCTGCTGCGCGACGGGATGGCCGCCCGCGGCGTGGACTGCGCCGAGGTTCAGCCGGAGTACCGGGACTTCCGCGCCGGCGACGTGCGCCACAGCGATGCCGACGTGTCGCTGGCGCGCGACCGACTGGGCTACGTGCCCGAGCAGACGCTGGCGGACTGCCTCGGCGAGACCATGGACTGGTTTCTCGAGAACGAGGCGTCGTGACCACCGAGCGTTGTCCCGTCGCCTTCTTCAGCCCCATGTTGGCGGACGGGGGGCTGGAGCGAGTGATCGTGCGGCTGCTGCACCACCTCGATCGGACCCGATTCGATCCCGCATTGGTGGTGGTGAGACCCGGTGGCGCCCTGTTCGACGAGCTTCCCGCAGACGTGCCGCGCACCGTGCTCGGCGCGCCGCGCCTGGCCGCCTCCATTCGGCCCCTGGCGCGCTACCTGGCCACGCAGCGACCCGACGTGCTGTTCGCGGGCGGCGGCGCAGGACCCATCGCCGTGATCGCCCGGGAGCTGTCGGGTGTCGACACCCGTGTGGTGGTGTCGGAGCGTTCCTCGCTGCGCCGATCGGATCGCAGCCGCCGCCGGGCCGCCGCCGAGTGGGCGCTCAAGGCCGTCACCTATCGGCGCGCCGACCTCGTCACGGCGGTCTCCGATGGCGTGAAGCAGGAGCTACAGCAGCTGCTGCGCATCCCCTCGCGTCGCCTGCGCACCCTGTACAACCCCATCGTCGACGAGACGGTGCTGGCACGCGCCGAGGAGCCCGTGGACCATCCGTGGTTCGCCCCGGACCAGCCACCGGTGCTGCTCGCCGTGGGTCGGCTGGTGCACATCAAGGACTACCCCACCCTCTTCCGCGCCTTCGCCCGCATCCGCGCCCAGACTCCCGCGCGCCTGCTCGTCCTCGGGGAAGGCGAGCAGCGAGACGAGCTACAGCGGCAGCTCGCTGCGCTGGGACTGACGGAGGCAGTGCAGCTGCACGGATTCGATCCCAACCCCTACCGCTACATGGCGCGCGCCACCGCCTTGGTGCACGCCAGTCGAGCCGAGGGCCTGCCCGGCGTGCACATCCAGGCCATGGCCTGCGGCACACCGGTGGTGTCCACCGACTGCGATCACGGGCCGCGAGAGATCATCGTGCGCCCTGGCCACGACGGGATCCTCGTACCCGTCGGCGACGAGGTGGCGCTGGCCGAGGGGGTGCTCATGCTCCTGCGCGACGCCGACGTTCGCAACCGCATGGGTGCAGCTGCCGCGACCAGCGCCCAGCGCTTCACCAACGCCCGCACCCTGGCAGCCTACGAGCACGCGCTCGCCGAGGCCTGACGGAGGCCCCCCGTGGTCCGCTTCGTGTTCACCAACCCGCGCCACCACCTCGACAGCATGCTGCCCGTGGCACGCCAGCTCCAAGGGCGCGGCCACGACGTGTCGCTGGTCTCGCTGGCGGAGCTCCGCGGGTTCCGCACCCCCGAGATCCCCGACGTGGACGTGGTGCAGGCGTTGCCTGCCTGGCGCTCCGATCCCTCCGTGGGCTCGGAGCTCGGCACCGGATCGGGCAGGGGCAAGCACGCCCGTAGCCTGGCCAAGCGGGCCATGTGGCGTGCCGTCGGGGCGCGCGTGCGCTGGCTGTGTCGCGGATCGGTGGCCTACGCCGTACCCAACGACACCGCCTGGCCCTACGACGCACTGTGCGCCAGCCTGAAGCGGCGCGGACGCCCCTTCGCCCTGCTGCAGGAGGGGATCCGCTTCCCGCTGCCCACCGAGCAGCGACAGGGCAGCCCCTACGGCTCGGGGGGAGCCATGGCCGTGTGCGCCTGGGGCGAAGCGAGTGCCGAGCACTTCCGCACCGTCGCCCCCGCCTGGTCGGTGAAGATCACCGGCACCCCGCGCTTCGATCGGGTGGATCCCGCGGACCACGCCGCCGAGGGTCAGGCGCTGCTCGAGCGCCTCGGCCTGGCGCGCAAGCCGCTGCTGTTCCTGAGCAACACCATCGACGATCAGGGCTTCTGCACCACCCGCGACAAGATGGACCTGTTCCGGCGGTTCTGCGAGGGTGCGGCGCCCGCCCTGCAACAGGCCGACCGCGCGCTGGTGGCCAAGCTGCACCCTCGAGAGGACGTCGCCGCCTTCCGCAGCGTGGCTGCCGAGATCGACGGACTCGACGTGCACGTGGTGACCGATGGTCTGTACCCAGTGCTCGCGGCCGGGCACGCCGCGGTGGTGCTCGCCTCCACCGTCGGGCTCGAGGCCCTGATGTTCGGCATGCCGCTCGGGGTGCTCGCCATTCCTGGACACGGACACGTGTTCGAGTACGTGCAACGAGGCGCTGCGATCCCACTCACACCAGAGGATCCCGCCGAGGGAGTGGGCCGGCTACTAGAAACATCCGGCACAGACGCCGCTACTCAGGCGTTCGTGCACCGTCACATCGCCCATCGGGGTCAAGCCGCCGCGCGTGTCGCCGACAACATCGCTGCAATGCTGGAGATGAATCCATGAACGACCGCCGATTGCGCGTCGGAATCAACGGACTGGGGCGTATCGGACGCGCCGTGGCACGCATCCTCGCGCAGCGTCAGCAGCACCGGATCGTGCACGTCAACGACCTGAACACCGACGTCAACAACCTCGCCTACCTGCTCAAGTACGACACCACCTACGGACGCCTCGACCAGGACGTGCGCGCCGATGCCGGCCGGATCCGTTGGGGGGACAACGACATCCACGTCTCCCACGTGCCCCGCATCGATCAGGTGGACTGGGCCGCGTCGGAGGTCGACGTGGTGATCGAGGCCACGGGGGTGGCCGACAACGAGACGGCGGCCCACACCGTCGCCAAGGGCACGGCCCCCGTCTTCGTGACCCACGCCGCCCCCTCGGCGGACTTCACGCTGGTGTTCGGGGCCACCGACCGCGACTACGATCCGGCGGCCCACAAGGTGGTCTCCACCAGCATCTGCGACGCCATCGCCGCCGCACCGGTGCTCAAGACCCTCAACGAGGCCTTCGGAGTCGCGTCCGGGTTCGTGACCACGCTGCATCCGTGGCTGTCGTACCAGAACCTGATGGACGGCCCGTCGCGGTCGCAGTCCTACCCAGGCGCCACCTACTCCCACTACCCGCTGGGGCGGTCGAGCATCGGTGCGCTGATCCCGAAGCCCACCACCGTGGTGAAGGCCACCGAACGGATCCTGCCCGAGATCGCCGGCCGGTTGCAGTGCTTCTCCTACCGGGTGCCCACGCCCTGCGTGAGCAGCGGCGACCTCACGCTGCAGCTGGAGCGCTCCGCGAGCAAGGCGGAGGTCATCGAGGCGCTGACGGCACTCGAGCAGTCCCAGGGCGACCGCAAGGTGATCCGCATCACCGAAGAGCCCCTGATCTCGGTGGACTACCTCAAGGATGAGCACAGCTGCATCATCGACACGCGCTGGCTCATGACGAACCACGACCGCCACCTCAAGGTGGTGCTCTGGTACGACAACGAGTGGGGCTACTCGAGCCGCGTGGTGGACGCGCTGGACCTGCTGCCCTGATGTTCGTCTTCGACTTCGACGGAGTGCTCTTCGACACCGCGCGAGAGTGCCTCGCCATCGCGTGGGAGACGTCGCTCACGCTGCCCTTCGCGGCGTCCTGGCGCGACCTGCCCGGCCCTCCGCCCGACGTCGAGGCCGCGTTTCTGGCCCACCGCTACTGGGTAGGCCCTCCCTGGCAGTACGCCGTGCTGCTGAGGTCCATCGCCCAGGGAGATCTCCCCACCGACACCCAGGACTTCGACCGCCGGGCCGAGGCCCAGCGCGAGGCGCTGGCGGGATTCACCGAGGCCTACTTCGCCACCCGCGAGCGGCTGTCGGCGGATCCGGATCGCTGGTGTGCCACGGTGCGTGCCCATCGAGGCCCCACCGCCGCCTTCCTCGACCTGCACCGCACGGGCCAGGCCATGGTGCTGTCCACCCGCGACGATCGGTCCATCCGCCTGCTGCTGCACCGCTTCCTCGACGTGGACGACGCCGTGCTGCTGGAGCGTGGTGGGCCACGTCCGAAGTGGCAGATCCTGGCGGATCTGGCCGCGCAGCGCGGCCTCGCACCCGCCCGACTCTTCTTCATCGACGACCATCCCCACCACGCGCTGCCCGCCCACGAGCACGGCTTTGCGTCGCACCTCGCGCTGTGGGGCTACAACGCCCCCGACGACGTGGCGGCCTGCCGAGCCGCGGGGCTGTCCATCCTCGCGATGGACGAGCTAGACGCCGCCATCGCAGCGCATCATCCAGGAGCTACCCAATGATCCCCGCACTCATCATCGGACGCAAGGGAAGTCGGGTGACGGACAAGAACGTCCGCCCCATCCTGGGCCGCCCGCTCGCGCTGTACCCGATGCTCGCCGCCAAGAACGCCGAGTCCATCACCGACGTGTTCGTGTCCACGGACTGCCCGAAGATCGAGGAGCTGGCCAAGCGGCAGGAGCTGAACTTCATCGCGCGCCCGCCCGAGCTGGCCACCAACGAGGCATTGGCGGAAGACGCCTTCAAGCACGGCTACGACACCATCGTGAGCGGCTCCGATCGCGAGGTGGAGCTCGTGGTGCTGCTGTTCGCGAACGGCGTGACCATCACCCCCGGCATCATCGACCAGGGCGTGCGCTTCCTGCGCGACAACCCCGACTACGACTCCGCCGTCTCGGTGAGCAAGTACAACATGTTCTCCGCCCTGCGCGCGCGGAAGATCGAGGACGGCAAGGTACAGCCCTTCGTGCCCGTGGAGCTGTTCGGCGAGGGCGCCACCTGCGATCGCGACAGCCAAGGCGACACCTACTTCGTGGACTGCTCCGTGTTCGTGCTCCGCCCACGCTGCTTCGACTACAGCCGCGGAGAGGTGCCCTTCCGCTGGATCGGACGCACCGTGCATCCGCTGCACCAGGAAGGCGGCTGCGACGTGGACTTCGAGTGGCAGTTCCCGGTGGTGGAGCACTTCCTGCGCCGCGTCGGCTTCACCGAGACCGAGACCCCCTACCGATGAGCGTGCAGCGCTTCGTTCGCTTCCACACCGAGGATCGACCCGAGGCGCGCTGGGGCCGCCGGGAGGGCTCGCAGATCGTGGGCCTCACGCAGGCGCCTTGGCGGGCTCCACAGCCCACCGATGAGCGCTTGCAGGGGTCGGAGGCAATCCTGCTCGCCCCCGCCGAGCCCACGAAGATCCTGGCCTTCGGCTACAACTACCGGGACCTGTTCGAGGACGAGGGAGCGCTGACCAGCGATCAGGAGGCCCACTTCACCGCCGAGGGCTTCGAGCCCCTGGTGTTCCTGAAGGGCCCCAACTGCCTGTCACATCCCGGCCAGCCCGTTCACATGCCCGCCGACGTCGACGAGGTGTGGGTGGAGGTGGAGGTGGCCGCGGTGATCGGCGCCCGATGCCGCAACCTGCCCGACGGCGAGGCCGCACGAGCCGTGGTGGCGGGGCTCACCATCGGCAACGACATCACCGCACTCAACGTGCTCGGTCGCGACTGGCACCTGGCGCGCTCGAAGGCCCTGGACGGTTTCTGCCCCCTGGGGCCCGAGCTCGTGACGGGCCTGGACGACGCCGATCTGGCGCTGTCCACCACCGTCGACGGCACGCAGACCCAGTCGTCGTCCACCCGGTTCCGCATCCTCGACAGCCACGAGGCGGTGGCCCTCGCCAGCCGCTTGATGACCCTCGAGCCAGGCGACGTGGTGCTCACGGGCACCCCCGCCGGAGCCCGTGGTTCCCTGGTTCGACCCGGCAGCGTGGCGGTGCTCGAGGTGCAGGGGATCGGGCAGCTCGTCACCCCCATCGCAGAGGCCCGAGTCCCATGAGTCGCTGGACCGTCATCGTGCCCGATCGCTTGGCGCCCCCCGCCGACGTGGAGCAGGCCGTGTTCGGCGACGACGCCGAGGTGATCACGCTGCAGGCGAAGCACAACGCCGAGCTCGAGGGCTGCATCGAGGGGGCGAACGCCATCCTGGCGTGGCACGATCTGCAGTGGACCGAGGCCGTGCTGCGCACCATGCCCGAGTGCCGCGTGCTGGTGCGCGTGGGGGTGGGCTACGACAACGTCGACCTCGATGCCGCGGAGAAGCTCGGCATCACGGTGTGCAACGTGCCCGACTACGGCACCCACGACGTGGCAGACCACGCCATCGCCTTGCTGCTGGCGCTGGCCCGGGGCCTCGTGGGCCACGACCGGTGCGCGCGCACGGACCACTGGCAGTGGGGCTTGGTGGACACCTTCCGCCTCACGGGTCGGCGCCTCGGCATCGTGGGGCTGGGGTGCATCGGCACCGCCACCGCCCTGCGGGCCAAGGCCTTCGGGCTCGACGTGTCCTTCTACGATCCGTACCTGCCCGAGGGCTGGGACAAGACCTACCAGCTTCGACGCCACCGCTCCCTGACGGACCTCGCCGCCGACAGCGAGATCGTGAGCCTGCACGTGCCGCTGACGCCCCAGACGCGCGGCATGGTGGATGCCTCCTTCTTCGATGCCGCCTCGGACGGCTTGGTGCTGATCAACACTGCTCGCGGCCCCGTGGTGGACTGGCCCGCGTTCCGTGCCGCCTTCGACAGCGGTCGCGTGCGCTGCGCCGGCCTCGACGTGCTGCCCGACGAGCCACTCGACCGCACCGACCCGCTGCTGGCTCGCTGGGTGGCCGAGGAGCCCAGTGTGCGGGAGCGCTTGCTGATCACGCCACACTGCGCCTTCTACTCCCAGTCCGCCCTGCACGAGATGCGCCGCAAGGCGGCGGAGGAGGCGCTGCGCGTGCTGCGCGGCGACCCGCCCCTGACGCGGGTGGGAGGAGCGTCGTGAGCGGGCCCCTGCTGGTCTACGGCGCCAGCGGCCACGGCAAGGTGGTGGCCGAGACCGCTCGCGCTGCCGGGTTCTCGCCCATCGTGTTCGCCGACGACTCCGACGGTAAGCGCGGCACCCGGCTCTGCGGAGCGGAGGTCGCCGCCATCGGCCGCGACGAGGCGCTGCGATGGCTCGCCACCCACGACGGCCGCGTGGTGGTGGCCATCGGCCACAACCAGGTGCGCGCGCGGGTGCTGGCCGAGCTGATGGAGGCAGGCGCACGACCAGCCACCGTCGTGCACCCCAGCGCCGTGATCGCTCCCACCGCCGTGATCGGGTCCGGCACCGTGGTGTTCGCAGGTGTGGTGGTGCAGCCCGATGCGGAGGTGGGCGCCAACGTCATCCTGAACACCGCCTGCTCGGTGGATCACGACGGACGCATCGGCGACCACGCTCACCTCTCACCAGGCGTGCACCTCGGCGGCACGGTCACGGTGGGCGCGGGCACCCACCTCGGCGTGGGCTGCAGCGTGATCCAGGGGATCACCGTGGGCCACGACTCCACCGTGGGAGCCGGCTCTGTGGTGGTGCGGGATCTGCCAGACGGAATCGTGGCCTACGGCGTGCCAGCGCGGGTGCGCCGGCAGGCTTAGTTCACGAGGCGCCGACGATCCACACCAGGCTCCTCCGTGCCGCGTCGCGAGGACTTGCGGCCACGCGTGCTGCCTCGCCCCTCGTCTTCCACCAGCTCCCGCGAGCGCAGCGGCAGCCAGCCCTCGGGATCCACCGCCACTTCCTTGGGCCCCACACACGCCGCGCGCAGCTGCCCGCGGCCCTCCCGAAGGTCCACCCAGTGCGTGCGCGTGCTCTTGCGACAGACCACCCGCACCGGCACCCCCAGCGCCGCCTGCGGCACGTCCGACGCCAGCGACACCTCGATGCCCTCCTTCGTGCGACGCCAGCGCCCCTCCACACTCGGTCGGATCCCTGCGACGAACCAGGTATCGAAGAAGCCGTCCAGCGACTCGCCGGACACCGACTCCAGCTGCGCCTGCAGGCCCGCCAGGGTCGCGTCCCCCGAGAGGTGGTAGCGATGCAGCGCCTCGAGCAGCTTCGGCTCCCCGATCCGGTGACGCAGCGCGTCTCCCAGTAGGCGCGCCGCGATCTCGGGGGCGCGCGCATCCCGGGAGCCGACGATGGGTACCAGGGTGTCGTCGGGCAGATCACCGAGTACCAGATCGTCGGAGGTGCGCCAGGCGTCGCCGACCTCGGAGCCGTAGGCGTGGTGCACGAAGCGGTCGCGGTACAGCGCCGACAGCGCCAGCGGGATCCAGGCATCGCGCCCCGTCCAGGGACGGTCCCGCCAGAAGTCGAGGGCCAGCGCATGAGCGAGCCCGCGCTCCAGCGCCTTGGGATGGCGCCGCAGCACCTGCGAGGTCTCGGGCCGGGCCATGAAGGAGCGCAGCGAGACCAGCACCGCCTGGCCTGGATGGGCCTGCACCTCGGGGCGCAACGCGTTGCCGTCTTGATCCACGGGCGCGGCCAGCAGCATGGGACGGTGCGCTCCCTCCACCACGGAGACCACGTCGAAGGGGTAGTCCCCCAGCACCCGCTGGTAGAAGTTCACCACGGAGCGAACGAACGTCGGGTCTCCGCCCTTCACGCCGCTGTGGCTCAACACCCGGACCTCCGGGAACCCGCCCAGGGCGCTGGCCACGGCCTCGCGGTAGTCACCAAAGGCGATGTGGGCATCGCTGGGCACCTCGGCGGACACCCACTGCCCCTCGCCCTGGGCCATCTGTTCGACCCGACCCGATCCGATGGCCGCCTTCCAGCGACTGGGGGTAGCCGATCCGAGGCGGAGCCGCGTCGGGTACGGACGCCGCGTGCCGGGCACCTGCGGCATCAGCGCATGCCCGGAGGTCACCCGACCGAGCTCCACCAGCTCGGGCAGCGGGCCCATGGCACCCGCCCGCTTGAATCTGGTGGCCTCCGACATCACGCCGGGCTGCGTTCCCTGGCTTCCCGCAGCGGACTCCTGGATCCCCACGGCGTCCTCGAGCGCCTGCCCCACGTCGAGCTGATTCGAAGCGCGCCACTGCTGGCGCCAGCGCATGTCCACCACCACCGGCTCCCCGGGCTCGAGCGCCCGCGGCAGCTGCCAGCTCGACAGCGCCACGGTGTCGTCCACGGCGAACGGGCCCCAGGGCACGCCGAGCTGCGTGAGTGGCTCTCCATCCAGCGACAGCTCCGTGATCCGGAGCTCGGGCGGCACGTGGAGCATGCCCTGCCGGAAGTCGGACGTGGCCTTGGGAACCGCCAGGTGCAGCAGCTCGGTGGCGCGCGAGCTCTGCACGGTGAGGCGAGCAGCGCTCTCCACCACGACCCCTCGGCCCGTGCTGGTCATGGTCAGGACCGCGTTGGCCAGGCCCTCGGTGATCTCGGCGCGATCCACCACCGCCACGTGTCGAACCCCCGTGAGCACCCGCCAACGGACGGACTCGTTCTCCCCCACGCCGTGCACGGCCACCACGGAGCGGTAGCTGTCGTCCACCATGCCCGTGGGATCCCGCACCCAGGTCAGCCAGCGATCTCCCCCCGTGCCGAAGGCGGGCTCGATCATGGGCAGCCAGCTCCGCTCGGTGCGCGCCTCCACGAGGGCCCGACGCGGTCCCGACCGCATCCGCTCCTGTGCCAGCATCACCCGTGGATCGAGGCCGGTGTGGGCCAGCCGCAGGGTGCGGCGCTCCAGCGCCCCTCGCGCCGTGGCTTGGGCGCTGTTGGGCCGCAAGCTGGAGACGTACACGTGGTCCATGCCCTCGGCGTCGGTCCACACGAGCGACCCGCGGTCGCGCTTGACCACGGGCCAGGCGTCTACCTGCGCGAGCAGCTCGGCGTCATCGGCGATCACCAGCATCAGATCCAGGGACTCCCGCAGCTGCCCCTCGGCGCGCACCTTCGGCAGTGCCATCGCGGTGGACAGCGCGAGCGCGTCTCCGCTGTCGGGCACGTCCACCAGCCAGTCCGCATCTCCCACGAAGGCCCAGCCCACCCGAGGACCGCCCTTACCGTCGGTGATCTCGAAGGCCAGTCCGTCGTCGAGCTGTACGTGCCCGCCGTCCAGCGGCACCGTGGCATCGTCCACGAGGCGCGGCTCCCCCACCAGCGTCAGGGCCACCGTCGTCCACATCTGCACCTCCCTCTCGAATGGTGTGATCCGGTCTGTGGGACGTTCACCCACTCACCGTCGAACCGGCGAGCAGCTGGTCGAGCTTAAGCTCAGGTATGGCCAAGAAAGTAGCGGAATGGTGTTTGCTCCTGGGTGCCTCACCACAGGGAGTGCCCCATGCCCCCCGCGCTTCGACTCGCCCTACCGCTTCTCGTGATCTCTTGCCAGGAGTACCACATCGGCCCTGCCGCGCCGCCCGACCAGACCACCACCCTGCCCGAGAAGACACAGGAGGGCACTCGATCACCGCAGGAGGGCGTCGGCCCCGTCGCCCTGTGTGAGGTCATCCCGGCCGAGCTGCTCCTCTTCCAGGAGACGGCTCACTGGATCGGCAACAGCTCCTACGCCGCCGACGGCGGCCCGCTCACCTACGAGTGGTCCCTCGTCGATGCACCCACGGGCTCGAACACCGAGTTCCCCCCAGGCTCGCAGCACTCCCCGAATCGGCTCGAGTTCTCCCCCGATCTGGCGGGCACCTACACAGCACGGCTCATCGTCACCGACGAGTTCGGACAGGCCTCCGATCCGTGCTTCGTCGACCTGAAGGCCATCCCCGCGAACGAGCTGTGGGTAGAGATGTTCTGGGAGCACGCAAGCGACGACATGGATCTACACCTCGTCCGCGACGACGGCAGTCCCTTCAGCTCCCAGGACTGCTTCTTCGACAACTGCATCGGTGGCCTGAGCTGGGGTCCGGCAGGCCCCGCGGGCAACCCGGCGCTCGATCTGGACGACATTCCCGGCACCGGACCCGAGAACATCAACGTCGAACGACCGGAGGACCTGACCTACCGAGTGTTCGTGCACGACTACACTCTGGCCTACACCCACTTCACTCCCGCCAACGACGTCACCGTGCGCATCCACATCGACGGTGAGCTGGTATGGGAGGATACACGGAGTATCTCGGGCGAAGATACCTTCGAGCACTTCGCTGACATCCACTGGGCCACGGGTGAGGTGGAGATGCGGTAGGGCCCCTCACACCTCGCACGAGACCGACGCGGGGAACGACCTCGATGTCGTGGTCCAGCAGGAGAGTCTCCCCGCCCGTGCAGTCGTCGCTTGGGTACACGAGCAAGACAAGCGCCTGCGGGCGCTCACTCCTCGTAGTAGAGGTCTCCGTCGCCGCAGACCTCGTGGTCGACGTAGGCCACGCCCACGTTGCCGTCGAGCTCCGTGGCGGACGACCCGCGGCTCACGAACGCCACCCCCAGCCAGGGAGCGCTGTCGGCGGACGCATCGTTGCCCGCCAGCAACAGGTTGCGCGAGGCCGCAGCTCCCGGCAGCTGCGCGCCTGCGTTGGTGACGGACGCATACCAGTAGCGGCCGCTCTTCACGTCGAAGGCGTTGTCGCTCACCGTGCAGTCGATGCAGCCCGCCAGCGCCACACCGCTGGTGCGGAACTGGGGGGTGTCCACCACCGGGCCCGTGAAGCGGTTGCCGAACACGTCGGCGCCCGTGGCGTTGTAGACCAGAATACCGATGCCGCCACCGTTCCCACCACGATCCAGGCGCGTGGCGAGCCCGTCGATGGTGTTGTTGCGGATGGTCCAGTACTCCCCACCCGTCACTCGCTCGCTGTGGCAGTCACGCACGGCGGAGCCCGCGTTGGTGACGGCCTGAGCACAGCCAGCGAAGCGATTGTCCACCACCTCGATGCGATCGGCGCTCGAGCCGAGGCGCTGATCGCTGCCGTAGACCCCCAGATCGAGCTTCGACGACGTGCAATCGAACACGAAGCCCTCGATCACCGAGCCCGAGGCCGCGGCCGCCACGGTGAGCCCGGCACGCACCCGGCCCCCCACCCTCACACCCCGCGCGATCACGGCGTCGTGACCCACCACGTGGACGGGTCGAGTGAGCTGTGCGCCCGCGTACCGGCCCGCGGACACCTCGATGACGGGCGCCGTTCCCTCGTCTACCGCTTGCTGGATGGTGGCGAAGTCCTGCGGCACACGATCGGTGTCGGACGCCAGGGCTGCGGTGATGAGCAACGAGGTGATCATGGCACTCTCCGACCTGATTCTACCAAGGATCCTGCTGTCGTGGGCATCGCGCACTCTCTGCGACGATCAGTCGGCGTCGGAGCCCATGAATTCGGGCATGGTGGCGTGCCCCTCGGCGCTCACGCCGTTGGCCCGCACCAAGGCGGTGACCGTGCGAGCCAAGATGGCGGCGTCGAGGAGCGGGTTCCAGTGCTCGACGTACCAGACGTCGTGCTCGAACTTCTCCTCCCAGCTCACGCTGTTCCGCCCGTGGATCTGCGCCCAGCCCGTGAGCCCCGGCATCACCCGCTGGCGCTGACGCTGACGCCGTGAGTAGCGAGGAAGGTAGCGGGTGAGCAGCGGCCGCGGGCCCACCAGCGACATGTCGCCGCGAATCACGTTGACGAGCTGCGGCAGCTCGTCGAGGCTGGTCTTCCGCAGCAGCGCACCCAAGCGTGTGATCCGCTTGTGGTCGTCGGCAGGAGAGGCCTCGACCGGAGCCGTCCGCATGGTGCGGAACTTCCAGATCTCGAACTCCCGCTCGTCGTGCCCCACTCGACGCTGTCGAAACAGGATGGGCCGGCCCATGGTGGCCCAGACCGCCGCCGACACCCCCGCCATCACGGGCGCGGCCACCACCACGGCCGGCACGGCCACCGCCAGGTCCATCACCCGCTTGATGCGGTATGCCACGCCACGCTGCCTCATCGGAGCGACTTCCCGGGCGGGCACCCGATCACGTCACCGAAGGGGGGACGACCATCGAAGGGCAGCGGCGTGGGTCCACCATCGATGCGCGACAGCCGGTAGCCAAGGTCCTTGAGCGCCGCGGTGAAGGCGGCCAGTCGCTCCCGGGTGTCGCGCCGACGCGATCCTCCCGTGATCACCACCCAGGGCTGCAACCCCTCGATCACCTGCTCACCTCCCTTCAGGACCGACACATCGGCCCGGTCTCCGTCCACCTTCAGGACGTGCAGCTCCTTGAACCATCCCTCGTCCAGCAACGCATCGAGGGTGGAGGCCCCTTCGCCACGGACCCGCTCCCCCAAGTTCATGCGCAGCACGTCCACGTGGTCGAAGCCGTTCAGATCGAGGTTGCGCGACAGACGATCGGCGGCCTCCTCGTCGGGCTCCACACAGACCACACGACCTCGTGACCCCACCCGCTTCGCGGCGAACAAGGCGACCTCCCCCACCCTGGACCCCAGCTCCACCATCGTCTGGTCGCGCTTGCACAACGTGCGCAGACGCTTCAGCACGTGGGTGGCGTGGCTGCCCTTCCAGAAGATGTCGCTGCCCTCCACGGACTTCAGATCGAGCTCGAACTTCAGGTCGCCGTCGAAGTCGTTGACCACGATGCTGCCTTCGAAGTTGTCGGCCAGCCGCCGCAGCGGCCCGGTCAGCATGGGCAGGCCGCCGAGGGACTGGGCGAGCGCGCGCGCCATCAACAGCTGGGTGTACATGCCCTTCCCTCTATGGCCACCCGCCACACAGGTCCATCCAGTCCCGTCCCGACGGCGGACCGTGGGCTCGGTACACCTCGTGGGCCACCGCCAGGACGACGAGATCCCGCGTCATCGCCTCGTCCAGCGACACCTCGCGGAGATCGGGGGGGACGCGGACGAAGGGATCCGTGACCACGACGTCGAGATCGACGGACAGTCGCCGCGCGAGCTGCAGGGCCGGCGCGTTGCGTTCGTCGTCGACGTCGGGCTTGTAGGCGAGGCCCAGGATCGCGATGGCCCGACCCGCGCCAGCCTCCTCGCGGATGCGCCGCTCGACGCGATGCACCACTGCCGTGTTCACCTCGCGCGCCGCGCGGAACAGCTCCGTGCCCTGCACTCCCTGGGTCATCAGGAACCACGGATCCACCGGAATGCAGTGCCCACCCACGCCCGGCCCCGGGTGCAGCAGCGACACCCTCGGGTGGCGGTTGGCCAGCTCCCGCACTCGGGCCGGATCCAGACCGTGCTGCTCGGCGAGGTGGGCCACGCTGTTGGCCAGCGCCAGCTGCACGTCTCGACTGGCGTTCTCCACGAGCTTGGTGAGCTCCGCCGTGCGCGCGTCGCACGAGAGCAGCTCCCCCTCGGCCACCGACCGCCACAGGGCGACCGCCGCAGCGGTGGAGTCCTCGTCCACACCGCCGACGAGTCTGTCGTTGTGGACCATCTCTCGCAGCGCATCCCCTGGCAGGACGCGCTCCGGACAGTGCGCCACCCGGAGGGTGGGATCCCGCGCTCGCAGCGTGGCCGCCACCTCGTCGGTGGTACCCACGGGCACCGTGCTCTGAATCGCCACCAGGGCCCCCCGAGGCGCCACCGACGCTACGGTGGCCACGGCGTGTTGCAGCTGTGACAGATCCGCCTGCCGATTTGCGTGCAGCGGCGTGGGTACGGAGATCAGGTAGGCCCGCGCCGCGACGGGTCGCGCGGCCACGCGCAGCCCTCCGTGGAGGACGACCGACAGGGCGTTGCGCAGCCCTGGCTCGGACCCCACCTCGCGGCACTCGATCCGGGCGCGGACCGCGTCGCTCACGTCCACACCCACGACGTCCAGACCCGCCCGGCCGAACAGCACGGCCGTCGGCAGGCCCACCCGCCCCAGACCCACGACGCACAGCGACGCCTCAGTCGTCGGCGACGTGTTCCTCGAGCTGCATCACCACCCAGTGGTTGAGCACCACCAGCGACCCGCGCGGTAGCGCATTGATCCGCCGCCGCACCTGACCCAGCAGCTCCACGATGTCGCCGGAGAAGACCGCCGAGTCGTCGAGGTCGGGCACGCGCACGATCCGGTTGCCCGGTGCACGCGATGCGCGGTCCAGCTCCTGCTGGATCCAGCCGTTCACCAGGCAGAGCTGCGGACGGTTCAGGCGGAGGATCAGGTGACGTAGACCGCCCCTGAGACCTTCCTCACCATCTTTGAGAAACTCTGTGGTCATGCCCGCTCCGCCGTTCGAGGGTCGTCCTCGATGGCCTGTGGGTGCTGCGAAAGAGAGGCGCCCCTTCAGCTTAGCACCAAAGCCGGATACGTCGCGCACATGGGCCGAATCTACCTGTCTCCGCCCCACATGGGAACGGACGAGATCACGCTGCTGCGCGACGCATTCGAGTCGAACTGGATCGCTCCACTGGGACCCCACGTGGACGCCTTCGAGCGCGAGCTGGCCGCTGCCGTGGGTGTCGAACACGCCGCCGCCCTGTCGTCGGGCACGGCAGGGCTGCACCTGGGCTTGCTCATCGCAGGGGTGCAGCCCGGCGACCGGGTGGTCACCAGCAGCCTCACGTTCGCAGCCACCGCCAACGCCATCACCTACGCGGGCGCCGTGCCGGTCTTCGTCGACGTGGATCCGCGCACCTGGACGCTCGATCCCGACGCGGTGGCGGAGGCGATGGATGCCGTGGACACCCAGGGCCACCGAGTGGGTGCGTTGATCTCGGTGGATCTGTACGGGCAGCTGTGCGACTACGCCGCGCTTCAGGCCGTGTGCCGTGCCCGTGACGTGCCGCTGGTGGAGGACGCCGCCGAGGCCCTGGGTTCCCACTCCAGCGAGGGCGCAGCCGGCAGCTTCGGCGACATGGCGGTGTTCTCCTTCAACGGCAACAAGATCATCACCACCTCCGGCGGAGGCATGCTGGTGGCACGGGACGCCGCGGTGACCGAGCGCGCCCGGTTCCTGGCCACCCAGGCTCGAGACCCTGCGCCGCACTACCAGCACAGCACCATCGGCTTCAACTACCGGATGTCCAACCTGCTGGCCGCGGTGGGACGGGGGCAGCTCCGCGTGCTGCAGGACCGGGTCGCCGCCCGCCGGCGCAACCGCGACGCCTATCGCGAAGGTCTGTCGGATCTCCCGGGCATCACGTTCCTCGAAGATCCTCCTGGTGTGCACACCAACGCCTGGCTCACCTGCATCACGGTGGAGCCGGAGGCCTTCGGCGCCGATCGCGAGGCCATTCGCCTGCACCTCGAGGCCGACGACATCGAGAGTCGGCCGGTCTGGAAGCCCATGCACCTGCAGCCCGTGTTCGAAGACTGTGAGATGTTCGGTGGCTCGGTGAGTGAGTCCCTGTTCGCGAAAGGCCTGTGCCTCCCCTCGGGATCGAGCCTCACGGACGGCGACCTGCAACGCATCGTGACCCGTTTCAGGACCGTTTCGCGTTAGTCACCCTCATGGTCATGGCACCCCAGGACGCGACCTCGCGCTCCCGCACGCTGGCGCTGGAGCTGCGCGGGCTCTTGCGGGACCTCGACCCGGTGCGGTGGCGCGCGGCCACGGAAGCGGCGCTGGTCCCCCGACTGCGCGCACTGCACGACAAGGTCGCCTCCTGGCTCGAGGCCACCGAGGGGAACCCCGGGCGCGTGCGCGAGCACTGGGTGGAGATGTGCGACCTGCTGGGTCGACAGCCTCCGGCACCGGACCGAGACGCCTGGCTCGAGCTTCGCGACGAGGCAGAGCCCGTCTACGAAGCCCTGGCTCAGGCCGTGCGCGCCAGCACGGGACGGCCGCTGCCCTCCCTGCGACCCACCAACCACGTGCGGTCGGTGGTGCATCTGTTCAACGCCTTCGGCGTGATCGCACTCGTTCACTGGGTGCTGACCACCCAGACCCTGATGGTGGCCGCCTCCACGGCAGCGCTGTTGGGCGCCTGGGGCATGGAGCTGGCGCGGCGGCGCAGCGCTGCGGTCAACCGCGTGCTGATGCGGTTCTTCTCCCCCGTGGCGCACCCTCACGAGGCCCACCGGATCAACTCGGCCACCTGGTACGTCACCGCGGTGTTCCTGATGTCGCTCACGGTGCCGGTGGACGTAGGCTTCGCAGCCCTGGCGGTGCTGGGCATGGGCGATCCCGCTGCAGCCCTGGTCGGCCGGCGCTACGGCCGCACCCCGCTCCTGCACGGCCGGACCCTCGAGGGCAGCCTGGCCTTCGTGGTCGTGGGCGGTGCTGCTGCCTTCGCGGTGCTCACCCTGGTGAGCGCGGCGCCGTGGTGGATCCTGGCGTTGCGTGCGCTCGCCGCGGCCGTGGCCGGAGCCACCGCCGAGGTCCTCGCGCGACGAATCGACGACAACCTCGCCATTCCCCTCGGGGCATCTGCGGCGGGGATACTGGTGCGAGCACTGGGAGGCTGACGTGGGCTGGTGGTCGGACGTCAAGGAACGCGGCAACAAGATGGCCGAGGAGTACGGCACCATCTGGATCGTCACGTACCTGACCAGCTTCGTGATCACGTTCACGGCGTTCTACGTGGCTCTGATGAACGGCTTCGAGGTGGGCTCCGCGGCTGGAACGGCCGGCATCGTCGCAGGCGCCTACGCCGCCACCAAGGCCACCATGTTCGTGCGACTCCCGTTGAGCATCGCCGTGACGCCCTTCATCGCGAAGGTGCTGGAGCGTCGTAAGAGCCAGCAGGCCTAGGCCCAAGGGCCTCGGACGTGCGCCGATCAGGGTTCGCAGAACCCCGGTGAGCTGCCCCTGCCAAGGCCCACACCCACATCACCGCGCTGGCTCGGGTGAGCCAGTCGTTGGACAAGGGTGCCGTGAGCAGCGCCCCCACCAACGTACCGAGCGCTGCCACCGCCACGATTCGACGAGGCGACGCGGTGGTGGCCAGCCGCCACAGATCCCGCAACGCCACGGCCATCCACAGACCCCACGCCGCCAGACCCACCAGTCCCAGCTGGATCCACAGCGACAGCACGTCGCTGTGGGGATCGAAGTGTCGATGCAGGCCCGTGTGGTCCGCGAGTCCCCGACCGATCCACACGTCGAGGGGCCGGGCCTGTTCGAGGAAGGTGCTCACGCTCTCGGCCCAGATCCGACCTCGGCTCGATCCGATCGCCGCCCATCCTCCCTCGGGAGGGGTGAGGGTGATCACCGACACCAGATCCGTCATGCGCCCGCTCGCCAGCATCATGGCCAGGGCGCCGAGGCCACCCGCCACGACGACCGCCGTCCACGCGCCTCGCCGGGGGGCGACCGCCAACGCCGCCGCCAGGCATCCGAGGGCCGCCCACAGCCAGGCCGTGCGCACGTAGGTGAGGGTGAGACACACCACAGCACCGAGGGCCACGGCCCCCGCCCAGCGTGTGCCTCCCACAGCCACCACCCCGGCCGTCACCCCCACCACCGCCATGAGGGCGGCGTGAGTGTGCACGTTGCCGTAGAACCCGAGCAGTCGCGGCCAGTCGTGCAGCACGTGCTCGGCAGGCTGACCGGTCAGCGCCGCCAGCAGTCCCACACCGACGGGGATCGCCGCGGCGGCCACCCAGCGCCGCGCGCTGCCTGCCGGCACGGGATGCGCCCACAGCGCCAGCAACCACACCACGGGAAACAGCAGGTGCCCGGCCATGACGAGCCCTTCCCACGGCCGATCCGCTCGCGCCAGCCCCACCAGCACCACACCGGCGAACGTCGCCATCGGCCATCGCCAGGGATGCCGCCACGCCCGGTGCGGAGCCACGAGCACCGCCGAGAGCGTGAGGACCCACAGGCCCACTGCTCCGAGACGCGAGGCGCTGCCCACCGGTGTCGGCCACCCCCACGCCGCATCCAGCAACAGACGCGCCACCAGCAACCACACCAGGGCCGAGCCGAGGGACATCGTCACCGGTAACCTTGATCGACGCCGCTCACTGGGTGACAACTCGACGTGCACACGGTGGACGTCGGCGGCGTAGCAGTGGGAGCCCTGGATCGGCAGGGATGGGTGCGGGCGCTGATCGGGGCGGCCGAGGCCGAGGATGGCAGTGTGCACCACCACGTGTCGCTGAACGCGGCCAAGTGGGTGGCGCTGCGCCGGGATCCTCGACTCCGAGCCGCCGTGGACGACGCCGCCAGCGTGGCGGCGGACGGCATGAGCGTGGTGTGGGCATCCGCACTGCTGCGCACGCCGGTGCACCACCGCGTGCCCGGAGCGGATCTCGCAGCGGATCTGGTGGAGGCTGCCGAGCAACGACGCTGGCGCGTGGCGCTGGTTGGAGCGCTGCCCGGCGTGGTGGCCCAGGTGAAGCGGCAGCTGGAGGCCCGCGGCGTGCGGGTGTGTCTGGCGCACCACGGTCACTTCCCCGAGGAGGAGGAGGCTCGGCTGGCAGACGCCATCCACGACGCGAAGCCGCGGCTGCTGCTGTTGGCGCTGGGCACCCCGCGCGCAGAGCTCTTCGCGTGGCGCCACGGACCGCGGATGGGCGTGCCCCTGGTCCTTGGAGTGGGCGGCACCTTCGACGTGTGGGCGGGCCGAGCCACGCGCGCCCCCCGGCTGCTCCAGCGGATGGGGCTCGAGGGCGTGTGGCGCTTCGCCTCGGCTCCACGCACCCGCTTCCGACGAGCCGTGGTGGCGCCGGTGCAGTTCGCCCTGGCGATGGCACGCGGCAAGCGCCTCGACGTCCCGTGAGCTGGCACCTGGCGCGCGCCCGCCGCCTGCACCTGTCGGAGATCGCGCCACGGATGGCCCACGCGGTGGCTCGTTCCCTGCGGCGCCCGCCCGCTGCAGGGTCGCAGAGCGGACGCCTCGTGCCCGATGTGGACGTCGATCCTGCAGCCGTCGCTTGGGCACAGCAGGTCCGCCGAGACGCCGAGCATGCCGAGCGAACCTGGCAGCCGGCCTGGGATCGGCCGAGCTGGACGCTGGATCTCCTCCGGCTGGGGGTGGATCCGAAGGACCTGTGGATCCACGGCCGCCTGCAGCACCTCGCGCTGCTGGCCCACGCCGATCCGGCAGCCCCCGGACCGGTGGCCGACGCGCTCCACTGGCTGTCGCGTCATCCGGTGGGTCGCGGCGTGCACTGGGCGTCCACGCTGGAGGTGGCGGTCCGCCTGGTGTCGCTGGCGACGTTGGCGCAGATCAGGCCCTGCCAGGCCCTCCGAGACGCGATCGCTGCCCACGCCGGGTGGCTGATCCACAGCCCCTCGTTGGGCTCGTCGGCCCGCAATCACCGCGTGGCGGAGCTCGCTGCGCTGGCGGTGGCCGCCCGTGCACTCCCCGACAGCCCGGCCACCTCGCAGTGGCTCAGCCACGGAGCGCAGCTCCCCAGCGTGCTCGCCCGACAGCTCCATCCCGACGGCGTCGGCGTGGAGCAGAGCACCCACTACCTGGCCTTCGTGGTGGAGTGGGCGCTGCTGGCTCGCCAGCTCGGAGTCGCGGGGCTGGATCCCTTGCTGCAGCCCGCAATCGTCTTTCTGCGCACCCTCGTCGACGGCTCTGGTGTCGCCGTGTCCCTGGGCGACGACGATGGCGGCCAGGTGCTGCCCACCGGACCCAGCGAGCGCTACGTGGGCAGCGTGGCAGGTGCCGGCGCCGCCCTCCTCGGACAGCCGGCCCCCCTCGGTTGGCGGCCCGATCTCCTGAGCGCCTGGCTCGGAGCCGATCGGTCACGGCCCCCGGAGGAGCCCGCCTCGATGCACTTCGTCGAGGGCGGCCTCACGGTGCTGCGCCGCGGCGGCACCGTAGCCGTCTTGGATCACGGGCCGGTGGGGGAGCCCGATCTGTCCGCCCACGGCCACGCGGACGCGTGCGGACTGTGGCTGCACCTGCCTTCGGGGCCGCTGGTGGTGGGGCGCGGCACCGGCCGCTACACCGCGGCCCCCGCACACCGGACGTTCCATCGCAGCGTGGCGGCCCACCCCACGCTCAGCCTGGACGCGCCCGCCCCGTCGGTTCCTCACGACCACCCCTTCCTGTGGCGTAGGCGCACCACTGCGCGCTCACTGGCCGAGGCCGATCCGCTGCACCGGGCGGTGGCCGAGATCGCGTGGGGTGGCGGCATCGTCCACCAGCGACAGGTGTGGCTGGAGCCGGAGCGGCTGGTGTGGACGGACCAGGTCCGAGGAAGCGGCGCCCACGTGCTCACCGTGCAGATCCCCCTCGCACCCGGCCTCGCGCTGACGCGAGCGGGTGCTGCCTACGAGGTAGGCCGCGGCGACCAGGTCCTCGCCACGGTGCACCCAGATCCGCGCTGCGCCACGCGGGTGATCACCGGAGGACCGAAGCCAGGGGTGGGCTGGCACAGCCCCCGGTACGGGCACTGGGTCGCCGCCAGCACCCTGCTGCTCACCGTCCGGTCGGAGCTACCCATCACGCTACGAACGGTGGTCCGCATTCGCTGACGCGGGTACGATCGCGGCGCGAGGCAGCCATGCGAGGATTCACACGACGCGCGTTCATGGGAGCTGGGTGCCTCTGGGCGATGGCCTGCAACCAGCGCCCCGGGGTCAACTTCCCCTTCGACACCGCAGACCCACAGACCGGCGACACGTCGGTTCCGCCCGTGCCGGAGGGGTACCCCTGCGAGCAGGCCGTGCCCGATGGCAGCGGTCGCATCCCACTCCCCCTCGACGACTACCCGGACCTCGCCGAGGTGGGCGGCTGGTATCCGCTGACCACGCCCGCAGGGGCCATCGTCGTCGCTCACGTCGACGAGGGCTGCTACGTCGCGATCCTGCGGGCCTGCACCCACGAGGGAGTCCCCATCGACTACCGCCCCGAGCGAGGGCAGTTCGTGTGTCCACGCCATGGCGCGGTGTACGACTGGCGAGGACGGAAGGTGGCGGGACCACAGCCACGCGATCTGCCTGTGTACCAGGTGGCCCGAGAGGGGGACACCGTGTTCGTCGACGTGGACCAGCTGGGCGAGAGGTAGACCATGCGTATCGCCTGGGTGTGGCTGCTGGCGACGGCCTGCGGAGCAGGCACCGAGCCCTCGTCGCTGTGCCGTCCCGGCTTCGCGCTCGGGCCCGACGGTCACTGCTATCCCCCACCCCCCGACTACCCCGACCCCGTGGCCACCGACGTGCTGGAGAACCTGCCCGACTGCGAGCTGCGCGATCCCACGGGGGGCATCGATCTGGCAGGGGGATGCGTGCTCGACGCCTGTGCCGGGGATCGCTTCGCCGACGTGGACGCCTTGCTGGGAGGAGCTGCGGACTGCACCGAGATCGTCGACAGCGGAGACGTGTCGTGCACCTGGGACACCGTCGGTGGACGCTTCGGAGCCGACGAGGGAGTGCCTCGCGACACCGCACGAGCCCAGTGGATCCGGGTGCTGCGCCCTCACGAGGGCACCACCGACGAGGGTCTGGGAACCCGAATCGCTCCGCGCTGCTTCGTGGAGACGCTCGACGTGCCCGATCAGGTGCTCTTCTCCGACGCGCTGGGCGATCTGCTCGTCTCCCAGATGGCCTGGGCCGCCTACGGCGTGACCGTCGTCGACACCCAGGACCGCCGAGGCAACGATCTGCCCGATGGCTTGGTGGACGAGATCTTCCTGCAGGGGCCTCCGTGACGATCTACCTGGACCACAACGCCACCACCCCGACGCACCCCGACGTGGTGGAGGCCATGCTGCCGTGGCTGCACGACGGCTATGCCAACCCATCGAGCGACCACGCCGGGGGCCGCCGCGCCCGCGCCGCCATCGATCTGGCGCGGGAGCAGGTGGCGGCGCTGGTGAACGCGGTCCCCGAGGCCGTGGTGTTCACCTCGGGTGGCACCGAGTCCGACAACCTGGCCATCCTGGGGTCCGTCGGCGCGCGACCCGACCGCCGACACATCCTCACCTCGACGGTGGAGCATCCCGCCGTGGCGGAGCCTTGCCGCCACCTCGAGGGCCTGGGTCATCCGATGACCTGGCTCGAGGTCGGACCAGGTGGCGCCATCTCGGCGGACCAGGCGGAGCAGGCCCTGTCCACCGACACGGTGCTGATCAGCGTGATGCTGGCCAACAACGAGACCGGAGCGCTCCAGCCCATCCGCGAGCTCGCCGCCGCCGGGAAGCGGGTCGGGGCCACGATTCACACCGATGCCGCTCAGGCCGTCGGGAAGATGGCGGTCGACATGGAGGCCCTCGGGGTGGACCTGCTCACCATCGCCGGCCACAAGCTGTACGCCCCCAAGGGCATCGGTGCGCTGGTGGTACGCCCGGGCACGCCCCTACAGCCAGTGCTGCGAGGTGCCGGCCACGAAGGCGGCCTACGCCCCGGCACCGAGAACGTGCCCAGCATCGTGGGGTTGGGGCACGCCTGTGCGCTGGCTGCCCGAGGGCTGCACGACGAAGCGCACCGGCAACGACAGCTCGTGAGCCGCTTGTGGGACCACCTGCACGACGCCATCGGCGGACTGCGCCGCACGGTGAGCGCCGAGGAGGCGCTACCCAACACGCTCCACGTGCGGCTCCCGGGATGCATCGGCGCCAACGTGCTCGCCCGCACACCCGCCGTAGCCGCGTCCACGGGCTCCGCGTGCCATGCAGGCGTGCATGCGCCCAGCCCAGTGCTCCTCGCCATGGGGCTGGCTCCCGACGACGCTCTGGGGGCGCTGCGGCTGTCCGTGGGGCGATCCACCACCTCCGACGACGTGGATCGAGCAGCCGAAGCGCTCGTGGCGTCGTTTCGCCAGGAGGCCGGCTCAGCCCGCTCGCAGCCGAGCTAGGTCCTCGTCCTCGAGGATTCGAGCCTCGAGCCCGTCCCGCACCTCCTCGGGAAAGTGCGTTCGTACCCGATCGAGCAGGTCGTCGGCTTCCGCCATCTCGCCGAGGCGAATGAGGGCCGACAGCACGTTGCCCAGGTTCTCAGCCGTGCGCTCCCGCTCGAGGGCACGGGTGAACCAGTCCAAGGCCACCTCGTAACGGCCCAGCAGATAGGCCAGCACGCCCCGGTGGCGGTCGGCAGAGGCCAGGTAGGCCTCCTTGGACGGCCCCCCCAGATCCAGCGCCGCGAACTCCTGCTGTCCGGCGAGTCGCGCCGCTTCTGCGTAGTCGCGCACGTGGGGACTCGCCGCCAGCACGCCCAACGCCGACAGCATCATCACGCGATCGATGCGACCCGCCGCGTGCAGCTGATGGATCTTGCGACGGATCTGCTCCGGATCCGTCTCCCCATCGGCGATGGACGCAGCCACCTCCGCCAGGGCCTCACGCTGCGCCTCGGGAACGGACGACGACGGAACCAGATACGACGCACTACGAACGGTGGTGCGAATCCGGTCCAGGATCCTTCGGTAGTCCAACGCGCCTCCCCACAGGAATCGCGCGCGCGGCGCGGTGCCGTGTGCCGGCCCGAATCAGGGGGTCTCGGCCGACACACTCTGCTTGGTCACCACGCGGTGCGCGGCTTGGGTCAACCACACCTCGTGACGGATTCGAGCGTCCGACGCGAGCTCTGCCACCCGGTTGCGGATCCGCTGCACACGCTGGGTGACCGCGGCGCGCGACACCCCTGCACGGCGAGCGAGCTCCGCCTTGGAGCCAGCTTCCAGCAGCGACACCAGGTACGCCTGATCGGCTTGCGACAGCGGGCTCTCCGCCACGCGCTCGCCCGTCACGTCTGGTGCAGGCAGGCGTGCACTCCAGTCTTCCACGAGCTCCGCGGCCTCGGACTGAAGCAGGGCCCGCTCCCGGTCGCGTCGACGAATGATACGCCAGGTGGTCCGATCCGCCACGGTCCGCACGAAGCCGATGAGCTCCGGCACGGTCTCTCCGCGGAAGCTCGCGAGGCTGCCCTGCAGGAGCTGCAGCAGCACGTCGGCCACCACCTCCTCCTGCTCGGAGCTCGCTAGCGCGCCCCCACAGTGCCGACTCACGGCCGCCACCCGCCGGTGCGCATACCGTGACAACAACTCGAACAACGCCATCGCCTCTGGCGACCGCCGATTCGCCAACAACATTCTTAGTTGCCGCCGAACGTCCATCCCTTCTGAGGTTGGAAACGCCATGACTACAGACCGTTCGAGATCTGGCCGCGATGACTGGAGAACTGGTAGGTCCCCGAATCGTCGTCGCTCGACGTGTCACCAGAGGCGCACTGGCTCATTGCCGCGAGAGTGGGCTGAGCGCACGCGTGGTGCTGAATCCCCGCGGCAATCATGAGCCACGAGAGGAAAGCGCTGACGAAGCTCATTGTGAACCTCCAGTACGAAGCAGGGCCAGGTCGGGGTCGGATTGGATGCTGCGGTCGATCTCCTCGACCAAGGCAGGGGGGAACGCGTTGCGGACCTCACGAAGGAGGTCCCAAGCCTCGTCCTCCTCGCCGAGGCGGAGCATGGTGCAGAGAATGTTGGTGAGGTTCTCTGCGGAGCGCTCGCGCTCGAAGGCGCGAGCGAAGTAGTCGAGGGCCACCTCGAAGTAGCCACGGAGGAAGGCCAGCACGCCGCGGTGCCGGTCCACGGAGGCCAGGTTGGCCTGCAGCCGAGGGCCTCCGAGCTCCAAGGCAGCGAACTCCTGCTCGCCCACCAGGCGAGCCGCCTCCTCCCACTCGGCCACCTTGGGGTGGCACGCCACGGCGTGCAGTGCCGACAGCAGCAAGACGCGATCGATGCGACCCGCCTCGTACTCGCCGTGCACGTAGGCACGCACTGTGTCGGGGTCGAAGTCGGGGTCGGAGATGGAGGCTTCGAACTTGGGCAGCACCTTCCGTCGGCCATCGTCGAGGTGAGCCGTAGGCGTGAAGTACGCCTGCTCGTCCACGGCATCGAGGATGCGGTCGAGAAGCGACTGGTAGTCGATGCTCACGTTGGAGCCTCCGAAGTTCGCATCCATTGTGACAGACCGACGCCGGTCGTAAACAAAGGTCTCGTAGATTCGACAGCCACTGTCCAACTAGACGCACCATGCGCGCCACCGTCCCACAGATCGGACCCCGGCGACCGCACCTGAGCCACTACGGCGAATCCAAAGGGCGAACCCAAGGCCTGAAGAAAAGCCGTCGGCGGGCCTTCACGGATGCATCCGCTCGTGCCACACTACGCAATGCAGCCAGCTGTGATCGGGCTTGCAGGATTCTCCATCCTCCCCCTCCACGGCTCCGCCAACCTCTATCGTCGTGCATTCGTGCACGCGAGCCGTATTGCATTTTCGTCAACGCAAGACACCATCGGGCGAACCCTCGTCCCAACCGAAACCCGCCACTACGGGCCACTGAATTGGAAAATTTCTATTATTCGCCAGCATTCGTGCTTGCACCATTGTCATACTCTAATTCCCCATATACTCGGAGCTCGGATGTCTCGTGATTCTCGACGGCGGTTTTCCGGGCAAGACCTCGTTTATGAACGGCACACGCCCTCAGTCGAGCCATCCACCCCGGTGGTCAATGAGGCGGCGAACCTCCTCCTTGCCTGTGCCAGCGGACAGCGGAACGCTGCTCGGCGGGCGATTCGGCGAGGTGCCGACGTGCGGGAGCCCGGCCCACAGGGCTGGCTTCCGCTTCACGTCGCCGCGGCCCATGGACATGTCGAAGTGGCGCGCCTGCTGCTGCAGCAAGGCTCCTGGGTCGACGCTCGCTCGCGCACCGACCGATCCTGTGTGGGCGCCACGGCACTTCACGTGGCGGTGTGTGCCGGCCAGCTCCGCATGGCCAGCCTTCTTCTCCGCTCAGGAGCCGATCCGAACGCTCGCGACGATGCGGGATTCTGCGCGCTCCACGTCGCCTCCGCCCAGGGTCGCTTGGACCTCGTCCGCGTGCTCGTGAAGGGAGGCGCCCGGGCGGATCGTCTGGTGGCCGAACAGTCCGCCCTCGACTTGGCCCGCGCCGCCCGTCATGGCGCCGTGGTGGGGCTGCTCCAGCAGCTCACCCCACGGTGAACCCACCGTCCACGGCGAACGTCTGCCCCGTCACGTAGCTCGACTCCTCGCTGGCGAGAAACAGCGCCATCCCAGCGACCTCGTGGGGCTGCCCCACACGTCCGAGGGGGGTGCGGTCCAGGAACCACGACGACATCTGCTCGTTGGTGGTCAGCGCCTGTGACAAGCGCGTCTCGATGAGCCCCGGCGCGATGGCGTTCACCCTCACTCCCGAGGGTCCGAGCTCCACCGCCAGCGTCTGTGTCATCGAGATGAGGGCGGCCTTCGTCATCGCGTAGACCCCCTGGAGCGGAGCACCCGACAGCCCCACCACGCTGCTGATCGAGATCACCGAGACGCCCTTCAGGTCCGCGCGCTGACAGCGCGTGACGAGCTCGCGCACCATGGCGAACGGTCCCTTCAGGTTGACCTCGAAGGTCTTGTCCCAGGCAGGCCACTGAACGCCCAACATGGGACCGAAGTAGGGATTGGTGGCCGCGTTGTTGACCAGGACGGTGGGCGTGCCACAGCGACCCTCCACCTCGTCCCACCAGGCCGTCATCTCGTCGAGGCGCCCCACGTGGAGCGCCATGGGGTGAACGTCTGCCCCCGGCTGCTGCGCTCGGATCCCGGCCGCTGCGGCGTCCAGATCCGGCTGCTTGCGCGAGGCCAGGACCACTCGCGCCCCCTGCTCTGCATACGCGGTCGCGATGGCCAACCCGATCCCTCGGCTAGCCCCGGTGACCACGGCAACCTTGCCTTGAAGACGTCCCACTCCACACCCCTCTCACCGCAGCCGCGACTGTATCCTACGGACCCTCACCGCCTAGCTTGGAGCGCCGATGAGCAGCCCGTACCGACACGACCTTCTGCAGGACCAGGTGGCCTGGATCACAGGCGGAGGATCGGGCATCGGCGAGGGGATCGCCCTTCAGCTCGCCAAGCACGGCGCAGCCGTGGCCCTCACGGGACGCAAGGAAGCGTCGCTGCAGCGTGTTGCGACGCGCATCGCAGACGAGGGAGGGCGAGCCTCGGTACATCCGGCCGACGTCCGTGACCCGCAGGGCCTCGAGGACGTGGTGTCCGCCATCACCGAGCGGTGGGGTCGCCTCGACATCCTGATCAACGGAGCCGCCGGCAACTTCCTGTGTCCCGCTCACAGTCTGTCCCCCAATGGGTTCTCGAGTGTGATCGACATCGATCTGAAGGGAACGTTTCATGCGTGCAAGGCGGCCTTCCCGGCCCTGTCGGAGCGAGGCGGCAGCATCGTCAACATCAGCGCCACCCTGCAGCTCACCGGCACGCCGTTGCAGGTCCACGCCGTGTCGGCGAAGGCAGGTATCGACGCACTGACGCGCACCCTGGCCGTGGAGTGGGGCGGTGCGGGGATCCGGATCAACGCGCTGGCGCCCGGGCCCATCGACGGCACACCCGGCATGGACAAGCTCGCCCCCGGCGACATGCGCGATCGCGTGGTCCGCTCGATCCCGCTGCAGCGCCTGGGCACCGTCGACGACGTCGCCTTGGCGGTTCTGTTCCTGGTGGGACCCGCGAGCGCCTGGACCACCGGCAGCTTCCTGGTGGTGGACGGCGGTCAGTGGCTGTCGTCGGGAGGGCTCGGCGCTGTGTTTCAGTGACCGGTAGCGCCGCTCTGGTACTTCACCACGGCCCGGCCGCTGCCCACGCGATGGAACTGGGCGGACCAGGGCGTGCCGCTCCACTGGTAGAACGTTCGTCCATCCTTGAGGGGCGGCCCCTCCTCGGGCTCTCCCCACACCCCACGCAGCACCACCATGGCCGCGACATCGGGTAGGGAGAGATCCACCTCCTGAAGCGTGGTCCCCGATTCGTCGAGGATCAGGGCCACCCCTACCTCGGTGGTGCCCCACTTGGTCGTTGTCTGCATGACCATGTGGCCATGCTTCACCTCGGCGGACACCGGAACGCCTGGCTCGTGCGCAGCCATCAGCACGTCCCTCGCATGGGCGCCGCTGGAACCGGGCTCCAGCCCTGCGAGCAGCTTGGGGAGACCCACCTTGCCTTCCTCGAACATGCCCTCGATGTCGGTCCAGACGACGGTGGGCTCGGCCAAGGCCTTGCCCCCCAGCTCCACCGCCGGCTCAGAGGAGACGGAGGTCACCCGGGTCGGCTCCGCATCCACCAAGCACGCCAACCACAGCCCAGCCCACACCACGACTCCTCCTACCATTCCACGGCGTTCCGCCCGAACGCCGCTGCCAACGTATGCGCTTTCGCGGCCCGTGCAGGCTCGCCTGCAGCTCGCGACCGTTGCGCCGCCAACCCCAAGGTGGCTTCGATCTCTGGTTTGTAAGTGCGCACCCTCAGCTTCGCATGATCGACGCGCTCGAGATGGGCGTCGAAGGCCACCCAGTCGCCAGCACCCGCACAGGCCGCGGCCAGCACGCAGTGGGCCGCGACGTGGCTGGGCGCGTAGGGCTCGAACCCGCGCAGTCGCATCAGGGACGTCGCCACTGTCTGGGCGTCGGCCCACGCCTCTCGAGCCAGGTGCACCTGGGCCAGCGCCAGCATCGCCTGATCCGCCTGGGCATTCCCCAGCCGCCGCAGGGTGTCGGCAGCGTGGCGCAGCCGTCTGCGCGCCGCCTCCAGATCGCCACGAGCCAACGCCACCTGCCCTAACAGCCTCTCCGAGACGGCCTGCCCCACGGGGCTCTGGTGCTGCCTACGCCACGCGTGACTCGCGAACCGCTCGGCATCGTCGAGCCGACCATCGGCCAGCGCGTCCTCGCCGAGCACCTGCCACGCCTCTGCCACCCGCGCATCCGCTCCAGCGGCAGCGAGGGCCTGGGCTGCCATCACCGCGTGCCCCCTGGAGGGTCCGAGCTCACCGCGCTCCCGGGCGCAGCGGCTCCGTGCCGCATGGATCTGGCCCAGCAATCCGGGGTCCTCGATTCCCGCCATCCGATCCTCGGCATCTGCGAGGTGGCTGTCGGCAGCCGCTGGATCGCCCTCCGCCACCAGCACGCGCGCGAGGATCCAGGTGGCGCGCACCCCGAGCTCCGTCGCGCCGGTGGACTCGGCGATCTGCATGGCCCGAATCGCTTCCTGGCGCGCCTGATCGAGTCGACCGAGGCGTACCAGCACGTCGCCTCGGAGCACCGCCAGCTCGCACCACGGCCGCTCGGAGGCAGGCACCTTGGCTTGCTCCAGGGCCGACTTCAGCAAGGCCAACAGCGGGAGAGCTGCGGCCTCCCCGGCCTGTTGACGGCGCCGGTGGATGCCCAACCGGAGCTGCGGGATGGCGGACTCCGGACGATGCCCGGCCAGCAAGTGCCGCCCGATGCGCTCCGCGAAGCGGTGGCTGCCCTTGGTGTGCAGGAGCATGCGGGCACACGCTCGATGGTGTCGCGCCAGTCGCCCCTCGGCACGCGCCACCTCGAGCACGAACTCCCGGAACATCTCGTGCACGAACGCCCACCCGCTCGCCGTCTCCTCGACCAGGCGTGCGGCCAACAACCGCCCACGGAGCACGCTGCGCATGCGCGCGTTCTCGGGCAGCAGCACCACCTGCCCCTTCGCCCCGAACACGGCCTGGGGGTCATCCGTCACACGCTGCCACTCCCCCTCGTCCACCTGCGATCCGAGGGTGGCGGCACACTCGAGCAGGCCCTGCGCCGCATGGGGGAGATCTCCCACCACGGCCTGCAGCCGGCGCTGCCACACGTCGTCCATCGGAGGGACGTTGGGCGTGGGGCCCTCGAGCACGTAGCCCGCAGCCGAGCGGCTCAGGGCTCCGGAGCGCGCCCAGTCCTGCAGCACCTGAACGCTGTGCATGGGGTTGAAGCCCGTTCGCTCCCCCAGCTGGGCGGCCAGCGTGGCATCCATCGGCAGCATGGCGCTCACCATGCGCGAGTGGTCGTCCCGCTGCAGCGGCCCGAGCACCACGGTGCCGACGGCGAGCTCCTCCAGCTCTCGTGCGAGGTCGCTCGCCGCCTGGTCCTCCGACAACCCCTCGTCCGACAGCGCCACCACCGCAACGATCGCCACACCACGGCGAGCCGAGCGCGCCAACATCTGACAGAACGACAGGACGTCCGGGGAGGCGTGCGCGTCGTCGAGGACCAGCACGCACCCCCCCTTGGGCGTGCCGATCCGCGCGAGCGCCTCGCTGATCACGAGCCTGGCACCCTCCCCCGTGATCTCGTCACCTTCCTCCTCGGCCGCGAGCGTGCTCCCCAGCTCCTCGAGCCAGGGCGCCTCGGCACCGGGGAAGCGCTGGCGCAGCAGATGGGTACGATCGTCCGACGACAGCCGGTCGATGCGCAGCCACCGTCGCAGGGGCCGCGACAGCGCCACGCTCGGCGCTTCTCCGCGTCGGGCCTCACCGAGCAGAAAGGGCAGCCCCAGCCGCTCGTGACCGACCTCGGCCACCCACTTGGCCAGCCGAGTCTTCCCCACGCCGGTGGGCCCGCGGATGAGCACGACCTTGGAGCGCCCTTCCTCGATGGCTTCCGACAGCAGCCGCCACAGCAGTCGCCGCTCCACCTGCCGCCCCACCAGGGGCGGCGTGCGAAACGGCATCAGGCCCAACCCCGCTCCCACGAGCCGAGGGGGAGGCCAGCTGCCTCCGCTGGTCTCCGGGTCCTCGCGAGGAGGTGGGACGTGCCCGGGAGGGCCCAAGGCACGAAGCGCCTCCAGCGCGTCGAAGGCCGTCGGAAAGCGCTCTTGGGGTCGCTTCTGCAGCAACGTGGCCAGCCAGCCATCGAAGCCCGCGGGCAGCGGTACGCCGGATCGCAGTGGCTCGGGCTGACGCTCCAGGTGGGCCGTGAGCAGCGCCGCACCTCGCACGTTGGCCCACGGCCGCACGCCCCCCAGCACCCGGTACAGCACGCACCCCAGCGAGTACAGATCCGTCCACGGACCGAACCATCGCCAGGAGCCCGAGATCTGCTCGGGGGACATGTAGGACAACGTGCCCACGATGCCCGTGGACAAGGACTTCTCCTGCGTCTGCTCGAAGTTGGCGGCGATGCCGAAGTCCGTCAGCTTCCAGCCGGGGCGCACATCGTGATGAGTGCAAAGCAGCACGTTTCCCGGCTTCAGATCGCGGTGCACCACGTTGCGCGCGTGGGCGTGAGCGAGCGCCGACAGAAGCTCCTCGAGCAGCGCGTGTACCTCGTCGTAGGAGGGGGGCGACCAGGTGGCGAGGGTGCCCCCCGAGGCCAGCTCCATGGCGAGGTAGGGATTCCCCTTCACCAGTGCGCCGCCGCTGTCCTCCGCGGCTTGCTCGTCCACGGTGCCCGCATCGAACACCCACACGATGCCCGGGTGCGTCAGCGACGCCACCGCCCGGACCTCGTTGCGAAACGTCTCAGGTGCCGACCGCGATCGCTGAACGGCGCGATGGAACACCTTCACGGCCACGTCGAGACCTGTGGTGGCGTGGACCCCACGGTACACCACGCCGGTCCCCCCACGGCCGACCGGCTCCTTCAGCTCGAACGGTCCCAGCGACACGCGGCTCACGTCCCGAGTCTACCGCCCTTTGAACACCACCATCAGCCACACGTACGCAGGCACCAGCGGCACGGCGCCGAGGGTGAGTACCGTGAGCATCGTCCAGAGGACGTTCGGAGGCGCAGAGTCGGCCACCGACAGGTCGGGTGGCACCACCATCGGGTACTGCGACAGCGCCCATCCTCCCACCACCAGCACGACTTGAATCACGGTGAGATCGCGCGAGAGCCGAAAGCGACGAGCCCAGAGCGCCCCGATGCATCCCAAGCCACATCCGGCCACGGCCAGCTGGAGCGGAAGCGACCAGGGGGCGGCCCACAACCCCTCCCACACCCTCGGCGCGCCGTGCCGAGCGAGGAAGAAGGCGAGCCAGGCCAACACGAAGACCGCCCCCGAGGCCCACAGCCCTCGCAGGCGGAAGTCCTCCTGCAGCGCCGGCGCGTCACGCGTGTCGAGGGTGAGGTAGACCGCAGCAAGGAATCCGAAGATGGCCAGCGTGAGCAAGCCCACCACGAACGGGAAGGGGGCCAACCACGACGCGAAGAAGCCAGTCTGGACCACGCCGTCCACGACGCGGATCTGGCCCGAGGCGATGGCACCCACCACCATGCCCAGCAACACGGGAGTCACGGTGCTGGACGTGGCGAATACCCAGCTGAAGCCACGCTGGACGTCGTCGGTGCGTGGTGCGTAGGCACGGAAGACGAACGCCGACCCCCGGAGCACCACCCCCACCAGCATGAGGGTGAGCGGGACGTGTAGCGCGGTGCTGATCGCGGAGAACGCCTTGGGAAAGGCCACGAAGGTGATGACCAGCGCCACGATGACCCATACGTGGTTGGCTTCCCAGATCGGGCCGATGGCGTTCGCGATGGCCCGCCGCTGCTCCACCTGGCGTGGGCCGAACGCCAACAGGTCCCACAGCCCCCCGCCGAAGTCCGCCCCCCCTGTGAGCACGTACAAGACGAGCACGGCCCCGAGCACGGCGGCCACCAGCACTTCGGGGGTCATGCGTCGGGGCTCGACAGGAACTGGCGCCGCAACAGGACTGCCGTGACCACGCCGAGCAGCAGGTACAGGCCCGAGAACAGCAGAAACGGAACCGTCAGATGGGGCACGGGGGTGACGGCCTCGGCCGTACGCATGAACCCCGTCACCACCCAGGGCTGGCGCCCCACCTCGGTGGCCGTCCAGCCAGCCTCGATCCCCACGATGCCCAAGGGGGCCGTGGCCATCACCAGCGCCAGGAACCTCGGCTGATCGGGCAGACCACGCCGGCGAAGGGCGAGCACGCCGCCCACCACCGTGGTCACGGCCATGCCTCCCGCGGTGCCGAGCATGATCTGGTACGCCAAGTGGGTCACCGCCACTGGTGGGCGGTCCTCCGGAGGAATGTCCGACAGGCCCACCACCTCCGCCTCCACGTCACCGTAGGCCAGCCACGACAGCAAGCCAGGGATCTCGAGGCCGTAGTGGGTGACCTCGGCCTCCTCGTCGGGCCAGCCTCCGATGACGAAGGGGGCTCGCTGCTGCGTGTCCCAGTGGGCCTCCAGGGCCGCGAGCTTGACGGGCTGGTAGTGCGCCACGGCATGTCCGACCACGTGTCCCGTGAGCGGCTGCGCCATGGTGGCCAGGCCCGCGACCACCAGGGCGAGTGCGAGCCCTCGGCGGTGGAAGCCATTGGTGCGATCCGAGCGCAACATCCAGGCGTGAATGCCGGCCACGAGCCAAGCCGTGGCGAGGAACGCGGCCACGGTCATGTGCAGAACCTGCCCGAAGGAGGACGGATTCGCCATCGCCGCCCACGGATCGATGTCCACCAGTGTGCCGTCCGCCGCGACCCGAAACCCCGCGGGCGTGTTCATCCAGGCGTTGGCCGTGACGACGAACGCGCCCGACAGTGCGCCAGACACCAACACCCCGACCCCGGCCATGAGGTGCGCCGTCCGTGACACCCGATCCCAGCCATACAGGTAGACGCCCAGGCAGATGGCCTCGAAGAAGAACGCGAACCCCTCCAAGGTGAAGGGCAACCCGATCACGGGCCCCACCTGCTCCATGAAGCGGGGCCAGAGCAAGCCGAGCTCGAAGGACAAGACCGTCCCCGACACCGCCCCCACGGCGAACAAGATGGCCGCCCCCTTCGCCCAGCGCTTGGCGAGCTCGAGCCAGATCCCGTCTGTCGTGCGCAGCCACAGGCCCTCGGCGATCACCATCAGCAACGGCAAGCCGATGCCCGCCGTCGCAAACACCATGTGAAATGCGAGGGACATGGCCATCTGGGAGCGGGCAGCGAGCAGGTCCGTCAACGTCCTCTCCTGCTCGGATCCTATGGTGCGCCCCTACCCACACCCACGGCACAAAACGCTGCACGCCGAGGCACAGCTCACCAAAGGGTCGGCCACGGCGCTCGCGCGCCGGGACTACAGCGAAGCGGGCTTGGCCTTCTTGGCCTTCTTCTGCCTCGCCTTGTGGCGAGCACGGGCGTTCTTGTTGGAACAAGCCCGAGAACAGTACTTGGAGTTCGGGCGTCGCGTCTTCTCGCACCCAGGCCAAGCGCACTCTTGGTCCGACCCCGTCGAGCCCCCACGGGCCTCCCGCACGGGGGTCACGATGGAAGGCGACACGTGCTGCGACGCCTCCTGCACCTTGGCTCGCCAGCGTCGGTCCTCTTCCTCGCGCCTCCGAGAGGGGTCCACGACGTGCACGTTGCGCTCCCCAATCATCCGATCGAGGTCCACACCGCCTGCCAAGCCCGACTCCTCCTGCGCTCGCATCGCCGCTGCCAGCCCCGTATCGGCAGCGTCGAGGGGAGCAGAGGCGTCGTACTCCTTCTTCTGGCGGTCGTACTCCTTGAGGAGCTGCTCCCCGAACATCTGCTTCCCACATCGACAGTGGTAGACGAGCTCGAACGCCTGCGCCACGGCCCCGAAGGTTCGATTGTCTCGCTCGATACTGTAATCGAGGCCTTCACACTTCGGGCAGCGCATCTTGAACGCCATCTTCAACGTCTCCGGGGCGAAAGGGTGGTTGGGGCAGGAAGGTCGGGCTGGGGCGGGGAACGCGGTGAGCAACCGACCAACTTGCAGCATCCAAGAGCACTATGGGACGGAGAATCCGAGTGCTGGAGGTGCCGCGTACTCGCGAATCCGACGTAAGCCGGCGTCGACGATTGCGCCGCCAGCCTATCCTATGCCGCGCGGAGGCCACTTTCTGACAACCGCCCACCATGCCCTGCTCATCGAGATCTCACTCTACGGAGATCACCGCTGGAGCGGCGCGCCCGTTGAGCCCCAGTGCTTGACAAGGAGTTCGGCAGACACCATGAGGGCGTGGCAACAAAGGAGGGCCACATGGGGGACCTCGTCCTTGCCATCGACCAGGGAACCACGGGCACCACTGCCCTGCTGATCGACCAGGGCGTTCGTGTGCTCGCCAAGGCGAACGTCGAATTTCCGAACCACTATCCCCAGCCTGGCTACGTCGAGCACGACGCCAGGGAGATCTGGGTCAGCGTCGCCTCGGCCGTCAGCCAAGCCATGGAGCGGGCCGGCATCTCGGGCGACCGCATCGCCGCCATCGGAGTGACGAACCAGCGGGAGACCTCGCTGTTCTGGGATCGGGTCACGGGCGAAGCCATCCACCGTGCCCTGGTCTGGCAGGACAGGCGCACGGCGGATCGCTGCACGGCCTTGAAGGAAGCAGGGCACGAGCCCCTCTTCAAGGAGCGCACCGGGCTGGTCCTCGACCCGTACTTCAGCGGAACCAAGGCGGGATGGTTGCTCGACCACGTGGAGGGAGCCCGAGCGCGCGCCCAGCGTGGCGAGATCCTGTTCGGCACCATCGACACCTGGCTGTGTTGGCGCCTGTGCGGTGCCCACGTCACCGACCCGTCCAACGCCTCCCGCACCCTGATGTTCGACCTCCATCGACTGGACTGGGACGACGAGCTCCTCGGCCTACTCGACGTGCCGCGCGCGGCGCTACCGCACGTGGTGGACTCCTCGCAGGTCTATGGGCACACCCGAGGGCTGAACTTCCTGCCCGACGGCATTCCCGTCGCGGGGCTCATCGGCGACCAGCAGGGCGCTCTCTTCGGGCAAGCCTGCTTCGGTCAGGGGCTCGCCAAGTGCACCTACGGCACCGGCGCCTTCATCCTGATGAACACTGGCCTGGCTCCCGCGGCCTCCGATCACGGCTTGCTCACCACCGTCGCCTGGCGGCTGGGCGGCAGCACAACCTATGCGCTGGAGGGGTCGGCCTTCGTGGCCGGCGCCGCGGTGCAGTGGCTGCGCGATGGCCTCGGCCTGTTCTCCGATGCCAGCGAGGTGGAAGCACTGGCGGCGAGTGTCTCCAGCTCCGAGGGGGTCACGTTCGTACCTGCCCTCACGGGCTTGGGCGCACCGCACTGGCGTCCCGAGGCACGAGGCATCATCACCGGCATCACGCGCGGCACCACTCGGGCCCACATCGCCCGGGCAACCTTGGATGGCATCGCACTGCAGATCGACGAGATCCTGTTCGCCATGTGCAACGACCTGGGTGCCCCGCTGGCCGAGCTGCGGGTGGACGGCGGCGCCAGCGCGAACAACCTGCTCATGCAGCGCCAAGCCGATCTGCTGGGCGTGCCGTGCGTGCGCCCGCGCGTCCTGGAGACCACGGGGCTGGGCAGCGGACTGCTCGCGGGCCTGGCCACGGGGTTGTGGAGCTCCACCGACGAGGTCACCTCCGCCTGGTCGGAGGATCGGCGCTTCTCGCCAGCAGGTGACGACGCGGAGATCACGAGCACGAGGAACGCCTGGCGCGAGGCGGTCCGTCGAGCCTAGGGGTTGACTACTCCGTGATCAGGAACTCCACGCGGCGGTTCTCCGCTCGGCCCTCGGTGGTGTCGTTGCTGGTTCGCGGACGGCCGCGGCCGTACCCCACCGGGTAGAGCTTCTCCGGAGCGACCCCGCGAGACCGGAGGGCCTCGACCACCGCCTGCGCTCGGAGCTGCGACAGACGCTGATTCACCGGCACGCTGCCGATGTTGTCGGTGTGGCCCTGGACCTCCACCCGCACGATGAGGGGTTCCGCCAGGATGGCATCGGCCACCTCGTCGAGGACTCCGTCGGAGTCTGGCCGGAGCGTGGCCTTGTTGAAGTCGAACTGGATCCGCTGCTTGATGACGATCTGCTGATCCCTGAGCTCGGCGCTGCTCTCGCGCAGCACGACCTCGACTGCCGTGGCCTCGTCCCCGGGCGCGATGACCTTGCGAGCCTCCCCGCTCAGGCTGCCCGCCGTCGCATACAGCCTCCAGCTCCCCGGGGGCACCGACACCAACGCGTTGCCATCGGACTCCGTCCGGAAGGCCTCTCGGTCCTCGGGACCGTCCCGCAGCTGGACCCGAGCAGGAAGGAGCTGGCCATCTGCGTTGCGGGTGATCACCCGCAGCGGCGTCTGCACCCAGTCCAGCGTGACGCGCCGGGTATTGAACCCCTCCTGGAGGACCACCTCGATGGGACCACTGTCCTGGAAGTGCTCGCCGCCAACCCGCAGAGAGACCGATCCGGCCTCGAGCGAATCGACAGCGATGCGCCCACCGGCACCACTGGGCGCCCCCAACGGCTGGCCGTCCACCGTCATCGTCGCTCCGGTGATGGCGGTGCCCGTCCGATCCTCCACCTCGACGAACAGCGTGGCAACCCCTACCGGCGGAGGCTTCAACTCCACGCGCACGTCCGTCAGGCCTGGCTGATCACCGATATCCACGGTGGACTCACCCACCCCTCGCTGTGGGGAGGTGGCCAGTACCACCCAGGTCCCAGGGTCGAGCTGAGCCAGTCGCGTTCCCTCCGCATCCGCTGCCACGGGTGGGCGCCGCGACGGCCCGAGGAACCGGACGATGGCGTCGGAGACGGGCTCCTCCCCTTCCACCACCGACACCCGAACCGCTCCTGTGGCCCACTGCAGGCCCACCGTCTCCTCCTGGGGACCCTCCTGCAGCGTCAGACCTCGCCGCTCGTCGAGGAAGAGCGGGTGCGACACGTCCGCCACGCGCTCCCCCACCCTGAGCTTCTGCAGCTCCAGGGAGCCGGTGTTGGAGGTGCTCCCCAGGCGCACGCCATCCAGCGCCACGGCCGCCCCGTGCACGGGGGATGCCTCCGGATCCTGCACCGTGACGACGAGATCCGCCGAGCCCTGCTCGCTGGGGAGCAGCTCGAACTGCACCACGTGCAGCACGTTCGACTGGGGAGCCACTACGAGGCTGCGCTGCTGCGCTCCCAGCGACTCACTGGTGACCAGCACCGTCCAGTCACCGGCACCGAGCTCCGTCTGCCCACGGCCGAGCGGGCCCAGCTCCAGCGGGGTGCGGCTCGACGGCCCGAGGAACCGAGCCACGGCATCCGAGACCGCACGCCCCTCGCTGCGCACCACCACGTCCACCTGACCTGGCAGCCACTCCATCCGGATGGTCTGCTCCTGCGTGCCCGCCCCCAGCAGCACGCTCCGCGGCGGCACGGCCACCGTGCGCTCGCGCTGCACCTGCAGGGTCCGCACCCCCGGGCTCAGCCCCAGCAGGCTCACGGAGCCACCGGTGGAGGTCTCCCCCAGTCGCTCTCCGTCCAGCGCAATCTCCACCCCGTCGACCGGCTGCCCCGATGGATCCACCACGTGGACCACCAGCGCCGCCAGCCCCTGCTCGGGCGGACGCAACACCACGAGCACGTCGATCAGGTCGTACTCGTCTTCGGGCACCTCGATGGCGCGCTCCTGGACCCCGTAGGACTCCGAGGACACCACCAGCGTCCAGCTCCCGGGACCCAGCACGGTGACCCGTCGACCGGTCTCCCCGAGTGCCATGGGGGCCAGCCGTCGCTGCCCCACGAAGCGAGCGACGGCATCCGGAACCACGACGTCGTCGGGGCCGCGCACGGTCACCCGCACCGATCCCGGCTGCCGGGCGAGCACCAGCGGCACGGCCGATCCGTCTGCACGGATCTGGGGCACCACCGCCGTGGTGTAGTCGGGGTGACGCACCTCGACCTCGTGCGGCTCGTCCGAGAGTCCCTCGACCTCGAGCACCCCCGCCGTGCCGGTGGCTCCCACCGGCCGACCGTCCACGAGGACACGGGCGAACGCCACGGGCTCTCCCTCGGGAGTCTGCAGGTCCAACACCAGGCTACTCGACCCCTCGATGGGTAGCAGCACGACGTCCAGAGGCTCGGGAGGTCGCCCCGACCGGGGCACCTCCACCCGCCGGGTCTGGGGTCCGAAGCCCTCGGCTTGCAGCGTCACGCGATGGGAGCCCGGCGGGAGCTCCACCTCGCCGAGCACACCGGTCACGACGGTGCCGTCCTCCGCAGTGGCCACCACGCCGACAGGAACGTCCGCACCCTCCTGATCCACCACCCGGCCGTCCAAGGTGGCCGGCTGCCACCCCATGACGACGTCGACCTCGACGATGCCCTCGGCGGGCTGCGGAACCGTCGTGTCCAACAGAGAGGGCGCCCTCACCACCAGGCCGCGGCTCCAGCGCACATCGGCCAGGTCCGCCGCTCCCGAGCCATCCGTCAGGCCCAGCACCGCGGCGCCATTGAGCACGGTCGCTCCACCGACGGGCACGCCGCTCGGGTCGGCCACACGCAGCCGCAGCGGCACGGAGGGGGGCTCCTCCACGCTGGCGTAGCCGGCACCGAAGAACACCCGGCCGTTGGCGGCGCCCACACCCGACGTCACGCCCCGACCAAGCGCTGCAGCGGCGAACGGACCCGTGCCATGGATCCCCGACCGAAGCGTGAGGAAGGCCTCCACCGGAGCACCTGCCACACCGAAGCCCGACCCCAGCGTCTCGGGTGTGGCGACCGCGCCCGAGCCCAGATCCAGCAGACCTCGCACCTCGGCGCCGAGCCACATGCGCTCGTTGAGCCGTACTCCGACGGCCGCGCCCACAGGCACCTCGACGCCACCGAAGCGCTGCGCGTTGCGCTCCACCACCGCCGACCAGCCCACGCCGAGGTTCACGTCTCCTCGGAACCGACCAGCGGCAAACCCTCCGGCCACCAGGGCCCCCCCTCCGAGTCCGGGGTCGCCGAGGAAGCGCTCGGTGTTGCCCGTGGGCAGCGTCACCCAGGGCACCAACCCGACGCTCGGACCCTCCCCGCCCTCGTCGGGCAGCACGAGGCCGAGGGGTGCATGGAGCTGCAGATCCCCCAGGGTGGGCCCGCCACCGTCATCGACTTCGTCGCCGCTCAGGTCTCCGGCCACACTCGCCAAGAACACCGGAAGGGTCGCAGCCACCCCCAGGCGCGGGACCACCTCCACCCGCGTCCCCAGGTTGACCGCAGCCACCGAGGCCATTCGCTCCTCGGTGGGAAGCTCGCCTTCGAGACCGTCCGACACGCTCCGCACCGCGGTGTCGAACCCGAGCTCTCCGAGCAGACCGAACGTCACGCTGCGGCGCGCATCCGGCGCAGACCAGAGCAGCATCGGTGCCGCAGGATCACCCGAGGGCGGGGGCGGCGTGATGCCGTGAAGATCCCACGTGGCCTGCTGCGCCACCGCTTCAGATGCACCGATGAGCATCCCGATGACGCACGCAGACAAGGCGCAGGCCCACCTCCACAACCCAGACACTGTCCCTCCGTCATCCGGGACCGGACCCTACCACCAGGCCGACCGTCGTCGCGATCGGCTAGATTTCCCCCTGGCGGAGGGTCCGTGCTGCAGCCCGGTGACCTGATCGACATTTGGGTCGTCGACAAAGCCCTGGGAAGCGGTGGAATGGGGTCGGTGTACCGATGCCACAATCGCGCTGCGAATCGGATCCTGGGCGCGATCAAGGTCCTGGACACGGGGCTGCGTCGCCACCCCGAGGCAGAAGCTCGCTTCATTCGGGAAGCGGAGATCCTGTTCCAGCTCGATCACCCGAACATCGTGAAGGTGCGCAACGTCCGCACGGACGTCGATCCGCCCTACCTGGAGATGGAGTTCGTCGAGGGCGAGAGCCTCGAGGCCAGGCTCCAGCGCGGGCCTCGCACCCTCGACGAGTCCCTCACGCTGATGGCCCAGTGCGCCAGCGCCCTGCGCTACATGCACGAGAAGGGCGTCCGCCATCGCGACATCAAGCCCGCCAACCTCCTCATCCAGCCCGACGGCGTGCTCAAGCTGGTGGACTTCGGCCTGGCGATGGAGGCGAACGCCACCCGCATCACCCAGCAGGGCATGGCCTTCGGCACCGTCTCCTACGCGCCACCGGAGTGGATCGCCCCCGACTCCATGGATCCCACCCTGTGGGACATGTACGCGCTGGGCGTGGTGTTCTACGAGATGCTGACCGGAGAGCTCGCCTTTCCCGTGAGTGGTCAGGGCAGCGCACGCCAGCAGGCCATGCAGGTGATCGTGGGCAAGCAGGACCACCCACCGCTCGATCCCGGCGAACACTTCCACCAGGATCTGCGCGCCCTCATCGCAGACATGACCCGCGCCAAGGCGAGCGAGCGGGTGCCCGAGATGGCCGAGGTGGTTCGGCGCATCCGCGGCCTGATGCGCGCCCCCCTCAAGCACGCCGGCGTCACGCTGATGCCGGGCGATCTGCAGACGGAGCAGCCCGCGGCACCTCGGCAGCTACCGCCGAAGGCCACCCCCATCCTGCCGCCGGTGACCAAGTCCAAGACTCGGTCCACCTCGTCGCGCTCGGGGCGCTGGGTGGCCGCCGGCTTGCTCGCTGCGGGGATGGCGGTGGGGGGCCTGGGACTGGTGGCGCTGGCCACCTACGACGACGGTCAACGCGAGCTGCGCCTCATCGTGAGCGGCACCCCGCCCCACGACGTTCGCGTGAACGGCGCGCCCCCCAAGGCGGTGTCAGGCAACGTACAGACCTACGACCGGTTCGAGGAGGGCGCACAGCTGCAGGTGCAGTGGGCCCTCGGCGGCACCGAGTGCACGGTGGCGAGGTGCTTCGGCTCCGGTTGTCGCAGCTTCTGCCTGTTCGGAGAGCAAGCGCTCACCATCGAGCCGGGCTCCGGCGTGCAGGCCCACGAGCTTGCCCTGGACGAGCCCTCGGTGCTGTCCGTCTTCCTCCCCCTTCCGGCCATCCAGGGAGACTGGGCCGTGTCGGCCGTGCTCGGCGAGACGGTCGGAACGCCGGTCGAAGGCGGCGTGCAGTTCGTCGACGTGCTGCCGGGTCGTCATCCCTTGAGCCTTCGCGTGGGCACCTGCCCCGACGACGCTGCCTCCTGCTGGCCAGGCGGGATCTGTCCCGACGGCTGTGTGGCGCACGACATGGAGGCCGAGGTGAGCATCGGCGCCACCGAGCTGCGCGAGGTGCGCATCCCCCCTCCCGATGCCGCCGTCGAGCAACCTGCGCCAGCCCCCGAGTCCGCACCCACGCCGTCGTCGGTCGAATCGCCTGCACCACAGCCCGACCCGCCCGAGCCCGCGCCGGTCGCCAGCGGCTCCGTGGCCGGGAGCCGCGTCACCGTGGGCCAGTTCGCCGGGTGGCTCGCCGACAACGCCGACTGGCAACGACAGGGCCCATTCGCGCCCGACGAGTTGCTCTACCTGGCCAACTGGGAGGGAGCCACGCCGCCCGCTGGGCGCGATGGTCGGCCGGTCAGCGGCGTCACCTTCACCGCTGCTCGGGCGTTCTGCAAGGCCCGTGGAACCGATCTCGCCACGTTCGACGATCGGACCTCCGACGGCAAGCTCGGCATCCGAGACAGCGAGCTGGAGTATCGCTTGAACCCCTTGTCTCCCGACTGGCCAGCCATGCTGGGCTGGAGCGAGGGGGACCAAGGCGAGGAGATCGAGAACTCGCCTCTGTTCGTCTCTACTGCCTTCTTTCGCTGCGCCGGAAGATAGGCGTCTGACCACGCCCCGATGCCCGTCCGCTCCGTGTAAGGTATACCGCCTGTCTCGGAGGATGCGATGAAGCTGCGACTGGTGGCCCTTGCGCTGCTGTGGGTGCCCACGAACGCCCTCGCCGTGGACTTGGACGAGCTGCTCGAAGCCTGGACCATCACGGTGGACGGGCAGGACGGCAACGACGGCGTGGACGAGGCACGAGACGTTGCGCTGACCAGTGGCGACGAGATCGTCGTCGTGGGCTTCCTGGACGGCAAGACGGGTCACGACAAGGATGGCTACATCCTGAACCTCGCCCTGGACGGCACCACCAACTGGGAGCGCTTCATCGACACGGGTGCCGTGGGTGGCGACATCCTGGGCTCCAACGATCGCGTGGAGGCCGTGCACTTCGACGACGACACCGATCAGCTCGCCTGGTGTGGCAGCCAAGGCGGCGACGCCAAGCTGCGCGTCGACCCGGACGTACAGACGTGGGCCTGGCTGGAGAACACCGATCCCCTCAAGGCGGGCAGCAAGGCCCCTCCCGGCACGACCTGGGAGCGGTACATCCGGGACTCCAACGGCCTCATCAGCCCCGAGCAGTCCTGCTTCGACACCCGGCGCGGCGGTGGCGAGATCCATGCCGTCGGCTGGTCGGTCTTCGACACCAACGACGAGGCGGGTTCCTGGCAGGACTGGCGCTACAACGACGTGCAGAACCTGCCGCGTGCCCCGATCCGGGTGGACTCCGGGCAGTTCCTCGCCGCTCCCGATCAGGCCTACGGCATCGCCTACGACGACGTGTCCGACGAGTTCGCCCTGGTCGGCGCCTTCGGCGTGTCGGGCCTCGCGGGCGAGGACGCCACACACAACTTCGACTGGCACGTCCGCTACCTGGATCCCGCCGTCAGCGTGGTCACGCCGATGTGGCTCGAGACCCGCGGCGGCACCCTCGACGACCGAGCTCTGGCCGCCGTCTACCGCGACGACGTCAGCGGTGACCAGGTCATCGTCGCCGGCTACGAGAACCAGGGCTCCGACAACACCACCAACAGCGATCGCGACTGGCTCGTCGTGGCATACGACATCTTGGGGGACGGCAGCGGCTTCGCCGCCGTCGACTGGGTGCATCGCCACGGCGTCGCCTCTGGCGCCGACGAGGTCGCCACCGCCGTCGCCATCGACGACAACGGCGACATCCTCGTGGCCGGGAGCGGACGCGACGCCACCAGCGGCAACGAGGTGTGGCGCCTGTCGAAGCTCACCCAGTACGACGGCGTGGCCCTGCAGACGTGGACCGGGCCCGATCACGGCGGGGACTCCCGCATCACGGGCATGGAGTTCCGCGACGGGCGCATCGTCATGGTGGGCTACATCGACGACGGCACCGGCCGCGACTTCGCCATGGCCATGCTCGAGGGCGACCGGGACGACGACGGCACCGCCGACTCCGTGGACGCCTGCCCCGACAACGACGAGAAGTGGAAGGACGAGGGTGTCTGCGGCTGCCAGGAGCGCGACCTCGACACCGACGGCGACGGCGTCGAGAACTGCATCGAGGAGTGCCCCACCGATCCCAACAAGCAGGATCCCGGCGTGTGCGGCTGTGAGCGGCCCGACGACGACACCGACTCCGACGGCACCCTGGACTGCAACGACCGCTGCCCCGAGGATCCCGACAAGACCGAGCTGGGCGACTGCGGCTGCGGCGCTGCCGACACCGACGAAGACGGAGACGGCGTGGTGATCTGCCGAGACGCCTGCCCCGACACCCCCGCCGGCGACAGCGTCAACGAGTTCGGCTGCGAGCCCATGGAGACCACCGACACGGGCGGTGACGGCACCGACGGGCCTGGCGTCAGCGACGGCAACTGCAGCTGCGATGCCAGCGGTCCGGCGGGAGTGGCCCTGGTGCCCTTGCTCGGACTGCTCGCCCTGGTCCGCCGCCGCGACTGACCGATCGATCCCGCGCAGGCGGGCGAGCCATGCTTGCCCCCGAGCGTCCTGAACCATACGCGGCCCCAAGTGGGCCGCTGGTCAGGCATACTGGCCGGTGTGGGGAACGGAGACGTGATGCAGCGAGTCGTCTTGGGTGCCTGGTTGCTGTCGGCCTTCGCCTGCCGGCCGGAGACGGGCCTGACGCCCGAGCCACCTCCCGTGGGTGTCAGCGAGGCGAAGCCGCTGGATCCGGTCACGCAGATCGACACCATCACGCAGGTCACCAACCCCGTCGTCGATGTGCTGTGGACCATCGACAACAGCTGCTCCATGCGAGACGAGCAGAAGGAACTCACGGGGAACTTCCCCACGTTCATGGGGTACTTCACGGACTCCGGGCTCGACTACCACGTGGGCGTCATCGCCACCGACATGGACAACCCCGAGCTGCAGGGCAAGCTGCGCGCCTCGAAGGACGGGGCCATCTTCATCGATCCCAAGACCATCGATCCCGAGCAGGTGTTCACCACCATGGCCACCCTGGGCACGGACGGTAGCGGCATCGAGCGAGGCCTCGGAGCCATCTTCACCGCGCTGGAGCTGTTCGGCAGCTCCTTCAACGCGGGGTTCTTCCGCTACGAGGCGTCGATCCACACCATCGTCATCTCGGACGAGCCCGACAGCACCGATGGCTCGACCATCTCGCAGAAAGAGTTCATCGCCTGGTACGGCGGCCTGAAGGAGAAGCGGTCGGATCGGACGTTTTCGTCCATCGTGTCCCCCGCGAGCAGCGGTCCCTACGATGGCTCGAACTATCTCGCGGTGACGGACGAGATCGGTGGGATCCCATGGGACATCAATCGGTCCGACTGGGACCGGGTATTGGACCGCTTGGGGGTGCAGGCCGCTGGCCTGAAGCGAGAGTACTTCCTGTCACGACAGCCCGTGCCCGGCACGGTCGAGGTGGCCGTGCACGAGCCCGTGGGTGACGACCAGTTCGCCGTGGTGGAGTACCTGCCCATCGAGGTCGATGGGGAAGGCAACGTGGTGTCCGGCGACTGGATTTACAACCAGGAGCGTAACTCCATCCTGTTTCTGGAGTACGTACCTGAGCCGCTGTCGCGGGTGGTCCTCACCTACACCTTGCTCGCCTCCACCGAGCGGGTGACGGACGGCTGATGTTTCCGGTTGATTGACGTGCGAGCCTCTGCGTCGAGCCACCGCTCCACAGCGGCCGCCACGTCCCGTTGTCATACTTCGTTTACGCAACCAACCCGTTACTCGTTGTGCTTCCCAAGTTGCACATCTTCGGGCATAATTGCTGCCTCGATCGGACCGGAGGACCCATGCATCGCACATCCACCCTCGCGCTTCTCGCGCTCGCTGGCGTCGCTTGCCAGGGAGAACAGGGGTTCGTGGCGGAACTTCCCGAACTCGACATCGGCGCTCCCGCACCTCCGGAGGAGGTGGAGCAGACGGATGTCATCGTTCAGGTGACCACGCCGCGCGTCGACATCCTGTACACCATCGACAACAGCTGCTCGATGTCCAACGAGCAGGTGGCCCTCGGTGAGGCCTTCCCGCAGTTCATCGGCTACTTCGTGGGCTCCGGTCTCGACTACCACATCGGCGTGGTGTCCACCGACATGGACTCCAACGCCCACAAGGGCAAGCTGCGGACCGCCGGTGGCAACAAGTGGATCGAAGCCACCACGCCGAACCCCGAGGGTGTGTTCACGGCCATGGCCAACATGGGCACCACCGGTAGCGCCACCGAGCGTGGCATCGGCACCACGTACAACGCCATCGAGGTGCTGGAAGACACCTTCAACTCCGGTTTCTACCGCGACGAAGCTTCGATCCACACGGTCATCGTCTCCGACGAGCCCGACTTCACTCAGGCCAGCGTCATCACGCTGCCCGAGTTCATCACCTGGTACGACGGACTGAAGCCCGAGGCCGACGACCGCACGTTCTCCTCCATCGTGGGCACGCGGACCGGCGGCGACTACGCGCAGGTCACCCGTGAGATCGGTGGCATCGTCTTCGACATCGAGGCCGAGAACTGGGGTGAGGTGCTCGACCGTCTGGGCGTGCAGGCCTCCGGCCTGAAGCGCGAGTACTACCTGTCGCAGCAGCCCGTGATGGGCACCATCCGCGTCGAGGTCGAGCAGACCATCGAGGGCGGCGACGTGCTGGTCCAGGAGTTCTACGAGGTGGTCAACGATCCCGAGACGGGCGAGTACGTCGAGGGAGACTGGAACTACAACGAGATCCGCAACTCCATCACGTTCCGCGAGTACGTGCCGGCAGCCTTGGCTCGCGTGAAGCTCACGTACGACCTGCTGGCCGCCACGCAGGACGACGACATCGAGCCAGTGGCGGAAGAGACCGTCAAGTAGCGCGACCGGTCACGATCGACCGAGCGGCCGCCCGGACCTCGTCCGGGCGGTTCGTCGTTGGATCCTCGTCAGCCGTCTTCGCCCACGTACACTCGCGGCACACGGGTGTTGATGGAGGTGAGGATCTCGTAGGGGATGGTCCCCACGAGCCGAGCGAGCTCCTCCACGCGGATGGACTCGGTGCCCTGCCCTCCGAGAAGCACGACCTCGTCCCCGTTGTAGGCGGACTCCCTCCCCACGTCCACGAGCACCTGGTCCATGCACACCCGACCACGCACGGGGTACCGGCGCCCCCGGATCAACACCTCCGCGCGACCCGACAGCGCTCTTGGATAGCCGTCCCCGTAGCCCACGGGCACGGTGACCATGCGCGTCCACTCCGAGGGCGCCCAGGTCGCCCCGTAGCTGACGGGGTTGTTGGGCAACACCACCTTGAAGTAGACCACCCGGCTCTTCCAGGTCAGGGCTGGGGCCACCCCCCAACCCTCGACGGGGCACTCCTGGGAGGGCGCCACGCCGAACAACAAGATGCCAGGTCGAACCATGTCGAACCAGGTACCTGGATGCTTGAGGATCCCACCCGAGTTCGCGAGGTGGCGCACGGGAGTGGGCAGCGAGCGGGCCTCGTAGAAGTGCAGGACCTCCTCGAAGCGCTCTAGCTGCAGCCGCGTGTAGGTGGGGTCGGCCTCGTCCGCGGTGGCCAGGTGACTGAAGATCCCCAACACGTCGACGTGAGTGCAGCGTGTGGACGCCTCCAACAGCTCGGGCGCCGTGTACCAGTGGACCCCGATCCGCTCCATGCCGGTGTCGATCTTCAAGTGCACGCTCGCTCGGACGCCCATGGCCCGAGCCGCGGCATCGATCGCCATCAGCTTGTCCACCGAGGACGCCGTGAGAATGAGATCGTGCTCCAGGAACCGCGGGATCTGATCTCCCAGGATCCCACCCAGGATCAGGATCGGGGTGCGCACCCCCTTCCGACGAAGCCGGATGCCCTCCTCGAGGAAGGCCAGGCCCAGGCAGGGTGCCCCCAAGCGCTCCATCAGCCGCGCCACCGCCACCAGCCCGTGCCCGTAGGCGTTGGCCTTGAGGATGGGCATCACCGCCACCTCCCCGAGGCGCGCCACCAAGGCTCGGTAGTTGGTGGCCAGCTGCCCCAGATCCACCTCCAGGTGGGTGGGGCGAAGCTCCTCGGTGTCCACCAGTGGCTCGTGAAGCGGCGTCATTCCTCCTCCAGGCGCGCCAGCTGCGCCAGCGCCCAGCGGAGGAAGCGAAACGGCCGCTCCCCCTCCCGCGGCGTGAACCGCACGGAGACCGCGACGGGCTCACCGTCGCTGATCTCGAACCGCTTCGGATGGCGCTCCACCACCTTCTCCAAGCGAGCCCGATCCAAGCTGCTGCTGGCGTGCAGCTTCAGCGCCACGCGCACGCGAAGCACCGACGCCCGCTCGATCCCCAGCTCACGACAGATCAGCCGGCAGGAGAGCAAGCTCCCGAGGTTGCGAGCCGGATCGGGGAGCTGGCCGAACTCGGCCTCCAGGTCGTCGAGGAGCCCGTCGATGCCGGACGGCGTGTCCGCCGCAGACAGGCGCTTGTACCAGCCCAGCCGCTCAGTGACGTCCCCAACGTAGTCGTCCGGAAGGAAGGCATCGGCCGGCACCTCCACCTCGGGCTCGATGCGCTCCCGCTCGAGATCGCCGCGAGCCGCGTGCACCGCCTCGTCCAGCAGCTCCACCCACGTCTCGTAGCCCACCTGGTCGATGTTCCCGCTCTGGGCCGAGCCGAGCAGGTTGCCCCCACCCCGCAGCTGGAGATCCGCGGACGCCACCGAGAATCCACTGCCCAGGCGCTGGTTCTCCACGATCACCCTCAGCCGCTTGCGCGCGTCCGCCGTGATGGTCTCCGGAGTGAGCAGCAGGCACTGAGCCCGCCGATCCGAGCGCCCCACCCGACCGCGGAGCTGGTACAGCTGCGCAAGCCCGAACAGATCCGCTCGGTCCACCAAGATGGTGTTCACGTTGGGCAGGTCGACGCCGCTCTCCACGATGGCCGTGCAGACCAACAGATCGTAGCCACCCGAGATGAAGTCCACGAGCACTCGCTCCAGGCGCTCGGCCTCCATCTGCCCGTGGGCCACCGCCAGCCGCACGTCGGGCATCCAGGAGCGCAGCTGATCGGCGAACCGATCGATGGTCTCCACCCGATTGTGCACCACGAAGACCTGCCCGCCTCGCTCCACCTCCCCCATCACCGCGTCGCGCACCCGCACCTCCGACATTCGCGCCACGGAGGTGCGAACGGCCAGTCGAGAGGTGGGAGCCGTGGCGATGACGGACATCTCCCGCACTCCCGACAACGCCATCTGCAGCGTGCGAGGAATCGGTGTGGCGGACATCGAGAGCAGGTCGACCTCGGTTCGCATCCGCTTGAGGCGCTCCTTCTGCTTCACCCCGAAGCGGTGCTCCTCGTCCACCACCACCATACCCAGCCGGCGGAACACCACCCGCCGCCCCAGCACCGCCGTGGTGCCGACCACGATGTCGATCTCCCCGCTGCGAAGGCCCTCGAGCACCCTCGCCTCGTCGGCTGCACCCACGAAGCGACTCAGCATGGCCACGGTGACGTCCCGATCCGCCGCAAAGCGCTCCACGAAGCTCTTGTGGTGCTGGTAGGCGAGCACCGTGGTGGGACAGAGAACCGCCACCTGGCGACCCGACTCCACCACCCGCATCGCCGCACGCATCGCCACCTCGGTCTTGCCGAACCCCACGTCGCCGCAGACCAAGCGATCCATCGGGAAGGGCTTGTCGAGATCGGCCAGTACGGCGTTGATGGCATCGGCCTGGTCAGGCGTCTCCTCGTAGGGAAAGCGAGCTTCGAACGCTCGGTAGCGCGGACCCAGCGTGTCGTACGGAGCGCGGGTGGCCACCTCTCGACGCGCGTACAGCCGGAGCAGATCCTGGGCCATCGCCAGCAGGTGGTCTCGGACCTTGCCCTTCTTCTTGAACCACGTCTGCCCACCCAGGCGGTCGAGCACCACCTTCGCTTCCGTGTTCGCCGGCGCATACCGTGAGATCTGGTCGAGCGCCGCCACGGGCAGGAACATGTGGTCCTCTCCCCGATACTCCAGCTTCACGAAGTCCTGCGACACCCCGTGCTGCAGCTCGAGGCGGACCAACCCTCGGTACAGCCCCACCCCGTGGCGACGATGCACCACCGCGTCGCCGAGCTTGAGCTGGGACATGGAGCTCACGCCCCCCTCGAAGAGGGTGTGGGCACGCTGCGACCCACGGCTCCGGCGGCTGCCGAACAGCACCGACACCGGCACGAACGCCCAACCCGACTCGGGCGCCACGAAGCCCGAGGGAAGGTCGCCCGTGAGCACGCTCACCATGCCGCGCTCCATGTCGTCGACGGCGGACACCACCTTGGGGTGCATTCCGTGCGGATCCAGCATCTCGAGCAGCCGCGAGGCCCGCGCAGGCCCCTCCACCACCAGACCCACGCGCACGTCCTCGCCCGTGAGGCGAGCCAAGCGAGCCACCACCGGTGCGAGATCCGCCCCTCGCACCACCAGGTCGTCGGTGGGCCGGGCTCCGAGGTCCACGGCATGATCCGAGGGAAGGTCACTCACCTCGAGGGCCCCTTGCAGGTGCTCGAACACCTCCGCCGAGGAAACGTACCGCTGCTCGGGGGTCACCATGGGCTGCTCGCCGGGATCCATCAGCCCGTACCGGCGCGAGGCCATGGCCTCGAAGTCACGCAGCGACGCAGCCACGTCGCCGGGCAGGACCACGAGCGTGCGGAGGCCGTCCAGGGCGTCAAGGGGTGCCACCGTGGGGACGAGCGCGGGCAGCCAGTCCTGCAGCGCGCTGAAGGCTACGCCCGCGCGCAGATCGTCGAGCACTCGCTTGCGCCGCTCGGCCCCCTCCCCCCGCTCTCGGACGAGACGTCCCAGCACCTCCGAGGCATGCTCCTGCGCCGCCTCGTCCAGGCGTGCTTCCCGGGCCGGGAGCAGCGTGATGCGCTTCACCTTCTTCGCCAGCCGCAGCGTGCTCGGATCGAGACGCTGCAGGCGCTCCACCTCGTCGTCGAAGAAGTCGATGCGCACCGGCGCACGGGCGCTCGCCGGCCACACGTCCACCACGTCACCGCGCAGCGCATAGCGACCCGGATCGTCGGCACGAGCCGTGAGCAGGTAGCCACCGTCGGTGAGCCAGCCCGCCAGCGCATCCCGATCCAAGGTCTGGCCCACCTCGATGGTGCGGGTGCCTCGCGCTCGGGTCTGCGCGTCGGGCACCCGGGCCATCAGGGCGCGCGCGGTGGTCACCACCACGAGATCTCCACCCCGAGCCACCTTCTCGAGTGTCTTCAGCCGCTGCCTGGGAAGCGCCGAGTCCGGGGAGAAGCCGTCGTAGGGGCGATTGTCGTCCGCCGGAAACGACTCCACCCGCCCGGGACGTGGATGGAAGAACCTCAGCGCCCGCACCAGCCGCTCGGCCCGGTCGGGCTGGTCCACCACCACGAGCCAGCGGCCTCCGGCAGACAGGCGCGCCAACACGAAGGCCAGCGCATCACCTGCCAGCCCCGACCAGGGACCGTCTCCCTGGGTCAGCAGCCTGCCTGCGTCCTGCAGGTAGGCCGTACGAGAGGTCACGCCGACGTCTTCTCCGCGTCCTTGAGCGCCCGCAGCGCGCGCTTGGCATCCACTTGGGTCAGCCGCTCCCGGTAGAGCACCAGCAGCGACAGGGTGAGCACCCAGCTGAGCAAGGCCGACAGTGTCTCCATGGCCACCATCGCCCCCATCGACGGCGCCGTCGGGTTCATCAGCAGCTCCATGAAGCGTCCGCCGAGACCGTCCGGAGCCCCGTCGATGGCCACGAACACCCCGAAGATCGCCACCTGCCAGACCAGGAAGTAGACGAGGAACAGCCGAAAGAGGCGCCCCCGCATGCCCCAGGTGAGCTGGCCCGACCGACGCAAGGCGGAGCGACCCGGGTCGAGCACCGCGATCATGTCGGTGAACGCCAGCTGCAGCGCATAGAAGATTCCGGGCAGGATCACCTGCTGACCCACGAACACAGCCTGTGTACGGCCGCCGTGGGGAGCTGCCACCTCGAGGGTGCGCCGCTGCACCTCCGCCACCACCTCTGCCGTGGTGACCGTCTCCCCCGTCAGGGCAGCATGTCCCGACCGTACCCACGCGATCGAGGCTGCGGCACCCGCGAAGGTCCACCAGATCAACGTCCACGCGAACAGCGGCAGCACCTGCACGAAGACCTCGATCCCCTGCATGGCCTGGCCCCCACCCGCCAGCTGGAAGGCGAAGGCGAACAGCAACGCGGGGAGCGCGAACAAGGCGGGCGCCCAGCTCACGAGCGACGCCGTCTCGCGCTTCGTGTACTGGATGCCGGCGTAGGCCAGCAGGAAGATCCCCACCACCAACGACAGCTGCAGGCCCAGCGACCTGGACTCGGCATCCATCTCCCGAATGCTGCCGGCCCACGAGATCACCTGGTGGCCCACCAAGCCCCCGAGCACGCCGAAGAGCAGTGCCGTGGGCAGCCCCACCTCCACCGTGCGGGCGGCGAGCTTCAGCCCCTCCCGCAGCGCCACGAGGGGATCCGTTCGGTGTCGCAGGATGGCCCTGAGAGCAGCTTCGTCTTGCGGATCCGCCGTGGGGTTCGCCTCGCCCTGTGCGTCCGTCATGGGCCCTCCCTCCACGGGGCCCCGATAACCCGAGACCCTGGCTTGATTGCGTCGCCAACCGTCAGGGGAGCGGACGACGTGGCCGCGGGTATATCTTGCTGTCGCGACCGACGAGGAGGACGCAGTGAGGGTGTGGATGGGCGCGGTAGCGCTGGCATGGCTGGGATGCAACGGACCCAACAACGACGATCTGACGGTGACGGACGCCGACGCAGACGCAGACACGGACGCAGACAGCGACATCGATGCCGACAGCGACGGCTTCACCTCCGACGTCGACTGCAACGATCAGAATCGCAACGTCAACCCCAACGCTCCGGAGCTGTGCGACGGGTTCGACAACAACTGCAACACGGAGGTCGACGAGCTGGGAGGCGTGTCCTTCGTGGGCAACAACGCGGGTGTGGACCGCACCGCGGAGTTCTCGAAGGGTACCAAGGAAGACCCGGTGGTCATCCAGCTGCAGACCGACGGTACCCTCAACGTGTGTCCGGGGACCTGGTACGTGGGACTCGACATCGATGCCAACGTGCGGGTGCTGGGCCGAGACTCCGCCACCACCACCCTCGACGGAGGGGGCGCCATCCGCGGCATCTGGGTCGACGAGAGCGTGAACGTGGGGCTGACCGGCGTCACCCTCACCGGCTTCGTCGACGACGACGAGGGCCAGCTCGGCGCAGCCCTACACTGCGACGGGGCCCAGATCATGGCGTCGGACATCGTGTTCGAGGGCGACCCCTCCAACGTGTACGGGGGCTACGCCTCCCTGATGAACGGCTGCGTGCTGCAGCTGGGCACCAGCGCATTCAACGGGGGCTCGGCCCAGTACGGTGGCCAGCTGGCCATGAGCAACAGCCGCGCGACGCTGCTGGACGTGACCTTCGACGGGGGAACGGCCTCGGTGGCGGGTGGAGCGGTGGCAGTCGCCAGCGACCTACTCGACAACGGCTCGGACGCCACGAGCTTCGCGTGCACCGGGTGCACGTTCGAGAACGGCGTGGCCACCGACCCCACCAAGAAGACCACCCCTGGCGGCGGCGCCCTGTGGATCGGAGAGGAGGCCGAGGTCACGCTCACCGGCACCGAGCTGTCCGACAACAGCGCGGACGGACCCGGCGGAGCGGTGCTCCTCGACAGCCTGGGAGACGACTCGGCGGAGCTCGAGACGCTCGAGGACACCGAGTTCGACGGCAACACCGCGGCGGGCGGGGCCAACGACGTGTCCGTCCCAGCCGTCAAGGGTGGAGACTACGAGATCACCGAGACCGACGATCTGTCGTGCGACGAGTCGGCAGGCTGTCGCTGACCGCACGGTTGTCGTCGTCGAGCAGCGCCTCGCGCTGCTCCACGAGCCAGGAGAGCAGCTCGCCGCGGTCCAGACGAGCGCGCTCCTCCTCCACCAGCGCGCTTAGGTCTCGGAAGTCGATCTCGTCGGCGTCCAGCTGCTGCTGCAGCGCACCGATCACCACGCGCTGGGGCCGCTCCAAGAGCGCGAGCAGCTCGGGGTGCGCCTCGAACCCTCGACCCTCTGGAATCACCTGGCCGCGCACCAGCCGTGCGAGTTCCTTGCGGAAGGCGGCTGGGTTGAGCTGGCGCAACTCCACCAGGCGCGCGTAGCCCCGCGGGTCCACCGCCGCGAGCTGACGGAGCTGTTCCTCGCGGCGACTTCGCGCGCGACGTTGTCCCGGAACGCGGCGCTTTGGCGGCATGGCGGCCTCCGGCGCGCAGGATAGCGGACAGCACAGCCCCTCGAGGCGCTATGCTTGCGCGTGCGCCGTGTGGAGGACGAAGTCCATGGGTCAACGGACCACACCTGCCAACCTCCTCGTCGGAATGCTCTGCGTTGGCCTCACAGCGATCGCCCCACGCGCGGCGCACGCCGACCCCCTCGATCCCAACGCCTTCACGACCCTGGGCACGCTGTCGCCCAGCAACGACGTCACGGTGGACACCGACAAGGCGCTGATGTCGGACGGGGCCAAGGTGGCGGGGGTCATCGACGGCACGACGGGCATCGCGGTGTTCACCTTCACCGACGTGGATCTGGACAACGTCACGATCGAGATCACGGGCTCTGCCCCGTTCGCCCTGTTGAGCACGGGCGACATCTCCATGACCAACGGAGCCCTGATCACGGCGTCCGGCGCCGGACCCGCAGGGGGCCCCAACGACAACGACGGGGAGGGAGCCGGCCCCGGACTCGGCAGCAACGTGGGCGGCGGTGGCGGCGGTGCGCACTGCGGAAACGGAGGCAACAGCACGGTGGACGGTGGCGACGCCTACGGTGACGTGGCGACCCTGCTCACGATGGGCTCTGGAGGCGGCGGCGGAGACGATGCCAACGGCGGCGACGCCGGAGGGGCCATCGAGCTGACGGCGCTGGGCACCATCGACATCGACGCCACCTCCGACATCGAGGCGTTCGGAGAGCAAGGCGGCCAGGCCGGAGACGCTGGCGGCGGCGGAGCGGGCGGCGGCGTGCTGATCACCGGCGTCGGTGGCGACATCGAGGGCGACATCGACGTGCACGGCGGCGACGGCGGCAACGGCACCGGAGGCAACGCCACGGGCGGCGGCGGTGGTGGTGGTGGCTGCATCCACATCGAAGGCCTCACCTCGGTCACGGGCACCCTGAACGTCAGTGGAGGGCCCGCCGTCGACAACCCCGGTGACGATGGCGCCGACGGCGACGTCACCCAGGACCTCGACGCAGACGGCGACGGTGTGCTCGCCTCGGAAGACTGCGACGACACAGACGCCACGGTCTACCCGGGCGCACCCGAGATCTGCGACGGCCTCGACAACAACTGCAACACCGTGGTGCCCGGCATCGAGCGCGACAACGACGGTGACGACTTCGTCGAGTGCACGATCCACAAGGACGGCTGGGACGGAGACGCGTCCATTCTCGGAGGGGAGGACTGCGACGACGGCGACGGAAGCGTGTATCCGGGAGCCGTGGACGTCTGCGGCAACGGCATCGACGACGACTGCGACGGTCTCGGTGATCACGGACCCAACGACGGCGTGGTGGGGGGCTACACCGACGACGACGGCGACGGCATCGACTACGACGACGAGGTGGCGGGAGGCACGAGCGACTGCAACGCCGACTCCGACGGGGACGGCATCGACGACGACGTCGAGGGGGCACTGGGGACCCGAGCGGATCGAGCCGACACCGACGGTGACGGCGTCGACGACGGAATCGAGATCGGCTCCGTCGCCAACCCCATCAACACCGACGGAGACGCGTTGATCGATGCGCTGGACGACGACGACGACAACGACGGCGTCGACAGCGACCAAGAGGACTACGACGGGATCCCGGGTCCTCTGTCCGACGACACCGACGACGACGACATTCCCGACTACCTCGACGCCGACGACGACAACGACGGGATCGACAGCGACGTCGAGGACGACAACGGCACCTTCCGCCTCATCCAGGACACCGATGGAGACGGCTTCATCGACGGCGACGAGTGGCTGAACTGGCTGCGCGACGACCCGAACGTGACCTGCGGCGGCAGCCCGGATCCCTGTGACGACCTCGGCGGAGGCACCACCGGCGCCAACGACAACGATCCTTGGGATCGGGACGGCGACGGCATCATCAACCCACGCGACGCCGACGATGACGGAGACGGCATCATCACGGCCATCGAGGGCGGCGACGACGCGGAGTGCCACGTGCCGAACGGCGGCGACGGCATCCCCAACTACCTGGACTGGGACAGCGACGGCGACGGCATCGACGACGACGTGGAGGGCCAGTCCAACGACGCGGACGGCGACAACCTGCCAGACTACCTCGACTGCATCGAGGACGGCGTGAACGGCGACCAGGACGGCGACGGGATTCCAAACGGACGAGAGACCGAGATCACCGGCGACATCACGGCTCAGTCCAAGTTCGATACCGACGACGACCTGATCCCCGACAACCTGGAGGTGGGGGACCCCAACTGCTTCCAGCCCACGGGCCCCTGCAACCCGCGCGACACCGACGGCCTGGGCGATCCCGACATGGCGGACGTGGACGACGACGACGACATCCTAGCCACCAAGCTCGAGGTGGGGCTGTGCCCCGACGGAGCCATCCCCAGCCTGCTGCGCGACGGAAGCGACTTCCGCTTGACGTGCCCGGACGGCTCGCTGCACGTCCCCATGAACACCGATGCGGACATCGGGATGTGGTTCCCACTCTTCCCCGACGACGTCCCCGACTACCTCGACGCCGACGACGATGGCGACGGAACCCCCACGCGCGTCGAGGTGAGCATGGGGGATCCGGACATCGACGGGGACGGCATCTTCAACGAGTACGATCCCGTCGACAACGATGGTCCCGAAGCCGACGCCGACGATGACGGCCTCCTCAACGCACAAGAGAGCAAGCTCGGGACCGATCCCTACGACGACGACACCGACGACGACACGCTGAGCGACGGTGATGAGGTGGGGGACGCCAGCGCCCCGGTGGACTCGGATCGCGACACCCTCATCGACGCCCTCGACCCCGACGACGACGACGACACGCTGCTCACCGCCGACGAGGGCACCCAAGACGTCGACGGTGACGAGATCCCGAACCACCTCGACGACGACAGCGACGCCGACGGAAAGCGAGACGGGCCCAACGACGGGCTGGACGACGCCGACTGCGACGGCGCCCGCGACTTCGAGGACCCTGCCGACTCGGATGGCCCCTGCGGGCGGGTCGGCCCCTTCCGCACCGGTCCCACCTACGACAACCAAGGCTGTGGCTGCACCGTGCCCACAGCCCCAGGCGGCGCGGTGATGTGGCTCGTCGCCCTCACGGCAGTCGCTGCCAGGCGGAGGCGGGGAGCTGCTCGCTGACGGGAGCCGTCGCTGCGAGCACGTACAGCGCGCGTCGGTTGGCCGGCTGATCCGTCTCGTCGGGGGTGGACACCGCCAGCACGCGCTCCCCGAATCCTTGGAACCAGATCGGCCGCGTGAACCCTCGGCGTCGGAACCACGTCGCGATGGCCCGTGCCCTCCGTCGCGACAGCACCTCGTTCGACGCCGCAGCCCCCACGGTGTCGGTGTAGCCCGCCACGAACAGCTCGATGTCCACCACCGGGCCGTACTTCTCGAGCACCGCCTGAACGTCGCGCCAGCACGCCTCGAGCTTCGGCACCTCCCCTGCCGTCACCGTGTGCGACGCCGTATCGAACACCACGTCCTCGTGGGGGATGGCATACGACCATGGCGTCAGGGTGAGCTCGCTGGCGAAGCCGTCCGGATCGGTGCCCCGGACCACCAGCTGGAGCACCTCCTGCGCCGTGGTCCAGCGAAACCTCGGTCGTCGGGGATCCGTCAGATCGGCAGACGCGCTGGCGACGACCGCCCCACCCAGCCCGACGGCCTGCAGCGTCGCAGCCGTCAGCGGCCGGTCGGACCGCACCGTCAGGGTCTGGGCGTCCACGTCCACGTCGCTCGGATCAGCCGACCACTGGATGGGCCTCAGGAGCGCCACCTCGAAGCCCAGCGGCATGCTGCCCCACGAGCCGTCCGCTGCGTCCAGCCGCAGGGTGCCCTCACAGGGGTGGCGCCCCGCCTCGAGCCCTCGGATCGACACCGTGTGGACGTCCGAGGCCTCGAGCGTCGCCCCCAGATCCACGGTGACGGCCCCACACCGCAGCTCCCCGCTGACCGTCCCGGCGGCGCGGGCTCGGATGGTCAGGGACGGCTCCTGCCCCACCTCCACCTTGTTCTGCACGCGCACGTCGATCAGATCTTGCGCCGCGGCCGTCGTCCACACGAGCCACATCGGGTCCTCCGTCAACAATTCGAAATAGGATAGACATCGCAGGCGCGAGGTCCCCCAGTTGAGCACCCCCGAAGACCAGGACGAACTCTCGGTCACCGAGAAGAGTGGCACGTACTCCTCCATGGGCAAGCCAAAGGAGGACACGGACGTGTTCGTCGGCCGAGAGGATCTCAACTCGGGCGCGCGCCCCGACGTGGGCGCACAGCGGCGACCCAACCGAGCCACCCCGGACCCCATGGCTCAGCTGCGGGAGCAAGCCAAGGCCAACGCTCCGCGAGCCGTCACCCGTAGCCGCCCTCGGTCCAGCCGACGCTGGCTGATGCTCGCCGCCATCTTCGGCGGCACGGTGATCCTCATCACGTCTGGGGTGGTGCTGCTGGCCACGCTGATGCTCCGGCCTCAGCCGAGCCCGACCGACGAAGTCCCTGCCATCACCGACGCCCCCGCCCCCACCCAGAACGCCACTGACGATGACCTGGGGCGGGTGCCCGTGCGGAAGGGGCTGCGCGGAGAGTAGGCACGAATTCGGTGTCTGCTGGTAGCGCTGGATCCGCGACGCGGTGTCTGCACCCGCGGATGGGTTGGACCCAGGAGTTTCCATGCGCACCGCCATCATCCTCGCGACCTGCGGCGCTCTGGCGTCGAGCTGCGTGATCTACCGCGACGTCTACACCGTCACCGAGACCGTGCCCTGCGACGACTGCACGGACGAGCTCGACGAGACGGAGCAGCCCGGTGAGCCACAGGAGCATCCCGATCTGTTCCTGTCCATCAACGAGGGCGAGCCCGGCGGCAACCTACTGACCACGCTGGAGGCCGAGACCGTGCGCAACTTCGAGGAGGTCGTGCAGATCTCCTTCGAGCGCGACATCGAGGTGGCAGACCAGATCCTGCGGGAGGACGAGTTGGTCCTGTTGCTCGACATCGCATCGGAAGCCCTGGCTGGACCCGTCGAGGTCGTGGTGGACGTGCAGAGCGGCCAGCGCTGGCTGCTGCGCGAGCCGTTCCAGATCGTGCCTGCGAGCACGACCCCCACCGCCACGGGCGATACGGGAGCACCGTGATGGCGGAGTCCTCGGCATCGATGCTGGACGCCGCCCGCCCGTCGAATGGAGACACGGACCTGACCGGGACTGCGGGGAGCATGGCGGACGGCATCGACATCGAGGCGATGTACAGGGACTACGGGGACCTCGTGTACGGACGGTGCCGCACCCTGCTGGGCAACGAAGCCGACGCTCAGGAGGTCGCCCAAGATGTGTTCATCCGCTTGATGCGGTACGCATCGGGGTTTCGTGGCGACGCGCGGCCCTCCACCTACCTGTTCAAGATCACCACCACCACCTGTCTCAACCGGATCCGGTCGCGCAAGCGCCGCCGGGAGGACATGGTGGAGGAGCTGCCGCCCACGGCAGCCAACGACACCCTCCTCGACGATCTCGAGCTCAGACAGCTGCTCGACGTGCTCCTGCGGGACTGCGACGAGCGCACGCAATCCTGCGTCGTCTACCACTACGTCGATGGAATGACCCACAACGAGGTCGGGGCGGTCCTCGGCATCACGGGCGCGGCTGTGCGCAAGCGCATCGCCAAGTTCCGCGACCGTGTCCGTGCCGATCCACCCGACTGGATGGAGGACAGATGAGCACCCACCTGTCCACACTGACGCTGCATCAGCTCCGCTACGGAGACCTCGACGCATCCGCCATGCAGGCCGCACGTGAGCACCTGCAGAGCTGCCCTCGCTGCGCTGCGCGCATCGAGGTCCAGCGACGGGAGCGCGACGCCTTCGTGGCCCAGCCCATTCCCGAGGCGCTGCGCCAGCCCGCACCCAGGCCCTCCCTGTGGCCAGCACTGCGCTGGGTGGGACTCGCCCTGGCGGCGGCCGCCGCCGTGCTCGTCTGGGTCCGGATGCCGGCCGCTCCCACCCAGGCAGCGGATCGCGTGGCCTACAAGGGCACGCTGCCCCAGCTCGAGGTGTGGACCGCCGCACCGGGCGAGAGCGTGCACCTGCTCGGCGACGACGAGGTCCTGGGCGCAGGCGACCGCGTGAGCTTCAAGTACGACGCGCGCGGCGCCGCCCACGTGGCCTTCGCTGGCGAGACCACACGGGCGAGGTGGAGTTCTATGGCTCCATGCCCACCGAGTCGGGCCTCGCGGATGCACCCTTCGGGCTGGTGCTCGACGATGCGCCGGGTGTGCAAGAGTTCTTCTTGGTCGTGGCCGACCGTCCCCTCGATTCCGCTGATGTGATCGATGCCGTCTCGGGCGACACTAGAGAAGTACGAGTACTCCGCACGCAGGTCCACAAGGAGACGCCAGCCCCATGATCTGGTTCCCACTCGCCGCGCTGACCACCGCCCCCGCCCACGCGGGAACGGTCCGTCATGCACTCGTGGTGGGGGCCAACGATGGTGGTGGGGTGCTGGAGCCGCTTCGCTATGCAGAGGGCGATGCGCTGCGCATGGCCAACGTGCTGGTGGAGCTCGGTGAGTTCGACGACTCGCTGGTCACCGTGCTGTACCGTCCCACCCAGGAAGCGCTGCGCGTGGCCTTGGCACGCCATGCCCGCATCGCCGAGGAGTACGAGGACGACCTGTTCCTCTTCTACTACTCGGGCCACGCCGACGGCGCGGGCCTGCGGATGGGCGACGATCGCTACTTCTTCGAGACGCTGCAGCACGACCTTCGCGCCATCGATGCCAACGTGCGCGTGGGAATGCTGGACGCCTGCCGGTCGGGCACCATCACGCGGCTGAAGGGGGCCGCCGTCACCTCCTCGCTGTTCGGCGCCGACGGAACCGCTGCCGAAGGGGAGGCCTGGCTCACGGCGAGCGCCGCCAACGAGCTCGCCCAGGAGTCCGAGACCCTGCGGGGAGGCTTCTTCACGCACTACCTGATCTCGGGCATGCGAGGCGCTGCCGACACCGACGACGGCGTGGTGGCGCTGGACGAGCTGTACCAGTACACCTACGATCGCGTCGTGGAGGTCACCGGACGCACGGGCGCCGGCACCCAGCACCCCCACCGCGACTACCAGCTGTCGGGCGCCGGAGCCCTGCAGCTCACCGACCTGCGGAATGCCAGCGCGCTGCTCCGTCTGCGAGCCGAGGACGAAGGGCAGATCGCGGTGTTCCGCCTCCCCGACAAGGCGCAGCTGGCCGAGTTCCACAAGGACGCCGATCGGCAGATGGCCATCGCCGTGCCGCCAGGCAAATACCTCGTGCGCCGCCGTCAGGCCGACGCCACCTACGAGGCGACCTTCGGGCTGAGCGAGGGCATGATGGTCAACCTCGACAACTGGGGTCGGCCCGTGATCGAGTTCGGCATCGCCCGAGGCGACGACCCACGACTGGCCGCCTTGGTGGACGACTCGCTGTCCTACGAGCGGCGCCTGAACCTGGGTTCCTCCCCCGCCGTCGCTGGTGTGGCATCGCTGGTGCTGCCCGGATCGGGGCAGTTCTACAACCGCCAGACCTTCAAGGGGATCGGCTACTTCTCGGTCTCGGCGGCCCTGATGGCAGGCGCCATCCTCAACCCCACGCAGGAAGAGCTGGGGAGCACCTTCTGGCCCATGCTCGGCGCCAGCCTGTACGGCGCCTCGGTGGCGGACGCCATCTACAACGTGCACCGGCGCGAGGAGTCACGCCCCATGACCGGGGCGACCGTGTCGCTGTCGTCGTCCTACGGGGGCGAGCTCTGGCCCGTGCACATGGGGTTGTCCGCCGACATCATGCTCCGCAAGGGTATCTCCATCGGCCTGGACCGGGTGGGCTACACGCCTGGGCCCGGACGCAGCTGGGATCTACAGCTCGGCAGCCGCCTGATGGTGGCTCACGACCGACCTCGGTGGCGCCCCCACGCGATGATGGGTGCCGCGGTGCGACACGGCCGCATGCCCTTCAGCGAGCTCACCCTGACCCGCGCCGTGTTCAGTGCCGGGGGAGGCGTGCGCTACTACGTGGTTCCTCGCTACTTCATCGAGGCCGAGGCTCGATGGGAGTTCGCCGGCACCCACAGCGGCACCGTCGGTAGCCTGGGCATGGGCGTGCACCTGGGACGCTGAGCGCGCGGATCCGAGTCACGCTTTGCAGGTGCCTCGGTGTCCCAAGTGGCAGATCCGTTCCGGAGAAAACCGTGACCCTCACCATGCTGGCCCTCGCCGCCCCTGCCCTGGCCTGCCCCTGGGCCGAGGCGACGTCCACCACCTGCGACCATCGCCCCGACGACCGGCCCCTGGCGGTGCCCGAGCCCGACCAGCCCCGCGAGCCCCCTCCGGTCGCTGCCGCCGCCGAGACGCCCCCCGAGGTGGCGTTCGAGCAGGTCGAAGACGACAAGGGAGAGCTGCGGTTGCGCTATGGCATGCAGTTCCTGCCCGATGCGCCCGCCCATCACCTGTTCGGCCGCCTCGTCTCCGAGCGCGACGCCTACCTCGGCGCCGAGGTCCGCTACATGCCGTTGTCCGACCTGTTCTGGACGGGTCGCGTGGGCGCAGGCCTCGACGTGTTCGGGGCGGGCAAGTGGGATCTCAACCTGGGACTGTGGATCGGCGGAGCCGGCGAGTGGAACCGCGACGACGAAGGGTTGCGCCTGCAGCACGCCCCCATCGCGGGCACCGAGGTGGGCATCGGTGTGGAGGGCACGCGCCTGTTCACTCGATTCCGCTGGCTCGCCGGCATCGGAGGCGGCCCCATCGACGATCTGCTCACCGAGAACGAGCTGCTCGTCGGCTACAAGATCGTGGACTTCCTGCACGTCTTCGGCCAGCTGCTGGTGCTCAACCCCGGTGACGCAGAGAGGCGCCAGGGCGTGGGGCTCGGCGCCCGAATGGTGCTGTAGGCCCCCGACAGTCGAGATAGGAGCCCTTCTCTGCAGAGGGGTGTGCCATGGCAGAAGACGGCCCGAAGTCCTCCACCGGACGCGCCTTCGTGTCCCTCGCCGCCCTCGGTGCGGCGGGCGCCGTGGGCTTGGTGGTGGTGAACAACTGGGGCGAGCTGATCGGCGCAGATCCTGTGTCTACGCCCCTCGAGCCTCCGGTGGCGACCCCCACGGACCGGCCCACCGTGAGCCAGCCGGACACCGTGAGCCGCCCGGATGCCGTGAGGGGTCCCGACGGCCGACCGGGCCAGCAGGCCGAGCGCCGCGGGCCTCGGAGTGGCCTCATCGGCTCCGCCACGGGCACGAGCCCCTCCGACAGGATGGTGCTGCCCTTCGCCGGGCGCTCCCTGAAGACTGCAGAGCGCACCGACGTCGCCGACGGCAAGCCCTTCGCCATCCACGTGTTCCAGGATCCGGGCCACGACACCATCAACCGCGCTCAGGTGGACCGAGACCGAGACGGCACGTGGGACGAGCGCTGGACCTTCCGCGAGAACGGTGAGATCACCCGCCGTGTGTCGCGCGACGACGACGGCACCTACGGAGAGCCCTGGCGCTGGACCGGCAGCGGCTGGACTCGCTAGTCCCCCCGCGGGGCCTCCGCGGCGACCCGCGCACGGCTGAACCGCACCAAGCCCTCGCCCAACAGGGCGAAGCTGCCAGCCAGCGCGAGGTGGAACCACGCCACCCGAGACAGCGGCCCCATCGATCCCTCTCCCAGGATCACCAAGCCGCTCACGGCCACGCCGCTCGCTCCCAGCAGCCCGAACGCGGCCACCATCGGCGCTCGGCGCAGCACCACCAGCGACGCCATCGCCACGAGCCCCATGCCCAGCGCCCCGATCACGGTGCCGTACAGGGGCACGGCGATCAGCGCCACCGCCGCCACCAGCAACAGCACGAAGGCGTAGGGCCGCACCTGCTGGGCGCGATCCGGCCATCCGATCTCGGTGGCCCACCCCACGCCCACCAGGGGCACGCCCACCAGCGACGCCAGGCGCGACACGCCCCAGTGGGTGGGCGCCAAGGTGTCCACACCCGAGAACCGCACCACCCCGAACACCGCCGCCACTCCCACCAGGAACAGCCCCACACCTGCGGTGGCGGCTCCCGCGCCGTGGCGCAGCAGGCGGAACCCTGCCCCCAGGGCCACCACCGCCAGAACGGCGTCGGTCCAGGCGGCGTCGATCATCGCGGGTCCCGCGCCAGGCGCAGACCGAGGGTCGGGCTGCGATGCGCCCCCGAGGCCGACCGCCGCAGGTGGCAGGTGAGCTCGGGCAGGGCCGTCTGGTAGGAGCCTCCCCGCAGCACGGGGCCCTCCTCACCCACCACCCACTCCCACACGTCCCCCAGCGTCTGGTGCAGGCCGTAGAAGCTCAAGGAACGCGGGTAGGAGCCCACGGCCACCGGCCACGGCAAGACACCGCCAGCGTTGACCCGGCCCGGCCCCGC
>JAHQVJ010000022.1 GCA_019634415.1 Myxococcales bacterium
CACGCCTCGGCGTGCACGGTGAGGTTGTCGGCCCCTGCGTCGCGGAAGGCGCCGACGTAGCGCTCGGGCTCCTCGATCATCAGGTGCACGTCGACGACGGCGTCGCCAGCGGCGGCGCGCACGGCCTTGGTGACCACGGGTCCGATGGTGAGGTTGGGCACGTAGCGGCCGTCCATCACGTCGACGTGGATCCACTCGGCGCCCAGCGACAGCACCTGCTGCACGTCGCGGGCGAGGTGGCCGAAGTCGGCAGACAAGATCGAGGGGGAGACGATGGCCATGTGCGAATCCTGGTCGAGAGCCCCGCTACCTGGTCTGGTGTCCGGCGTCCAGAGTCCACGGCGACGTGGCTACGGGATCTCCACGGCGAGGAGCGTGGCGTCGTCGATGGGGGGCCGGCCCGCGCGGGGGCTGGCCAGCGCCTCGGCCACGCCGTCGCAGATCGACTGGGGGCCTTCTGCGCGCAGCTCCATGCACAGGGACCGCAGTCGCCCCTCGCCGAAGGCGCGCCCGTCGGGATCGGTGGCCTCGATCACTCCATCGGTGAACAGCACACACACGTCGCCTGGGCGCAGCTGGGTGCGCTGCATGCGCAGCTTCTGGGCGCGCAGGGTGCCCAAGGGAGGCTGGGCCTCGGCCAGCAGCAGCTGTGGACCCGAGCTGCGCAGCACATAGGGAGGCAGGTGCCCGGCGTTGCTGACCTCCAGCAATCGCCCTGCGGAGTCGAGCCGCAGCGCCACGCCCGTCATGCCCAGCGACCCGACGCCCACGTCGAACAGCACGCGGTTGAGCAGGTTCAGCAGCATGTCGGGGTGCAGCTGCTCTCGGGTGCCCAGGATGAAGGCATGCGCGGCAGCCCGCGCCGCGCTCGCCACCACCGCCGCATCCGCTCCGGCTCCGCCAGAGTCCGCCAGCAGCACGGCGGCGCTGTCGCCCGACAGCGCCGTCAGCGACCACCAATCTCCGCCGAAGGGGACGGCGCGCTCCGAGAACGAGCCCATCCGGCAGGCGCGGGTGGCGGGGCGCGCTCGGCCGCTCGCCAGCACCTTGTCGACCGCGCTCACGAGACCGCTGTCGTGCCGCTCGTGGGCGTCTCGCAGCGTGGCCACCGACAGGTCCTGAACCGCCTGGCCCAGATCGGCGAGGTTGCGCTGCAGGGTGCGCACCGCGCGCGACATCGCGAGCGAGCCCTGTGGCGTCTCGGGGGCCTCGGCGAGGTGGCTCGCGAGGCGCTCCCGCACCGCCGCCAGCAGCAGCTCCGTCTCCTCGTCGGAGCGGGGCTGCGCCTCGCCGTCTTCCGGAGCCTCGCTCGGTCGCTCCGTGAACTCCGAGATCTGAGCCACCACGTTGCCCACGCTCTGGGCGATGGAGGTGTACTGCTCGCTCACGAGCCAGGCCGTCTGCTGGCCGTGGTGGCTCTCGCCCTCCATGAGGCGCACCAACACCTCGGACCCCTCCTCCGCGGTCAGCCGGCCGTCGGCCACGCGGAGGATGGTCTGTTGGATCTGGGCGAGCAGAGCGTCCACCGAATCCTCGCTACTCGGGCGAGCCTTCGGGGGTGGGCGCAGGCGGGGTCGGCTCCTCGCTGGTGGGCTCGTCGGCGGGGGCCGTCGGCTCGGTCGCCTCCTGCACGGGCTTGGGCTTCTTCACGCTCGCTTGCACCTTCTCTCCCTGGCGGTCCAGGTTCATCGTGAGGATGTCCCCTGGCTCCGTCTCCTCGGACGACTGCTCCGCGAGACGTCGGAAGGAGTCCAGATCCGACACGATGCGCCCCCCGACCTCGTCCACCACGTCGCCCGGCTGGGCGCTGGTGATGTACGACGCCACCTTCACCACAGACACACCCGGCACCGACCACGGCGGTCGAGCAGCCACGGTGATGCCCATGTGCCGCTCCGTGCGGGAGGCCGCCTCCACGCGGGCATCGAGGTGGGCGCGAGGCACGGCGTAGCGCGCCACCATCTCAGTGCGGCTCCCCGTGCGCCGCGTGACCTCCTCCTGACGCATCATCGGCAGGTCGTTCGAGGTGAGCTGCTCGAAGCGCTCCACCGACTGCTTCCAGCCCTCGGTGCCGCGTGGGGGAGGGCGGTCCGTGAAGCCCGTGGTCTCGGCAAGCTGGTTCGACACCACCTCGAGGAGCAGCCCCGCAGCGTGTAGTCGGGCGTGATGCTCGGCGTCGTCGATGGAGTCCCCGATGCCGTGACCCACGAGGAACATCTGATTTCCTTCCTCGAGCACGGGCACCTCGACCCATCCGGGAGGGAGCGCGCTGCCGTGGCTCCACATCCCGTCGCTGACCTCGGTGGTGGGGGTGGGCTCCGAGGGGCCGTCGTCCACCAGCATCGCCACGCCGTTGGCCAGGGCGCCCACACCCAACACCGCCAGCCCCACACCCAACCAGGCAGAGGCGCCGCTGGGGACCAGGTCGCGGAAGCGGCCGTCGGGGCCGAGCAAGGCGTCGGACCGGTAGACCAGCTTCCGCACCGCCTTCTTGAGGATGGCGAGGTGCTCCACCTGCGACTCGGCCGGATCCCAGGGCACCTCCACCGGTAGGGGGCCCCCGCTCGACAGTGCGCCACGCGCCTGCTCCAGGTCGAGCACCAGGTGACGCTCGAGGCCGGTGCGGTTGCTGACCTTGGTGACCACCGAGCGGATCCACACCCTGCCCGGGCGACCGTGCTCCAGGAGGGTGGACACGAGCTCGATGGGCGCCCCGTCGATGAGCACGCGGGCCACGCTGGGGTGGAGCTGTTCGAGGCGACCCACCAGCAGCGACATGCCCCCGGCGGAGATCTCGCTGGCGCTGCGCAGGTCCACCACCACCTCGCCCTCGAGCCCCGTGAAGGCTCGCCGCAGCGCGGTGAACTCAGTGATGGGGCCGCGGAACCGGATCTGGGTGGTCTCGCCCACCACGGTCTTCTCGATGGGAGCGTGGCGCTTGCTCTCGGTCAGGTGGGCCACGGCCCAGGTGACGTCCTCCTCCAGGCTCGTGGCGAGCTCTTCGTCGAGCCCGAAGAAGACCCACGGGTTCTCGTCCATGGCCACGGGGATGCGGCAGTCGGGGCAGGTCACCAGGTGTGGGTTTCGCGAGGCAAGGGCCTGGTGATCGTCGATGGAGTGGTAGGTGACGCCGAACTCCGCGCCGCAGCCCAGGCACACGTAGGGTGCGAGGACCGACACGATCTGAGCGGGCCCGCGGAAGCTCTGGATCATCGACACTTGATGCACGACCGCTGGGCTGGCTCGGATGATGTAGCCTTGGCTGATCTTGGCGTTGCGCAGCATGTCGAGCCAGGTGCGGACACCGAAGGAGGTGACGTGGGTCACCTCGGTCAGGTCGAACAGCACGCGCCCCTGCAGCGAGTCCGCGATCTCCTTGCCCGGGAAGGACTCGTTGATGCGGCCACGCACCGTGAGGACCGTGAAGGGCCCCAGCTCACGCACGTCGTACATCGCATCGTCCTGAGGCATGGACCGCAGGTCGATGGTGGGACGCCGCACCGGAGCCCCCGCACGCGGAGCCTCCCACTCGCCCGTGCGAGAGGCCTCGCGCGCCACGAGGTTGTCCAGCTCCCCTTCGAAGGAGGTGTAGTCGAACCAGGAAGATTCGTCGTCTGCCGCCTCGTGAGAGGGGGCGATCGTCTCGACCTGGGTGTCGACGGGATCCTGCCCGTTCGGAATCTGTCGTCGTTTTCGTGGATCCGAAGACGAATCCATGGCTCCTCCAACCGGGTGACCGGAGGAACGAAAGTACCAGCGTGGCTGGTCAGGGCACACCGCAGCGCAGGTACTCCTAGGGTACCGCGCAGGTGGTCGTACCGCCCCATGCAAGGCGAAAGCTGCACAACAGGGTGATTGCCCCGGGGCAGACCCGCTCGTATTCCGGACATCGGTTGGCCGGGTGGTGGCGCTCAGGGTGGCGCGTTCCGTGACCACGGGCATTGTACACGACTCGACCGTCTCGTCAAATTCCAGGCAGACGTGAGCCATGGCTCATGGATTCGCTTCGTCTGAAGTGTGCCAGAGTGGTGGAGCGAGGCCAAGATCCGCAGCGCCTACGGGGCGGGGCAGAGTTCGCGGGCGAGATCGCCCCTGTGGTCAGCGCGGTGCGCTGGAGGGTGGAACTCCAGTAGTCGAGCCGAAACGCTCGGATTCTGCCGACAGTTTCTTCATCGTTCAGTTTACCGTCAGGAAATTGCGCTGCTCGGCCCTTCGGGCCCACTCTGCGGGTGGACCTTCGGGTATAGTGCCCGGGTTGCCTCGATAACGATGGCGAAACGTCCACAGATGGACAATCTGTCGGCGTCTCCTTCGCTCAGAGGATCGATGCCGAGCCGTGGAGGGGCCATTCCGCGTCGACTTGTCGACATCGCCATCTTCGCCGCTCTGCTTGCTGTGGTCGCCTTCGCAGCCTTCGCCGTGCAGGTGGTTCGCGACATTGGCCAGCTCCGCAACGACGTGGAGCGCAGGGTGCACTGGCTGCAGGCCGTGCACCGCGCACAGGGGGTGCTGACCTCGGGAGAGGGGCGAGTGGACCTCCCGCTGGCCACGATGGTCGCTGGCCTTCCCTCGTCTGGGGTGCGCGACGATCTCCGACGCTTCGACAACGTCCCCATGGCGGAGCAGCAGCGCATCCTCTACGACCTGATCCCCGCCATCCGCCGCCAGAACTCGCTGTCCTCTGTGCGGCTCGGTGCGAGGGTGCGTGCGCTCGAGCCCCTGCTGTTCGGCACCCTGTCGCTGTGTGGGGGGTTCCTCCTGCTCGCCCTGTTGGTGCGGGTGCGTGACCACCAGGTGGCTCGGTCCGAGGAGGGGCGCCTCCGCGCTCAGCACGGGCTCGCGCTGCTCGAGTCCCAGCTCGAGCTGGTGGAGGTGGGCATCTGTCAGCTGGACTCGGCGAATCGCCTGCTCCGGGCGAGTCGTGCCGTCCATCGGCTCACCGAGGCATGGGAGGGGCCCGAGTCGTGGTGGTCGCAGCTGTCGGAGGGCATCACGCTGCCGCGGATCGGCAGGTGCCCCATCTGTGCGACGCCCGAGACGCGGGGACGGGTGTCCGTGCGGGTGGTTCCTCCCGGTGAGCGCCTTCCTCGGTACTTCGAGATCACCTTCGGGGGGCATGGCCACGCCGCGGGCGGGCCGTTCGCCCTGGTGCGCGACACCACCGACAGCCACAACATGGAGCTCAACCTGAGGGCGGCCGATCGGCTGGCCAGCATCGGAACGATGGCGGCCAGCTTGGTGCACGAGGTCAACAACCCGCTGGCGAGCGTCATGTTGAACCTCGATCTGCTGGCGCAGCGTGTGGTCTCGGGGGATCCGGAGGTTCAGGAGGCCCTGCAGGACACGGTGGAGGGCATCGATCACGTGCGGGCCGTGGCCACGGATCTGCGCAACCTGTCCGCGCTGGCGGACGGTCCGAGGGGGCCGGTTCGCGTGGCGGACGTGGTGGGAACGGCCGGGCGCATGGCGGCGGCCCAGGTCGGCTTGCGAGGCTGTCTGTTGCAGGACGTGCCCACGGAGCTCCCCGAGGTGGACGGGGTGTCGTCGCAGCTCGCGCAGGTGGTCCTCAACCTCGTCCTCAACGCCGTGCAGGCCATGCCCGAGGACGTCGATCACCGCATCGTGGTGCGGGGTCGAGAGGCAGACGAGGGGGTGGTGATCGAGGTGGAGGACGATGGACCGGGCATCCCCGCGGACCATCAGCCTCACGTGTTCGAGCCCACCTTCACGACGAAGCCGCCGGGGGAGGGGACGGGACTGGGGCTGTTCGTGTGTCGTCGCATCGTGGAGTCCCACGAAGGGCGCATCAATCTTCAGAGTATTCCGGGAAGGACGGTGGTTCGCGTGTGGCTTCCCACGGTTCGGTCGGGTCGGTCCACGACTCGTCCCGATCCTCGCTCCTGAGCGCGTCGTCTTCGGCGAGCAGCGTCTTGAGCCAGGCCGTGATCGCCACGCGGGTGGACGGATCCTCGCCCTGGAGGTGTAGCTCCACGTCTTCGTCGCGGGTGCGGATGAGCAGCGTCTCCCACTGTAGGTGCACGCTGAGCACGTCCTGCAGGGGGTAGATCGTGTCGTCCACGTGCCACTCGTCGCCCAGCACGTCGATGGTGTGGGGCGTGCGCAGCCAGGGGGCCGTCAGCGTGGCGACCACGCCGAGGACGGGCACGCTTCCGATGCCCACCCAGGTCCACAGCGGTCCGCCGGCGATCAGGCCCGCCGACAGGCAGGCCACGGCCACCGCCCCCAGCCCGACCGCCCACCGCGTGGCCTTGCGGTCGTCGTCCACCACGACGCGCACCCCTCCTTCGTCCAGCGACACCACCCGATGAATCAGGTCCTGCGGAACCCGCACGTCGTCCTCCGATACCGAGCCGTCCTATCTGGGGATAGGGGCCCTGGGTGATTCGACTACGATCGGTGTTGTTCGTCGGTGTGATGGTTCTCGTCCTGCCCTTGTTGGGGGCGATGGGGGCAGCCGCGTGGGTGCTGTGGGATCTGCCGCCTTCACAGGGTGAGCGGGTGCGAGGGCCCCACGGCATCGTGGGGGTGCAGTCGGGCGGAGCGTACGTCTGGGTGGTGCCCGTGGACGATGGGGTGGTCCTGGTGGATGCGGGGCTGGATCCTCAGGCCACCCCCGTGGTGGTGGAGCTGGGCCAGCGCGACGTGCTGGCCGTCCTGCTCACCCATGCCCACGGCGAGCAGATCGCCGGCCTGGCCACCGTGACGGGTGCCCCCGTGTACGTGGGAGAGGCGGACATGCCCTTGGTGCGTGGCGAAGCGGTCCCGAAGGGATGGCTCGCCCGCTGGTTCTGGGCGCTGGTGGATCGACCCGAGCCGCCGGAGGACCTCCGGCCCGTGGCGGATGGCAGCGATCTGGAGATCGGGGGCGCCACGTTCCACGCGGTGCACGTGCCGGGACACACCGACGGCAGCGTGGCCTGGCTGTTCGAAGACGTGCTGTTCGCGGGAGGGGCCTTGCTGGCGAACAACCCCCCGCGGCTGCTCCCGGGACCGCTGGCCGACGACGAGGCCGAGGCCAAGGAGAGCCTGGACAAGTTGCTCCCCTTGGGCTTCGACTGGATCGCCGACGCCCAGACGGGTGTGGTGAGCGGCGGTAGAGCGGCCCTTCATCGGATGCTCGGCAAGACGGTCGAGGAGCCGGCGGTGACGCTGGTGTCTCCCGAGCGCCCGACGGCCACGCGAGGCCCCGAGGTGGAGGGCACGGGCCTGTACGTGCAGGCGCCGGAGCCCGGCCCGGACGGCACAGCGCCGGCGCTGCTGGTGATGTCGGATCGGACCTGGGTGATCAGCCCGGAGCGGATCGGGGAGCACCAGCCGTTCGTGGGCCGGCAGGTGACGGTGCGCGGCGAGGTGTTGGCGCCCGGTGCCCGGCCGGGGGTGGCCTCGGGTCGAGCCCTGCGGGTGGAGTCCATCGAGCTGCAGGACGGTCAGACGCCCGGAGACGGCACCCCCTTTCGAGTGACCGACATGGACACGCTGAAGGCGGCGGTGCACGGGTGGGCCACGGTGGCGGGCACGGTCACGCAGCTCACGCCCTTGGCACGAGGGGCGGCGTTCGGCGAAGGCGCTATCACGCTCGGCGACGCAGAGGTGGTACCGCTGTCCGCTCCTGGCTCCGTGCCGACGGGAGTACCCGTGACCCTGCTTGCTCGCATCACCGAGAGCGAAGGAAGCATCAGGGTTGTGGCCTCTCGCCTTTGTGACGATCACGATCCCTGCCCGTAGGTCGTTCGCAGGGTTATCCATAGGCCTTCCCCAGATCCCCACAGGCTACGGGTACTCGCTAGAACGTCGGCCGTTCCTGGTCCTTTCGGCCACTGGCTTGCTCGAGGCGCAACGAATGCAGCGCGTTGTCCATAGGCAACGCGAGCCAGTGGCCAAATGTGTCGACAGTGTGGCGAAAGCGGCTCAGCGCTTCACGGTCACCAGCGGAAGCAAGGCGGCGACGCGGGCGGCGGTGCCGGCCTGCTCCAGGGCCTCGATGACGGGCTCGATGGGCTTGTAGCAGTCGGGGTGCTCGGCGTACAGCGCATCGCGGTCGTCGCACACCACTCGGCCGCCGCTGGCGGTCCTCGCCATCTCTGTGCGCTTGTAGCGATGCTTCATCAGCTCGATGGCCTGGTGGCGGTTCAGGCGCCGTCCGGCTCCGTGGGCCACGGAGTACAGGCTGTCGCGTGAGCCAGAGCCGCGCATCACCCAGCTGGGTGCTCCCCGGCTGCCGAGCACCACGGTGAGCTGGCCGTCCGCGGCCGGTGCCGCTCCCTTCCGGTGCACCCACACCCGCCCCCACGTGGGGTCGTCGATGGCTTGCACCGTGTTGTGCACGAGCTCCAGCCCGCCGCTGGTGCGCTGGGGACGGGCGGCTCCGACGGCGCGCAGCAGGCGCCACGCCAGCACCAGCCTGTTGGCCGATGCGTAGTTCAGGGCACCGCGGATGTCGGCCAGCCAGGTGTGATGGTCTTCGGAGTCCTCCGCGAGCGTGCGGCCGGCCCACCGCTCTGCCAGGTGCCGCCCCAGCCCGCGGGAGCCGCTGTGCACCAGCACGGCGAACCCGCTCCGTCGGAGCCCTGCCGCCTGTGCGCCGTCGGCGTCGACGATCTGCTGCACGCGGCTGATCTCCGCGAAGTGGTTGCCGCCCCCGATGGTGCCCAGCTGCCCGCCGTACACGGCGTCGGGGCAGGGCCCCACCTCCGAGGCCCCGTCGGGCTCGGCCTCGGCGAACGCCGCGAGGGTCTCCGGCACGCCCCGAACCTCTGCCAGACCCTTCGCGCCCCGAGTCCACACCGCCTCGAGGAGGGAGCCGTCGTCCACGTGGGCGAGGGGCTCGTCTTCCAGCTCGGCGAGCACCCGGCGCTCCAGGGCATCGCCCTTGGCCTTGATCTTGGGCACTCCCACCAGCCGCACGCCGCAGCCTGCGTCGCCCCCCACCAGCGCCGGCCACACCAGCCCCCGGAACGCGAAGGACGCCCCGATGGGAACACCGGGACCGGGATGCAGATCGGGCAGCCCCACCGCACAGACACAGCCCTCGGTGCGGGCCACGCGCGCGAGCTGATCGATGGCTTCGCCCTCCATCCACACCGCAGGGGTGGAGATGACGTGGGCATGGTCGGGCAGGGGGTAGGATGGAGCCATGGAACAACGCCGAGTCGCCGCCGCCTGCACGCTGTGCGAGGCCATCTGCGGCATCCGAGTGGACATCGAGGGGCAGCAGGTCGTGGGGATTCGGGGGGACCCGGACGACCCGTTCTCGAAAGGTCATATCTGCCCCAAGGCCACCGCGCTCGGCGACATCCAACACGATCCGGATCGGGTGCGGCGGCCGCTGCGCCGCACGTCCACGGGCTTCGAGGAGGTGAGCTGGAGCGAGGCGCTGGGCGACATCGTGGCGCGTACCCACGCGCTGCAGTCGGAGCATGGCCGCGACAGCGTGGCGGCCTACGTGGGCAACCCTGCCGTGCACAACCTGGGCTCCATGCTCTACGTGCCCGACTTCCTGCGCACGCTGGGGAGCCGCAACACCTACTCCGCCACCTCCCTCGACCAGCTGCCCCACATGCTCGCTGCGGCCCAGATGTTCGGCCACCCGTTGCTGATGCCGGTGCCCGACGTGGATCGGTGCGACGTGATGGTGATCCTGGGGGGCAACCCGGTGGTGTCCAACGGCAGCATCATGACGGCGCCGGGGATCCGGGGTCGCCTGGATGCCATCGCCGCGCGGGGGCGCCTCGTCGTGGTGGATCCACGGCGCACGGAGACGGCGGCTCGCGCCACCGAGCACCACTTCATCCGCCCGGGCACCGATGCGTGGCTGCTCCTGGGGTTGCTGCAGGTGTTGCTGGACGACGGCCCGGACTGGGGGCCGCTGGCGGGCCACGTAGACGGGGTGGAGGTGCTGCACCAGGTCGCTGGTCGGGTGCGCCTGGCGGACGTGTCGGCTCACACGGGCATCGACGAGGACACGGTGCGGTCGCTGGCCGCAGCCCTGCGCTCCGAGCGAGCGGTGCTGTACGGCCGATTGGGCGCCTGCGCGCAGCGGTCGGGGGGCGTCAGCGGCTGGTTGCTCTACGCGGTGAATGCGGTGGCGGGCAACCTGGACCGTCCCGGCGGCCTCATGTTCACGCAGCCGGCGGTGGATCCGGTGTACCCCCCCGGCGCGTCTCGCAAGCCGCGCACCGGCTTCGCCCGCTGGCGAAGTCGTGTGCGGGGCCTGCCGGAGTTCTCGGGGGAGCTGCCCACGTCCACGCTCTCCGACGAGATCGAGACGCCCGGGGAGGGCCAGGTGCGGGGCCTGTTCGTGTGGTCGGGCAACCCGGTGCTCTCGGCGCCGAACGGCACGCGGCTGGAGCGTGCGCTCGAGCAGCTCGAGCTGCTGGTGAGCGTGGATCTGTACGTGAACGAGACGGCGCGCCGAGCGGACTACGTGCTGCCCGCGGTGCCGCCACTGGGCCGCGACCACTACGACGTGGCGTTCCATGCCCTCGCGGTGCGCAACACCGCGAAGTTCGTGGCTGCGCCGCTGCCCACACCGGGAGACGGCGACGAGGAGCGCCACGACTGGCGGATCGCCCAGGAGCTGATGGAGCGACTGCTGCGGGCCCGGGGAGCGGGCGTGCGCCAGCGCCTGAGCCGAGCCAGCAAGCGGTGGCTGGGCCCCCGCGGGCAGCTGCGTCTGGGGTTGCGCCTGGGCCCTTGGGGCCACTGGCACGGGCTGTCCGGGATCACCCTCGGTGCGCTTCGGTCGCAGCCGAGCGGCGTGGATCTGGGGCCGCTGCAGCCGTGTGTGCTCGAGCGCTCGCCCCTTCAGCGCCTGCAGCTGGCGCCGCCCCAGCTGGTGGCTGGCCTCGACGACTTGCTCGGCGGGCCTGCGGCCGATGCGTCACAGCTGCTGTTGATCGGCCGCCGGGATCTGCGCAGCGCCAACAGCTGGCTGCACAACGCACCGCGCCTCATGAAGGGCAAGTCCCGCTGCACGCTGCTGGTGCACCCCGACGACGCGGCCGCGCGGGGGCTGCAAGCCGCAGGCGAGGCCGTCGTGCGCTCGCGGGTGGGGGAGGTGCAGGTGCCCGTGGAGATCACCGACGCGATCATGCCCGGCGTGGTCAGCCTGCCCCACGGCTGGGGGCACCACCGGTCGGGGGTCAGCTGGACCACCGCCGCGAAGCATGCGGGCCACAGCGTCAACGACCTCACCGACGACGCCGAGGTGGATCCGCTGTCGGGCAACGCCGTGCTCAACGGGGTGCCCGTGGAGGTCCAGGCGATTGCCGGCCCGCGCTCGATGGCGACAATCAACGGAGTTGATTGTCGCGATCAGTAGGTGGGTAGGCTCGTGTCGACGTCGCGGGCCCAGGCCAGCACGCCGCCGTCCAGGTTGATCAGCCGCGCGAGCCCCGCGTCTGCCAGCGCCTTCGCGGCCTTCGCCGAGCGCCCTCCGCTCTTGCAGCTCACCACGATGTCGCGGTCGGTGGGCAGCTCGCCGGCGATCTGCGCCACCGTCTCGTGGGGGTGCAGCCGGTCCACCATGGGCAGGCTCACGATCTCCGCCTCGTGGGGCTTGCGCACGTCCAGCACGTAGGGGCGCCAGCCCTCGTCCCAGCGCTTCTTGAAGCTCACCACGTCGATGCGCTCGAAGGGCTCGGCTGCGGGCTGCTCGGCGTGCTCCATGCCCGGGATGCCGCAGAACTGCTCGTAGTCGATGAGCTCGGTGATGGGCGCTCGGTTCGGATCCCGCCGCAGCTTCAGCTCGCGGAAGCGCATGCCCAGCGCGTCGTAGAGCAGCAATCGGCCCGAAAGCGTGGTGCCGATCCCCGTGAGCAGCTTGATGGTCTCCGTGGCCTGGATCACGCCGATGATTCCGGGGAGCACGCCCAGCACGCCACCCTCGGCGCAGCTCGGCACCAGCCCCGGGGGAGGAGGCTCGGGGTACAGGTCGCGGTAGTGGGGCCCGTCGCCGTGGTTGAACACGCTCGCCTGCCCCTCGAAGCGGAAGATCGAGCCGTACACGTTGGGCTTGCCCAGGATCACGCAGGCGTCGTTGACGAGGTAGCGGGTGGGGAAGTTGTCGGTGCCGTCCACCACCACGTCGTAGGGCTC
>JAHQVJ010000225.1 GCA_019634415.1 Myxococcales bacterium
GTGGGAGGCGGTGATGGGGGAGAATCCGAGCCACTTCGAGGGGCCGAGTCGTCCGGTCGAAAACGTGTCCTGGGAGGACGCGCAGGCGTTTTGCGCCCGGCTGGGCGAGCGGGTGGCCGGGCTTCTGCCTCGGCTGCCCACGGAGGCGGAGTGGGAGTACGCTTGTCGCGCGGGCACTACGGGGGCTCGCTGGAGCGAAGACCTCGACGCCATCGCCTGGCACGTGGGCAACTCCGGCCGCCAGACGCACCCCGTGGGCGAGAAGGCCGCCAACCCGTGGGGCCTGCACGACACGCTGGGCAATGTGTGGGAGTGGTGCGCCGACCACAGTGAGTATTCGCCGCCCCCTTATGGCGACTCGGAGCTGTTGGACCCGGTGGTGACCACGGGCCCGAAGCGTGTGATCCGTGGGGGCAGCTGGGCCGACCAGGCGCGCGACGTGCGCGCAGCCTGTCGCATCGCCCTTCACCCTGGCATCTTCGGCGGCTCCGACCTTGGCTTTCGCTTGGCCGCAGGTCCAGCCCTCAGCGGCGAAGCCGCCCCCAGCAAGAGCAAAAGGGCTGGGGACCAGCCCCCAGACGGAGGCGCGGATGCGCCGGAGTCCAGCCCGTGAGGGTCCGCTTCGTCGCCACTCCGGTCTGCGACCCCGCGCCAAGCGGAAGCGGAGCTCGGCCAGCTTCTGGGAACCCATCCCGTGGTGTCGGCCGACCGCCGGCTGCTGGCCAACAGAGAGCGAAGCGCAACCTGGGGTGTGGGCTTCTCGCGTAGACCGGCTGCCAGGCGCCGAGCTCGCTGTCCGGCTGGAGAAGGCCTGCCTGTGGCGTGCCCAGGCAGAACCACAGCGCCGCAGCGTCCCACCTCCACTCGCCATGGGCAGCCATCACCTTGGCGACGGCCTCCGCACAGACGCCGATGGAGCGGCGCCTACCGGCTGCGCCGCAAGAAGTACCTCAACGCCGCGCTGCTGATCATCGACGAGGTCGGGTTCCAGCCCATGACACGCGCGGAAGCCGCGCTGTTCTTCCGGCTGGTGAGCTACCGCTACCAGCGCAGCAGCACGATCATCACGACCAACAAGTCGGTGAAGGACTGGGGGGACGGGGCGATGGCCACAGCCATCCTCGATCGGCTCCTGCACCGCTGTCACGTCATCAACATGGAGACCCTGTTCAAGTAGGCGCCTGAAACGGCGTGAAGCTCAGATCTGGTGGTGCGGAAGAGATGGTGACTCCCAACTGCGCAAGACTTCGTGTCTCTTGGCACCTGATGGGATGATCACGATGATCGGCGACGCCGGTCCGATCACCATCGTGGAGCCGCAGCCCGGCGACGTGATCCCCTACGTGGCCGAGCCGCGGCTGCCGTTCGTCGATTACGACACCCTATCGGTGGACATCGACCCGGTCGCCGTGTTCGACGGTGCGACCGAATACACCATCTTGGTGCTCTGCGACGGCGCCCCCGACACCGGGTACACCGGCTGGCGACGAGGCATCAGCGACAGCATCGACGAACCGTTTACCGGCGACAGCATCAACGTACCGGTTGCTTGCGCCGGGCCAGAGGCGTCCTTCACCGTAGTCGGGCAGGCCCTCGACGTGACGGATCGCGTTGTGGCAGTCTCTGCGGCGGAAGGGCTCACTGTCTCGTCGGAGCCCCTGACGCTGCCCGCCTGGGAGGTGGACCCAGGGGCCGAGATCACGTTGCACCTCGAGCAAACGCCCAAGCCCGAGAGGATCCACCTGAACGCGACGCGCGGCGCCCAGCCGGCCGGCTGGACCAAGCTCCGTCTCGCCGATCTGGTTCCCGATGCGGATGCCACGTGGCGCATCCCGGTGGCCTGGGGTCGGGTCGCCGAGGATGTTCAGGCATGCATCGAATCGTCCACCAAGGACGACTGGTGGGGGATCGCGTGCACCGCCACACCGTTCGACCCGTCGGCGCCCATCCGGTTCGCCGCCGACGCTTTGGAGCCAGGTCTGGAGGTCACCCTGACCCAAGATGCGGTGGCGCTGGCGTTCTCGCCCGAGCCCACAGGTGGCAGCGTGCTCATTGACGTCCGAACGCCGACGGGCTTCGACGCGGGGGACTACCGGCACTGGCACATCCTGGCGCCACCAGGGGACCGGGTGGTACCACTGGTGGAGCTTCCCCTAGAGTTGGAGTCACGCTTGGCGAGCGATTTGACGACGTCGCACGCATGGACCGAGTACTTCAGAAGCCCCGACATGCCGGACTACGAGACGCGCAGGACGCAATTCGTGGGCTACGGCATCCAACGGATCGACTTCACCAAGGGACCACACCTGCTCTCCCGCGGAGAGACGATGGTGCAGGTCGTGGTCGGCACTCGCTAGCTCCGGACGTCCGAGTCACCAAGGCGCACCGCCGGATCAGGCCATCGAGTGGCCTGGCGGGCTCATGTCCCACGAAAACGCTCCTGGTTGGTCACGAATGCGGCACTCGTCGTGGGAGGACCCTACGGCGTCCGTGCGGAACCCTAGCGCCGCGTGGTCAAGCACCTGTTTGCCCTGGACGGCCCCCTCACCACGACCGACCTGCTGCCACACTCCCCTTTCCCCCAGCGTGCAGGTACCTTCGAACGGCGGCTCGCCGCTATCGTGCGCGGCGGTCCACTCCTCGACATGATTGGCATGCGGACAGGGCAGGCAAGAGAGGCTGCTGCATTGCAAGGCTGGACGGACTCGCTCCTCCAGGAAGCAACGTGGTTTCGTCCAAGGTGGCTCGGCTTGCTTTGCGCTGATCGGGCATGTGGTTCTTCTTGCTGAGTCAGGCGATCGCGGACGAAGTGGTCCCGCGGTGCGGCGTACCCGCGCCAATGGTCGGAGCGTAGCATCGCGACAATCAACTCCGTTGATTGTCGCGATCAGGCCGCTGGGCTACCCACACGACGTGTGTCCCATCGTTGTCCCGTGTGGGCCGCCCCCGCTCCGTGTGACACACCACCTCGACGACGAACCCCGCGTCTGCAAGCGATTTCGTGAGCGGGTCGGAAGGCGCGGCGGACCAGATCGCCAGCACGCCCCCGGGAACGAGCGCGGCGAAGGCGGCGTCGATGCCTTCAGGGGTATACAACCAGCCGTTGGTGGGCCGGGTGAGCGAGTGGGGTCCGTTGTCGATGTCCAACAGGATGGCGCTCCAACGGGTCGGCGGCAGCTGCACGAGGTCCAGCACGTCTCCGACGTGGACGGTGACCCGCGGATCGCGGAGCGGGTAGCCCGCGAAGCGTGCCAAACGGGGGTAGTCCTGATTCCAACAGACGACCGAGGGAAGGAGCTCCGCCACGGTCACCGCGTCCTCGGACCCCAGCCGACGCAACACGGCCGACAGGGTGAAGCCGAGGCCAAGGCCACCCACCAAGACTCGGACGGGGCCCGAAACAGCGAGACGGTCGCATGCCAGGTCGGCGAGGGCCTCCTCCGAGCCGTGGGGACCGGTCGACATCAGCTCGCGCCCGTCGACGTGGATCGCGTACTGACCGCCCCGCTCCATCAGGTAGATGGTGGCATCCTCGTCCGGCACCTTCTCATGGTCGAGCAGTTCCCACTCGCGCATGCCAACCCCTCGTTGTGCTTTGGCCGTGCTCTGCCGAGCCACCATCCGAGGGTTGCGCTGCCGACGCGCGAGCGTAGCGCGGCGGAGGTCCGGTGACCACGGCCAGATCCCTCCAGCCGATGGCGCTGCTGCGCACGAATGATCTCTCGACGTGGACCGAGCGAGCGGCATTCAGCGCACCGAGGTCACCCTTGCCCTCACGACGCGTGCCTCCTCGGCCAGTGCTTCACGGTGATTCGCAGGGAGAGGCCACCCCCGCTCAACGTGCGCCTCCGCAACGGCACCCAGCACACCCAGGTAGGTGAGGTTGAAGTGGGTGTTGGTGGACAATCGGTCCTCTGCCGCCACGACGGAGGCCAGCTTGGCGACGTTGGCCCAGTAGTGAACTGCCTTGTCGAGCTCAGGTGGCGCGAGGTGGACCAGAGCCCGCAGCGCCTGTTCCCTGAAGATCACCCGCTCGTTCGTGTCGGCCACCACCGAGTAGGCCAGTCGAACAACGTGGGAATCCGCAGCCACTCCGGCACGGGCGCGTGCGGCCCCGAGCTCCGCGGCAACCAACGGCATCTCGTCGACAGACCCGACGCGCCCGAGTGCGACGTCCAACAGTCCCACCGCCTCAGCGTCGAGTCCGCAGCGAATCAGATGAGGGACGGCTGCCGACAGCGACTGCACGCGCGCGATGACATCCTCGCTGGACACCTCCGGCGCAGACAGCGCCGAATGCAGGCGTCTGGCAGCCAGACGCGCGAGATCCGGCCTCCCGGCTGCCGCAGCCTGCCAGATCTGATCTGGACCCTGTTCGAGGTCCTCCAACGCAGACGGAGCCGCTTCCAGGGCGAGGGCGAGGCTGGCCATGCGGTCGGAGTACGTCCTCGGCGGCGACCTACCCTGATCGTCCACGTAGTTCTGGAAGGGGTCGCCAACAGAAGGCCCCCCCAGGACGGCCGGAAGCCTGCTCAGCAGTCGCTCGATCTTGTACGCGGAGAAGCGCTCGAGGGGCGCGGCTGCCGATGGTCCCTCCGGCGCAGCGAGCCCCAACGGCATTCCGGCCCGCGCCCAGGCGATCTGGCGCTCGAACACAGCTAGAAGCGACGCATGAATGGGATCTGGCGCCTTCAAGACGTCGGCGGCCCGCTGCTGCATCTCCAAAGCGGCGGACCCGTCGCCGAGGGTCGCCACGGCCCAAGCCAGAATCAACGTGCCGTATGCGGCGGTGGCCTGCTGGTTGTCGTGCGCGGGCGGCACCAGAGAGTCCGCCAGTCCGACGAGTGCATCCACCAGGGGCTCACGCGAGGCAGACGCAGACGGCAGATCGCGAAGCGGCATCCCCCCGTACTCGAGGGCGGCAAGCATCACGTCGCGCTCTTGGTCCCACCGCTGTCGATCCCACTCGGCCGACGCCCCAATGCGCTCCCGAGCGAGCCAGCGAGTCCGCACATCCAAGGCCGTCTCGTACCGCGAGAGCCAGGTCAGAGCCGCATCGGGGGATTCACCAACGGGACCGCCGAGCACGAAGGCAATCCCCTGCCCCAGCGCCACAGCCGAGCTGTCCTCGAGCCGCGGCAGGGTGACCGCCCGTGGCCCACCTGGCGCAAGCATGGCGGTCCGCTCAGCCACCGTCAGGTCCCAACCATCCCGAGCCCAGGCTCGGACCTCCTCCAACGGACGCGACGACCCGTCGAGGTACTCGACCTCGGGTTCTGCGAGCTGCTCTGGGCTCTGAAGTGCGCTGGTACGTATGCACGACGCGGCCAGCGGTGCGATCCACATGAGCCAGACCTTCACTGCCGGCCTCCTTTGTCGTCACACCCTACTGGAGGCGGAGTCACGGACGTCGCTCATCCGCATTCGAGGTTCTCTCTGCCAAGTACCCACGGTCATGCTCGAGCAGGTCCAGGGTGCACGACGACTCGCCAGTGGGTGTCGATATCTTCGTCCCGAGGGGGTCACGCCCGATGCAAGACCGCACGACCTGGGCCCGCCATCCCAGATTCCATAGCTCCCACGCCTCCATGCTGCTGTCGATCCACGACAGCTTCCGCGCAGCCACCAAGCGCCTGTCCGAGCTGTCCGGCCCCGCCCGCCGGCACCTCTTCCATCGGCTGGCCACCACGCTGCACCACCACCACCACGCCGAGGAGGTGATGCTCTTCCCTCAGGTGGCTCGGCGCACGGGCGTGCAGCCAGAGGAGCTGATCGATGACCACGAGGAGCTGATGCGCGCCATCGACCGAGCCGCATCCGCCCTGAGTGAAGACGCCGACACCGACCTTGGCGAGGTCACGCAGATCCTGCTCACGCACCTCGAGCGCGAGGAGGCGCTCGTCATTCCCATCATGCTCGAGGGCTGACGCACCCCCCTCGGACTCGGTGGACGGGTCCTCAGATCTCGAAGACGTGGGCATGCTGTTCCCAGTCGAGCCGGCCGAGGGCCGCCACGATCTGTGGCTCGGGTGGTCCGAGCTGATGCTGACACCACACCACCCACAGCGATGTGGCGTGCAGGACATCGGGTCCGCGAGACCGAAAGTGCCCGATGCTTCCCACAGCGGGCAAACGAGCCGGATCGCCGAATGGATACGGCCGCTCGTGCGGCCACTCGATCGGCGTCTGGGTGGGCTGAAGTAGGCATGGCTGCTGGCCATGGCCGCGCTGCCGAGCGCGCTGCATCAGCCTATCGAGGATCCCCTCGTTCCTCTGTCGCGTGGGTAGGCCCTCCAACATCCCGGCGTAGAGCTGGCTCTGTTCGAGGAGGTCGATGGTGAGCCGTCGGCCAGGCAGCTCGACCATTCCCGAGTCGGCGGGCCGCCGGAGCTGCTCCACGGTCTCCAGCCAGGTCGGGTCGAGCCGGGAGCGAAGCCGTCGCATCTCGCGACCATCGCTGAAGCGACAGAGCAGCAGCCGCAAGTAGGTCCCGCGCAGATCTCCTCTGTCGGTGAGCCAGTCGGCGTAGACTTCCACCCTCGCGTCGTCCTCGGGCGCATCCAGCACCGCCTGTAGCAGCTCGTCTTCCATGCGTCCTTCCTCCGCTTTACGTCGACAGAAACGATGCACACAGATCGGACCTGTAGCGAGGCCTTTCTTGGCCAGCGGCCCTCGATGCACGCCATGGGCCCCCTTCGCGAGGGACCTCGATACCCTTGGGTGAGGGAGGAGGCATGTGGGGGACGGTCGTGTTCGTCGCGGTCGCGTTTGGCGAGCCGACGACGACCTCGGAACCATTCACCGTGGCTCCGGTCGCCATCACCCGACCCGCCCGCGTCCTGGAGCGTCCGGAGGGCCCGCCGTGGCGGGAGCACCTGCTCGAGCGGGCTCGCGCGCTGGGGCTGGCCGTGCGCGGAGGGGAAGCCGCGGGTCCCGACCGCACCGTCGAAGCGCGCCTGGTCCTCGCCAGTGAAGCCCGCCTCGGCCGGCTCGAGCACGGGCAGTGGACGGTCGAGCTGTGGTGGCAGCTCGTGGACCGTCGTCAGGACGAGGTGCTGTGGGAAGACGGCACTCGAGGCGCTGGGCCGTCCGCACGAGCGGCACTGGAGCAGTCCCTCGACGTCGCCGTTCGCGACGCAGGGTTCCGGACGGCACTCAGCCGAGCCGCCTCCGTGCGGTCGACCCGAGCCGAGGCTGCGCTGAAGGTGCAGGTGTGCAACGCCGCTGCGGCGCTGGCGGAATCCGTCGTGACCGTGGGTCGAGGACCGAATGCCGGCGTCGGCGTGGTGATCAGCCCCGACGGCTTCGTCTGGACCACGGCCGATGCCCTGCCGCCGCCGCTGGAGCCGATCGCCGTCCGCACGTCCCACGGTGTGGTGGTGGGTCGATGGGTCACGGCCAATGCCGACCTCGGCTTGGCGCTGTTGCGGATTCCGCTGGGACCGCAGGTGGGTTGTGCGCCGCTGGCCAGCTCGCTGCCCATCGTGCGCGATCTTGCCGCGGCCTACACCGCCCACCGCACGATGACCGAGGTTCGAGTGCTCGGCTTCCTGCTCCGACGCCAGCCCGTTCGCATCATGGTGGAGCCAGGGGCCCACGCCGCCATCTTCGACACGACGGGAGCCTTGCTCGGCTTCCGCGTGGACGGGAGGTCCGACGTGCTCCTACACGAGGTTCTCTCGGCAATGATGGGATTGCGATGGTCCAGCCGAGGGGGGGTGGACGTCCTGCCGCCGGGGGGATTCCTGGAGCGGGCAGTCCCCCTGTTCCAAGCACCCCCCTCGCGCTGAGGCTCCTGTCTGCACTGTTCGGTCGAACGTCGACCGATCGCGAACCGCGGCCAGCGCCTACATCGCATCGACGGGGGTGATGCCCAGCAGCCCGAGCCCCTCGGTCATCGCTTCGTCGAGCGCACGGAGCAGGGTCAGCCGCGCACGGCGAAGCTCTGCAGTCTCTGCCTCGAGCACCTTGTGCACGTTGTAGAACTTGCTGAAGGCTTGGGCCGTGTCGTATGCCCAGTTCGCGATCGGCGACGGATCCGCCGCTCCTTCGGCACGGGCCACCACCGCCGGAAGCTTCAGGATCTGGGACAACAACCCACGCTCGAGATCGGCCCCGAACCCCTGGATCGTGGGAAATCCATCGGCGAGGACCACGTCTTCGTCACCCGCTCTGAAGATCGAGCGGATCCGGGCCAGGCTGTACAGCAGGTACGCACCGCTGTTGCCTTGGAAGTTCACCCAGTCGTCGAGATCGAAGATCACGCTCTTGTTCACGCTGACGGAGAGCATGCCGTACTTCAAGCAGGCCACCGCGAGCCGGTGTACCGTCTCGTCGCGCGCCGCTGCCGGCACCCGGCTGGTTCGGGCGGCCTCGGCTTCGAGAAGCTTCGCGTCGATGGCCCCCTCCACGGCAGCACGCAGCTCGTGCAGCGGGATGGCCGTACCGTCGCGGCTCGACATCTTCTTCGGTCCGGGGAGCATCACCAGCTCGTAGGCCACGTGCCGACAATCCTTGGCGCGTGCGTAGCCCATGCGGCCGAGCGTGAGGAACAGCTGCGTGAAGTGGAAGCGCTGCTCGCTGCCCACCACGTACACCGAGCGCTCGATGTCGTAGTCGTCGAACTTGTGCTTTGCGAGGGCGAGATCCCACGTGAGGTACAGGCTGGTCCCGTCGGACTTGCGCACGAGCGCCGGTGTGTCCGAGTCGGGCTCGAGTCGGCAGATCACCGCCCCTTCGCTCTTCTCGAACACACCGTGGCTCATGTACTCGTCGACGAGAGCACTCGCCGGCTCCTCGACCTGTGACTCGAAGTAGTCCACGTCGAAGTGCACATCGAGCCACTGGTACACCTCGGCGAACTCGTCGAGACACCACTGGCGCGTTTCCTGGTACAGGGCCCACACCTCGGGCTGCTGTGACTCCATGCCGTGCAGGATCTGACGTGCCTCGTCGAGCTTGGCCGCCTTCGCAGCCTTCACCTCGTCGGAGTCCGCCTTGTGGTCGACCTTGATCTGCCCGTTGGCAGCCACGTAGGCCGCCCCGAGGAAGTGCGTACGCCCCGTGGGGGGAGCCGTGCGCTCGGGATGCGTACGCAACCACCACAGGCACTTCGCCACGTCCAGCCCGAAGTCGCCGTAGTAGTTGGCGGCGATCACGTGATGGCCACGCGCCCTGTGGATGCGGACCAGGCTGTCCCCCAGCGCCACGTTGCGCAAGTGCCCCACGTGGAACGTCTTGTGCGTGTTGGGCTGGCTGAACTCGATCATCACACGCTCGGACACCTCGGCCTGAGCCTGCGCGAACAAGCTCCGATCGGCGACCGCACGCGCCACGCCGTCGAGTAGAGCCGAGGGGTCCGCGCGGAAGTTCACATAGGGCCCTGCTGCCTCGGCGGCCTCGATCAACCCCGCGGGCTCCACCCGGGCTGCGAGGTCTTCCGCGATCTGATTGGGCGAACGTCGCATCGCCTTGGCGAGTGGGAAGCAGCCGAACGCCAGATCCCCCATCGAGGGATCGGGTGGATGCGATAGGAAGCGACCCACGTCTCCGAGGGTCTCCAGGTGCTCCGCGAGCAGGTCGCGAAGCAGGTCGATCACGGCAGCGCGCAGCACGTCCACTCCGATTGGAGCGACTCCGTAACTGCGGGTCGCGGCGAGCGGGAGACCACAGCTCGACTGCTTGGCTGAGCTGCGACGTCGCCCAGCTGTGCACTCATCCTGGTGTCTCTACTGTGCAATCATGGGCAAGCCCACGTGGAGCGGCGCTTGCGTGGGAGCCGTCACTGCGAGACAACGGTGACGGAAACGACAACCTCAGCGACACCTCACGACTGACTCCAGGTGAAGACTGGTGACTATGCCGTTGCCAGTGCTCCAACGAGACTGCATCTGGCACAGGTTAGACCAAGCAAACGGTGGAACCAAGGGACTCGGCGATGCCAGTGAGAGAAAAGGACGAGCATGCAGCCGCAAAGGCCGAATTGGTGACACTGCTGCGGAGTTCCTTCTCCGTCGACGAACTTCGGCAGCTGGTGAGCTTCGAGCTCTCGACGATTCGTCACGCACTCCCCGACGGTGGACTGGCGCGGGAGAGCTACGCCTTCGAAGTGGTGGAGCTGGTCGAACGACACGAACTCTGGCACGAGCTTCTCGCAGCATTGAGAGCCGCACGGCCTGCCAAGGCAAGCCAGGTGGAGCACATGACGGCGGCTCTTGCAGGTCCTACCCAGGAGGACCGTCAGCCCCGACCAAGTCTCGAGACTGTCGACAGGTCCGACTCTCCTGCCCACACGACGGCGCTTCCGATCCACCCTTTGTTCTTCGCGGTCGGCGCCGGCACCCTCCTCGTGGCACTCGCCATGTCGGTCCTGGGGTTCGTGAGGGAAGACCTCACTGGAGATCAAAGGCGGATCCTCAACGTCCTCTTCTCCCTCGCCTCTGGGTTCAGCGTGGGCTCGTTCGTGGGGAGCGTGACCCTCGGTCGCGAACAGGTGGATCCTCGGAGCCGCCTCGGCGTCTTCACGCTGACAGCGACCAGTGGATTCGGGGTCTTCCTGCTCTTCTTCTACTCAGCTCCCTTTGCCGAGAGCCGCCGACCGCACCCGGCGCCTCACGAGATCATCACGACCCCTGTGGAGTGCCCCAGAGGCGCACTGCCCGTGGCGGGATCTTCCTGTATGGATGCCGTGGCTCGAGGCCCAACAAGCCGCCCCGACGCGAGCGCAGCCTGCATCGACAGAGGGCTGAAACTCTGTGGCAACAAGGAGTACGAGGGAGCATGCCGTGAACACGGCGACATAGTAATGCAGCAAGTTCAGCCCGAGTTCTCCTTCGACCATGGCTCGAATTCATGGGAAGGATGCGGATTGACAGGGACGAGCCCTTGGCCGGAGCGTGCCCGCTACCGATGTTGCGGAGGGCGCACCGGCGACTGGAGCACAGCCCACGACAGTGACCACACGAGCACCGGGTCCAACTCGAGCCCCACGTTCGTGGCGTTGCAAGGTGCTACCTTCACCATTGGTGGCAATTGTCCAAGCCCCGATCAGCCCACGTTTCGAGCGCCCGAGGCCACGGTGAGGCTTCCCGGCTTCAGAATCTCCAAGGACGAGGTGTCCCAAGCACAGTACGCGGCCTTGACGCCAGCCTTCGAGCCAGAAGGAAACCCCTTGCTCCCCGTTCGTCAGGTCACCTGGTTCGATGCCGTGGCGTACTGCGAGAAGCTGCACGAGAAGCTGACTGGCTCGGCAAGCGGTTGTGTCCGGAGCGATGGCAAGGCTGGATACGACCCCCAACAGTGCAAGGTCGACACAGTGTACAGGCTCCCTACGGAAGCGGAGTGGGAGTATGCGGCCGGGGGCGCGGAACAGGCCCCCCAGGATCTCGGCACTACCGCAGTATACAGCACAGATGGTCCCCTGGAGCCCGGCTCACGCAGCCCGAATGACCTCGGTGTCCGTCACATGCTGGGGAACGTCTCCGAGTGGACGCTTGACGTCTATTTCTCGAATCGTACCCCACACGCCGTCCTGGATTCGCCGATGTTCGTTTCCAGAGATCCTCATGCCGTGAGGGTTGTGAAGGGTGGTTCGTTCCACAATGCTTCTGAGTGGCTGCGTTCATGCGGGCGGCACGGAATGGCCCCCAGCACGCGTACCGACTTCCGGGGTTTCCGTTGTGTGAAGGGCCCTGCTCGACCCGAGCAAGACCTCTTGTACAAGTAGGCCCGAAGGGGGGGGCAACACCGACGGCGAAGTCAAGGCCACCTGGACCACGACCCTCGGTCCACCTGCACTTCTAGAGCAGCGGCACCACGGACCGGGCTGGCCGCAGGGCACGAGGTGCAAGCACTTGCTCGCCGACCCGAGGCCGTGCCCGCTCGCGAGCGACTGGAGCTCCACCGAGTCGACGTTCTCGAGCCCGCGCCCCTGTCCGAGCCGCTGGCCGGATCAGACATCGTGTTCTCCTGCGTCGACACGCCGAGCGGCTGCCCGGAGTACTGCGCGTCTTGACAGCATCCCCCCAATATGCAACTTGTTGTACAATGAGTTGTATGGAGAGACTGTGCGGTTCTTCGTGCTTGCTGTCGTCGTGCTGCTTCCACTTCGAGGAGCTCGGGCCGCCCCCCCGGACCGGATCGATCGGCGAGGCACTTCGGAGGTGGTGGAGGCCGCGGCGAACGCGATCCGCGACAACTACGTGTTCGCTGAGGACGCCGAGCGCGTGGGGCGCGAGCTTCGAGCACGTCTTCGGACGGGGGCGTACCGCCACGTGCGGCGCAAGCAGGAGCTGGCCCAGAGGCTGACCGGAGATCTCGTCGAGATCACCGGCGATCAACACTTCTCCGTGGGGGTGGACGCAGCGTGGGTACGCGCCTTTCGTGAGGCGTCGGAGTCCGACGCAGTGGCCTCCCCCCAAGATCCTGCACATCAACGAGCGGCGGCGGCGAACTTCGGCTTCCAGTCCGTGCGTCTGCTGCCTGGGAACGTTGGATACGTACGCCTCGATCACTTCGACGATCCCGATGTCGGGGCTCCGGTGGCTGCTGCGGCCATGCGCTTCGTCGAGCACACCGACGCGCTGATCTTCGACCTCCGCTACAACCGCGGTGGCACGATGGCGATGGCGCAGCTGCTCATGAGCTACCTCTTCGAGGCCGACGAGGCGCAGCTTCTGTTCGACTTCACCACCACCGAATCGGGCGAGGCCCTCGAGCGTGGGATGTGGGTGCTCCCGTCGGTACCGGGAAGGCGTCGCCCCGAGCGACCGGCCTACGTGCTGACGGGTAGCACGTCGTTCTCCGCCGCCGAGTGGTTCTCCTTTGCGCTCCAGAAGCTAGGCCGCGCCGAGATCATCGGGGAGCGCACCACGGGGGCCGCCCATCCGGTGGCGAGCGTTCCCATCGACGACAC
>JAHQVJ010000226.1 GCA_019634415.1 Myxococcales bacterium
ACCGCGACAGACCAATGCGGCGCACAGGCGCTCTGCGAAGTGACCATCGACGTCAGCGAAGAGATCTGCGACGACGGGATCGACAACGACGGCAACAGCCTCGTGGACTGCGACGATCCCGACTGTGACGTGGCGTGCGACCACGTGACGCCGTTCAGCTCGGAGCTGGATCTGGTGCTGGCGGCGGGCCAAACCGTGGTCCTGGTGGTGGACAGCGGCGACGGCGGCAATGGGCAGATCATCCTCGAGGTCTCGAACTGAGCCGCTGACGTCCGGGCGCGCCGCGCTCGGACGCGCCACCAGCAGCGACAGCTAGTTCCACTCCTCTCGCAGCTCGTCGGGACTGGGCTGACCGGGCGTGGGCCCAGCCTGGTGGTGCACGATGCGCCAGTGCCCCTCCTCCCGCACGAACAGGTTCGTGGCGATCATCTGCCCGCCAGGCACCGCCTCGCGGCACGTGACCCAGGCCATCATCTCCCCCACCAAGCGGGCGCTGGCGTCCACGCAGCGCACCGTCGGGCTCTCGGGGTTGGCCAGGATGCGCTCCCAGCTGGCGAGCACGGCCTGTCGCCCCTCCAGCAGCGGCCAGCCAGGATGGATGCACGCCACCTCGGCATGCGCTGCCCACAGCTGCTGCATGGCCTCCATGTCTCGCTCAGCGAACGCTGCATAGAATGCCAGGTTGGCGAGCAGCACCTCGTCCACGCTCATCGGGCCCCCCACGAGGGCGCAGTCTAGCGGGTGGGGCTCCGACGTCGGCGAAGTCCCAGCAACAAGGCCACCATCACCGCCCAGCCCGCGGGTGCGCCGGAGGTGTCGCAGCCGCCTCCGCGCAGGTAGAAGGGGTCGCACTCGTCGCCCAGCCCATCGCCGTCGCGATCCGCCTGATCGGCATTGGCCGCCTCGGGGCAGTTGTCGCACACGTCCCCCACCCCGTCGCTGTCGCGATCGGCGTTGGTGGGATCGGCGACGAACAGGCACAGATCGCAGACGGCCGACAAGCCGTCACCGTCGACGTCGGGCACCCCGTAGTCGAGCTCGAAGGGGCACCCGTCGCAGGCGTCGCCCACAAAGTCGCGGTCGGTGTCGGCCTGGCCCGGATCCGCCGTCGCGGGGCACACGTCGCAGGCATCGCCCCAGCCGTCGCTGTCGGCGTCGATCTGGGTGCTGTTCACGAAGACGGGGCAGTTGTCGCAGGAGTCGCCGATGCCGTCGAGATCGAGGTCGCCCTGGTCGGGGTTGATCCGATCCGGGCAGTTGTCGCAGGAGTCTCCGACCCCGTCGCCGTCGAGATCGGGAGCATCCAGCGCGATGACGTCGTCGAAGGGGCAGTAGTCACAGGCGTCGCCCACGTCGTCGCCGTCCGAGTCCAGCTGGCTCGGGTTCGGGAGCAGCGGGCAGTTGTCGCACACGTCCCCCACCCCATCGAGGTCACCATCGGCCTGTGACGGGTTGCAGTCCCGCGGGCAGTTGTCGCACGCGTTGCCGAATCCGTCGGGGAGACCGGCGAACTGCGGGCAGGCGTCCGTGTCGGCCTGCTCCGGGTTGAACGTGAGCGCGCAGTTGTCGCAGACGTTGCCCACGTCGTCTCGGTCGTCGTCGACCTGGGTGGGGTTGAAGTGGCAGGGGCAGTTGTCGCACGCATCCCCGATCCCGTCGGCGCAGTGCCCGAGTGCACAAGCGGCCTCGGCGTCTTGCTGGCTCGCATTCGGCACGAACACGCAGGTGTCGCACAGATCCCCCACCTCGTCGGCGTCGATGTCGGTCTGGTCGGGGTTGAAGGTGAGCGCGCAGTTGTCGCAGTCCAGCGTGGCGGTGGAGGTCACACTGCCGTCGGGCCCGATCACCTCGATCACCCCGAGGTCGTGCGTGGTTCCCGTGACGTCGTCCGACACGACCACGCCAGGGGCCGAGCCCACCAGGCGATCTCCCGACGGATCTCCGTTGCAGCTCAAGTGTGCGGGGTTGTCCACGTCGTGAATGCCCACGAAGTAGGTGCAGCCATGGGATCCGTAGTCGTAGTACCAGTCGTCGTTGGCGTAGGGCTGAGCGGTGAGTGGGTCCACCCGATCGGCGCAGATCCCGATCTCGTCTCGCTCGCCGTCCTCCCAGTCGCCATAGACGGGCTCCGCGAGATCGATGGGGATCTCGTCGCCGATGTCGAGCAGATCGCAGTCCATGTCTTGCTCGTACGCGAGGTTCTGTACGGCACTGGCAGGGGTCGTGTAGCGAGCGGCCCACAGCGCCGACTGCACCACGGCCCGCATGGCGTCGCCGGTCCATCCGTCGGGCTGAAAGCCGGTCACACAGCCCGTGACGACGTGCAGTGGTCGACGACGCATCGCATGCACGTTCACCGCGGCGGTCCGGCCGAGGAAGAGATCCGCTGGCTCGCGGACCACCACGGCGGGCACGTCGTCGTACCACACCGCAGGCACGTCGATGGCGGCCACGGTGGGCGGCGGCGACCGCACCGACAGACCCTCGTTCCGCCACCCGCCAGACGCGTTGTTCAGCCCGTACACCGCCGCGTGCCCCTGCACGAAGGGCTGCCCGGTGAGCCACTCGTAGCCGGGCGCCTGCAGCATCTTCCGAGGATCCGCCAGGGAGGTGGCGTTGCCGGGCACCACGGGCAGATAGCCCTGGTCCACGAAGGCTCCCCCCATCGACGACCCCACGCTCAGCGCATGCCCCACGGCCACCACGCCACCGCCGGTCTCCACGAAGCTCGCGAGGCGGTCTCCGAGCACCACCGGGTCGGCGAACGGCGCACCATCACCGTACAGGATGACCACGTGGTGATCCTGCAGCATGTCGGAGGTGGGGGTGCCATCGGTTGCATCGAAGTCGGTCAGTCGCACGAACCCCTGCAGGCGTGCCACATCGTCGACGAAGCGCTGCCGATTGTCGTCGTTGGCGGCCCCGATCAAGAGCACATCTTGGGCATGGGCAGGTCCGCCGCTGGCGAGCAACGCAAATAGTGTCATGAGATCGGGCCTCCAACGACCCCACGATTCCCGCACGGACCGACCCACTTCACAACGGCTGCGGAGTTCCGCTCCTGATCGGCCTACTCTGCGTCGCTCCGAGGCGGCCGATCGGGCTGTGCGGGCCACAACGCCGCCAGCGCCGCCACATGACCGTCTGCCTCCTCCGCTCGCCCGGCGTCCCGAGCCAACGCCCACAGCCCCTCACGAGCCACCACGCGCAGGTATCGGGAGTACCCCGCCTGTGGGCAGACCTCTCCGAGCGCGGCCCGCAGTCGCTGCTGCCCTGCCGCGAGGTGCCCGCGTGACACCAGCAGCTCCCCTCCCCGGACCGCCGCCTCGCACCCCGGCCCCATGCGTGCCCAGTCCATCAGCGCCTCGGGATCGCCCCTCTGGTCGCGCTCGAGCGCGTGCAGGATCGCGGCTGCCCGGTCTCGGCTCACCCAGCCCGCCGCGGCCTGATCGAGGGCGAGCAGCTGCTCGCGCGCAGCGGCCACGGAGGAGCCGTCGCCGCGCAACGCCGCCTCCCGACCCTGCCCGTAGATCTCCGTGGCCTTCAGCCGCTGCGCGATGGGAGGAGCCACGGCCTCGCTCTGGGCAGCCTCGCGCAGCTCCACCCGCGCCGACGCCACGCGCTCCGGATCCTGCAGCATCAGGGCGAGCTGCAGCCGCTCGATGGCTGCCGTGGCTCGCCAGAACCACACCCCGTGCTCGGTGGCCTCCGCGGACACCTCGTCCAGGGTGGCCTCGGCCTCGGCGATCCGCCCCAACCCGGCCGACGCCTGCGCACTCCAGATCTTGAGCTGCATGCGGTCCGGCAGCGACGTGGTCTGCCCCAGGGCGAGGGCGAGCTGCTCGCGCCGGCCCGCCAGATCCCCGCGATGGGCGTAGGCGTAGGCCAACAGCAGGCGGGCCTCGGCCAGGCTCGCGTCCACCGCCAGCGCCCGCTCGGCCGAGGCCTCCACCTCGTCCCACTCGGAGAACGCGGCGTGCCACCAGCCGTCTTGCAGCAACCCGAGGGGGTTGTTGGGACTGCGCGCGAGGAACTCGTCGATGGCGACGCGCGCGGTGGCATGGTCGTCGACGAACATCGCCCACTGCCCCCGCACCCAGGACAGCACGGGAAGATCGTCGATGGCCCTGGCCCTGGCGCAGGCGGCGTCGGCCTCGGGACGCAGCCCCATCTGGGCGCAGCCCACGGCCTGCACCATGAGATCGTCGGGGTAGTCGAGCACGAGCTGCGCCCAGGGATCGGCGTCGGAGACGCGGAACATGCTGCGCTCGAGTGCTGCCACCATCCGCCGCGTGCGCTCGTCGTCGGGGGCCAAGTGAGGCTGCACCTGCTCGAGCACGTCCAGGGCTCCCTGGTACCGGCCCCGTGCCACGCGGTTGAGCGCGAGCAGCAGGTAGACCTCCGGCAGATCCGAGGTGGTCTGCGACAGCGACAGCAGGGTGCGCTCGGACTCGGCCAGGCGCGCGTCGGCGAACTGCTCCCACGCCAGGGCGAAGCGCCGCTGCACGGCGGGGTCCGAGGTGACCGTGGGGACCACGCTCGCGACCGGTGTGCTCACCTCCACGGTGCGCGGAGACGCCCACCACCACGCCAGACCCACGGCCGCTCCCAGCACCGTTCCCAGCAGCAGCGACCAGCGACGCCGCGGAGGGGGAGCCGTGGCCACCGTGGGCGCGTGCACCATGGGCCGGGGCGCCGCTTGGAGCTCGCGCGCAGCGGCCACCGTGCTCGGGTCGACACGAGGCACGTGCTCCTGGTCGCCGACCCACAGCCGGCTGAGCGCAGTCGCGTCCGCGGGTCGATCCGCTGCCAGCGCCAGCGCCGCGGCGATCGCCTGGTGCATGCGGTGGGGCACGTCGCGCGTCAGCGGTGGAGGCTTTCCGCTGTCCACCGTCTTCCGCCACAGCTCCGTGTGCTCGAAGGCCGGGCGCCCCTCCACCAGCTCCCACAGCACCGCACCCAGGGCGAACACGTCCATGCGCGGATCCACGGGTCGTCCCGAGAGCTGCTCGAGCGACATGTAGCGGCGTGTGCCGGCGCCGTGCTGGGTGAGGGTGCCCGCCCGCGCTGCGTCCTCCACCAGCTTGGCCAGGCCGAAGTCCGCCACCTGGGGCACGAGCCCATCGCCCTGCACCGACAGCAGCACGTTCGAGGGCTTCAGATCGCGGTGCACCCACCCCTCGGCATGGGCCGCGGCCACCCCGGCGAGGATCCCGCGCGCCAGGGCGTCCACGTCGTCGAGCGACAGCGAAGGTCTCGCTCGGAGCAGGGCCGCCAGCGTGGGGCCCTGCACATGGGGCATGCACAGCACCGGTCGCCCGCGGTCGTCGGCGAGCAGTGCCACCACGGGCACCACGTTGGGGTGATCGAGCTGCCGCTGGGCCTGCGCCTCCGCCCGCATCCGCTCCGCGAGTCGCACGTCGGGGGTGCGCAGGATCTTGAGTGCCCAGGCATCCCCGTCGCGACCCACGGCCCCAGCAGGGGCCGGCCCGCGCGCGAGCCACACCTCGGCCGTCCCCCCCTCACCCAGGACGCCCACCACCTCGAAACCATCCACCCGCGGCTGCATTGCGCCCGATGTTAGCTGACGGCGGTGGGACGACTGAAGCACACCCGATCCGGCGCGTGTCGCTGCCTCCGCTCCGAGCACGTGGTCGGCCGCGGGCACGGCGCGGATCTACACCTCGACGAGCCGGTGGTCTCCGGGCTCCACGCCGCCCTGCGCCACCAGCACGGCGGCTGGCTCGTGCGCGACCTGGGCAGCCGCAACGGCGTGTTCGTGAACGGCGACCGCATCACGGGCGAGGCCCCGCTGGCGGAGGGAGACCGGGTCGGCTTCGGGCACGCGAAGCACCCGTGGGCACTGCTGGATGCGGCCCCTCCCGTCGCCTTCGCCACCGCGCTACACGGCGACGTCGAGGTGCGCGGCTCCGCCAACACCCTCGGACTGCCCGATCCATCGGCCGAGATCATGAGCATCAGCCGCACGCGCACAGGCTGGGTGGCCGAGCGCGACGACGAGCTGACCCCGGTGCAAGACCGGGCGGTGGTCGAGGCGCGGGGCGAGTGGCGGCTGCACCTGCCGAGCCGCGTGCAGCACACCACCGAAGCGGCCGCCACCAAGCTGCTGGACGACGCCGACGTGCGGCTGGTGGTGAGCCAGGATCTGGAGCACATCGAGGTGGCGATCGATCACCCGGTGGGCGGGGGCGGCTTCGGCCACTATGCCGCCAACGAGCTGCTCCTGGTGCTCGCCATGGCCTGGATCGGCGATGTCGACGCCGACCCCACCGAGCGCGGCTGGATCCACTTCGACGACCTGATCTCGGGCTTCCGCCTCACCCCCATGAGTCCTCGAGACCAGAACCGAGTACGGCAGTGGATCCACCAGTGCCGCCGTCGCTTCGAGGGGCTGGGCTTCACCGATGCTGAGCGGATCGTGCAGCGTCGCGCCGGATCGCGCCAGGTGCGCATCGGAGCCAGGCACATCGCCATCCAGCGGCCCAGCTGAGCCACTGTGCGACAATGCGCGCTCGACTGGGAGCGCACATGAGATGGGCTTGGATGCTGGCACTCGCCGCTGGATGCTCGGCGAGCGTGGACGACGCGCAGGTGGCCGACATCACCGCGCTCACGGCAGACGCGGTGGCAGGCGAGGCTGTCTACGCCGATCTGTGCGAGCGCTGCCACGGGCCTGGTGGAGATGGCGAGGGCGTCGACCACGGTCCTGCCCTGACTGGCCTGTCGCTCGACGCCGAGCAGATCGTGCGCACGGTGCTCGGCGGCCCCTTCAGCATGCCGAGCTTCGCCGAGGAGCCCGACCAGGACCTCGCCGACGTCACCGCCTACGTGCTCACCCTGGCCGAGGAGTAGATCCATGGCGCGCCTCACCCCCTCGGTCGCGCTGCTGCTCCTCACCGCAGCCTGCTCCCGTCCCCCCGACGCCCCTGCCGAGCTCGAGCAGCTCTGTGGCTACCTGTACGACCACATGGCCGACGAGGACACCATTGCCATGGAAGCCGGCATCGACAACGTCGTCGCCTGGCTCGACGGCAACTTCGACGCCTTGTCGGAGGGCTACGCCATCGCCACCCTGGGGCAAGGAGCCATCGACGCGCTGGAGCCCGCTCGCACCCGGGACGCTCAGGTGCTCGTCGGGGCCTCGGTGGCCACCGTGAGCGACCACAGCCTCGACGACATCGTGCGCTCGCTGATCCTCGAGGAGCAGACCGAGGTCTACCCCGACGACTACGACGTGTGGGAGCCCACGTTCCGGGTGGATCCGGAGTGCTTCGCCTCGGGCGACTGCGACGAGCTGTGGTCCGACAACCACAGCGTGATCCGGCTCCCCCTGGGGATCCGCATGACCACCGACAACACGGCGCACTACCGGTGGACCCAGCCCGAGGCGGGCCGGGCGCTGGTCACCCGCTCGTGGCTGTGGGCGCCGGGCGAGCCCAACGTGAACATCCTGCAGCTCGACGATCAGTTCTACCTGTCCGTCACGCTGAACACCGATCTCGGGCTGGTGCGCCTCAAGGCGCTGTGGGCAGACGCGGCCATCGTGGGGGCGGAGCTTCCCGAGGGCACGGCGCTGAACATGCTCGTCAACGGCTTGGTGGCCCAGGACGAGGCCATGTACGCCTGGCTGGACGACAACGCCCGGTAGCCTGCGCGAGGTCGCCTCGAGGAAGCGCCGGCCTTCAAGGCGCGTGCCTCCCTGCTCCTGGAGCGCCCCCAGGACGCACGGGCCGCCTACCGAGTTCGTGAACCAGCACCCTGCGTCGGAGACCACCTACGAGGCGTGGACGATGATCCAGATGCTGGACGCCGCGGACGGCTCCCCCGGTGACGTGATCCTGTTCGACACGGGCGTCACCGACACGGGGCTGTAGATCTACGGATCGATCCACGGCGGCGGGGTGAGGGACGCCACCAGGAAGTCCAGGAACGTACGCAGAGCCGCGGGAATGTGCCGACGGCTCGGGTACAGCGCGTGAAGCCAGCGCGTGTCGTTCTGCCACTCGGGCAGCACGCGCACGAGGCGACCGGTGCGAAGGGCGTCGCAGCACACCATCGCGGGCAGCTCGGCGAGCCCGAGTCCCGCCTCGCAGGCCTCCATGGCCACGGGATGGCTGTTGACCATCAGCCTGCCCCGCATCGGAATCGACGCCGTCCGCTCGCCAGGGGCATCGAGCACCCAGATCGGGGGCACGCGGTCGGGACTGAACAGGATGCCCGCGTGCTGCCGAAGGTCGTCGGGGTGCTCGGGTGTCCCGTGTTGCTGCAGATAGGCCGGACTGGCACAGACGTAGCTCGGTGCCGGGGCGAGTCGGCGCACGATGTGCGAGGAGGATTCGAGTCTCCCGACCCGTAGCACCAGATCGAATCCGTCCGCGATCAGGTCCATGCGGCGCGCGGCTAGGTGCAGATCGAGCTCGACGTCCGGATACCGCCGGAGGTACTCCACCAGCAGCTCACTCAGGAAGCGCTCTCCGAGGAGCACCGAGGCGCTGAACCGCAGCAGCCCCTTCGGCTCTCGCTGATGGGTCGTCACGCTGCTGACGGCATCGTCGATGTCATCGACGATCCGCCGGCACCGCTCGTAGAACGACCGGCCGGCCTCGGTGAGCTGGGACGTACGGGTGCTGCGCTGCAGCAAGCGCACCCCCAGGCTCGACTCCAGCTCGTCGATCCGTCGGGCCACCGTCGACTTCGACAGCTTGGTCACCCGCGCCGCGTCCACGAAGGATCCGGTTTCCACCACGCTCACGAAGATGGCTACGGCGTTGAGGTCCATGTGGCGATCTATCGAATTGGCGGCAGTGGTCAGCGGTCGGCGGTCAGTGGTCAGCGAGGGACCTCCTCGTCGAAGTCCACTCCCCAGTGGGCGCCGCTGCAGAACGGCTTGTTGGTACTCTTCCCGCAGCGACACAGCGCGAAGTGGTCCGTCGTCGCTCCCTCGGGCAGCTCCGTGCCCACGAGCTCGGCACCGCCTCGGACGACGTAGGGACCGTTGGGGGCGAACCCGACCATGGCGTCGCCGCCGTGAATCGCGTACTCCTGGCCCGCGATGGAATAGCTCAAGGCGCCGGAGGGGCACTGGCGGATGGTGGCGCCGATCTCCTCGGGAGTGCCGGCTTCGGCGTCGACGAAGGGCTCGGTGCGAAGGCGGAAGACGGCCGGCAACCCGTCGGTGCATCTGCCGGCGTGGGCGCACAGCCCGCGGTTGTCGTGGATGGTGATGCCGGCGGCGGCATAGCTGCTGCGCCTGTCGGGGACACGGTCCGGCTCCTTGGCGCCGGAGAAGCCGATGGCCTTGTGGGTGCCGTCGCAGAAGGGCTTGTTCTTGGACTGACCGCACCGACACAAGGCGACCGTGCCGCTGGCCTCGACGGTGCTGCCGTCGGACAAGCGCGTGATGCGGTCGACTCCGCTCACCAGGAACGGCCCGTCGGCCATGACCTCGATCTTCGTCATTGCTCGTTCTCCACGTGCAGACGAACCTGACACACCTCGACGGCACAGCCAGCACGCACTCCGGGAATCAGATTCCCAGATCTGGGTCGAGCCGATCCACGCCGCAGACTCCACCGCCGGAAGGACGTCCTCCCTGGATCCGTCAGCGCCACCGAGTCAAGACGATCCGCGCATCGTGGGAAATGGACACAGACGACAACGTGGTGTCGGCTTCACCCACGAAGAATGCGATGCGGGCCGCCGACAGGGGCGCGCTCGACGCGAACCGCAGCGGAGGAGCTGGCTCCAGTGGGAGAGCACAGCTGTTTGCTGCAGGGCGCATCGTCTGACCGCTCCGGCGGATCCAGACGCGCTGAAGATCGCCCGTGGGCCACGGTAGGTGCACGACCCACACCTCCGTGTCGGCCCAGGCACCCCCTGCCACCGCCTGGGGCCCCGTGATGCTCAGAGGCCACTGAGCCTCCTCGGGATCCGGGCTCGAGCACCCGATGGGATCGTCCACCACGTCGACCGTTCCGCGCTCCCCATCCACACGCAGCTGGGTGGCCGTGCCCCCGTGCATCACGTCGATGACCGTCTCACCATTGGAGCGCTCACAGGCCTGCAACGCCTCCACCCGTGCCGGATTCACCGCTGCAGGTAGATCCAGCAGGACCTCCCGATAGGCGATGTCCACCTGCGGCTGCGGCGCAGACGCGAACACGTCTTCATCGAGGTAGGCGAGACCCTCCTCCGGGGCACCCGTGCCGCAAGACGTCTCGGCGGCCGCAGCGATGACCTGCGGTCCGAGGCCACACGCGATCGCAAAGGCCTCTCGTGCCTCGTTACCTCGTTCGGGGGTGAATCGAAATGTGTCATGAAACCAGAAGAGCTCTGTATCAGGTCGACCCTTCAGCACCTGCAGATCCCACGCATGGCACAGCTCGTGACCCACGGCCGTCTCCAAGTCCCCGTCGAAGTCGATGGAATCATCCACGACGATCTGGCGGTCCACCGTTCGATAGCGGCCTCCGGCATCTCGCAGCGCCCCGCCGATACGGATGGACGACAAGCAAACGGCCTCGGGCGAGATCGCCTGGGCGAAGGCGCTCCACGTGGACTCGACGAGACTGCGCTGGTGTGCCGTCCCACCCCGAGTTTGCACAATCGTCTCATCATCTGTGCACACCGACCCGCAGCCCACGACCGATGAAGTCGCGCAGAACGTGGCAAACATGCAGCAGATGCGTGCCCACGAACGTCTCGGCGGCAGGGTCACACATCCCCACAATCTCCTGCCAAGTTCCATAGATGCCCCCCGCCAGGCGCAGGTAGCAACGTATCAGACGAAGACCTGGAAGTGATGACGGGACCCGAAGCCTACGCTGGTGTGTCAGCGGACGTCACAGGTGCACTTCCCGTGGAGTACTGCACCACAGATACCGACGCTGTGGGGCTGCGGAAATGCGGGTTCCATCTCGGAACCGTTCGTCTGCGATCAACCCACGCTCTGTAAGCCCCAGATCTGCGTCGAGGTGGCCGCCGTTCACGACTGCTACTGGGAGGAGGGGCGGTCCGGCGGGGGCCGAGGGAACCTCTTCGGCACGGAGCTCCGCGACGGGCATGCCCCCTGCCTGGGGGGCGGAGGGCTCCACGATCGACGGTGGGGATGAATACGGAGACGGAGACGGAGACGGAGAGGGAGTGGGTGACGCGTGGACCTCGTCCGACACGTCGGAGTCGGCTTCCCATAGCCACACCGCAGCTCCCGCCAGCACGGAGAGTGCAGCCACGAAGACCAGCGCCCCCCTCACGAGTTCCCCGCGCCGTTGTCGTCGTCGTCGGGTGGCTCGCAGGGCTTCCCCGTCACCTGCTGCCACGGGCCCGTCATGGTGAAACCGTTGAACAGGTTCTCGTCTTGTCCATTGGGTACGAACACCTTGTTGCCCTCCTCGTCCTCGAAGATGACTCCCTCGACGGTGTCACCCGTGTTCGTCGTCAGCGTTCCGGTGCCGACCTGTTTGTACATTGCACGATAGCCGTCATGGCTGAAATAGGCGTTCTTGACAGCGAACGACAACGCAGAGGGATTGACCGTCTCGACTATCACGAGCTCGGGCTCGTCCGTCGATGACTTCAGTCAGCCAGCCACCCGCCTCCGCGTGCTCAGCACTCCGAAGACCAGGAGCCACGCCACCGAGGGTGCTCCTGGCGAGCTACAGCCGCAGCGCCTGCCGCCTCGACTGGAGCTGCTGCCGCCCCCGCCTCCACCAGCCGCGTCGGACCCCTGTCCCGTGTCCCCGGTAGAGGCCGAGGGGGGCTCACCCACGGCTCCCAGCTGCAGCAAGACCGCGCTCGACGCCGGCACCACCACGCTGCCCGCGAACGCCTCCGTCGGATCCGGCACCACGCGCGCCCCCACCCCGCCGCCGAAGTGACGCGCGGCCACGTCGTCGTCGTCGACACCCCGCAGCTGCAGCCACAGGTCCTCGCTGCCGTGCTTGTTCACCACCACCACGCTCACCGCTCCGTCGGACCGGCGCGCCGCGACCACGCTGGCGCGATTCGGGTCCAGGGCGCCCACGTCCACGGGCAGCGACTCGTTGCCGAAGCGCAGGGCCCCCTCGCGATACAGCTCGAAGGCCGCCGCGGCGTAGCTGCCGGTGCTCGGCGCCGGCCACATCGCCGCGAACGCCAGATCCTCGCGCCCGAAGATGCCCAGCGCCTCCGCTGCCGCCAGCCCTCCCGACGGATGCTCGAAGGCCCCGAAGCTCCACTCCGACAGCCCGAGCTTCGTGCCCGGATAGTGCTCCGCGAGGAGCGCACGCATCCGCGGAATGAGCTGCACGGCGTGGGGATCGGGCTGGTCGGTGACGGGGTCGCCGCTGCCCACCCAGCTCTCGTCGACGTAGTCGGGGTCCCACAGCGACCGGGTGACCCGCAGCCGCCAGGCGTTGGTCGCGGGATCGGTGGCGGACTTCCACCCCTTTGCGATGAGGTTCTCGGGGAAGTAGTGCAGATCGAGCACGTCGAGGGTGCGCCGCCCCGAGGCCGCATCGGCAGCGGCCACCTCGTCGAGGAACCAGGGCAGGAAGTCCCCGTGGGCCGCCCGATCCGCCTCGCCGTCCGCCGCGTTCCAGTAGAACCACCAGCAGCAGCCCACCGGACCGGTCACCGGCACGTCGGGCAGCACATCCTTGGCGGCGCCCGCGAAGGCCAGGAACCGGTCGCGCTGGTCGACGTAGCCTGCGGGCTCGGGGTGCACGCCACGATGGGTGACGTGGGCGATGTCGGTCTCGTTGCCCATGGCGAGCCAGCCGGGGGTGTGGGGCAGCAGCGGCAGCCAGTCCGCCACGTCCGTGGGCGTCCAGGGCACGGACGCATCCGACGGATCGTTGCCCAGCAGCGGCGAGCCATCGGGCAGCACGCCGTTGCCCGCATCGGGCTCGATGGGCGCGGTGAGCTGCTGGGCTCCGTAGGCCGCCACCGAGAACTGCCAGTACTGCGTGCCGTCCGCCACCCAGTCCAAGGTGGGCACGGTGACCACGGCGGGCACGTCGGCGGGCAGCGACCCGAGCCAGTCGTCCAGCTGCACCGGCACCGGCTGGTTGAGGAAGAAGTAGTCGGCGGCCAGGTTGGTGACCCGCGTGAAGGGGTTGTACAGCGCCCGCGCGTTTCCGCCCCAGCGCACGGCCCCCAGCCCCCACCGCTGAAGGCTCTGGGCGGGCGGCGCGCTGTCGGGGAAGTTGGCGCCATACACGGCGTCGGCGATGGTGTGGGTGGGCTGCCCGTCCACGTCTGCCCGCGCCATGGCCACGGTGCGCTCGAACACCGCGTCGTCGGTGGTGATGGTCACGGTGCCCGCCGACAGCGGCTCCAGCAGCGGCAGGTAGGTGCGCGACGGCCCCCCCGCCACCGTGGGCGCACCCAGCGGCACGACCGAGCCGGCCTGCGTCACCACCACCGTGCTCGGATCACCAGCACCCAGCAGCATCAGCTGCCGCGGAGGAGCCAGCTCCGCCCCCGTCCAGGTGCGCACGGTGGGATCGATCTGCAGCAGCTGCACGTCGTCCACCCAGACCGCACCGCCCAGGCCCGAGGTGTCCACCCAGCTGATCCGGTCGAAGGCGTAGGGCGGCAGCTCGTCGAGCGACACCACCACCTCGGTGAACCGATCCGGCGCCGGATCCAGGGGCACCCCCACCGGCGGACCATCCGCACGCCAGGCCTCGAGCCGCAGCTCCAGCCCAGGCGAGTCCGCCAGGATCCAGAACCGGATGGCGCTGGCCGTGGCCAGGCCGGACTCGCGGAACACCGACAGCCCGCCGAAGGGCCCCACCTGGCCGTACATCGCGGTGGTGCCGCGATGCACCCGATCCGTGGCCTCGAAGTCCGAGGCGGTGGTCCACGACCAGTCGTACCAGTCCTGGGCCAGCGCGTCGTCGAAGACCACCTCGTCGGCGGCCCACGAAAGCGTCGCTGCCAGCCAGACGCTCATGGACCGCAGACCATGCTGCCCGACAGCCCCGTGCCGTGGATGGGCGACACGTCGGCGTAGGAGCGGCGACCGGTCCAGCCGGGCACGTGCCCGATGCGGAAGACCACGGTGGTCTGGCTCCAGACATTGCCCATGGACTGGTTCTTGGCATCCAGGCCGACCTTCCAGGCGTCGGCCAGGGGCAGCCGCAGGCCCGCCCCCATCTCGAAGGCGCGGAACACGCCGGGCTGGAAGTAGGGAGAGGCCTCGCCCGTCATGCTCTGCACGCCGACGGCGCCCGTGGCGCAGACCTGGGTGCCACCGATGCTCGGGGTCCAGTCCACGTCGCCGCGCACCAGGCCCACGGTGTAGCTGCGGGGGCTGAACACCCCGGCGCCGCCCACCTCGAAGCCGTCGATCTGGCGGTCGTTGGCGATCCAGGCGAAGTTGCCGCCGATCCGGATGGTGACCACCTCGTCGCCGATGCTCTGGCCGCCCCAGGCGTCGATCTGCTGGCGTCCGTTGCGCTCCATGCCCAGGGCGTCCACGAACCCGGCGCGGAAGCGCACACCACCATCGGTGAGGTTGGGGTTGTTCATGGAGATCCAGCCCCCACCCCAGGTGCTCGACGCCATGCCGAAGCGGGTGCCCGTGGCCTCGTCGGTGGTGCCGGCCCACGACAGGAGGCTGTCGGTGACGGGCGCGCGCCCGGTGTCGGCGCCCACCGTGACGTGGGGTCCCACGGAGGCGGTGAGCTGCCCGAGCCACGTGAGGTAGTTGCCGATGGTGAAGCCCAGGGGGCTGGTGCCCACGCGCACGTCGAACCCGATGCGGCTGTGGGCGGGGCTGCGCACGCCGATGGCGGCGGACACCCCGATCTCCTCGGCTCCCCCGTTGTCGACGAGCACCGAGAGCACGTCGGCCTGCAGGCGGAAGGGACCTGCGTAGAAGTCACCGAGGGCCGCGCCCATCACAGCACTGTTGAGCAGGTTCTCCCCCACCGTGCCCGTGCGTCCCACGAACCCACCACCGACGTCGCCGTAGGGGTAGTGGTTGGAGGACAGCTCGGCGTCCAGCGCGTCGATCTCGGACTTCGACACCCGTCCCGCGAGGGCTCCGGACACCAAGGGCCCCTGATCCTCCGGCACCACCCCCGAGGGCAGCGGCACGACGGGCAGCGGCTCGATCCGACCGAACCGACGCTCCGATGCCGCCCGCGTGGTGCGGTCGCCCTCGCGCACCTCCTGCAGCGTGGACTTGGCCTGCTTGAAGCGCCCCAGGCGGCCCTGCACCTGTGCCAGGGCGATGCCGATCCGTGCGTCCGACACCTCCTCGTAGGCGTCCGCCAGCAGCCGCGCCGCCTCGCCCGGGCTCCCCAGGGCCTCCCGTGCGCTGGCGCGGCCGATCAAGGAGGGCACGTGCTCGGGCTCGCGCTCGAGCGACCGGTCGTAGATCTCGAGCGCACGCGCGGCCAGATCCATCTCCAGGTAGCCCCCGCCGAGCAGCGCCCAGTGGTCGGGGTTGTCGGACACGGCGTCCTGCAGATCGGCGAGCTCCTGCTCCGCCTGGCGACGGCGTCCGTCCTTGGCCAGCTGCACCGCCGTCTCCACCCGCGAGGCGAACAGGGCGTTCTCCAGGGCCACCCGCGCGGGCTCGCCCCCGCCGGCGTCCAGCGCGCCCTCCATGAGCCGCACCACGTCGTTCATGCGCGACAGCTGAAGCCCTGCGTCCATCGCCACCGCCAGGGCCCGGCCGTGCTTGGGGTCCACCAGCAGGGCGCGCTCCGCCCGCTGCAGCGCCATGCCCGCCTGCCCCTGCACCAGCATCAGCGAGCCCATGGCCGCGTCGACGTGGGGCGACTCCGGGTGGCGGCTGGCCACCTGATCGAGCTGCTGCCGCGCCCGCCGCAGATCCCCCTTGAGCACCCAGTGGTCCACGTCCTGCAGCGCCTGCTGGATCTCCATGCTGTCCTGGATCTGCCAGACGTCGACGCCGGCCCCGCGACGCCCGAGATCCTCCAGGGCGGTGCGTGCGGCGGGCAGGCGCCCGAGCTGCTGCAGCGCCGTGATCCGCCCCAGCTTCGCCGCTCGGTTGCCGTGGTCGGCCTCGATGGCGGCGTCGTAGAACGCGAGCGCCACCGAGGGCTGGGCGTGGGCCAGGTACAGCCCCGCCAGCGACGACAGCGTCCAGGTGTCGACGGCGAGCTGCAGCGACTGGCTGTAGGCCTCGAAGGCCTCCTCGTCGCGACCCATGTCCTCGTGCAGGCGATCCCCCGAGGCGCGCAGCGCGCGAGCCCGCGCCGTGCGCAGGGCCGCGTCGAGGTGCTCGTCTTCCCCTGTGGGCACGTCGTCCAGGGTGAGCTGGGCGTCGTCGGGGCGCTCCAGATCCAGCTCCGCCTGAGCCACCGCCAAGGTGAGCCAGTGATTCGCCGGATCCAGGACCCTGGCGCGGCTGTAGACCTTGTGCGCGTCGGCGGGCTTGCCGTGGCGCATCAGCGTGTCACCCAGGGCGTGCAGGATCCGAGGGTTGTCGGGGAAGCGCACCAGCAGGTCCTGGAACGCGGAGCGCACGTCGGTCTCGAGCCCGTCCCGCAGCGCATCGGTGATGCCCTGCAGCAGCTTGGCGACGGCGACGTCCTCCTGCAGCTTGCGCACCACGGGCGACCGCAGGCGGCTGCTGGCCAGCAGCTCCTCGGCGCGCGCCACCTCCCCCTGCGCGAGCGCGATGCGCACCGCACTCTCGAAGGAGGCCACGTCGCCGGGCGCCCGCCGGTGGGCCACGAGGTAGGCCCGCTGGGCGGCGTCGAGCTGCCCCGACGCCCACAGCACACCACCGATCCCGGCGTAGTAGCCCGCCATCTGGGGCTGCAGCGCCAGTGCCGTCTGATAGTGGGCGCGTGCCTGGTCGAAGCGCTTGGCCTGCTTGTGGTGCTCCGCCACCAGAGTGTGAGCCCCGGCCAGGGCACCGATGCGCGGCCAGAAGTCCGACGGCGTACTGACCGCGAGGCGCTCGCGATGCGCAGCCAGCACCTGCTCGGGGGTCTGCAGCGCCAGCGCCACCTGGTCGTGCAGCTGCTGCAGCGTGCCGTCGCGCGGACGCGCCTGCAGCGTGGGCAGCAGTACCTTCTGCGCCTCCCGCGAGCGCTCCTGGGCCAGCAGCAGCGCCACCTTGTGGCGCACCACCACGGGCAGATCCGGGGCGAGCTGGTGGGCGCGTGCGATCTCGGAGGCGCGCTCGCTGGCGTTGTCGAGCCCACCCGTGAGCAGCTCCACCGCGTACACGGCCTGGGCCGACGCCTCGTGGGTGCCGGCCGCGGCCTTGGCCCCCGCGACTTCGCCCGCCTCCAGCAGTGCTGCCACCCACTGACGCCGCACCGCGTTGCGTCCGCCGTCGGCCCGCACCAGCCGGCCCAGCACCTCGGCCGCCAGGCGGGCATCGCCGCGCGCGAGCAGCGCCTCTGCCAGGATCTCGGACGCGTCGACCTCGGCGGCCTTGGCATCCTCGGCCAGCAGCCGGCTACGGGCCAGCTCCAGGTGACCCGCCGCCACCAAGGCCTGCACGCGCGCCCCGAGCCGACCGTTCCGTGCCGCCTTGCGCAGCGGATGATCGGAGGCCAGCGACGCAGTCGCGTACTCGCGCGCCTCCTCGATGCGGTTGGCCGCCAGCAGCGCCAGGACCAGCCCTTCCGTGCCCCGCCCCGAGGCATCTGCCCGCTGGTACTGCACTCGAGCGGGCCCCACCTCGCCTGCAGCGAGCAGCGCATCGGCCAGGGCGAGCCCCACGTCGGTGCGCTTGGGGTACTGCTTCTGCAGCGCCTTCAGCGCTGCGATGGCCTCGGCCCGCGTGCCGGGCTCGGACGCGCGCGCGCGGGCGGCGCGGGTCGCCAGCACCACCTGCGCATCGGGCGACAGCGCTCGCGACGACAGCAGCGCGTCGTACAGATCGCGCCACCCGGTGTGCGCCCCCTCCGTCACCGCCAGATCGAACAGCTCGTCGAGCGCGTTCGCACCCACCGCGTCGTCGGTGGTCAGCCGCAGCAGCGCCACCGCCGCCTCGTCCGCCGACGCCGACTCGTCCTGCACGAGCCCTCGGGCCACCGCCAGCCGGGCCCAGGGATCTTCCAGCCCCGTCTGGGGCCCCTGCGCGAAGGCCATCGCCACGCACCACAGCCAGATGACCATCAGGGCCTCCCGTCGAAGCGGCCGATGGGGGTGGGACCTCGGCCGGTCTTGTTGCTCCACAGCGCCGATCCGAACCAGACCCAGTTGTGGGCGTAGTAGTCGTCGGCGGGCCCCCAGCCGTGCACCGTGCGGGCGGCCAGGATCACCTCGTTGTACAGGCCCTTGGCGTCATCGGGGGCCACGATCCCCCAGGCCGGTAGCAGGGCACCGTACATGCCCAGGTAGTCGTAGTCGCGACCCGCGCTGCCGTCGGCCTCGATCACGGCGGGCAAGGACCCGTCGCGATGCCAGCGGACGCGCAGGTGATCGAGACGCCCGAGCAGCGCCCGCGCCCGCGCCTCGTCGTACCAGCGCACCTCGGCGGCGAGCATCCAGGGGATCCGCATGGCCTCGAAGCCGTAGCGGGTCTCGACGGGATGCCCGTCGGGTGGCGGCACCACGGCACCCGTCACCGCGTCGAGCCAGGCCCAGTCGGGCGGCAGGCCCCCCTCGGGGGTGACGGCGTCGAGCAACCAGTAGGTGTCGTCCACCAGCTGCATCCAGGGGCGCTCCGGCTCCACCTGGGCGAACACCCGGTAGGCGAAGGGTAGGCTGTAGGAGGGGTTGACCTTGATGGCGGGCTGGTTGGCTGCCCATGGGCCGGGCAGCAGCACCAGCCGGTCCGCCACCGTGACGATCTCACTCGTCCACAGGGCGTCCAACAGGGCCAGCGCCTGGGTGCGCATGCTCGGATCGTCGAAGCGCTTCGAGCCCAGCAGCAAGGCGTAGGCGATGATGACGTCGGCGTCCGACGCCGGGTTGGGATCGAGCACCCCCCAGCTGCCATCCTCGCGCTGGCCCCACTTCCAGGCGGGGAGCGCTCCGGAATTCCCCGCTTGGAGATTGGCTTCCATCCAGCTGCGCGTCTGCTGGAACGTGTCGCGGTCGCCCACCCAGACGGCCCGGAGCATGGCGTAGGACTGCCCCTCCGAGGTGGTGATGCCCCCGCCGGCTCGATCCACCACGCGCCCGTCGGGCTGCACGAAGTGGCCGGCGTACTCCTGGAAGGTCGCCCGCACCTCGGCCTTTCCGGGAGGCCCCGCCGCCCGCGCCGCCAGACACGCCACCGCCACCGACATCGGCGCCAGCCAGACCCACCGCCTCACACCTGCCCCCCGAACCGCTCGGCCCAGCGACGCACGCTGAAGGCGAAGAGCAGCGCGCCGAGCACCCCCACCACGCCCCACGACGCCCAGTTGCGCTGCAGCACGAGCTGCGCCCGGGTGAGCCTGGGGATGTCGCCCACCTGCCGGGGCGACTGGGTGGTGGAGCTCACGATGCGGCCCGAGGGCGTGAACACCGCCAGGTTGCGATCGAGCTTCGAGAGGGTGCGGCCCGCGCCCAGGCCGGTCACCAGCGTCTTCAGCCCTTGGACGTCGGGGCCCTTGAGCACCAGCAGCACGTGGTCGGTGCTGCCGTGCAGCCGCTGCTCCACGTAGGGCACCCCCACCCCCGCCGAGGCACGCCCCTCGGCGACGTCGCCCGGCGGCGACAGCGCCTGCTCCGCCACCAGCGCGTTGAACCAGCTGTGGGGACGCTGGCCGACCAGCAGCACGCGATGCTCCCGCACCGTCTCGCGCTGCGCCTGGGTGGCCGTGGCCACCGTCAGCTCCGGGGTCTCCGCCACCGACCAGGCCCCCATGCGCGCCGCCATCGCCACGGCCGCCGAGATCTCGTCGCCCGAGGGCTCGTCGGCCAGCACCAGCTGCACCGGCCCCGCCTCCAGGTTGAAGGGCCAGCCCCGGAAGCGCAGGCGGCCCAGATCCGGCAGCATCGCGTAGTGGTCGTGCGGGATGCGCACCGTGGAGGAGGCGTACAGCGTGGCCCAGTGGGTCTCGTCGGGGTGCCACTCGCAGGTGTCGTAGTCGTCGGGGAACAGGTGGAACGCCACGTCGAGATGGGAGTGGGGCTCCACCACGTCGGCGGGCAGCCGCACCCGCAGCGACGTGCTCGCCTCGCCACTCGCGTAGTCCAGCGGCACGCTGCGCAGGGTCACCCCGTTGAGCCGCACCTCCATGGTGGACAGCGACGTGTCGAGGCCGGCGCTGTAGCCGTACTCGAGCCACACCACGCCCCCCGAGGGGCTGATCGCGGCGTCTCCCTCCATGTACAGGGGCACGCGGAACTGCGGCGCGTAGTAGCCCCGCACCGTCTGGTCGGTGAGCCCGATGTCGGCCAGGGTGACCTCGTCGCGATCGATGGGACGAGGCACCTGGCTGCTCGGCGGCGGGCGGGTGTCCGTCAGGCGCTGCACCGGCGCCACCGAGCCCGTGAGGCGCTGGTAGCGGGGGTTGGCGTTGAGCGCCTGAGCCGCTGAGATCACGTCCTGTGAGCGAAAGCCCGTCACCACGAGCACCGCGAGGGTGGGATGGTGGGGGTTGGGCACCACGGCCACCAGGCCCTTGACCTGCCCCAGCTCCGACAGGTCCACCAGATCCGCCAGGCCCGGGTGCTCCTCGGGGGTTCCCACGATCACGGCGTGGGTGGTGGCATCGGCCAGATCGGAGACGGCGGGCGCCATCCGCAGGCCACGGTAGTCCGTGAGCCGACCCAGGCCGAAGCCCAGCAAGCCAGCCGCCGTCAGGGTCTGATCGGACGCCGACGCCCCCGTCACCCAGGTCAGCTCCGCCGGGCCGAAGCCGAACTCGTCGAAGAACGGGAACGGGTACTCGAGCAGCTCCCCCTGCACCGGGATGTCCACCACCTCGAAGCGCAGCTTGGAGTAGCGACTCACCCGCGTCCACAGGGCCAGATCGTACGGATCCTGGCACTGCTCCGTCTTGCGGTGCGTGCCGGCGAAGGTCAGGCGGTTGTACTCCTGCAGGGAGTCCGCCGGAATCGTGGCCACGAGCACGCCCTCGTCGGTGTTCTCCGACGACAGGGCCGCACTGGTGACGGGCACGTCGTTGAGCAGCACCGTGAGGTTGCTCTGATCGGCGAGCAGCTCCGCCGAGTGCTCGAAGTAGATGTGCAGCTCGGGGTCGGCCGACAGCTGCCAGCTACGCGGCAGGCGGAAGTCGGTGGAGGCGAAGCCCCGCAGCCCCAGCAGCATCAGATCCTGCTCGACGTACATCCCCTCGTGGAAGGGCACCTCCACCACCCGCGTCTGCGCAGGGGGTTCCTGCACCTCGGCGGTCGGTGGTGCCTCCGCGGGCTCGGCGAGGGCCATCGAGCACAGCACGACCAACGTCATCACAGGTCTCCCGGGTTTCGAATCGCGGCGGCCAACATGCGAGAGGCCTGATCGAGCCGCTCCTCCGCCTTGGTCGCGAGCGGCGGCACCAGCGACAGATCGGCCTGACGCCGGTAGGCCTCGCCGGCCTCCTGAAGCGCCATCACGGCCTCGTCCAGCAGCACCACCACCTCGTGGAACTCCGGATCGTCGCGTCGCTCCAGCTCACCGGCGTAGCGCGCGGACCACAGGCGCTTGCTCCAGTCCCTGGGCAGCGCGGGCGCCAGCGGGAGCATGGCCCAATTCAGCTGACGATGCAGCGAGCGCAGCTGCCGATGGGCGGAGGCGAGCTCCCCCACCCGTGTGGGCGTCACCCGGTCCTCGCTGACCTTCTCGAGCTGGCCGTACAGCGGGTCCACCACGGGCTTCCAGCCCACGGCGAGCACGATGGCCAGGGCGAGCAGCGGCATGGCGAAGAAGCCACGCGACAGCTCGCCCATGCGCTGCCACAGCGGGGCGGGCACGGAGGCAGCGGACTCCACCTCCTGCAGGGTGGGCATCTCGCTGCCGCACTGGCTGCAGGTGTGCAGCACGGCGAGCTGCTTGCCCCCACAGGTGGAGCACGTGCGGCTCTCCGCGAAGGCGGTGAGGTGGTCTCCGCGATGGTCCACCTCTGGGTTGCGGCCCGTCAGGTGGTTGAAGGCCACGCGCAGCGGGGTGACCAGCACGTCCACCGCGCTCCGAAGCGGATCGTCTTCCACGAAGCGCTCGTGCGTCCACCGGGTGGGGTCGGTGAACATGGTCTCGATGATGCGGATGCGGGTGTCGGGGGAGACGTCGTCGAAGGCGAGCCCCGCCACGCGGCGCTCCTCCTCCCCTTCCTCGCGCTGGCTCACCACGCGGGCGTCGACGGTCACGGGCTCGCCGGTGGGGGTCTCGAACATCAGGCGCACCCGCTCCGACAGCGGGGTGGAGGTGTCGAGCATCAGGCGGGCCCCGCGCTCCGACAGATCCACCACCCGCGCCCCTCGCGGCTCGGGTGCAGGAGGTGCGGGGCACGGCGTGGCACCGGCAGCCAGCCCCGTGGGCAGGGTGGGCGGCGGCGGTGGCTGCACGAAGGTGCCGTCCGTCGTGGTGGGGGCCACCCCCGGTAGCTCCACCACCCGGGCGGCCACGTCCACGGGGATCCGGTCGAAGCCTCGGCGCTGCGGCCGCTCCACCGCCACCGTGAGCGCCGACGACAGCACCATCAGGTTGTAGATGTTCCACACCGCGGCCACCACGATGGTGTCCCAGTGCGAGGGAGCCGAGGCGATGCGCCACGGCGTCACGAACAGGCTCGCGAGCGTCAGCGCGTACAGCACCAGCATGGGCCTCGCGCTGCGCCAGTCGAACTCCGCGCGGGTGACCTCGCCGCCCTTCGGCGTCACGTTGAAGGTGCCGAAGCGCGGCATCACCATGGCCACGGTGGTGACCCACGACGTGTACCAGGCGATGGAGGTCTCGTAGACCTCGGGCCAGAAGCTGTAGCGCGCGTTGCGGTTCACCGAGGCCGTGCACGCGCCCACCAGGAACAGGTGGGGCAAGGCGTAGATCAGCACCTGCCGAACGTCGGCGTTGAGCGGGTGCAGCCCGAAGAGCAGGAACGCGCTCGGGGCCAGCAGATAGACCAGGCGCGGCAGGCCGAACAGGAAGTGGGCGGCGGCGTTGAAGTAGTTGAACCGCTGTGCGAGCGTCAGGCCCTTGCGGGTGAGCGGGTTGTCGAGGCGCAGGATCTGCGCCATGCCGCGCGCCCAGCGGATCCGCTGCTGCACGTGGAAGCCGAACTTCTCCGTGGCGAGCCCGGCGGCCTGCGGGATGTCGAGGTAGCGCGACTCCCAGCCCTCGCCGTGCAGCTTCAGGGCCGTGTGGGCGTCCTCGGTGACGGTCTCCTGGGCGATGCCCCCCACCCCGAGCAGCGCCTTGCGTCGCAGCACCGCGCAGGAGCCACAGAAGAACGCCGAGTTCCAGAAGTCGTTGCCCTTCTGGATCCGGTGGTAGAAGAGGTGCTGCTCGGGCGGCATGCGCCCCTCGCGGAACAGGTTCCGCTCGAAGGGATCGGGGTTGTAGAAGTGGTGCGGGGTCTGCACCAGCGCCACGTCGTCGTCGGCCACGAAGAAGCCCACGGTGCTCTGCAGGAAGGAGCGCACCGGCACGTGATCAGCGTCGAAGATGGCCACCAGATCGCCCGTGGTCCGCTGCAGGGCGTGGTTGATGTTGCCGGCCTTCGCCCCCTTGTTGTTGGGCCGTCGCACCGAGTGGCAGCCCACCTCCTCCGCCAGCGCCGCCACCGCGTCTCGCCGGGCCGCCAGCTCCGCGGCCTTCTTGGCGTTCTTGTGGGCCCGCGGCGTGTCGTCGAGGATGTAGACCTGTTTGTGCGGGTAGTCGATGGCCACCGCCCCCACCACCGTGCGCCGCAGCACGTCGATGGGCTCGTTGTAGGTGGGGATGAAGATGTCGACGCTGGGCAGCTGATCGGGGTGGCCCGTGAGCGGAACGGGCCGCCGGTCGGTGACGATGGCGGTCTGGAAGTAGCCGCCCACCAGGATCAGGAAGCCGTACAGCTCGGCGCCGAACAGGGCGATGGAGAGCAGCCCGTCGGCCGTCAGCTCGAGGTACAGCGTCTCGGTGCCGCGCCAGTACAGGTAGCGCCCCGAGGCCGCCACCGACAGCAGCATGGCGGCGATGCGCAGCTTGGGGAAGCGACGCAGCAGCAACAGCCCCACGCCCATCAGCCCCACGGACAGCCCGAGGTGGGCGCCGAGCGGGAGGTGCACCAGAGCGTACGAGCCCAGGGGCAACAGGGCGAGGAGCAAGGCGACGAGCGGCACCGCCCCGCTGTCTGCGAGGCGGTGCTGCCAGTCGACGACGACGTGCTCACCCTCCTGGGACGGGGGCGGCGGCGGCGGCGTCGCTTTTGGCTGGGACTGGCCCATCGGGGCTCCGGACGGAGATGAACCCCTCCGGAGCCGGCACGCTCACGCGCGCCGGGTGCCCGACGGGGTCGTCAGTAGTCCCCCCGCTCATCGGGACACGCGTCGCCATCGAACAGCACGTTGTGGAACTGACCGTTGCCGACGTGACTACGAACGACGTACTGACCGTCGATGTGGCCGTTGTCGAACTCGAGGTCGCATGCAGGCGCCAGCAGCGATCCCTGGACCGACACGTTGCGCACCTCGCTGGGGCAGTGCTCGTTGCCACAGCCGAAGTTCCACAGCACGCCGGTGTTGCGCAAGCCGCCGGCGAGCACGAAGGCGCCGTTCTTGCCCCACAGATCGGCATCCCCGCGCACGTTGACCACCACGGTGGCGCCGTGCTGACCGTGCACCGTCAGGCCCGTGAGCGCGGTGACCCACGGGTCCAGTCCGTCGGCCACGGCGTCGAGATCCAGATCACACACGGCCTGCGTGCCTTCGGTGTGCAGCTCCACGTTGCCCCACCGATACGCGGTGACCTCACAGTTGGAGGGGGTCTGAGCGGCCAGGTGGTCGGCGAGCTCGCACATGGTGTCGCAGGCGGCGTCGGCGTCGAACACGTCGGGCTGGTTGCAGGTCAGCTCTCCGTCGGGCACACCCAGGCTGGACGTGTCGCAGTCGCCCGCTACCTCACCGTCGCCGTTGTAGATCTGGCCGTTGTGCAGCGACAGGTCACCGCCCACCGACAGCACGGGGCCGTCGACGTCGGACTGGGCACCGATGCCGTAGCCCGACACGTCCATGTGGCCGCCCACGGCTGCAGCACCTGCGATGTCGGAGCCGTGGCCGGTGAAGTCGCCGCAGGTGAGCACGTTCAGGCCGTTGGCCGGGCCCAGGCTGCCGTCGGTGGGACAGTCCGTGGGCTGGCACTCGAGGTCGAAGTTGAAGTCGCCGTGACCGCTCGCCAGCGACACGCTCGAGTACTCCGACACCTCCTCCAGCAGCCAGTCGAACCAGAAGGCCCCGCCCAGATCGCCATCCTTGACGTTGGCCCCCACGCCCACCTGGTGACCGTAGCGCAGGCTGGAGGGTGCATTGCTGAAGGTGACGCGCAGGTCCTCGTGAGTCATCACCCCGTCGACGACGATGCCGAGCTGCCAGTCCTCGCCGGACGTGTTGTTGCCCTTCTCCACGGTGTTGGGTGCGGGGGGCTCCACCTCGTAGGAGACGTCCCACAGGCTTCCCTGCAGGTTGGTGCCGGTGCAGTTGCCGCCCCGCACCACCTGGGCGAGGCCATCGAAGTGACCGGTGCCGTCGGGCGACAGCTCCAGGGTGCCGGACTCCATGGAGAGCAGGGCCGTCTTTCCTTTACAGAACAGGCTGGGAGCCCAGATCACGCGCCGACCGTTGTAGTCGGTCATGGCGTAGGTGGAGTGCACGTCGGGCCCACACTCCTCCTCTTCCTGAGGGGGCTCGGGCTCGGGCAGCGTCGCCCCGGCAACCAGGGAGAGGACGGAAAGCAGATGCATGAGGAGGCTCCTTGGGGGCTCGGTTCGCCCCAAACGGATACCGGCTCGCATCAAAATCTGGAGGTACAGAGTGGTTACTCCGAACTTCTAAGTTTTTACTTGTTTTATCCTAAAGCAGGAAACGTCAAAGTACTGATTGGCAAGGAGCTGGGAACGGGAGGCGACACGCCGACGATCCGCTGACGAGCGGCGTCTGCGCAGGAATCGGATTGGCTGCGGTGGAAAGGCCCAGCGAGCCACCTTCAGGACGCGGGCTCGTCCAGGTGGAATCGGTTCCGTGCCACCAGCTCGACGCCGTCGAACACTCCCTCGGCCAGCGCCACCTCGGACGTGTACAGCGTCTTCAGCTCCGGAGCGCCGCGTGCGATGGCCTGCAGGTGATCTGGTGTCATCTCGCGTGCGTTCCAGATCGACAGCACCTCGGTGTGAGCCAAGCCACCGCCGGCTGCCACCTGCGCCAACAGGGGCCCCGAGAAGTACCTGAGCGACATCCACTGGCCGCCGCCCTGGCGACCGGTCCGCACGACGAGCTGCACCGACTCCTGCCGCAGCGCTGCATCGTCTGGGTAGGCCAGCAGCTGGACCGTCAGAGAGGCCACCGTCGCGAGGAACCGCGCATCCTGGAGGCGTCGGACCGCCGCGACGGACCCTCCGCTGACGACCAGCCGCGGCACGGAAGCCACCCACGGCTCGGCCAAGGAACGGGAGGCGTCGAGGGACCACTCGCCCGTCAGCTCCAGCGCCGCCACGCCGCCGCGGGTGAGCACGCCGGCCAGCAGCCCCCCCACCGCGCCTCCGTCGAGGCGCAGCTGGCGGGGGGCGAAGGTGGGGTTGGCACCCAACGCGTCGAGCAGGGCGGTGGGCACCTCCTTCAGCTCGCACCGGGTGAGCCCCCCGACATGGGCGCGCTGCAGCGCGTCGGCGGCCGCCTGCAGGTCGGCGGGCCGGGAGTAGGCTCCCTCGGGGTCGAAGACGCGAAAGTCGGCGGAGAGCTGCTGCACCCGCGGGGCCGAGGCGAAGGCGGCGAGGGCTGCGGGCTGTGCGCCGAGGTGCACGTGGCGCACCTGCGACAGCGAGTTGCTGTCGGACAGGCGCCTGAAGTCCGCGGCGGCGAGCGTGACGTGGCGCACGTCGACGGTGTGCAGTCCAGGGGCCACGAGCCACAGCTCGTCGGTGTCGACGAGGCGGTCCGCAGCGGTGAGGGTGAGCTCGTGCGGAAAGCCGTTCCTCTGCTGGTAGGGCTCGCAGTAGCCCCAGGCCTCGATGTGCGCGCGGAAGCGCTTGGAGAGGCGCTCGTACTCCATGTACAGCTCGTCGGCCTCGGGACGCTTCGACCGAACCTCGGTGCGGCGCAGGCCGACGCGGATCAGCTCGGCGTAGGGGTCGCCCTGCTCCGCCAGCCAGTCGGCATAGACCGCGATGGCTCCGAGATCGTCGGGGTTGCGATGGATGGCGGCGAGCAGGTCGCGGTTGGGCTCGGTGAAGTGCACGTCGCGGCCGGCCGTTCGGGCCAGCTCGTCGAGCTCCGCCAAGACCGCGGCGGCCCAGGCACCGAGATCGGCGTGCTCCACATGGCGGTTGTTCCAGTCGTGCCAATAGGTGAGGAGCTGCCCGGTCTGCAGGTCGAGCACCAGCGAGTCACCGCCTCCGTTCTCCATCAGCGCGAGCCACCACGGCTGCCAGGGCTGGCAGATCTCGTTCCGCATGCCGCCCTTCAGCTCGCGGTCGGCGGCGGACCGACGGGCGGAGATGGGGGTCCAGTTGCCGAACACGGCGAAGCTGGCGGTGGTCAGGGTGCTGGCGTCGTCGACGCCGTCGAACAGCGCGAACCAGGTGTGCACAGCCTCGGGGAGCGGCTGCTCGAAGACGGCCTGAAGCGCCTCGACATCGTCGGGGCTCACGGTGCCGAAGCGCAGGCCGCGGGCGGCGAGCTGGTCGCGCACGGCGGTGAGGGCGGCGGCGAGATCGTCGGGCTCGGTCATGACCCGTCGTCTATCACTCCACCCGGATCCCACGACGCCGACTGGCTCCACCCATGGACGACGAATAGGCAAGGTGCATGATGGATTTCCCCGTTGTGTTGCCGAGCCACCTTCCCCTCGAGTGTGGCCGGATCCGGCTGCGGCCCTGGCGGCCCTCGGACGTCGATGCCTGGTACGCCCTGGCGGGTCTCGACGCCGCCTGGCGCGAGACGAGCGGCCCCTATTTCCCGCAGCCCTCCCAGGAGGAGGTCGATGCCTATGCAGCCAAGATGCGCGCGCGCATCGACGAGGGCAAGACGACCAAGGGCGGCCACGGCGCGGTCATCGCACAGTCCGACACAGACGCGTTCTTGGGCGAGGTCACCTGGTACTGGGAGTGCGAGCACACGTGCTGGCCGTCGGTCGGGATCCTGATGCCCGACGAGACGACCTGGGGCCAAGGGCTCGGCTACGAAGCGTTCGGTACCTGGGTCGACCTGCTGTTCCGCACCTTCGACTTCCATCGCATGGACCTTCGCACCTGGTCGGGCCACCACGGCATGTGCCGGCTGGCGGACAAGCTCGGGTTCCGCGAGGAGGCCCGATTCCGCGAGGCCCGCCCCCTGAACGGCGTTCGCCATGACTCGGTGGCCTACGGCATGCTGAAGAGCGAGTGGGACGAGCTTCATCCCGAAGGCTTCGGGCCCAGGCCAAAGCAGATCTGATCAGACTCGTGCCAGCTTCGCTGCCTCTGTACTGATTGGCTGCGAGCTTCGCTCGCAGCTGATCTGCCGTCGACAGGTTCGCAGGGCGTAGGTCTATGGGTCCACGGACGACGGCGTGCACCCCGGGTAGGTGATGATCCTGGGCTCGAAGCCCCGTCCCCGAGTGGGGCCGTCGGAGTCCCAGCAATGGTCCCACTCGTTGTCGCCCACCTCCGAGTACAGTTGGTTCACCCCGCTGACGTAGCCCTGCACCTGACTGCGTGCCTTGCCCATGTCGTAGGTGCTGGGCTTGATCTCCCACACGACACAGTCTTTGAAGGTGACGCAGTCGAATTGACCGTTCGGCACGGCCTTCTCCGCCGCATCGCAGTCGCGCTGCATCGCCTCGTGCTGGTCCCGCCCATACTCCATCGCCGCTCGAATCCTCGGATTGTTGGCGCCCTTCCTAGCAAGCCCCGCCACGTTCATCAGCGCCGGGAGGTCGCTGCCGAGGCGCCCGAACTGCGACTTACGACGCTGGCGGGCCTTTTCCACCTCGGCCCCGATCTCCTCGAGCTCCTCGAGCTGGTCTCGAACCAGCGCTCGGGTGGTGTCGCTGGCGTCGCTCAACCCCGGGTGAGACGACATCCTCGATCGATCCGAGACGATGCTGTCCGAGAGCTGATGCAGACGAGTGTGCATGCGCTTCAGTGACTCGAACAGCTCGGTGTGGCCGTCGGTGATCCCCTCGAGTTCCTCAGCTGCGCGCGCCGCGGCGTCCGACGCCAACCGATCGGCTAGCCTGGTGGCCTCGTCTCCATCTCGCTCGTGGTCGAGGCCACACAACGCGACGATCAGATCATCGAGGAGATCCTCGTCCATGGCTCGGGCGTCCTTGCTGTGGTCCAGGTGGCTCCTGAGGTCTACGTCCAGATCCTCGAAGTCGTCCTGCAGGTCCTCCCAGGCACCGCGGGCACGCTCCACGGCGCGCTGGGTGTCGTCCACCAAGCCGGTGTGCAGCTTGGAGAGCGCCTCGAGGCTCGCGAGCCCTGCTTTCACAGCCGGGTGATCGTCGCCCTTCTGCAGGTTGGCGCAGGCCTCCCGCGTCTGTGCGGCGGACCGTGCGAAGGCGGCGTGGACCTCGTCTGCGGCAGACGCCAGTGCGCTGCGCACGGCGCCCCAGGGTCCATCCGACACATCGAAGGCCTTCGCATCGTCTCGCAGATCCTCCAATCTGGACTCGAGATCCTCCACCTCGTCCAGCACGTCCTCGGCCTCGGACTCCCCGTCGTCAGCCAGGTCGTCGATCTCGTCGATCCCGCGCTCGAAGTCGCGGTCGTTGACCAGGTCGCCGATTGCGTCGATCAGGTCTTCGTCGGCCTGCTGGCAGCGGGATGCATGGCCCTCGAGGGCGTCCTGCTCGTCCTTCAGCTCGACGAGGGCCTCCGCGGCTTGTCGGAAGTCCTCGACGTGATCCGGGTAGTCACTGGCGATCCGCCTGGTCGCATCGTCACCGGCGGCGTCCTCGAGGGCATCGGCGAGGTCCTCGACGGCGTCCACCTCGTCGATGGCAGCCTGGGCGCTGCTCGACGACGAGTCCCCCGCCACCGAGCCGAGCCTCTGCACGGCATCGTCCAGTGCCTCCTCGATGGACGCGACGATCGTCGCTGCCTCGTCTGCGTCCTCGGCGTGCGCGACGACCTGGGCCCACAGGGCTCCCCACAACATGACACTCATGATGGCTCCTCAGATCGCGTGCGAGCTGGTGATGCGCCAAGGCCCCTGGTCGCGGCGCTGCAAGGTCCACATGCGGTGCAGTCCCACGACACAGAACGTGCGGTACTCCCCGTCGAACAAGCCGATGTGTTCGATCTCCACCTCGACCTTCTCCACCCCGTCCTCGACGGTGTGGGGAGCTCCCTCGAACACGACATCGAGGCCGTAGACGTCGGACAACACGTGCCGGCGGGCGGTCACCCAGTGGCTCGACACACTGGGATCCCTCGGGTTGGCGTACAGAGCGAAGAACGAGGTCTGATCCCCGCGCCTCAGTGCGTCGAACAGCGCCTGCATCACCTCGGTGGGCGACGCCTCGGGTCCGACGGTGGTTGGATCGACGGGCTCGGGCTCCCCGGCGAAGGGGGCCTGCTCCTGACCTGCGGCGTGCACGTCCACGAACAAGGCTCCGCCCACCTTCGCCGCCTGCACGTCCACCATCAGGCCGTACATGGACCGCTCGCCCACCACGAGCATCTTCAGATCGGGCTGCACCTCTCCGACGAGCTCGTACTCGGGGCGCAGATCGGGCCCGACGGACTGGCCGTAGCGCCACACGGCATCGGAGACCTGCCTCATGCCCGCCGACTCACAGGGAGCGATGTAGCGCCCGTCGGCATCGTCACCGGCGGTGAGGTAGCACTTGCCCGCCGACATCACCCACTGGCGGTTGCCGATGACGGGCAGCGCGACCCACTTCCCGGACACGGCAGCGCGGTCGCCGAACACCGGATCGATGGCGGGAAAGGCGTTCACCAGCCTGGCTTCGTGGCGCTGGAGGAACGCGGCGTGGGCCTGTTCCGCTGCCTGGGCCACCTCCTTGCGGCGGCGCTCGCCGAGATCGCGGTACTCCAGATCCTCGGCAGTGAGCTCCCGCCGCTGCCCCTTCAGGGACTCCCGCGCGCGCTCGTGGTCCGACACCACTGCGTCGGTGAAGGGCCCGGGGTAGTCACGCTCGAGGACCTCGATCCAGGGATCGTGCTCCTCGAGCTCGGCCAGGGTCATGCGGGAGTCGAAGGTGTGACGCTGCCACGCTCCGGCCAGCACCCGGCTCGTGAGCCAGACGTGGTCCTCGTACCAGCTCGCCCATGCCGTGCCGCCGGGGCCCTTGCTCAGCCTCGTCGGCCCCCCCTTCCCGAGCAGCGGACGGCCGCTGCCGTTGCTGTACTGGCGCGGTACCCGCAGGGCGCCGCGGATCGTGTGCTCGGTGCCGCGTCGCAGCACGGTCAGGGTGATCTTCTTGCCGGCGAGGGCTCCGGGGAAGGGCCCGAACCGGGCGCCGATGGGCCGGCCGTCCACGGCCACGATGCGGTCGCCTTCCTGCAGTCCGCTCCCCCGAAAGCCGCTGTTCCACTGGATCCAGTCCACGCGCACGCCGGGCGGTGTGGCGTCGGGCTGGCGCGTGGTGTCGAGCAGGGGCTCAGCCTCTTCCTGCCCGAGTCGCTCGCGCAGCTCCACGCCGAGGCCCGTCCTGGCCTCCTTCGCCAACGCTCCGATGGCGGCACAGGACGTCAGCGACAGACACGCGCCCCCCCACCACAACCATCTCCGAGCTCGTCGCATACACCCTCCCGAACCCCCTCAGAGATAGGGTGTGGGATGTCGCAGCGAGGTCGCTGTGTGTACCAGCCTGCATCAGGCAGGCGTCACGACGTACGGCGCCGTACCAGGGCGAGGCACACCACGGGCAGCCACAGCGAGCCACCGGCCCCGGCGCTACCGCAAAACCAGCTGTCGGGCGGGGGCGCCGTGTCGTCGCAGGTGGCGGCCCGACCGGGATCGGCGTCGTCGCAGTCACCGGTGGCGAAGGACACCCCTGCGTCGTCGCAACTGGGGGCGGGGGTGAGGTCGGCGGAGCCCACGCCGTCTCCGTCGGCGTCGACGTAGCACAGATCGGATCCGTCGCAGTCCTGATCGATGCGATCGGCGGGCACCTCGCCGCTGGGTTCGGTGCTGTCGGGATCGAAAGGGGCGCAGTCCCCTGCGACGACACCGTCGCCGTCCAGATCGTAGAAGCGATGGGCGTCCGTGCCGCCGGTGGCGCCGAGATCGGAGCGGGTGCCGTCGGCGTCGAAGCGGTCGGGGTCGCCACCGTCCACCATGGGGGTGCCCGCAGCCGGCACCAGGGGGTTGGCGCAGTCCAGATCCCCCGCCGCGAGCTGCGGATCCGCCAGGACGGGATCGTCGCCCTCGGCGTCCACGGTGCGCTCCGCGGCGTGCAGCAGGTTCCAGGCCGCCTCCACCACGCTGTCGGTCTGGGCGAAGAGCACGGGCCCGTCGTGGTCCACGAAGGCGTTGTTGCGCACGGTGGCGAGCGCACCGGTCTCGGCCACCACACCGCGAAAGGCGGAGGTGGCGCCGACGACGGTGTTCTGCTCCATGGTGAGCTGCGCGGTGCGCACCCACACGCTGGAGCCCGAGGCGGTGGCGGCAGTGTCGCTGACGACGTTGTGGCGGAAGGTGCCGGCGAGGTCCTCGCTGCCCTGGACCGCGAGCGTGCCGCCATCGGTGGCGGAGGTGGCGCAGATCCGGTTGCCGGCCACGTCGAAGCGGCCCGACCCCTCCACGCCCAGGGTGCCGCCGAGATCGGAGGCGGTGTTGCCGCGAAAGGTGTTGGTCCAGATCTGGGGGTGGCTGGGATCGCGCAGGGCGACGGCTCCACCGCCGGCGGCGACGTTGGCCTCGAAGTGGCTGGCAGTGATGGCGCCCTCGCCCACCAGGAGCACGCCTCCGCCGGCCCGCGCGGCCTCGTTGCCCTCCACGCGGGCCAGCTCCACCCGCGGGGTGCCCCCCGTGAGGTAGGCGCCGCCACCGTCGGCGGGGATCCCGTCCGCCCCGATGGCGGAGTTGGTGAGGAGCTGCACGTCGAACAGGGTGGTGGTGGTGTCGAGGCCGCCGATGGCGTAGACCCCGCCCCCCGCAGCGGCGACGTTGCCCACTAGCGAGCAGCCCTCCAGCACCGTGTGGGTGTTGCGCAGGTGCAGCGCGCCGCCGAGGCCCCCTGCCGTGCCGTTGCGGAACACCGACGCCTTCAGGTCCAGGGTGGAGTCGATGGCGTAGACGTGGGCGCCGTTGCCAGCCACCGCCACGGGGTTCACGAAGGTGAGATCGGAGCCGCTGACCTCGCTGTTGCGCACGTAGAGGTGGCCACCGTCGTAGGGGGCGGCGCCCTGGCGGAAGGTCACGCGCTCGAGCACCACGCTGGAGCTGTCGATCAGCAGGCTGCGGGCGCCGCCGTCGCCGTCGAGCACCAGGTCGCGCACCACCACGTCCTCGGCCCCCACCACCCGCAGGGCCGGCACGCCGCCGCCGGGACTCACCAGTCGTGTCTGATCCCCTTCCCCCCGCAGGGTGATGCTGGCGCGGATCTGGGAACCTGCGATGTAGCCGCCGTCACGCAGCACGACGGTGTCGCCGTCGACCGCTCCGGCCAGGGCTTCGTCGAGCTCGAGCAGCACCTCTTCCTCGTCGGACGGCGTGACGCCCGCGGAGGCGAGGGAGCCCGAGGTGCACAGGCACGACCACCAGATCATCGAGGGCTCCACCACGAGGCGGCTGGGAGCATACCGCAGCGAGGGTGCAGCGATGAGGGCGCCGTTCGTCCTACAATTCGCTCCGGCCCTCGTCTCCGCGCGTGGGCCCCGGAGGCGTCGTGACTGCATGGGGATGGCTGTGGGTGTGGGGCTGTGCAGCACCGCCGGTACAGGAGGACACACCCGAGGAGCTTCTGACCCAGGAGCCGTCGTCCACGTCGCCCAACGAGGCGCCCTTCGCGGAGGCAGGCGAGGATGCGTCGGTGGTGGCGGGAGATCAGGTGCCCTTGGACGGGACGGCCTCCTTCGACCCCGACGACGATCCGTTGGCGCATGCCTGGGCCGTGGTGGAGCGGCCCGCGGGTGCCATGCCGACGCTGCTGGACGGCGACCAGGCACTGGCCACCTTCGTGCCCGACGTGGCCGGGATCTACACCGCTCGCCTGGCGGTGACGGACGGCCAGTCGGTGAGCCGTGACGAGGTCGTGATCACCGCACAGGCGCCAGAGCCGACCCGGGCGATGATGTGGGTGCAAGACTTGTCGTGCTCCATGGTGTCGGACACGCCCCCGGCCATCGATCCCTCCCGAGCGGCGGCCTGGACGCTGGCCCAGGGCCTGCTGGACGAGGCGGCGGTGCCGACCTGGTTCGGGGTGACGGGGTTCGCGCAGTGGGCGCCACAGGAAGGAGGCGGGATCGCCACCACGGAGGAGGGTCCGGACAACCTCTACGCCCAGCCACCGCCGCTGCCCTGGGCGCAGCTGACGTTGCTCGAAGCCGATGCGGACGTGCAGTACCTGTTCGGTCGGATCTCGGCGATCTGTGCGCCGGAGGGCTGTCCCGACGATCCCTTCACGGCGACCACGATCTCCCTGGTGCCGCCTACGCCGGACATCGGAGTGTGCAGCAATCCACAGGTCGGACTGCTGCAGGCCACGGAGCTACTGAAGGACGTGCCGGGCGCCTTCTTCAAGGGGATCATGGTGGTGCTGCACGGAGCGCCGAACTGCGAGGGCGAACAGGCGGGTGCCATTCAGGCGGCGGATGCGGCCTACAACGAGCACGACATCCACATCTGGGCGATCGATCTGTTGCCGAGCGGGGGGCTGTTCGGCCAGAAGCTGGCGCGCGGCATCGGATCGGGGGCAGTGCTGGGGGATCCGCAGGATCTGGCGCTGCTGATGGCGTTGCTGGTGCCGTCGATTCCGTCGTCTGCAGCGGAGGTGAAGGAGCAGCTGGGCAATTAGTGTCACCTCCTGCGGTAGGCTGCGTTCTGCCGCTGGAGCACCCATGGCCCACACCTACTTCCTGGCCCACGCGAGCAAGGACAAGCCCCTGATCCGCGAGCTGTACGACGCCTTGGTGGCGGCGGGCGTGGGGGTGTTCCTCGACGAGGTGGACGTGCTGCCGGGCGACGAGTGGGACCAGGTGATCCCGCAGGCGCACCAGCGCTGTCGGGCCACGCTGGTGGTGGTCTCGCCGAATTACGATCAGGCCTTCTACCTGCGCGACGAGGTGCACACGGCGATCCGCTGGTCGCGGCAGTCAGGATCCGAGCACTGGGTGATCCCGATGCTGCACGGACCGGTGGCGGATCCGCCCTACGGGCTGACGATCACCCAGGGGCTGGATCTGGCGGCGCTGGGGATGGAGGCGCTGGTGGGCAAGCTGGTGGCGCTGGCGGAGCGGCTCGAGGGCAGCCCGATGACGCCGCTGGCGGCGCCGACGCCTCCGCGGGTGCGGAGCGTGTCGGCGGGGCTGCAGCCGGGGCAGGTGCGGCAGGCGCTGTACGAGGCGCTGTGTGCGCTGCTGACGGGGAGTGCCACCTACTTCGACGAGATCCTGATGTTCACGGTGCCGGCTGCACGAGATCGCATTCCGGGGGCGGAGAGTGCGCCGGCAGCACGGGCGATGGCGCTGGTGCAGTGGGCTGGGTTGCAGGGAGACGACACGCTGGACGAGGTCTGGGCAGCGGTGAAGGCGAAGGCGCCGACGACGCTTCCGTGAGGCAGCTGAAAGCCTGGAAGACAGCGATCGAGGGATTGACGCTCCAGAAGCTGAAAAGGGTACAGCAGGCGCTGGACGGAGCAGCGGCTCAGGTGCCGTTCCCGGACCAGGTACCGCCCGCGACCTTTGCGCTGGCGGTGGTGAAGGCGCTGGCGCTGGATCCACGGTTGTTCGAGCCAGTGGGAGCGGTGGTGTTGCCGACGGCGGGTGACGCCGAGGGGCGGCTGGCGGCGGAGAGGTGGCTGCAAGAGCAGCACTGGCAGCATCGAGCGGTGCCGATCGTAGGTCTGACGGGCCAGGCCTTCAAGCTGCCCATCGACGACATCTACGTGCCCCTGCACTTCGCGGGAGCCGCCCGCCACGACGTGCTGGACAGGCGCAGTGACGCCCTGGGTGAGGTGTCCATCGAGCAGGCCTTCACTGAGCTGCAGCGCCGCCGCGACGCGGGCGCGCTGCTCGCGGGGGTCAGTGTGGTGGGGCCGCCAGGGTCGGGCAAGACGACGCTGCTGAAGCGGGTGTTCGCGCGAACCTACGGGGCTCGCGAGGAGACCGCGGAGCTAGGGGCGGCACGCACGCCGGTACTGGTGCGCGTGGCAGCGGTGGCGAGTCAGATCGTGCGGGAGGCGCCGCGATGCACGCTGCAGGAGGTGTTGCGGGAGGCGTGTGGAGCGGAGGAAGCGGGGGATGCGCTAGCGGCGGCTGGCCCCTTGCTGGTGCTGCTGGACGGGCTCGAAGAGGTGGCCGACGAGGCGACGAGGCGCGCGGTGGCGCGCTGGCTGACCCAGGAGGTGGCGCTGCATCCGCACAGCACCTTCGTGATCACCTGCCGCACGGCGGCGTGGCGGCGCACCGGCGATGCGCTGTCGGCGGCGTTCCTGCCCCTCACGGTGATGGGCTTCGACCGCCCGTCGATCGAGCGCTACATCGGGCGCTGGTTCCCGCTGGTGGCGCGCACCTACCACCCGGTGGGTGCAGACGCGGCGAGGGCGCTGGCCGATGCCGAGGACAAGGGCAATCAGCTGGTGGAGGCGCTGTTCGCCAAGGACGTGCGCTGGAGGCTGCAGCAGCTGTCGCGCAACCCGCTGATGTTGTCGGTGCTGTGCTTGGTGCAGTATCGCCAGGGACGCCTGCCGAGGACGCGGGCGAAGCTGTACGAGGCGGCACTCACGATCCTGGTGGAGGAGGTGCACCGCACGACGGGCCGACGGCTGGCAGCGGATGATGTGCTGGCGGCACTTCAGCCCGTGGCTTGGGCGATGCACGAGCACGGGCCGAGCGCAGAGGCAGCCGATGGTGAGGACCCCGAGGATGCGACGTCGCTGCCGGTGCAGGCATTCGTGAAGCAGCTGGCAGGGCGCCCAGCGGGGGTGGGCGTGGAGCCGGATCAGCTGGTGGATCTGCTGGAGGGCAACGGGGTGTTGGCGTGCCCCGACGTGGGCCAGGTGCGGTTCGCGCACCTGACCTTCCAGGAGTACCTGACGGCCCGATATGCGGTGGCCTCGAACCTGGAGGCGAGGCTCGCGAGGCGGCTGGACGACCCCTGGTGGCGGGAGGTCACCCTGCTGGCGATGGCGCAGCCAGGCTTCTTCGCGCGCTTCTTGGAGGCGGCCCTGCCGAGAGCACCCTTCTCGACGGCCGCACAGCAGCTGTTGGCGGACTGTCGCGAGGAGGCGGGCCTCAATGCCATCGAGGCCTGCGTGAACGCCTTCCGCAGAAGCGTGAGAGCCGACGACACTCCGTGGACACGACTCCTGACGTGGGTAGGCCTCGAGCCAAAGATCTCGGACAGATCCCATGCGGCCCTCAACCTCACGCTTCGCTGCGGAGTGGACCGCACGATGCTCGCGGAGATGCTGCAGCTCGCGGACGACCCAGGTGTGGAACAGGTGCTCGCAGCCATGGAGCGAGCACAGGAGCGAACGGAGCGGATCGGCGTCGTGGGGCCGGGCTCACGACACCACTTCATCGTCGACGACCTGACGTTCGAGATGGTGTGGGTCCCACCCGGGCGATTTCGCATGGGGTCCACCGAAGGCAACGGCGACGAGCAGCCGGTACACTGGGTGACCATCGAGCGCGGCTTCTGGTTGGGGCGATTCCCCGTGACCAATGCTCAGTACCGCGCCTATGTGGCGGCGACGGGAGCGGCTGAGTCCCCAGGGTTTCGGATGGAGGGGTTCGACGCTCCGGAGCAACCCGTGGTCATGGTGAGCTGGCACGACGCGATGGGCTTCTGCCGATGGCTCTCCGACGAGCTTCTCGAGCTGTCGGTGGACCTGCCCACGGAGACGGAATGGGAGTGGGCAGCGACGTCGGACGATGGGCGACAGTACCCATGGGGAAACGAACCAGCCGACGAGAGCCGAGCCTGGTTCAGCCCGACGAGGGTCGGCGAGCGAGACCACACGGCAACGGTCGGAGAGCATCCGGGTGGTGCCGGGCCCTTCGGAGCCGAGGACCAGGCAGGAAACGTCTGGGAGTGGTGCAG
>JAHQVJ010000227.1 GCA_019634415.1 Myxococcales bacterium
ACCCACCCGTCGAGTGGTTGGTCGTCAGGCAAGCAGGTCGGAGATCGGCGTGTCGGCATAGCCCGCGCCCTCGCCGAACGTGGTCAGGCCCGAGCCTGCCCCCTCTACGGCGGTGAGCACCGCGTCGCTCGCGTTGGCTCCGGGCAGCCGCACGTGCTGACCGGGACGCAGCCGGCCATTCCCCCCGCCCGCGATCAAGACTGGGTACTCCGTGTTGCTGTGGAGCAACCCGTCGCACAGGTCCGAGGTGCACAGGATCGAGCACCGATCCAGGAGGTTTCCGTCCCCTTCGGGCGTGTCGCGCAGCTGCGTGAGGAAGGTGTTCAGCTGGGCCATCGTGAAGACCGTGGCCGCGTGCACCAGCGGTTGCGGAGAGGACTCCGTGTGACTCGTGTAGTGGAGGCTGTCGGTGGCGCCGACCTGCCACACCACGAGCTGGGCACCGGCTGCGCTGAACTGCACCGTGAACACGCGGGTGAGATCGCAGGCCAGCGCTAGGGCCAACAACTCCGACATGAGCTGGTTCTTCTCCTCGATGGGCTCCTGGGTGTCGTCCACTACGTCCTCTGCGGGCTTGCCCGCTTCGCATTGGCCCAGCCCGCCTTCCAGGCGTACCTCCAGCTCACGCACCGAGGTGAGGTGCCGATCCAGTCGCTGACGGTCCTTGGCGCCGAGCCGCCGGCTCAGGTCCCCGATGTCGCCACGCACCGCGTCGAGCACGGATCGGCGCGCGAAGTCGACCTCGGCGTTCTCGCTGCCCCCGAACAGGCGGGTCCACAGCGTGCGCGCGCTGTACTCGCTGGGGTTCGGGTCGTTGGGGCCGTTGTGGGAGACGTGCTGGAACGTGCTGCCCTCGTCGCTTCCGCGCCAGCGGGTGATGCCGACCTCGATCGAGCGGAACGGCGCCTGCCCCTGCCACATGTCGGCGACCAGCTGATCGATGCTCTGTCGGGCGAACGTGGTGGCGATCGTGTCGCGCACCACGCCGAGCTGGTGGTACTGATGGCCGGTCAGGATGCCGGTCATGCCGCTGTGGTGGGGGTGGGTCGCGGTGCGGACCTGCGTGCCCGTGATCACCGAGAGCCAGGGCTTCACGGGCGCGAGCGGGGCCAGTTCCTCCGAAAGCGTGTAGTCGAAGCCGGTGGTCTCGGGGATCCACCGATCGGGCTTCACGCCGTTGCCCCAGAACCACACGCCGAAGCGATCGGGCAGTGCTGGCCCCGACGCCAATGCGGTGCCGTGATCGTTCAGCATGGCCTCGAGGACGGGCAGGCCCATGGCCACGCCCGCACCTCCCAGCATGCCGCGCAGCAGGGTGCGGCGATCGAGCCCGGTGCGGGTGCTCATTGTCCCTCCTCCGATGCAGCGTGCACACAGACCCCGGACCACCCGGCGTCACCACAGCGCTCGATCCCAGGACCCTCCGGGCCCTCGCACACGCGCACGGCCTCGTCGATCACGCCGTCGCAGTCATCGTCGAACCCGGTGCACTGCTCGGGCAGGGCGGTGCGGGGGGAGCAGTCCCCTTCCGCGCCCGCCGCACCCACCGGGGCGGCCACGGTGCGGAATGCGGGGTGCGACGCCAGCGACACCAGCAACTCGCGCAGCCGGTGGCCGGCATCGGCCAGCTCTCCCGACAGCTCCGCGATGGCGGGCTCCAGCTCGGTGCCCTCGTGCTGCCCGATCGCGTGCCGGAGCCACTGCCGGGTGAGGCAGGTGGCCACATCGGGGTGTTCGGCCAGGGCCCGCCCGAGGTCCGCTACGGACTCGACCTCCACCCCGTCGAGGTCACCGCGCGCGTCGACGGGCACGCCGTTGTCGTGGCTCCGCCAGGCGCCCGTGGCATCGAAGTGCTCGAAGGTGAGCCCGATGGGATCCATCAGCTCGTGGCAGCCCGAACACTGCGGATCGGTGCGGTGCACCTCGAGCCGCTCCCGCAACGACGCCCCAGGCTCTGGCTCCGGCAGCTCGGTCACCACGCCCGGAGGCGGGGGCGGCACGTTGCCGCACAGCAGCCGGGTGCGCACGAACAAGCCCCGGTGGGTGGGGCTAGTGGAGGACTGGTGGGCGTGCAGGGCGAGGAATCCGGCGCGCCCCAGCAGCCCGCCGCGCTCCTGGTCGGCGGGCAGGGTCACCCAAGATGCCGGAGAAGCGGAGGTGACTCCGTAGTGGCGGGCCAGCTCGGGGGTGAGCCAGGCCTCGTCGGTGGTGAACAGCGAAGCCAGGTCCGCATCCTGGTGGAGCACCCCATCCACGAACAGGGTGCGGATCTCCTCGGCCATGGCCGCCCGCAGCGTGGGTGTGAAGTCGGGAAACTGCTCCGCATTCTTCGTGAGCTCGTCGATCCGATCGAGATTCATCAGCTCCTCGACGAACCGCGCCATCGCGGGCTCCGCATCCGGCGCATCGAGCAGGCGGCGCGCATGCGCCTCCAAGGCCCCGGAATCGAGCACGCCGGCGTCGGCATCGGCGAGCAGCGCTGCATCGGGGAGTCCACCGGTGAGCAGCGCGGCCAATCGCGCCGCCACCTCGTGGTCGGTGAGGTGCCGCAGCTCGGGGTCCTGGGCATCGGGCGACCCCACCACAACGCGGAAGAGGAACCACGGCGACTGCAACACGGTCGCGAGCACTGACTGCGTGGCCAACGTGGGGTCTCCCACAGCCTCCTGCACCCGGGTGAACACGCCTACCAGGCGGTCCAGATCCTGCTCGTCGATCGGACGCCGCCACGCCCGATGGGCGAGCCCCACCGCCCAGGGGGCGATGCAGGCCTCCGGGTCGCTGGCCCCCTCGAGCGCACACCCCACCGCCGCGTCTCTGGCCTCGGCATCGGGCAGCACATCGGTCGCGATCTGCCAGGCGGACACCTCGTAGCGGTCGAGGTCGGCGGCTGCGATGGTGAGCTGTGAGCCACCGACCGAGGCGAACCCGTGAAGCCGCAGATCGACGGGCAGATCCGTGGTGATCTCCACGCCGAGGAGCTGGCGCACGCTGGTGCGGTACTCGGCCTGCGACATGCGGTGCAGGCTCGCGACCACGAGCTGAGGCTCGAAGTACTCGTCCTCGGAGAGAGGAGGCTTGGAAGGTGGGCTACCGCATCCCAGCCATCCCATCCCAGCGATCCAGATCATCGGGCCCTCAGGACAAGAACCCACTGTATAGATGGCGTGCCCCATTGCCAACGGCTTGCGTCTCGTGCAGGTCTGCAGAGGTTGCGAGGATGTGCGCCTCCGCAGAGCATTCGTCACACCCAGCGGGGTAGCGGTGAGCCGGCGTTGGGCAGCGTTCTCCCCACATGTGTGGCGCCTGGACCTGTTGGCCACCGTCGGCCGGCCAACGGCTTTGCATGCCATCCGCGCCGATGCGACTGCCTCTTCGATACCAGGGGTTGTATGGTGGGCAACATGCCAGATGAGCTGCACATCGAATGGCGAGCGTCTGTCCTGGACGACGAGCTGGTCGCACTCACGGAGGCCGAGTGGAGCCTGGATGGTGGAACCGAGTGCGTGGTCATAGCCTCGGATGGGTCACGGCGCGCGAACGCGGCGGCACGCTCGTCGGCTTCGTGAACGTGGCGTGGGATGGCGCTGAGCACGCGTTCCTACTCGATACGAAGACGCGGCCGTCGCATCGACGGCGTGGGATCGGCACAGCAGTGGTACGTGGCTCCACGTCGACTATGAGCCAGAGCTAGCGTCCTTCTACCTGGACGCGTGCGGATTCCGTTCGACGGCGGCGGGCTCATCCCACTTCGAAGGGAGGACGAGTCCACATGTCGGCAGCCCAACACGTGTTCTGGAAGGTGACGGCATTCGTCACCCGGCCCAGCCTCCACCTCCTTTGCTTCGAGCATCCGACTGCCGGTCGGCAGCTTCCTGCTGGTGGCGTAGAGCCTGGCGAGACCAACGAAGCAGCGGTCTATCGGGAACTGCTCGTGCCTTCATCGTGGAGGTGCTCGACCGTGCCGAGGCCTCCGCGCAAGTCCGCTATCTCGAGTTCGAGCTGACCACGTCTCCTCCGACCCTGCAGTTCACCGTAGAGGGTTGGGTGCCGGCTACCGTCATCGCTGGAGATCTGAGTCGCGCCTCGTATCACGTCCCCCTCGAGTCCTGGCCAACGGAGCGTTGGAGCCACGAGGCTGACGGCCACGGTGTCCAGTTCGCATGGTTTCCGCTTGGGCCACGACCTGAGCTGGTGTCCGGCCAACAGCGCTGGCTCGACGAGATCTACGAGCAACTATTGGAGGAAATGCGGGCAAGATGAGTCCTGGCGGCTTGGTTTCGTATCGAGATTTCTGATAGGTAATTGTGTTCTGCAGACGCTCATGGTTTACTCTAATTAGCCAAGCCAGGAGCACACTTGCCCTCGACCCACCCGCAGATGACTCGCCGTGGCGCCTTGACGGCCCTCATGGGTGCCACTGCAGCGATGACATTCCCAGAGCTCGCGATGGCGGAGCTAGCCTGCCAGGACGGCATGCAGGGTCGGCTCTGCACCGCTGGAATCCCCACTTCGTTGGCTCACATCGCTGCGCGGAACAATCACCAGTACCAATCTCAGTGGTGCTGGGCTGCATGCATCTCCATGCTGTTCCGCCACTACGGCTACGACGTCGATCAGGCTGCCATCGTGGAGCAGGCCTATGGCGGCCCCATCAACATGCCGGCGCAGCCGTGGACAATTCTCTCCGCTCTGAACCGGTCGTGGACAGATCGGACAGGTCGAAGGTTCCGGAGTGTGGCCCAGGCTGGTGTGACGGACCCGGCTCGAGCTGCTCAGGATCTCGCGGGCGGCATGCCCCTGATCATCGGAACCCTCGGCCACGCAGTGGTCCTGACCGCCATGTCCTATGCCTTCCCGCTGGTTCGCGACGCCTGGGGGCGACCCGCACTCGGCCCGGCACAAGTCACCCAGGCCGTCGTGCGGGATCCGTGGCCAAGCAAGGGACGGCGCGTCCTCTCCGCCAGGGAGTGGTACTCGATCAGTTTCGTCGCTCGCGTGCGCGTCGCCTGATGGTCACCATCAACGAGAGAGAGCGGTTCGTCGTCGAGCAGTACACCCCAGGCATGACGCTGCGACTGCTCGAGCATCGCCCCGGCGATGAGCGGACTACGCACACGGAGTGCACGTGGTCCACAGGCACCACGTCGCACGGCGTGGAGGGCATCCCCGTCGGGTCTTGCATGGTGGACACCGAAGACTTCGAGATCGCTCTCCTCCGTCTGACATCAGAGTGAGGCGCTGCTTCAACGTCGCTGGTCGAGTATGAGCGCCGTCTCCAGCAAGGTCGGCAATGAATGTGCTGGACTCGACCTCTGGTGGACTGGATGCTGTGAATGGAAGGACCTGTCGACAGGCAAACGGCAACGCAACCAAGACAACGAAACGCAACCTCACTCCACAAACGCTGGTGCGCACACTCGACTGGGCGACAGTCGCGCAGTCGCGAGCCAACGAGAGGCAGCCCCCTCCCAGGAGTTCACCGAACGAACGCCTGGATCGAGCACACCCCCTGGTGCACGTCCATGGCTGCAAACGGATCGTAGTAGGCCTGGTCGAACAGCAAGCGATGGGTGCGGACGTCGTCGTACGTCGCCCCTGCGAAGGCATGCGCCGACAAGTCGAAGAACACGTCCTCCTTCGTCGGATCGGGGGCCTCGACATCGAACCGCTCGAGCAGGTCCAGCAGCTGCAGCTTCATGTCGGCCGGTCCCACCACGTCCCAGGTGATCGGCAGACGCGTCTTCGTGCCCCACGCCTCCAGCCGGAGGCTCACCATGTCGTACGGCTCGCCCGCACAGGTGTCGGAGGCGCCGGCGGCCTGCGCCCTCCCCGTCGCCGGATCGAAGGAGAACTCCGACCAGGCCACGCCATGGTGATCGGGCGCGAACACCTCCTCGAAGACCGCACCGTCCGCCGGTGAGTCCACGACCAGCGAGCGCTCGACCGCGCGACCGAACGCGTCCACCTTCGGATCGAAGTCCCATCCTTTGCCGGTGAGAACCACCTTGTCGTGAAACGAGCCGTCGGTCGCGAGCGACGCCTCCGCATCCTCGCCATTCACCCAGGAGGAGTCGACATCGTCGCCCAGGGGAAGCTCGGCGCGGAAGGCGCCGATATGGACTCGATAGTCGTCCGTGTCGGGGCCGAGCTCGAAGGACGTCCGCACCAGCCCCGGGCTGGTGTTCCAGCGATCCAGCGTGGCCACGGCGGTGAAGGGCACCTGTGTCCCAACGACGGGAACATCCGCCTGATAGGCGATGGCGGGAACGGAGCCATCGTCGGGCTCACTCCAGGCCACCACGTTCACCGAGCCATCCGATCCAAGGCAGCGGACCGGAAACCAGTGCTCGACCAGCGAGGGCACGGAGCGGCGCCAGGCACCGCTGCAGCCATGCGTCACGTCCACGCTCGCCGTGGGAGCCGGCTCGGGGATCTCCACCGTGAGGGTCCCGTCCTCCACGCTGGAGCTCCCTCCCCGTCCGGCCGACCACAGCCACAGCTCGTCGCCGTCCTGAACACCCCCCACCGTCTGGATGTGCACGCCCAAGGTGTCATGAAGCAGTATCGCGCTCACGAAGCCGCCTTCTGGCACGTCCTCGACGACGACCTGTTGGACGTCGTCGTAGGGAAGGGTGCGCGCATACGCGAACGCGCCAGAGGCATCGGCGACGGCCATGAACAGCTGCCCTCCCCGGAAGGTGTCGATGTGCACTGTGGCCGTCCCGCCCACGCCTTCCGTGGGGGCCGACGACGTGGTGTCGGAGGTCGTCGTGTCGGGCTCGTCGGTCGCAGCGAGCGTGGAGTCCACGACTGCCCCCTGCCGACAGCCCACGAGCGCGAGCCCGAGCCAGATTCGCTGCATCCGAGACCTCCAGGCTCGTGAGCCTAGCAACCCGGCCTCAGTGACACTTTCACAATCCCGAGCACCGCCTACGACCCTTTCTCCGCCTGCGCCTGAAGCACCTCCAGGGCATGCTGCGCCCACTCGGCCCGCGCCCCGGCCACGCGCCGCCCCAGGTCCAAGGTGAGCAGCCAGTAGGGCAGCTGCGGATCGTCGGCGCCCTCCGCCTGCAGCATCGCCACGGTGGCGTCCGTGTGCCCCACCGCCTGGCGGGCCTGCTGCAGCGACGCCTGCAGGTGCCCCCGGATCACGTCGGGTGAGGTCATGCGCCCGAAGAACACCTTCAGCAGCAGCTCGTTGCGCACCGAGGTGGACTCCGGAGGCTCCGCCAGCCACCCTCGCAGCCGCGCGCGACCCGCCTCGAGGAGGGTGTACACCCGCCGCCGCCGGCCGCCCTGCAGCTGGTCCTCGCCACGCACGCAGCCCTGTGCTTCGAGGGCCTTCAGCGCCGGGTAGATCTGGCCGTAGCTCTCGCGCCAGAACTGACCGACGGTCTGCTCGAT
>JAHQVJ010000228.1 GCA_019634415.1 Myxococcales bacterium
CAACCCCGAGCGCTACGAGCCCGAGCGCCGCGACGGTCGCGTGGCCACCCTCGACCTCGCCAACAACGTCTGGACGGTGGTGCATCCGGACGGCCGGACCACCACCTACGGGAGCGTGTCGGGGGTGAGCGAGAACGCCACTGTGCCGCTCTACACCGAGTTCGGCCGCGTGCTGCAGCACCTCGACAACTCCGGGCAGCCCGCCACGGCCTGGTCCCCCGACGAGGCAGCCTACCACCCCGACTTCTCGACCTGCGGCTTCAGCACCATCCAGATCAAGCGGTGCAACACGGCCATGTGGCTGCCCTCCGTGCAGGAGGACCCCTACGGAAACCAGGTGGTCTACGACTACGGCATCGCACCGGCACCCACCAACGCCCCGACCAACGCCGACTACTGGTACGAGGACGGCCGCGCCCGGCGCCTGTCCGAGATCCGCTACGGACCCTCGGAGCGCGAGCGGGTGGTGTTCGGCTACGAGCCCCATCCGTTCCCGACCCTGTCCATGTCGAAGGGCTACCCGGAGTTCCTGACGGAGCGCCTCACCACCATCGACGTGCAGTCCGACGGTGCCTCCATCGGAGGCTACCGCCTGTCGTACCGCAACGAGGGCGGCAGCTCCTACCTGGAGACGGTGGACCGCACCACGCCGAACCTGGGCGCCACCGCACTCCAGATCCGCGCGTACGACTACAGCTTCGACGAGCCCACCTGGGACACCGCCATCGACGTCACCAACGCCTTCTCCACCGCAGGGTGGACTGCGGGCTGGGACCGAGTGATCGCCACCCCCATGAACCTGAACGGCGACGGTCGGGCTGATCTGCTGTGGAGCCGCGTCGACTGCAGCTCGCCACCGACTGGCCTGAACTGCACGGTGGACCACGACGCCAAGGTGCTGTCCGAGGGCTTCGGCCCCGGCGGCCTCAGCCTGGGCGCCGGCTTCATCGACGATCCACTCGCGGACTATATCGAGAGTCAGCTGGCCAGCCGGATCACGGACGACGAGTTCGAGCTGGAACGAGCCTGGTTCTTCGCAGACTTCGACGGTGACGGGTACCAAGAGTTGGTGCACGAGAAGGAGGATCCGGTCAGCGGAGACCTCCTTGCCTTCGTGGCGCGATTCGACCCCTACCAGAAGACCTATCTCGACGCGTCGTTCCCCTTGAGCGACATCGACGAGCTGACACCTGCAGACATCAACGGCGACGGCTGCGTGGACCTGATCCGGGACCCCGACCCGATCCGCACGGGCGACGAGGAGTGGTACCGCAGTACCTGTCGGGATCCCTGGATCGACGGCACCCCGATGTCCCTCGACACAGAGCGAGCCGGCACGGAGGACGCCGAGGACGAGACGGGCGAGACGCTGACGCTGCCCCAGCACCAGGACGCCTCGGGGCTGATCTACAAGTTCGCCGAGGTCAACGGCGACGGCATGGTGGACCTGGTGGTGTCCACCTTCATGCGGTGGCGGCCGGTGAGCGGCTGCACCCTACCCAACTGCAACTGGGTTCCCTTCAGCGAAGACACCGACGGCGACAATCAACCCGACGTGATGACCGCCGCGTTCTCCAGGACCTACCTCGGCGACGGCTACGGCGGCTTCCTCGACTCCGGCCTCGAGGCCGGCGCGCCGTTCCTGATGGAGCTCGATCATGAGGACAAGGAGCGCACGCTCCCAACCTTCTGGAACGTGCGCCGCAACCTGGACGGGAACTCCACCATGCTCGTGGGCTCCCGTCGACACGACCCCACCCTCGGTGGCCTCGACGTGTACGCCTCGCGGTTCAAGGGCATCGAGCTCGGGTTCGACCTGATCGACGAGCAGATGAGCTTGCTCGAGAACAACTGGACCACCTCCCCCACCTCGGGCACGTGGGGCTGGGTGGGCACCTACCCCGCACCGGGCGAGCTCGATCTGGGCATCGAGGCCACCAGCTACGGCGACATCTGCATCGAGCACCACCAGCAGGTGGTGATGGCGGACTTCGACGGAGACGGCTTCGACGACATCCTGGAGATCTTCCCCGAGGGGAACCCCGATGCCACGGGCGCCTGCGCCTCGGGCTTCTGCGTGCAGCTACGGCGGAGCAGCCTCGATCAGAGCTACGGTCGCCTCGTGGAGGTGCGCAAGGAGGACCTGGGCGCCATCGAGCTGTCGTGGGGCCACTCGGCCCATCCCTTCCACGACAACCCCGAGCTGCCCACCAACGTGGAGGTGCTGGAGCGCGTGGACGGCCCGGAGGGTCGGGTGCTGCTGCGCTACGGCCACGGTGCCATGGGACGCAAGGGGTTTGCGGGCTTCGGCACCGTCGAGCGTGACCGTCAGGGCATCGTGGACAGCTTCGGCTTCTACCTCACGCCCCAGCTGCGAGGCTCGCCCATGTGGGCAGCCAGGCACCGCCTGAACGGCTCGCTCGAGCGCGTGGACGTGTGGGCCTACGGCCGCTTCGACGGATCGTCGCTGACCCTGAACTACGAGGAGCCGACGAATCCAGGTCACACCGCACGCTTCAACCCTGCGGTGCGCGCCTGCGTCTTCGAGCCCGAGAGCCTGAGCCAAGCCACGATCGAGGGGCTGCTGGACTTCTGCTACAGCAAGGGCCTGTCTGGCCTGTGGGACCCGGCGCTCTCCACCATCTTCGCCGCGTCGGGGCACTGGCGCTACCCGAGCTACGCGCTCCCGGCGGGAGGCTTCCTGCCGCCCTCCTACGTCTCCGACATGCTGTGGAACTACGACGGCATCGAGGTGCCGCTCCTGAACCACGAGGACGCCGCCCGCCCGGACGTGGTGGGCATCGACAGCGACTGGACACCCCTACCGAACGCGCAGACCGCTCCCTGGAACGCCGACCCGGCCTTCGTGTTCCCCGATCTGCGGTGGCCCACGCCGTCGCAGGTGACGGTGGCGTCGAGCCCTCCGGAGAACGCGTGGGTCAACGCGCGCCCCCTGTCCGCTGACGGAAACGTGACCTCGGCCTTCGTGACCGAGTACGACCACGATCATGCTACACAGAAGACCGTCAGCACGGTCGAGCTGCGCGACCTGTACACGCCCGACGACGACCGCACCACCGACCTGACCTTCGAGGCCGTCGCTGGAACGACCCTGCATCGCAAGAAGATGCAGGTCAAGTACGAAGGGCTGCCTGGGGGCACGGGTGCGATCTGGTCGACCCAGTCCGTGAAAGGTTGGGATGCCACGGATCCCCTGCGTCCCACCGAGCTGTGGACCAGCGGCACGCTGGGCACCACCATCAAGAAGCACTTCATGCAGTTCGGCAGCGACGGGGAGCTCACCCAGAGCCTGCTCGACTTCGTGAGCACGCCCGATCGCCTCACGCAGCTCTCCACGACTGAGTTCTGCCGCGACCGAGAGGTGATCGATCCGGCGGGTGAGCGCCGCACCTTCGTGCTCGACGAGTGGTGTCGTACCACCGAGGAGACCTGGCGCGGAGCCACCACCAGCACCACGTTCACGCCGCTGGGATTCGTGGCCACCGAGACGCTGAGCACCCCGCCCCATCCCTCGGGGCTGACCCAGCCCACGGTGGTCCACACCTACCAGTACGATCATGTCAACCTGGTCGGCTCGAGCCGGCCCTCCACCGCAGGCGGGTTGATCGCCGACACGAACTTCAACGACCCGAAGGTGAAGGTGCGCGACAGCTTCGGCAACCTCACCCTCGAGTACCGAGATGAGTTCGGCCGCACCACCATGACCACCGAGTGCGCCGCGCTGGGCAACGGCTTCACGTGTGATCCGTCGCAGCCCGCCCGGGCACAGTGGCAGGGCTACGACACCCACGGCAAGCAGATGGCGACGGCCCCTCCCTTCGACCCTCGAACGACCGACGTGGTGCACGCCACGCGGGTGGAGCGAGACGGGTACGGCCGCGAGATCGTGATCCAGGAGCCCCCGAGCGACGCCTCGGTCTCCCCCACGCCGCTGCGGTCCTACGTGTTCTACGCCCCCCATCGGGAGATCCGCGAAGATCCCTTGGGGGACCGGGAGCGCCACCGCTGGACCACGATGGAGGACACCTCTTACTTCAACGGAGCCCTGACCCGAACCGAGGAGCTGGACGTCTACGGGAACGTGGTGCGTGAACTCCCCGTGGACGGCACCGAGTGGCTGCTGACCTACGACGACTGGGGGCGCCTCGAGGAGCGCCGCACGGCCGCCAACGCCTCCATCGTGAGCGACAACGGCATGATCGTGCAGGGTCCGATGGTGGAGAGCTACGCCTACAACGACGCCGACGAGCGTACAGAGCTGCAACGCGCCGATGGAACGACGCTGCGGACCTCCTTCGACACCATGAGTCGTCCCGTGCTCGAGGAGCTGCTCGACTCGTCGGGCACCGTGCTCGACGTGCTGTCCACCACCGCCTACACCCTCGACGTCAACGGCCACCTGGTGACCCGCGTGACGGACCGCCAGGGAGGTTGGATCGAGACGGTGACGGATGGATTCGGCGGCACGCTACGGGAGAGCACGTCCACCGGCACCCAGACCGACACACTGCAGCTCGCCCCCGCAACGGGTGCGGTGGGTGGACGGCGCGTCCAGACCTTGACGACGGACGGCTCGCTGTCGACGACGGCCTGGGCCGTTCACGACGCCGTTGACGACCTGGTCGAGGAGACCACGCCCGAGGCGGGCACCACGACCCACACCTACGACGTGTCGGGCCAGCGCATCCAGTCTGTGGATGCCGACGGCGTGACCATCGGCTGGGGGTACGCCCACGACGGGTCGGTGCTCGAGGAGACGTTGGGTAGCTGGACGATGTCCACGACCACCTACGACGCACTGGGTCGAGTCGCGACCCAGACCACGGCCGACGGGGTGCAGACGCTGACCTACGACGATCGTGGGCGCATCACCCGTCGCGAGCGGGGCTCGGGCGACGTCGTGGAGGAGCTGACCTACGACGGCATCTCCGACCGCGTGCTCACGCGGACACTGTCACCCACGAGCGGTCCGGCAGGACAGAGCGTGTGGACGCATCAGTACGACGCGTGGGGTCGCAAGACCTCCACCTCCGACCCGACGGGTGCCGTCACGCAGCAGTACTTCGACGTGCTGGGGCGGCTCCGCCGCAACGTCGACGCCGAGGGCGATCAGGCCGAGACCCGGTATGACGAGGTAGGCCGCGTGGTGTTCGCCGATCTGCCAGGTCGCAACACGCTGTCGACCACCTATGCGGATACGGGCATGAGCCTGACGCTGGTGGGAAGCACCGCGGTGGACCACCTGCGCAAGGAGACGGTCACCGACGGCGAGGGTCACAGCACCGAGCGCTGGCTCGACTCCGCGAACCGCGTGATCCTCGAGCTGCGCGCAGACGGCACCCGCACCGAATTCCACTTCGACGGCTCCCGGGAGAGCAGCGTGCGCGAGGTGGACACGGCCAGCACCGTGGTGCTGCAGACGGATCACCAGTACGACGCCGACGGACGGCGGATCGGAACGGACGGACCGTACGATCCCGGCGCCACGACGGTGGTGATCCCCAACCGGACCATGGGCTACACGGCCGCGGGCCGCCTGGCCTTCAGCGACGAAGAGGGCGAGCGGACGGACCGGACCTGGGGGGCCACGGACGGCCTTCCAGCCACGGAGACGTTCCTCGGCCTGGTGAAGACCACCACCCACACCCTTGCACCCTCGGGCGTGGGGCCGCTCCCCCACACCGAGGTGCTGCAGCCCGTGGGCGGTGGCGCCGCGCGCACCACCACCAGCGCCTACGACAGCTTGGGACGGCTGTCCTCGCAGGTGGTGGCAGCGGGAGCGAGCACCGTGACGCGGACCTTCACGGGCCGGTCGGCCTTCGACCATCCCGCGACCGTGCAGGGCGAGACCGACGATGGCGTCCGGCTGGACCAGGTCGACACCACGTTCACCTACGACGCTATGGGTCGCGTGCTCACCCGCGCCCTCGACATCAACGGGGTCGACGAGGGCACCACCACCCTGACCTACTACGACAACGGGGTGCTGGAGCAGCAGACTGGTCCCTCGGGGAAGACCGTGCACTTCGATTACGGTGGGATCTTCGATCACGAGCTGGACGAAGTGCGCCAGGGCGTCGCCGGAGCCGCGGGGGGAGATCTGCTCTTCGACGTGACGCTGCGCGACGACGCAGGCCGTGCCACCGTGGTCGACCGGCCCGAGCTCGGCTCCACGGTGGAGCTGACCTTCGATGCCGTGGGCCGCGTCACCCAGACCGAGGAGACGTTGGGGAGCACAGTGGAGAAGCGCTGGATCCCTACCTACGACAGCCTGGGTCGGGTAACGCAGCAGAGCCAGCTCATCGGCGGCTCCACCACCATCGACGTCTACGTCTACGACGGAGCCGGACACCTGGTCGAGGAGACCGTCGGGCTCACGGGCGACACCTACACCTACACCGTCGACGACGCCGGCCGGCGCTCGGCCATCGACCAGGTCGTGGGCGGCGCCCCCTCCACCATTTCCGTCACCTACACCACGGACGGTGTGGTGGGCACGGTGGACGGCAACGCCGTGACCTACGACGATTGGCTGGGCACCGTCACCAACCACAACGGTGCGAGCTTCGTGCGGGATGCATCGGGGCGGGTGGCCACCGCGACCACGGGCGGCATCACCACCCGATACCTGCGGGACGGATTCGGCATGCCAGTGGCGCAGGAAGACGCCACGGGAGACCTGCGTGTCACGCACTGGCATCCCGTGAACCCTGGCGGGCGTCCCGTGGAGGAGACGCTTCCCTCGGGCGACAGCATCGTCTACGTCGAGGGTCCGAGCGGGATCCAGCGGCTGACCTACGACAGCTTCGGCACCAAGCTCGAGTCGCGCACGCTGGACGTGCAGCCCACGGGCACGCCGATGGCCGAGGATCTGACACAGTGGGATGCCGGGAACGCCTTCGGGATGGGCACGCAGTCCACCCCCTCGGCGGTGGCCGACGACGGCTTCGGCTTCGCCGGCATGCAGGTGATCGCGGGAACCGACACGGTGCACCTGGCGCGCCATCGGGTGTACGACGCGGTCTCTGGACACTTCCTGTCGCCCGATCCGCTGGGCACTCACGGGGATGCGCACCGCACGCTGTATGCGATGGGCAACCCGCTCCTGTACGCCGACCCGATGGGCTTCAAGTCCACCTGCACCATCCTGAGCGGCTCCCCTCCCCCCACCCTCAACGCCGAGGCGCTGGAGATCTCCGCCAGTGCCGACGATGGCTGGATGGACGTGAACTGGACCCCCGACATCCGCCTGGACCCCGTGCAGAACCCCTGGGCCGACACCGACTTCGGATCCCTCCTCACCGCTGGGCCCGACCTGTCGACGGGCGGGATTCCCTGTCACTACGGGCCGATGAGCTGCTCACCGCCAGGATCCGACGAAGGGAGCACTGGATCGGACCTGTATGCGAGGCACTACCACGTTCTGTTCGGAACGCGGAACATCGAGCTGACGATCGAGCAGGAGATCGCCCAGCTGAGTGCTCAGATCCGGCAGAACCGTCGGGACGGGCGGAGCAAGGCACGCAATGCCAGGAAGACAAGGCGGCGGCAGGCTCGCGTGGACCGCAAGGAAGCGCGAAAGCCAGGGTGGACGGGACGGAAGCGGGAGCGTATCCAAGAGCGCAGGGCCCGAAGGAACAAGCGCCGAGCCGGAAATACCGACCGGTGGCAGCTCATCGGGATTCTGCTGGACGAATGGGTCCTCGAGGCCAAGTGGCAGCGCCGGGGCGTAGGCTTTTTTGGTGTCGAGACCTCCCCTGCCAGCACCGCTCAGCTCCTGCCCTCATGGGTCAACGTCCTGATCTTCCAAGGCGGTCCGCATGGCATGATGGCCCATCACGAAGTCCACCCCGGACGTCGACTTTCACCCATCTTGGCGGCCACGGGCCGCTACCGCACCCCCGAAATCGAGCTGGCCAAAGAGCTCGAACAACTCGGAGACTCGCTCGGCATCCCCATCGTCCCGAAGGTTCTTCAAACCCGTTTCTTCGACCGGACTGCTGAGGGTGCCGCCAGAATCACCCAGAGGTACTTCGAGAAGAACAGCTGCGACACATGCCTTGGTATCCTCATGGGCTACAGCTACGGAGGCGCAACCGTGATGAACATTCTGTCGAAGCACAAGGTGAAGTCATGGGGTGTCGATGCCGTCATCGTAGTGGACGGCACCTACGGAGCGAACCAGAACCGACTTCCCCACTGGGACTCGGAAACGTCGGAATTTCTTGGTCTTCGCTCGCGCAATCCCTGGAATCTTGCCGAAGACGCCTCGAGGGCGCTGCACTTCGACGGTGCCCTCAACAACCCAGACGTGCCTGTGCTGAACATCATCCAGACAGAGATGGTGCAGGGAATCATGTCCGTGGGCGGCCCTATGGAGGGCGCCCGTAACGAAGTCCTCCCACGTGCGATGTTCCGCGAAGCGGAGCGCTCGGGCATCGTCACCGGCCATCCGCACTACACGATCATCGAGCTCGCCAGACCTATGATCATGAATGAGGTGAACCGGCTGATCAACGACTCAGGCCCGCCACCTCCCTCCAGCTTCTGATCTGACCGCCACCGGATTCGATCGACGAAGAACAGTCGACGGGCCTAGCCGGCACCTCCTCCCCGCACATTAGGAGCGGGCAGGAGGTGCCTTTGTCCGAGACCTTCGTCCATGCCACTCAGGAGTCCGGTCGCGCCTTCGTGATGCGGCAGCTGCAGGGCCCCGTCGTGATGCTGAACCTGCTGCGCTTCCGCGAGGTCGCTGACTACAGCGAGCACCCCGAGCTCGCGCCCGAGTCCCCGATCAGCGGGGAGCAGGCCTACCGCCTGTACGCCCGCCACACGCTGCCCATCCTCGCCGGCATCGGCTCGCAGGTGCTCTACGACGGGACAGGCGGCGCCTACCTCATCGGGCCCACCGATCAGCACTGGGATCGGGTGCTGCTCGTGCGCCACCCCGACGCCGCCACCTTCCTGTCGTTCGCCCAGGATCCGGTGTACCTCGCCACCGCCGGCCACCGCACCGCGGCCCTCGCAGACGCCCGGCTGCTACCCCTGCAGACGACGTCGCCGACGTAGCAGCCACACCGCCGCCAGCCACCCTGCAGTGATCGGCACCGCGCCACCCGCCTGACAGCCCGGACAGGCCCCGCCCAGGTACTCGCCCGGCGCCCCCGGCACCTCCGGCACCCGTCCGTCGTCGCGCGGATCGAGCGGATCGAGGCCCGCAGCCACCTCCGCTCCATCGCTCGCCCCGCCCCCGTCGGTGTCGGGGTCGCGCGGATCGGTGCGATGGATCTGCACCTCGCAGGCGTCGTCCAGCCCGTCGTCGTCGCTGTCGGCGTCGGTGGGATCGGTGCCGTACACCTCCTCCTCCACGCCGTCGTCGAGCCCGTCGCCGTCGGTGTCGGGGTCGAGGGGATCCGTGCCCCCGAGCACCTCCACGCCGTCGTCCAGGCCGTCGTTGTCGCTGTCGGCGTCGATGGGGTTGGTGCCCTGATCCGCCTCCTCGCCATCGTCCAGCCCGTCGCCGTCGGTGTCGGCGTTCGTCGGGTCGGTGCCGTCGTCGGCCTCCACGCCGTCGGGCACCCCGTCGTCGTCGGTGTCGGTGTCGAAGGGATCGGTGCCCAGCACCCCCTCGTCCTCGTCCGACAGCCCATCCCCGTCGCTGTCGATGCCTGGCTTGCCGTCGTCGGTGTCGTCCAGCGGATCCGTGCCCCGCCACACCTCCACCCCGTCGCGCACCCCGCCGCCGTCCGTGTCGGGATCCAGCGGATCCGTGCCGTGCTCTACGATCTCCTCGGCATCCGTGAGCCCGTCGGAGTC
>JAHQVJ010000229.1 GCA_019634415.1 Myxococcales bacterium
CACACCAGGTGGTGGCAGCCCTGCGGCACGAGCTGTTCCACCATCCCCATCCCGATCTGCCGTCGCTGGTTCAGCGGGCTGAGCTGCACGCGGCGAAGGCTCCGAGTGGCTCGGCGGGGCCCTACGAGCCGGTGATCTGCGACACGATCCGTGTGGGCGGACGGGCGGTACACACGATCACCACGGTGATGCGCTTCGACAAGCCCTCGGACGTCACGATGGCGGAGCTACGGGTGGAGCTGATGTTCCCAGCCGACGAGGCGGCAGAGAGGGTGTTCCGGGAGCTCGTCGAGGCGTTGGGCAGCTAGCTCGGATGTAGGCCAGTAGCACGCCGGGATCCGTGCAGGTGCTGCCGGTGGCGGGATCTTCGTGTTGCGTGGCACGTGGCGCCGTGGATCGTCTGGAACTTGCTTGTCTGGTCTACCGAAATCGGATTGTTCCTCGCGGCCTTGACCCCCTGGCTGGATCAGGCTTGGGGATCTACCAGAGAACGGTACGGCCGTGCACCGCCTTGAGGGGGGACGATGTATGTCTTGTGGTCGATGTACTTTTCTTGCACTAGGCCGAGACGGCCCCCTGTGGCAAGATACCAGTTCGCCCATCTGGTTTCAGCAGCTCCTGTGGACGTGCTTCCTGAGTTGTTGTCTCCCCTCCTTGTCGTTTCCGCACGCGGTGAGGTGACGTGCGAGGTGGGAGGTGACTCGCGCGGCGAAGGAGTTGCGCGTTCCAAACTGACCAACGTCAGTGATGAGCCTATTCGCCTTCCCGGGTCTGGAAAATTCTGGAGCCAGCACCTGGATGATCAGAGGATTGTATGGGTGGGTAATGTCCCGTCGTTTCACCCATTTGCATCTCAGCACCCGCCTCCATTCTTGACCCATTCTGTGGCGCTCGAACCAGGCGATTCAGTTTCAACCTTTTCAAGACTCCAGATCGGCTCCCTGAGCTTCTCGTCAGAGGTCATCCGCTGCGCTTGGTGGGACTACGAGACCAACGAGGTGTTCTTCTCGCCGCCTATACTACTCACTGCGGGGAAGTCGGATATCGTCAGGGAGGCGATGGGGTATGCGCCTCCGCTGGACTGAACTCCACCGATGGTGTCGCGGCCGGCTCGCCTACTTCGGCGGCGTCTTGGTCGTGCTCGGATCGATGTTCCAGAAGACGCGCTGGTCGAACACGTAGTAGCCAGTCGCCAGCTGGCCGGGACTGGGCAGGAAGTCGCCCTCGAGGGGCCGGGTGTCGAAGTCGACGTTGCCCTTGTCGTCCATCGCGTAGCCGTACCAGAAGTTGTTGTCGTCGTCGGTGGAGAAGCCGCCCGTCTCCGTGGACCAGGCGCCAGCCTTGTACCAGTCGATCTCGAAGTCCTTCGTGTCGTCGGGCGTGAGCCAGTCCTCGAGCTCGGCGGTGCGGGCCCCGCCCATACGCAGCGCCCAGTCGATGGGCTCCCAGTCCTGCAGCGGATCGCCCTTGGTGAACTGCACGGCGGAGAAGCCCTGGTCGATGCAGTCGGTGAAGGTGCCCTTCTTGGGACCCTCGGGGATGTCGAGCCCCCACTCCCAGCCGTTCTTGAGTGCGGCTCCGGACTGCACGTAGCCCTCGAGGTTCACCGACACGCGGCACCGGCCCGAGTCGTCCCCCGACTGGAAGGCGCCCTTCTCGTACAGGTTGATCACGAAGGCCGAGATGAAGCCATCGTTGCCGTCGATAATGGGCGACCGGACCACGCCCTTGGCCGCGTCCCAGGCGATGAAGCCCACGAAGCGGACCTCGGTGGCCAGCTTCAGATCGGGTCCGGGATCGCTGGTGTCCACCGTGTCTTCCACGGTCTCGGTGTCCGTCTCGGTGTCCGTGTCGGGCGTCTCCGTGGTGTCTTTGTCGCCCGTACAGGCAACGGACAGGAGGAGGACCAGGGGACTGCAGAACGAAGCGATACGCATGCTCGACACCTGTGGCAACGGGGATAGGGGGAAGTGTAGCACCGCGCCTGACGGCTACGGCGTCGTGACGACGGTTGTCGAGGTGGATCGTCCCCGATTCGGCGACGAAACGTGACCACGTCCACCGACCTGTCCGTGTCGCGCGAAGGTCGTTTCCAGATCGGTTGTGACCAAGCCGGCCCGGCCCGTGTCTTGGAAGCGAGGCTCCCCTCGGAGCGTCGATGCCAGGAGAACGACCGTGTCAGAAGACGAACCAACCCCACCCGCGCAGCCCTCCCGCTTCACCCAGGCGTTGCGTCGGATCGGGGTGACCTTGGGGATCGCCCTCGTCGCAGCGGTGGGCTCGGGAGCCTACGTGTGGCTCGGCGAGCGCGCCCGTGCAGCGGAGATCGAGCAGGGCCTGTCGGCGGAGCTCGAGGCCTGCAACGCGGCCCAGAGCGCGTCGAGTGCAGCGAGCCGCCAGGCAGCTCAGAGCACGGACCTGTTGCGCGCGCGCCTCGAGCTGGCGCACGCGCAGGGCCAGCTCGAGCAAGGCAACTTCGGGATCGCCAAGACCCACGTTCGACGCACCGACGAGCTGTTGCGAGGTGCGACGGCGAGCGGTGCGGGGGCCGTGGCCGAGTCGTTGGCGAGCGTTCGCGTGGACGTGACTGAGGATCTGGGCGCCACGCGAGCGGCGCTACAGGGCGTCGCAGACTCGCTCGATGCGTTGCTGGACGTCGACCCGTGATGCCGATGGCGCTGCAGAGGTGTGCGAGGCGTGCACCATGACGCCGCGCGCGCAGGGGCTCCGGCTGGCGAGGCGTGGCGCCGCCTTCGCCTTCGAGGTCCGGCGGGTGCAGGTCGACGTACGGACAGCGTCCCCTGCGTGATGGGAACCCAGACACCGACGACGCCTCCTTGGTGGCGCGTGCGCGCCGCGGAGACCGTGTGGCCTTCGATGGCCTGGTCCATCGCCACAAGTCGTGGCTGTACGGCTACCTCGTGCACCTGCTGGGAGACGCGGGGCTCGCCGACGACGTGGCCCAGGAGACGTTCCTGCGGGCGTGGCTGGCGCTGCAGCGGCTGCACGGCACCGACCGATTTCGGGCCTGGTTGCGGACCATCGCCACGCGCACGGCCTTCAACCTGCGGCGGTCTCGGTCGACCCGCTCGAAGTACGAGGATCGAGCCCCCCGGCCGGAGGCGCCGCCCATGCCCAACGGGCTCGTCGCCTCGGACCAGCTGCTCATGAAGGTGCTGGACGACATGCCCTATGGCTACCGAGAGGTGCTGGTGCTGCGCTACGTCGAAGACCTGTCCATGGAGGCGATCGAGCGCACCCTGGACCTTCGATCCTCCGCACTGAAGATGCGCCTGAAGCGGGCCCGCGACCAGTTCCGCGAACGCTGGGAGCAGCTGGCCCATGAGTAAAGACGCCGACGACGAGGCCTTCTTCCACATGTTCGCTGGACTCCGGGCGCGGGTGATCGAGGTGCTGGAGGGCTTCGACGACCGCGTGCGGGAGCAGATCGACGAGTCCGAGAGTCAGAAGGGGCCGGTGGCGTCCGACGCTGCGACGGCGGTGCTGGGGCAGCTCGTGGGACTCGTCTGGAAACTCACGAAGGGGAGTGATGATGTCGGTGGGTGAGGTTGTGGACGCGCTGGCGCTGCGGAGTGGCCTGATCGAGGAGCTGTCTGCCTGGGCGCCCACCTTGGTGCGGCTGCTGGCGACGGCGCTGCTGGGCGTGTTGCTGGCGCTCGTGGGGCGCTGGCTGGTGCGCACGCTGGTGCGCCGGACGGGCTTGGATGCGCTCGCCGAGCGCCTCGGCGTGGTGAGGTTGCTCTACTCGGTGCAGATCAAGACCGGCGTGGATCGCGTGCTCGGCGATCTGACGGGCCTCACGATCCTGCTGGCCACCGCGGTCCTCATGGCCGAGAGCGTGAGCCTACCGGGGATCGCCGAGGGATTTTCGGCCATCCTGGAGTTCCTGCCTCGGTTCGTGACGGCCATGATGCTGTGCTTGGCGGGATTCTTGGCGGCCGACGTGACCTCGCGGGTGGTGGGCACGGTGCTGGGGAGTCGCTCGGACCTGGTCTCCCCCGCGCTCGCGCAGAACGTGGCCTACTACACCATCGTGGCGGTCTTCGTGACCACCGCGGTGCAACACCTGGGCCTGGACACCGATCTGGTGGACGGGCTGATCCTGCTCGTGGCGGGGATCGGGCTGTCGAGCCTGGGCCTGTCGTTCGCGCTGGGGAGTCGCTCGGTGGTCCGTCAGCTCCTGGTCCGTCAGTACGCGCCCTTCGTGGCACGACCCGGGGATCAGGTTCGCATCGGCGAGGTGTCGGGAACGCTGCTGCGCTACGACGCCATCACCCTGGTGGTGAAGGACGACGAGGGGAGGAAGCACGTGCTCCCCTGTGACGTGCTCCTCCGCGAGCAGGGCATCGTGGTCTCCTCGCTGTCGGCCGGGGCCTCGCCAGACAGCGAGTGAGCGAGACTTACTCGGCGGCGAGCGTGACCGGGAATCGGATGGTGGTGGTCTGCGACCCTTCGAAGCGCACGTCCGACAGCGCCGCGGTCATGCAGCTCTCCAGTACCCGTGCGTCGTCGGTGTCGGTGGTGATCGACGCGATCCTCGACATCTCCTTGCCCCCCATCGGCACCACGTTCAGCGACAGCGCGTGATCGGCGGGCAGGTCCGGGCTGTGCAGGCGCGCCGTTCGGTAGCAGCCGTCCAGGTCGGGCCGGTAGGTGTCGACCGCCGCCTTCACGCCCTCCTGATCGAGGGGCAGGGGCTCGCCTGGGGTCACGGGCTTCTGCGTCCGCATGCCCGGGGGCGCCTCCGCGACGGGGCGGTCCCGCCGGCCGCGGATGATGGTGCCTCGGCGCTTGGGCTCCTTGCGCTCCCGCAGCCGCGCCTCGCGCAGTGTGGCGGGGGTGTTGCGCTCGAAGCCCAGTCCGTCCGCCTCCGCACTGGCGTTCGGTGCTCGGCCCCGAGCCTGCTCGGTGGTGGTGTCGCTGCTCATCAGCCAGACCAACAGCACCAGCCCCACACCGCCGAAGAGCCCGGCCCAGATCACCGATCGTTGATTCACAGCAGCCTCCGCATCCGGGGCCCTCGTTATCGCCCCGTCGAACCCCCGACGAGTCAGGGAGCGGAGCGGACCGTGAAGTTCCAGGCCTTCTTCACCTCGGCGTTCGGCGTGAGCACGTCCTGCACGAAGGCGACGTGGATGGGGTCCACGGCGTAGACGGCGACGTCCTCGTAGCGCGAGAACCGCACCTCGAAGACGAGATCCCACACGCTGGCTGCCTCGTCGGCTGGGGTGCCCACGTGCACACCGGTGACCACGGGCACGGCCGACAGCGCCGCGAGGGCAGCGTCCGCCACCTCTTGCCGCTTGCCCTCGTCCTTCAGCTTCACGAACACGTATCGATGCACCACGTCAGCCTCCACGTCGCCTGCGGCGCCACAGGGGTAACCAGAGCACCAGCGGCAGGATCAGTGGACGCTGGCCGCACCCGTGCCACTCCGGATCCGTCACCGGCAGGCGCGCCAGCCCGGCCCCCAGCTCCGGATCGGGGGCCACCGAGCCGCGATGGGTGCGGGCGTAGGCCTGCAGTCGCTGGAACGCCTCGCGGTTCGTCAGGCTCGGATCCGCGCTCTTGATCACCGCCACCAGCCCCGCCACCACCGGCGTGGAGGCGCTGGTGCCGAAGAAGCCGCCGGGCCCGTAGGCGGCGCTCGTGAGCCCGTCGGGACCGGAGATGTCGGGCTTGGGCACGCCTGCGTGGCTGGGGCCCACCGAGCTGAAGCGCTCCCGGCGCCCCTCGAAGTAGTTCTCCACCCACACAGCACCCACCGCAGCGGCGTAGGGGTGAGCGCCGGGATCGGTGATGGAGCCTGCGGCGATGGGGTTCATCAGCTCCCCTCCGCGGGCGATCACGGAGACGTCGAGGCCCGTGCGCACGCCTCGCATGTGGGAGATCTCCAGCCGATACCAGTCCGGCTCCCTGGCTCGGGCCTGCACCACCTCCACCGGACGACACCGGTTCGCCTCGGGGTCCTGGGCGTCGGTGGAGGCGCCGATCACGGTGCCGGTGGCGCTCACCACGTGCACGTCGAGGTTGGTGTCGCTGCAGCGACCGAAGCTGTTCCAGATCACGTTGATGCGCGTGGTGCTGTCCAAGAAGATCCACAGCGCGTTGTCGCCGTCGCCGTCGAGGCGCCCGTCGCCGTCGGAGTCCACGAAGGGGCCCGACCAGTGGTCGCGCGCGATGTTGCCCGCACTGGTGACCATGAGCACGTCGTTGGCCTCGAGTCGGCGCATCAAGGGCGCGTGGGGGCCGGTGCCGTCGTAGAAGGAGTCGTTGTAGTACGACATCGACAGGCTGATCACGTCGATGTCGTTGCGGATGGCCCAGTCCACGGCGTTCTCGAGGGCCGTGAAGGAGTTCACCCGCACGGCGAACAGCTCGGCGTCGGGTGCGATGTCGTGCACCGCCTCGGCGCAGCCCCAGCCGTGCACCCCGCCGGCGTTGCCCGTGGGCCGGTACGGATCGAAGGGCACCTCGCAGGTGGGGCTCGCGAAGCAGTCGTGGGTGGTGAAGGGGCCGACTTCGTCGAGATCGGTCTCGGCGGCGTTCCAGGCCAGATCGAACACCGCGACCCGCACGCCCTGACCGGTGGCGCCATCTGTGTGCCACAGATCGGCGTTGGTGGCGGCCACGGCCTCGCTCTCGTAGTGATCCGTCTGTGGGATGGAGGCCGGTCGCCACGGGATGTCCTCGGGGGGAGGACCCACGAGGAGCGCGCCCGTGGCGGAGCGAGCGACGGCGTCGGGGTGGTTCGGATCTTCGACGCGGACCAGGTCCGTCAGGTCTCCGTGGAAGGGTAGGGCGGCCAGGGCGATGGCGATCACCCTGGCTGCCTATTCCAGATCCAGCACCAGATCGACGTCGGCCGTGTGATCGATCACCACGGAGCCGTCCAGGGACTCGGCATGCAGCTCGATGCGTGCACGCCGGCCGTCGAGCTCGTCGAGTGCCCAGCCCGAGTAGCGCATGTGGGCCTCGCTGCTCACCCAGAAGCCCGCGCTGTCACCGACGTTGGCGCAGGTCACACCCATGTTGAGGTCGGTGTAGGCCAGCTCCTCGCCGTCGTCGCGGTCCACGGCCGTCATCGACAGCCACACGCCCTCCGACAGGGCCTCGGGCCCCTGCACCCGCACGCGGAAGGGGCTGTAGGGCGCGCCGCCCTGAGGGGGAATGGCGCACCACAAGGCAGAGCCGTCCACCAGATCGCCGAACTCCCCCCGCGGGGGCGCCGCGTCCAGCGCCGTGGTGTCGGCATCACAGGGATGCCCGGGCGGAACGGGCGGGGGCTCGTCGCAGGCCACGAGGCCCACGAGCAGGCCCATCCCGAGGGGGAGCGTGCGCATCAGGAGCGCCGGCGCCGGACGACGAGGCCGAGGGCCAGCAGCATGGAGGCCGCCATGCCTGTGGGGGCCGTGGACTGGCAGCCGCACCCGGCGACCTGGTTCGGGTCGTTGAAGTCGTCGGCTGCCGCGATGGCGTCCTCGGTGCCGTCGAAGATGACCAACGGCTCGCCCTCGTCCGAGGTGTCCTCGATGATCAGTGCGTAGACGTCCATCAGATCCTGCAGGTACTCGTACTCGGTCAGGTTGTTCTCCCAGAACCACTGCTGCGACGGCAGCTCGTACACGCGGCCGTCGGCCAGCACCAGCTTGCGCGGGGCCTCCTGCCACGGCTCACCCCAGCCGCACAGCAGCTGCAGCGTGGCGGAGCGCTGCTGCTCCACCGTCTGCGTCATGTCGCTGTTGAACACGAAGGTGGGATCCACCGTCATCTCCACCGGGGAGACGGAGCTGGTCAGGCGGGTCAGCCGCGAATGGGCGTCCACCATCTCCTGGGCCTGGCGCAGGGGCGTGACGACGAACTCGTCCAGCGCCGCGGCGAAGGCTGCGCTGTCGAAGGGGATCTGCTCCACCTGCTTGCGGTAGCACTCGAGGCAGTTGTAGAAGGACTGCGGGTCCACACCGTCGTCCACCAGCTCCTGCGGCATGGGCAGGAACTGCTGGAACAGGGCGAGGATGGTGGCGTCTCCCGCGAAGCCCTGGTTCTGGATCTCCTGGAAGAAGCGGAAGGGGTCGGTGGCCAGCGCCAGCCGCTCGATATCGTACTGACCATCCCGGTACAGCATGTCCTTCAGGATGTCGGCGGGGCCGCTGTAGTCGGTGGCGAAGGCGTGCCCACCGGCCTCGTCGGCGGCCACCGTGATGGCGTCCTCCCAGTTGTTGCCGAAGTTGAACCAGTCGATCACCAGGTCGTTGACCTGCACGTGGTGGTAGCTGTCGGGCACGGCGCGGGCGTCCCCGAAGACGTAGGCGCGCAGGCGCATGTCCTCGGTGGCGGCGATGGAGGTGAGCTGGATCGGCACGGAGGCGAGGTCACCGGCGTAGCGCATCGCCAGGGGGGCGAGGTTGCCGTCCTCGCTGTCCTTGGCCATCTTCAGGGCCACGAAGTAGCTGTCGTCGGCCACGTAGGGGGTGAGCACCGGGTCGAGCTCGTCGGGCAGCAGGTAGCCGTTGCTCTGCAGCCAGTCGAGCAGGCCGGCGGTGGTCTGGGCCTGGAGCACCACGGTGTCGTAGGGGCCCACCTGCTGCTGGGACACCACGTTGACGGTGCCGCTCTCGGCGTTGGGCGGCGAGGCGCTGGTGGTCGAGAAGTCCGCGACGGCGTCGTAGTAGCCGTAGTAGGGACCGCCCTCGCAGTCGAACAGCTCCTCGATCTCGAGGCTGAAGCGCGGCTCCGTCATGGCCTTCACGGTCTGGAAGAGCCGATCCGACGACAGCACGAGCTCGGGCACCTGCGGCACGGGAACGATCCAGGCGAAGTCATCGGCGGAGCCGGTGTACTCGATCTGGACGTGGACGGTGACCTCGCCATTGTCCTTGTCGATGGCGAAGATGATGTCTTCACCGGCTTGGTCGATGGGGTCCCGGTTGCAGAAGAACCCGCCGCAGGCATGGGCGGGTTGCATCCAGGCGGAGAGCAACAGTGAGCTGAGCATGGAATCTCCCTGCGATGACCGTCAGGTGTGAGCAAGAACTGGGCCAACCGCAAACCCTAGGACGTACCGTGGATTGACCTGCGGTTGACAGCGTTGCATGGCCAAACCGCGACGTCCATGACGTCCTCGGCTCAAGTCCCATCCGGGCGGATCGATCGGTTGTTCGATGCATCGACTCGATCCCTACAAACAGGAAGCGCGGTCCGTGACGGCGCAGGCCTTCGCGTCGCGGCGGCCCACGCCGGTGTTCCTGCTCCGGTACGTGGTGGAAGGCGAGCTGACCTCCCGCGAGCGGGGGCCCGAGGGCACCATGCGTCACAGCAAGCGGCGCACGCTGGGCAGTCGGCTGGCGGAGGCGCCCCAGCCAGGGCGTCGCAAGGTGGACGTGGAGCGACTGGCGGGCGTTCGCTACGTCGGCGACACCGCGATCGCGGGGGCCTACCTCATCGGTCGCGACAGGCGCTGCGACGTGGTGCTCAACGACTACACCATCTCGGCGGAGCACGCGCGGCTGCACTACATCGCCCGCATCCGCCGCTGGATGATCGAGGATCTGGACTCCACCAACTGCACGTTCCACAACAGCCTGCAGCTGCCTCCCCACGAGCGCTCCCTGCTCACCAGCCTCGACGAGCTGCAGCTGGGTCGGATGGTGTTCCTGTATCTGGAGCCCGAGGATCTCTACGCCTACCTCCGCGAGGAGTACTGATCGCGACAATCAACTCCGTTGATTGTCGCGATCGAGCGGAGCGCACCTGATCCGGGGTTGCAGTGGGACTGGAACAAGCGAGTGTGCGAGCGAGTGCAGGGAGTGCTGCAAGTCCAGGCGCGGAGCGGCAACCTGTAGCATCGCGACAATCAACTCCGTTGATTGTCGCGATGATAGGCTGCCATCGATGCGGTGGCGTTGGGCATCCCTACCGGAGCTGACGACCTCCGAGCTGCACGAGGCATTGCGCCTGCGCTCGGAGGTGTTCGTGGTGGAGCAGGACTGCGTGTACCTCGACCTCGACGGGCGCGATCCGGAGGCGATGCACCTGCTGGGCATCCGCGACGGGCAGCTGGGCGCCTATCTGCGCGCCTTCGGGCCCGACGCCCACGGCCACCTACACATCGGCCGCGTGGTGGTGGGCCGCAGCTTCCGCGGCACCGGCCTGGGAACCACGCTGATGCGCGAGGGCATGGGCCGCGCCCGCGCACGCTGGGGGCCCCATCCCGTGCAGATCGCGGCCCAGGCCCACCTCCGCGGCTTCTACGGGGAGCTGGGGTTCGAGGTGGTGGGGCCGGGCTACGACGAGGACGGGATCCCGCACGTGCCCATGCGAGCCGCGCCATGACGGCGGTGGCGACCTCCGAGCGCCACGCTGCGGCCGCGGGCAGACAGGCGCTGCGCGATGGCGGCAACGCGGTGGATGCAGCCCTGGCGGCGGCCATGTGCCTGCCGGTGGTGGAGCCCACGGGCAACGGCCTGGGCAGCGATCTGTTCGCGCTGGTGGCCCACGGCGACCAGGTGTGGGCGCTGGACAGCGCCGGGGCGTCGTCGGCGAGCCTGGTGGTGGAGGAGGTGGTCCGCGTGCACGGTGGCGCGGTGGGGGCCCTGGGGGGCGCGCCCGTCACGGTGCCCGGCGTGGTGGCGGGCTGGGTCGCGCTGCACGACCGGCTGGGCACGCTGCCGTGGTCGCGGCTGCTTCAGCCCGCCGTCGCGCTGGCGCGGGAGGGGTTCGCCGTGGGACGGGCCACGGCGGCGGCGTGGGAGCGCAGCGTGGAGCGCTTCGCCGCCTTCGACACCTGGCGCGACACCTTCCTGGTGCAGGGCAGGGCACCTGCGGCGGGGGAGCGCTTCGCGAACCCGGACCTCGCGAGCACGCTGCAGCGCCTGCAGTCGGAGCCCGATGCGCTGTACCGCGGGCCGTTGGCGGAGGCGTTGGCCGCGGCGGTCCGGGCCAACGGGGGGTGGATGACGCCCGACGATCTGGCGGCGCACACCCCGCGCTGGGTGGAGCCGCTGCGGCTCGGGTGGGGTGGCTGGACGGTCCTGGGCATGCCGCCGCCGTCGCAGGGAGTGGTGGCGCTGGCGGCCCTTGGGATCCTCGGCGACGCTGCCGAGCTCGGCGACGTGCATCGACAGGTGGAGGCGATCAAGCGTGCCTTCGGCCACGGGTGGGCGGCCGTTGGGGATCCGCGCCGGGCGGGTGCAGCCGCCGCGCAGCTGCTCGATCCCGTCTGGGCCGCCGAACAACGAGCCGGTCTCGGTGACCGCGCGTCGGCCGGCCCCACGCCGCCCATGGACGGGCACGGCACCGTGCTGGTGTGCACCAGCGATGCCGAGGGGCGGGTGGTGTGCCTGATCCAGTCGAACTTCCACGGCTTCGGCAGCGGCGTGGTGGTGCCGGGTACCGGGGTGGCGCTGCAGAACCGCGGCCACGGCTTCGGCCCCGTCGCCGATCCCGTGAACGGGGTGGCACCAGGGCAGCAGCCCTTTCACACCCTCATGCCGGGCGTGGTGCTGCGCGCTGGAAAGCCGTGGCTCGCCTATGGGTGCATGGGGGGGCAGATGCAGCCCCAGGGGCACCTTCAGCTACTGCTCGCCTTGGCCTCGGGGCGGACGCCGCAGCAGGCCGTGGACCAGCCTCGGTGGCGCTGGACGCCCGATGGTGACCAGGTGCTCCTCGAGGTGGGCACCGCCGCTGCCGTGGCCGAGGCGCTCGAGGCGCGGGGCCATCGAGTGCAGCGAGGCGTGTCCGCGCGCCACTTCGGCGGGGCCCAGATCGCCGTGGTGGACGGGCTGCTGGGATCCGATGGTCGGAAGGATGGCTCGACCCCGGCGTGAAATCCCCACAACCCATCGATGTAACGGTGCCGTAAGAGGAGATGGTTCTGCTCGGCGCCGCCGCCCTGTACATTGGGTGCATCAAGAGAGCACCAGAGGACGGTATGAGCCAGCGTCGCGGTAACTACTCCATGCTGATGGGCACCTCCATCTTCGCGGTCCTGGGTTTTTCCGCCCTCGCCGTGGACATCTCCCTCATCACGATGGCCGAGCAGCAGGCTCAGGCCACTGCAGACGCCGCCTCCCACGCGGCGCTGATCGGCTTCCGGAAGACCCTGTCCGACGGCGGGACCACCAACGCAGCCGAGACGAAGGCCCAGGACGCCGCGGACTTCATCATCACCCGCAATCCGGTGGCCATGGGCATCGCCACCCGCAACAGCATGGTGTTCGGGATCTACGAGTTCGGTGATCCGGGCTGCGATCCCGTGACCAACACGGACGGCGATGGCAACGCCTGCACCTCCCCTGGCTTCACGCCTGGCTACTCTGCCGAGGGCAACGCCAACGCCATCGAGGTCGAGGTGGCGCGAGAGGCGGGCAACGCCGTCGATCTGCTGCTCGCTCCCATGTTCGGCGTCGACACGCACAACGTGGATGCGCGCTCCATCACCGCCCAGCAGCAGCGCTCCATCATGCTGATCCAGGACTTCTCGGGGTCCATGCAGGACGGCGGCTGCACCACGGGCTCCTGCGCCATCGACGATGCCCGCCGCGCCAACTTCGACTTCCTGCAGTACATGGTGCAGTTCCCCCAGGACGGCGACCTGATCGGGCTCGCCGGCTACGCCAGCGTGGGCGTGCACGAAGACGGCACGGGAACCAACAACCCCACCGACCCCACTTGGGCGCGCATGGTCCCCATCGCCTCGGACCTGCCCTACCTCACGACGAAGTTCTCGGGTATCTGCCACACGGAGCAGGGCTGCCCCGACGACCTCGGCACCTTCACGACCACGGCCACGGAAGGGCCCAAGAAGGAAGACATCGACGTGTTCACCAACCCGAGCATCGCCATCCGGCAGGCGATCAACCAGATCGACCTGGCCACGGACCCGAGCTTCTTCCGTGGCATGCTGGTGTTCTCGGACGGGGTGTTCAACCGTCCCAACAACACCGCCGAGGCGAACACCCAGGCCCTCAACGCGGTGGACACCGCCTGGGACACCTACGACATCCACGTCTGGACCATCCTGCTCGGAACGAACGTGAACGAGGCCCAGATGCAGAGCCTGGTGCGTGGGGTGGGCTTCTACCAGAACGGACAGGTCTCCACCGACTTGCCCGATCTCTACCGCAACGTGGCAGAGTCGCTGCCCACCGCCATCGTGGACTGAGGAGACAACGATGTTTGGTCGCAGAAGCCGCCGCGGTGCCAACGCCATCGAGTTCGGGCTCACGCTTCCCGTGTTCGTCGGTATCCTCTTGGGCCTGATGGACTACGGATGGCTGTTCGCCAACCAGGCGGGCATCGACAACGCGGCGTCGCTCGCGTGTCGTGAGGGGTCCATGGTGGACCCCGTCATCGGCAACCCGCGGACCACGGCCACGGACGAGATCAACACGCGTGCCGCGCCCTTCTGTACGTCGGGGCCCGGGTGCAACGTGGTGGTCCAGGACGTGTTCGCTCCTCCCGATCGCACCTTGGTGTGCTCGATCACCATGAACTTCTCTCCCCTGGTCGGCTTCGTACCCGTGCCTGGCCAGATCACCTCCACCTCCTACTACCGACTGGAGTGGCAGCGATGATGAGGCGTCTGAACCGCCGTGGCTCTGCGGCGATCGAATTCGGGTTGTGGATCGTCATCCTGTTCGGCCTGCTCTCCGCTGTGGTCGACTGGGGACGCTTCATGGCCACGCGCGTGGCCGTGGCACGTTCGGCGATGGATGGGGCTCGCATCGGCACGGCCGTGTTCGAGCCCGACGACGGCTCGGTGCCGAATCCCGGCGACCTGATCCTGCCCGAGGCCATGCAGCGTGCGCAGGACGTGCTGGTCGGCATGGGCTACCCCTGCAACCTGGGCTCGGGCTGCCTGATCGAGGGTTTCTACTGCCGCCGCGACGTCACCGGAGCGTGCGATGCCTCGGATGGCTTCGGCAACGTGCAGTTCCCGCCCGTCGACGCCATTCGCATCGACGTGACCTACGACGTCGAGCCGTGGTTCGGGTTCGCCTTCGCGCCACGCGAGATCTCGGAAGAGTTCGTGATGGCCGTGGAGAGCCAGCGCGACAACTAGCCCACGGTTAGGGAGGAGGGTGGAGGCGTTCCATGGTGGCTTGGACCGTGATGCTCGCTGGGTGCTTCGCCGACCTCTTCCCGGAGGCGCCGGTGGCACCCGACACCACTCCTGCTCCCGTGGCGGATGTGGAGACCGAGCCGGAGAAGTTGGAGATCCCAGCCCAGGCCGGTGCCACCACCGCAGACGTGGGAAGTGGTGGTGGGGAGAAGGAAGCTCCTGCCGTGAAGTGGAACCCCATCTCGATTCCCCAGGGACCTCGGGAGGGGGGCGGGGGGCGCTGGGAAGGCGTGAAGCGGAAGAGCCCCTACTCGAACATCGATCGCGACGACGTCGAGTACAAGATGAGCATGGAAGCCCTCAAGAAGAAGAAGGCGGCGGGCAAGTAGCTCCTGGCCTTCGGGTGTAGTCTTTCGGTATGACCACGGGGCACGCCACACTCCGGCACCGGCTGCTCGAGGGGTTCCTCCTGCGGCTCGGGCGTCAGCCCGACGCCGAGGCCTTCGTGCTCCGCGGTGGCATGCTGGCGCGACAGTGGCTGCCCGAGGAGCGTCGGCCTGCCCTCGACGTGGACGTGGTGTGCCGCCTGCCCTACCACGAGCCCACGATCCGCGAGCGGTTGGCCGGGATCCTCGGCGAGACCGTCGACGATGGGGTCAGGCTCGAGCCGCGCGGCTTTCGGCTCGACACGATCTGGCCTGGGCACCCGATCCCCGGGTTCCGCTTGTTCGCTGCAGGCATGGTGGACGGTCGACCCGCCGACTTCGGGGTGGATCTGACGTTCCACCTACCCGTGTGGCCCGATCCGGTCCGCAGCCGGCTCGTCTTCGAGCGGGGAGACACCTGGCTGTGGACGTGCCAGCCCCAGACGCTCATCGGGCGAAAGATCCAGGTGCTCACCGAGCTGGGACCTGCGCGCTGGCGCCCCAAGGACCTCCTCGACGTGCGGGCCTTGCTCGCGCGCTTCCCCCTCGAGGCCATGGAGCTGGGCCAGACCATCGAGCGTGCGCTCGACGGCTATGCCGAGACCCTGTACGACGTGCGCGAGGTGTTCGGAGCGGATGGATGGTGGGACGCGCCGCAGGCCTTGCATCGCTGGAGTCACGTGATCGCGCGGCCCGCAGGGCGTGTCATGCCTGCCGATCTGCATGCCGTGGTCGAAGAGGTCCGGGCGCAGGTCCGACCCGTCCTGTACCCAGAGTGAGACGGCGGTAGCATGATCGAAGAGCTCCTGGCGGCGATCCGAGACGACGCCGACGATGACGCGCCGCGGCTGGTCTACGCGGACTGGCTCGCCGAGCAGGGAGACCCGCGCGGCGACCTCGTGCGGGTGCAGGTCGCCCGGGCGCAGCTTCCCTCGGCCCATCCGGATCGGGTGCGTCGCGAGGTGGAGGCGCTGACGCTGCTCGACGCCCACGAGACGGCGTGGCGCCGGGAGCTGCCGGCCATCGAGGGCGTGACCTGGGGGGCGTTCGAGCGGGGGTTCGTGCAGCACGTGGGGTTCGCCGACGTGCAGCTGCTCGTGGACCACGCAGACGTCTGCCAGCGAGCCACGCCGCTGCACCGGATCGTGGTTCCCTGGCCTCGGTTCGAGGGAACGCCGTCGCTGCCGGCGATTCCGAGCCTGCGCACGCTGACGGTGCACGGCACGCTGATGCGCGAGTCCGACGTGGACTGGCTGGCCCACTCGCCGCTGCTCGGCTCGATCCGCTCCCTGATCCTGGTGGGCTACGACGGCTCCGCCGAGGCGCTGGGGCGCTTGCTCGCGTCGCCGCACCTCTCCGAGCTCACGGAGCTGGGCCTGCCTCACCACGCGCTGGGGGACGACGCCATCCGGGCGGTGATCGGGTCGGGCAGGGAGCTTCAGGCGCTGGATCTGTCGCAGCCGGGCTTCACGGAGCTTGGCAGCGACGGCTCCGATCTTCCCTGGATGGAGCACACCGGAGAGCTGCTCGCGGCCTGGCCTGGCCTGGCCCACCTCCGGCGGCTGGGTCTTGCGGCGGCGGGTGTAGGGCCTGCCTTCCTGAGTGCTCCTGCTGCTGCCGGGCTCGTCGACCTCGATCTGCTCGGGAGCTCCTACTACAGCGGAGGGGATTGGCTGCTCCCACTCGCCGATGCGCATCCCACAGTCCGCCTCCGCCGGCTGCGCGTGGGCATGATGAAGCCCACCAGCGAGGCGCTGCGGGCCGTCAGCGTCGCCCCATGCCTGGCCGAGCTCGAGGAGGTGATCCTACAGGACCTATGGCACAACTGGCGCGGGCCCACCTCGATCGAGCCGCTGCTCGGGGCGCCGTGGCTCGACACGGCTCGCATCTTGCGGATTGGGCTCGACGATCAGGACTTCCTCGCAGGTCTCGCGCAGCAGCGGCATCCGCAGCTACACACCCTCGACCTGGCGTGCTCGATGGGACCCTGGGCACCAAAGATGGAGGAGCCGCAGTGCCAGGCGGTGACGGGGCCTGCGTTCACCGAGATCCTGGAGCTGAGAGTCCCTCGTCCGGGTCCCCCGCAAGCTCTGGGCGATCGGGGGGGCCTCGACCAGCTCCTTCTACTCGAGGTGCCCGCCCACTTCGTGTTCGATCCGCAGGACGGCGACCAGCTGCACGAGCTGGCGAGCAGTGCGCTGGGTCAGCGGGTGCCGAGTCGTCGGCTCCGTGACGTCACTGCGCTCGATCGGGCCGCACGGCGCCGCAGGGTGCAGCTCTCCTCGCTGGACGTCTCCACGGAGCACACCTCGGTGTGAGGAGGCAGGTCGCCCCTGACAGGCAGGGGCCAACTCCCCACGTGGGCAGGTGGCCCATGGGGTCGCGTTCTTAGCTTCGGTGCAGCCCTACAGAACCGGAGCTTGTCATGGCCGACCCACGCATCGACGAGGTCAATCTGGACGATCTGCCTCAGCATCTACCCGTTCTCGCTCTCCGCCGCGGCGTGTTGCTGCCCGGAGCGGCGTCTCCCTTCTTGGTGGGCCGCGCCCGCTCCCGCTCCGCGCTGGAGGCCGCTCACGAGGGCTGGCTCATCGTGGCCAGTCAGCGGGAGCCCGTGGCGAGCCCTGCCCCCAGCGATCTGTTGTCCACCGGTGTGCTCGCCCGGGTGCGCGAGCGCAAGCAGGGGCCCAACGGCGCCGTCCGCGTGGTGCTGCAGGGCGTGAAGCGCGTGAACCTCACCGGCTTCCCGTCGGTGCAGCCGCACCTCGAGGGCACCTGGACGCCCGTGGAGGAGATCTGGCCCGACACCGTCGAGGCCCGCGGCATGGTCAGTGCCCTGCGTGCCGAGGTGGAGGCCTCCGCCGAGGTGCTCGGCGCCCCCTTGGTCACCGTGGTGCTCTCGATGCCTCCGGCCCTGCAGGTGGACGCCCTGGCCAGCGCCATCGAGGTTCCCCAGGAGTGGGCCAAGGAGATCCTGTCCACCCACGACCCCTTGGCGCGTGCCGAGCGGGTGCTCGTGCAGCTCGTGAAGGCGCGCGAGGCGCTGGCGGCGCGCGACTCCATCAAGGAGCGGGTGTCCAACGCCACCCGGGACCAGCAGCGCGAGTTCCTGCTGCGTCAGCAGCTCAAGGCCATCCAGGAGGAGCTGGGGGAGGGCGGCGAGGACGACGATCTGTCGCGCCTGCGTGACCGCCTGGGCGCCACGGACCTGCCCGACGAGGTGCAGGAGGTGGTGGATCGCGAGATCCGCCGGCTGGAGCGGCTGTCGGCCGCTTCCCCGGAGCGCTCCGTGGCCATCGACTGGCTCGAGTGGATCGCCGACATGCCGTGGGGTCGTCAGACCGCCGTGGACCTGGATCTGAAGGCGCTGGAGGAGGCCCTCGACAAGAGCCACTACGGGCTGTCCGACGTCAAGCAGCAGGTGGTGGAGCACCTCGCCGTGCGCAAGCTCGCCGGGTCGGGTCGGGCGGACGTGCTGCTGCTCGTGGGACCCCCCGGTGTCGGCAAGACCAGCATCGGTCAGGCCATCGCCGACGCCACCGGCCGGAAGCTGGTGCGGGTGGCGCTCGGAGGCGTGCGCGACGAGTCCGAGCTGCGCGGTCACCGGCGGACCTACATCGGTGCCCGGCCAGGTCGGCTGGTGGAGGGCGTGCGCCGCGCCAGCACCGCCGATCCCGTGATCCTGCTCGACGAGGTGGACAAGCTCGGCTCCGGCATGTGGGGCGATCCCGCCTCCGCCCTGCTCGAGATCCTCGATCCCGAGCAGAACGACCACTTCGTGGACCGCTACCTCGAGGTGCCTTTCGATCTGTCGAAGGCGCTGTTCGTGGCCACCGCCAACGATCTGGCCTCCATCCCCGGTCCGCTGCGCGACCGCATGCAGAAGCTGGAGATCGCGGGCTACTCCCAGCGCGAGAAGCTGGTGATCGCCCGGGAGCACCTGCTCCCCACGGTGGCGCGCAACGCGGGCCTGCAGGCCGGGGACGTGCAGTTCACCGACGCCGCCATCGAGGCCGCCATCGCAGGCTGGACGCGGGAGGCGGGCGTGCGGGAGCTGCAGCGAGTGCTCGGCAAGGTGTACCGCGCGGCGGCCGTCCGCCGGGCACGGGCGGCTGGAACCGACGAGGTCGGGGTGCTCCACGTGGACGTGGAGGACCTGTCCGTCTACCTCGGGAAGCGTCGCTTCTTCGACGAGGAGCCCGAGGTGACCAAGGCTCCGGGCATCGCCCGTGGTCTGGCCTGGACCCCGGTGGGCGGCGACCTGCTGTACGTGGAGGCGTCGACGCTGCCGGGGCGGGGCCAGCTGGTGCTCACCGGTCAGCTCGGCGACGTGATGAAGGAGTCCGCTCGGGCTGCGCTGACCTACGTGCTGGCCCACAGCGAGGCGCTGGGCATCGATCCGACGGTGCTCGAGAGCCAGGACATCCACATCCACGTGCCCGCCGGAGCGGTGCCCAAGGATGGACCCTCCGCGGGGGTGACGATGTTCACCACGCTGGCGTCGCTGCTCACCGGCAGGCCCGTGCGCGACGACGTGGCCATGACCGGGGAGGCGACCCTTCGCGGACGGGTGCTGCCCGTGGGAGGCATCAAGAGCAAGGTGCTCGCCGCCCACCGCCACGGCATGAAGCGGGTGATCCTGCCCAAGCGCAACGCCACCGATCTGGAGGACGTGCCCGAGCAGGTGCGTCGGGAGCTCGACGTCGTGTTGGTGGAGCGGATGGACGAGGTGCTCGCGGCGGCCCTGGTGGAGGCGTCGGCCACCGCCGAGGTGCGCAGCCACCAGGCAGCGTGACGCCGATGTCGTGATCGGGGGAGCACGGTTCGTGACCGACCCCCGATCACGCCGTCTGGGACTGCCTCGATGGGTTGGATCGCTTATTGCTGATGCCTTGGCGACCAATCCAGTCGTGGAGTTCCCTTGCCCATCAGTGCCTTGATTGCAGCCGGGCTGTCCAGCCCCGCCTTCGCGTGTGGCGGGCTGTTCTGCAACACCGCCCAGCCCGTCATCCAGAACGCCGAGCGCATCGTGTTCAGCATCGACCGCGAGAGCGGCTTCGTGGACACGCACGTGCAGATCTTCTACGAGGGCCCCGCCGACGAGTTCGCCTGGATCGTGCCCGTTCCTGGCGAGCCGGAGCTGTTCACGTCGTCGGAGGCGCTGTTCGACAACCTGGCCTTCGCGTCGGGCCCGATCTTCCAGCTCAACACCGTGATCGAGGGGCGCTGCGCCACCGACACCAGCGTGGTGCCGCTGTCGGCGGAGGCGAGCTTCGACGACGCCGGGTCGACTCCGACCTCCATCGACATCGTCAGCCAAGGTCAGGTGGGCCCCTACGACACCGTGGTGCTCAAGGCCGACTCGGAAGACGCCTTGCTGGCCTACCTGCAGGAGAACAACTACGACCTGCCCGACGCGCTGCAGGCGGTGCTGGCTCCCTACGTGTCCGGCGATGCCCACTTCGTGGCGCTCAAGCTGTCGAAGGACCAGGACGTGGGCGACATCACTCCGCTGGGCATGCGCTACGCCGGTGATCGGGCGATGATCCCGATCCAGCTGACCTCGGTGGCGGCGGCCCCCGACATGCGGCTCGAGGTCTACGTGTTCTCCGACCAGCGGGCGGTGCCGAAGTCCTACCTGCACGTGTCCATCAACGACGCCGCCGTGGACTGGTGGGGACAGGGCGCGAACTACTCCGACGTGATCAGCCGCGCAGCCGACGAAACCGGTGGCCATGCCTTCGCCACCGACTACTTCGGCTCGGTGGACCAGGTGGCCGTGGACTACACCTTCGACCGTGGTGCGCTGGCGTCGCAGACGAGCGGGCTGCAGTGGATCTACGAGCTGCGCGGCCAGGGCGTGCCCTTCAACGAGGCCCTGGCCAACGTGGTCGTGGACCACGTGGAGGAGCCGCAGGACGTGGACCCGCTCGAGTTCGTCAACTGCCCCGAGTGCTTCGGCAGCTGGCCCGAGAACGCCTTCGACGGGGCTGCGGCCACCGCCGATCTCGACGAGCGGATCCTCACTCCCCTCGAGGAGACCGAGGATCTGTACACGCAGCCGCTGCTCACCCGGATGACGTCGTCGCTCGACGCCGTCGAGATGACCATCGATCCGGTGTTCGTGCTCAACCCCGATCTGTCGGGTGAGGAGCACTACGTGCAGCAGAGCCACCAGGCCGACCAGGTGTTCGAGTGTGGTGCCGGGCGGGAGATGTTCCAGTCCCCCCGTCGCCTGGAGCTGGCCGATGGTCGCTCCATCGACCTGCCGAGCCAGGAGTGGTTCGCCAACAACGACATGACCGAGATCGAGTTCATCTCGGATCTCGGTGAGACCACGGCCCAGGTGGTGTCGCAGATGGACGAGGACGGACAGGCCGAGGTGCTCTTCGACTACACCGACGATCTCGCGCTGCTCACCGAGGCCCACAACGCCCGGGTGCGCCAGCTCCTCGGCTGCGGCTGCAACGGCGCGGCAGCTCCCGCGGGGAGCGCGTTGGTGCTGCTGGCCGTGCTCGGCCTGGTCGCGCGTCGGCGCGAGGGCTGATCCAGCGAATCTGCACACGCCGTGGCGGTGCTGCGCCATGGTTTGTGCGGATGCGACTGGTGCGTGAAGCCTCCCATCGGGCACGCTGCGACAGATGGAGGTCTCATGTCGTTGTTGTCCACCTTGCTGCTGTTGCCCCCGCCGGCTCATGCCTGCGGGGGCTTCTTCTGTGACCAGCAGCAGCCCGTGCTCCAGGCCGCCGAGCGCATCGTCTTCGGGGTGGGCAACCCCGAGGGCACGGTCGAGATGCACGTGCAGATCACCTACGAGGGGGCGAGCGAGGACTTCGCCTGGATCGTGCCAGTGCCGGAGAATCCCGATCTGTTCCTGACCACCGGTGCGCTCTTCACCACGCTCGCGCAGCAGACGCAGCCCACCTTCGATCTCCAGCGGGTGTTCGAGGGGGAGTGCAAGACCGCGAATCGCAACGACGGTCTGACCGACGGCACCGTCCGCGCGTTCTCCGATGCCTCGAGCTCGCCCGTGTCGACGGCGTCCACCGACTACGACGTGAACGTCTTGCAGCAGGCCGAGATCGGGCCCTTCGAGACGACGGTGATCGAGGCCGCCGGGGTCGAGGATCTGGTGGGGTGGCTGCAGAACCACGAGTACGCCATCCCCGACGAGCTATCGGCCGTGCTGAAGCCCTACGTGGCGGAGGGCTCGGCATTCGTGGCGCTGCGCTTGCTCAAGGATCGGGACGCCGGTGATCTGTCGCCGCTGGCGATGCGGTTCGACGCCGACATGGCCAGCGTGCCGGTGCAGCTCACGTCGGTGGCCGCGGCGCCCGACATGCGGATGGAGGCCTACGTGCTGGGGCAGGGGCGCGGAGTGCCCGACAGCTACCTGCACGTGCACGTCAACGAGGCTGCCATCGACTGGTGGACCCGGGGCGCGAACTACTCCGACGTCATCACCCAGGCCGCCGACGAAGCGGGTGGGCACGCCTTCGCCACCGACTTCTTCGGCCCCACCTCGCGCTGGGAGGGAACGTTCCAGCCGGACTACCGCCGTGATGCGGTGGTGAGCCAGAGCAACCCGACGGAGTGGACCTTCGCCGCGCTGCGCAGCCTGCCCATGACGCCGCCCGAGCTCGCCATCGTGGTGGAGGACCACATCGGTCTCCCGGAGGGTGTGACCGGCGCTCAGTTCGTGGCCTGCCCCGATTGCTGGATGCCCGATCGTAGCTTCGATCCGGTGGCTGCGACCGATGACCTCGAGGTACGCGTCATCGATCCCATGAGGGCGGCGCAGTCCCTGGTGGATCGCCACGACCAGATGGCGCGGCTCACCTCGTCGCTGGATGCCGTGGAGATGACGGTGGATCCCACCTTCGTGATCAACCCCGACATGACGGACGAGGTGCCCACGGCCCACGTGGCCGAGCTCGTCTACGAGTGCAACCGCCAGACCTTCGTGTCGGACGCGCTGCGTCGCCTGGAGCTGGCGGACGGCCGCTCCATCGTGCTTCCCTCCGAGAGCTGGTTCGCGGCCAACGGGATCTCCGAGTTCGAGTACCTGCAGGAGCATCGGCAGATGGCGGCTCAGGTGATCGAGCAGACGACAGGTCAGGGGGAGCCCTCGGTGATGACCGACCACACGAGCGACCTGCTGGACCTGGCGGAGGCGCACAACCGCACCGTGCGTCAGCTGTTCGCGGGCTGTGGGGGCTGCAACGGGTCGAGTGCTCCGATGCTGGGTGGCGTCGCGAGCCTGGGCTTGCTCGTGCTGCTCGCCGTCAGGCGCCGTCGGGCCTGACGAGGTCTCGGGTGAGATCGGCCACCGTGGGCGCGCCACACAGCGCCATGGCCTCGGTGAGTTCGCGCTGCAAGGTGTGGAGCACTGCCGCTACGCCGGCCGCTCCCCAGACCGTCAGACCCCAGAGCACGGGCCGGCCCACCAGCACCGCACTCGCCCCGAGCGCCATCGCCTTGAGCACGTGGGTACCGCGCCGCACGCCGCCATCCACCCACACGGGGCAGCGGCCGGCCACGGCCTCCACCACCTCGGGCAGCGCCAAGGCGGTAGGGATTCCGCCGTCGAGCTGCCGTCCGCCGTGGTTGCTCACCACGATGCCGGCCACGCCCATCGCTGCTGCGCGATCGGCATCGTCGGCGCGCACCACGCCCTTGATCCACACGGGGATCTCGGCGAGCTCCTGCAGCCAGGCGAGATCGTCCCAGGTCAGCGACGCATCGAGCTGCTCGCCGACGTAGCGTGCCAGCGCCGAGGTGCCGCCTCGGGCGGGCATGCGGCCTGCGTCTGGCGCGGCGTTGGGCAGCGACAGGTGCTCGGGCAGGTGGAAGCCGTTGCGCACGTCGCGCTCGCGGGTGCCGAGCACGGCTGCGTCGACGGTCACGAGCAGGCCTCGGCATCCGGCGGCCTGGGCACGCTCCACGATGGCCCGGGTGGCTCCGCGATCCCGGTACACGTACAGCTGGAACCAGACGGGGCTGGGTGCGGCGGCGGCCACCACCTCCTCCACGGGGGTGTTCGACAGCGTCGACAGGCACATGGCCGCGCCCGCTTGCTTCGCGCCCAGGGCTGTGGCCCGCTCGGCGTCGGCGTGGGCGAGGCCATGGAAGGCGGTGGGGGCCACCACCAGCGGGCTCGCCACCTCCGCACCCTGCAGCGTCGTGGACGGATCTGCGGCGTCCACGTCGACGAGCACGCGGTGCCGCAGGTGCCAGCGCGACCACGCCGAGAGGTTGTCGCGCAGGGTCTGCTCGTCGCCCGAGCCACCGCGGTAGTAGTCGGCCACCATGACGGGCAGCGTGCTCAGCGCCAGGCGCTCGAAGTCTGCCACGTTCAGCGGCGTGTCCATGGGGATGTCCTCCGTGGGTTGACAGACCCGGTGCGACGGGCTCTGTCGGGTACCTATGCTCTCCGTCGCCCCCATGATGGACGTCACCGACCGCCACTTCCGGTGGATCCTGCGCCGGATCACTCGGTGCACCCTGCTCTACACCGAGATGGTGGTGGATCGCGCGGTGCTGCACGGCGATCGTGACCGCTTGCTGGGCTTCGATCCCAGCGAGCATCCGTTGGTGCTGCAGCTCGGTGGCGACGAGCCCGAGTCGCTGGCCACCTGCGCGCAGATCGCCGAGGACCTGGGCTATGACGAGGTCAACCTCAACGTGGGGTGCCCCAGCGCTCGGGTGCAGTCAGGGCGCTTTGGCGTGGTGCTCATGCGCACACCGGAGCGCGTGGCCGACGTGGTGGCAGCGATGCGGGCCCGGGTGCGCATCCCCGTCACGGTGAAGCACCGGATCGGGCTCGACGATCTCGACCGCTACGAGGACATGCTCCACTTCGTGGACACCGTCGCGCAGGCTGGGCCGGCGCGCTTCACGGTGCACGCTCGCAAGGCGTGGACCAAGGGGCTGTCCCCCAAGCAGAACCGCAACGTGCCTCCGCTGCGGCACGACGAGATCCATCGCCTGAAGCGGGAGCGGCCGCAGCTGTGCATCGAGACCAACGGGGGCGTGCGAACGCTTGTGGAGGTGCGGGACCACCTCGCCCACGTCGATGCCGTGATGATCGGACGGGGCGCGCGTGACGACCCGTACCTGTTCGCCCATGCCGACCAAGTGGTGTTCGGCGAGTCTCACCCGGTGGTGCCGCGCGAGGACGTGGCTCGCGCCGCCATGGACTACGCCCGCGCCCAGATGGCAGGCCCGCGCTTCAAGGTGCACCACGTCACCCGGCATCTGCTGAACCTGTTCGCCGGTCAGCGGGGGGCCAGGGCGTGGAAGCGGACGCTGTCGGAGCAGCGACACCGTGGGCCCGAGGTGATCGGGTCTGCCCTCGAGGCCGTGGCGCGGAGCCGCTCGGAGGCGGAGGCCTTCAGCGGCTCGACCCCTTGAATCGATCCTCCTCGTCGCGGAAGAGGAAGTTGAAGGTGGTCAGCGATCCGTAGGCGCGGGTCAGGTAGCCCTGCAGCTCGGCCTTGTCGCCCTCGTCGAGCTTGTCGTGGTTGTTGATCTTCTGCTCGAGCACGCGCAGCTTCTCGCGGATGGAGGTGACCTTGCGGAACAGCGTGTGGGCGTCTGTCTCCTTGACGGTGCGGCCCTCACGGTCCCGGAAGATCACCAGCCCACCCACCAGGCGGCGGGCCAGTGCAGGATCTCCGCCACCGGCTTCTTCCCGCAGTCCTTGGCGGACGGCGTCCACCACGATCTCGTACAGCTCCGATGGTTCCATCAGTCGAACTCCATGGCCCCGTCGGGCAGGAAGTAGGCGATGAGCATGCGTCCGCCCGCCACAGTGGGCACATGGTGGCTTCCTGGCTGCTCCACGACCCAGCCTTCGGGGTGCCCCATGAAGGTGGGCTGCCCGTCCAGGGCGAAGCACAGGTTGACCTCGCCCTTGGGGTGCGTGTGGCCAGGCCCCGCCCCCGTCATATCCACGATGTCGATGGACAGATCGTGGGTGGTCTCGGTGGCCTTGGCGAGTCGACCGAAGGTCAGGGTGGGGGTGGCGCGCCGCGGGGTGAGCCACCCCTCCTCGCTGGCCTCGCACAGCAAGGCGCGAACGGCGTCGAGGGTGGCGATCGGGTGGTCGCGGTTCATCTCGGCCATGGCAGCTTCCCGATCCGAGAGATCGAGCTGCCGGATCCGGTGGGCGAGGGGCCGAAGGGCCTCGATCACCTCTTCTTTGCTGGGCATCAGTCCTCCACTCGACGCTGGGGCAGGATCAGGGCACGCGCCAGGATGGCTCCCGTGAACGCAGGCCGAAGGTAGAACCCACGCGGCATCGCTTGCACCCATTGTGCCCCGTCGTCCAGGGTCCAGGTGGTGCTCCGACGGTTGGCGCCCTTCGGTCGGAGCTGCAGCACCTTGCCCCGTCGACCGTCCATCTGCCACAGCTCCCCGAGGGCCACCGACGCAGCGAAGGACTCCCAGTCGTCGCGGAGCAGCTGCCACTCGTCTTCGTCGGGGGACCACATCACGGGGCTGCCCACGAGGCGCTGTCCGGGGGGCCCTTCTCCCAGCAGCGGGATCCAGAGCACGCGACGGAGCTTCCGGCGCAGCCAGCTGTCTTCCCAGGATCCGAGACCGTTGAGCGACAGCGGCGCGGTGCACACGTAGGTGCCCTCGCGGGGGCGGCCCCGCTCGTCCACCGGGACGCTCTTCATCTCGATGCCCAGGTGGGGGAAGTCGGGCTGGGCGCGGCTGCTCGCGGTGGCCCCCAGCGCGATCTCCAGCAGCTGGCCCGGCCAGCCCTTCGCGCGACGCAGGTCGGGTGGCACCGCCACCGTTCGCTCCTCCGCGATGTAGCCGAGGGTGCGTCCCGCCAGGGCCTCGGCCCTGGCGAGGAGATCTGCTTCGTCCCGTGGGGGGGTGGCGACCGCTCGTCTCACCTGTCTCCGTTTGTCACCTGCTAAGGCGCGTGGACAGTTCGCGCCGGGCCAAGAATATGGTCCACTTCTTTGATGCATGTTCACTGAACGCATAATCAAGTGGCGTGAACGGACTTCGAGCCAACCTCGAGCGTCTTGTGCGTGCTGCTACCACCATTGCTGCGCCTGGACCGAAGGGAGATCTTCGACGCTTCCTCCAGGGTGTCTTGTGGGTCCTACGGACCGGCGCTCCGTGGCGCGAGCTGCCCCACGTCCATGGGCACTGGAACTCCGTGTTCCGCAGGTTCCGGCGGTGGACCCTGTCGGGCCGCAGGATGCGGTTGGTGGAGCAGGTCCGTCGTCGGACGCACGGGCCCGGTGAGGTGGTTCTCATCGACAGCACGGTCGTTCACACTCATCCCGATGCTGCGGGTGCTCGAAGTCGGGATGCGGAGCGCGAAGCACTCGGCCGGTCTCGTGGTGGCACATCCAAGCCAAGCGACGGTGGCGCACCTGTCGCGACGCGCTTCCCGAGTCGCAGCGCGATGAGCTGCCCCACGAGCGGTTGCCCCACGTCCCTCGCTCGGGGTTCGACCTCATCAACGCCTTCAACGCCTTCAAGCGGTCGGAAGCTGCCGGAACGCCCGAGCAGCCGGGGCTTCCTTGGCGTGGGGAGATCTGCCAGCAGGTCTTCGAGGAAGCCTGCGTCGACCTGGGACGCGCTCTGGAGGCGTGGCGACGCTGGCTCCGGGGCGAGCGCCGTGGACCCAAGCCGGGCTTCCCGCGCTTCAAGAAGAAGTCCAGAGCTCGTCCATCGTTCCGTCTTCGGAGCAAGGGTGGAGCCGTTCGTGTCGGTGAGCCATCGTGGGCATCGACCGCGGCCTGCGACACTTCGCGGTGCTGGCGGACGAGACGGGCCGAGAGCTGGTCCGCATCTCGCCGCCCCGTCCGTTGCGGGCTCGTCTGCAGGCGCTTCGTCGCCGCAGCCGCTCCCTGTCTCGCAAGGCTCGGGGCTCTCGTCGTCGCCATCGGGCACGGTGTCGCCTCGGCCGTCTTCATGGGCACATCCGAAACCTTCGTCACCATGCGCTCCGCACCCTCGTCCTCGAGTTGGCCCAGACCCACGGCCACCTCGTCATCGAGACGCTGAGCACCGCGGGGTTGATGAAGACGCGGATGGCCCGCAGCCTGGCCGATGTGGGCTGGACCACATTCGAACGATGGCTCACCTACAAGGTGGACTGGCATGGAGGACGTCTGACCAAGGCTCCGCGCAACTTCCCGAGCACCCGGCGGTGTAGCAACTGCCGAGGACTCGGGCCGAAACTGGCGCTCCATCAGCGCCAGTTCGTATGCGGGTCCTGTGACTATACCGCCGACCGCGACACCAACGCAGCCGTCAACTTGGCGCGCTACGGGCGGGCGGTGGTGAGGAGTGAGTCGCCCGGGAGCCCCGGGAGCCCCTAAACGCTCGGGGAGGGGTCACCGCGCTTCTCCTGTCGTCTGATGACGACGGGGTGGAACGGACCTCGATGAACCGAGAAGGGCCCGCTTGGAGGCCCGAGTCCCCGAGAAGGGGGCCGTAGACAACCACTGTCCACGGGCTTTAGGGTACGGCACGCGCGGGAAGTGGAACACGAGTCGTTCTGCGACATTCGCATTTCTTTTGTCCGGCATGGGCCACCCCATGCGTTCGCATCTATCGAATTCGAAGGAGAGACAACATGACGACCCTGTTGATGGGCTTGTTCCTGGCCGCACCTCAGGCCGAGGCCGCCGGAGTGGGTTCCAGCATCGGCGTGGGTACGCGGGGCTTCGCGCCCACGCTCGATGTGAGCTTCGAGCCGTTCTTGCTCCAGCTCCGTGTCCTGGACTTCCTGGACGGGCTGGACGAGGAGGAGACCCACCTGGGCGCCAAGTTCTACGGCACCGTGCACGACGCCGAGTTCGGTCGCAACGTCACGGGCCTCGTGCAGCCGGGCGTGGGCCTCGACATCTTCCTGGATCCCACCGTCATCACCATCGCCGGGGCCTGTCGCCTGGGCGGTGAGGTGGCCAGTGACAAGGGAGCCATCGGGCTGTTCGTGGTGCCCGAGGTGGGTGTGCGAGCAGGCGACAACGTGGACGACGGCTGGTTTGCCGGCGGTCGCTTCGAGATCAGTGCTCGGTTCGGGAAGTAAGGTCGGGAATCGGCGTTCGGCGTTCAGCGTTCAGCGTTCAGCGTTCAGCGTTCAGCGTTCAGCGTTCAGCGTTCAGCGTTCAGCTTTCGGCGTTCAGCGTTCAGCGTTCGGCGTTCAGCGTTCAGCGTTCAGCTTTCGGCGTTCAGCGTTCAGCGTTCGGCTTTCGGCTTTCGGCGTTCAGCGTTCAGCGTTCAGCGTTCTTGCTGGTCGCTCA
>JAHQVJ010000230.1 GCA_019634415.1 Myxococcales bacterium
CTGCTCGGGGGCGAGACGATCCGGGTGGCCCACGGCTGCACCTTCGCGTTCAAGCGCGTGCGGCACGTGCCCGCCGCGTTCGTCACCTGAGCCAGCCCGTGGCTACACCCGATACTTCTTGCGACGGCGCCAGAAGGTCGCACGGCTGATGCCGAGCAGCTCGGCCGCCTTGCCTACTCGCCCGCCCGAGCGCTCCAGGGCCTGGCGGAGTGCAGTGCCCTCGTCGAGGCTCGGATCTGGGCTCGCCGCCTCCCGCTCGTCCGCACCATCGGATCGTCGGAGGAGCTCGATCCCTCCGAGGAAGCGACCGTCCTCGGCGAAGAACGCCCGCGCGGTCTTGAGCACCGGCACCTGACGCCCCTCCGCATCGAACAGGGTGATGGGCACGTCGGCCACCGATCCGTGCTTCGAGATCCCGCACTCCTGGATGCACTGAATGCACCGGTTCGTCTTCAGGCAGTGAGACCCCACCGCCTGCTCCCGCGTCCAGCCGAGCAGCGTCTCCGCACCTGCGTTCCAGTGAACGACCTGGCGCTCCGAGTCCACCACGAACAGCGCCGTGTCGCCCAGCAGCTCACCCAGTGCCTCGACCAGATCGGCCGAGCCGATCCGCTCGACGAAGGCGTCCAGGTCCAAGGCAACAGCAGGCACCACATCCCCGGTCGGTTCTTCCAGTGTTTCACCGGCCGGGCATCCGAATGCAAGCCCGTCCGGCGCTCGGGGCACGACGCCAGCGGGGATGGTCGCAGTTGCCTGGAACCATGATGTTTCACATACGTTTCAACCCCGACCTACAGCGGCGGAACCTCGACCCAGAAGTGACCCCGCAGATCCCCTTCGGCGTAGCCGGTGGCCTGGTCGTCTGGGTAGTTCGTGGCGAGCGCATCGAGGACGGTCTGATCCAGGCTCTCCTCGGCGCCATGGCACGCCAAGCACGGCTTCAGCAACAGGATCGGGTAGAGCGCCCCGAGGTCCCTGCGGTTGATCTCCACGAAGGTCGGCTCCGTCGGCTGATCGGCCAGGGCGCTCACGGCCCAGTCTGGGGCCGTGTTCGACGGGTTGCGAAGCTGGGTCGACGTGCGACCGATCACGACTCCATGGGTCTCGCCCACCGCCTGGGCGATGCCCGGCGCCTCGCCAGCACAGACGTTCACCGCCGCGGCAGGGCCGTCCGACTGGATCACCTCCATGAGCCTGCCAGACAGCGTCTGGAACATCTCGTCTCGAGCCTCGAGGGACAGCTCTTCCTGAGCCACACGGTCGACGCTGCCACAGCCGGAAGCGAGGACCCCTACGACCAATGCTGCATGTTTCATGTGAAACCTCCACGTGAAACACTACCAGAGATGTGAAACAAGCGCGACTCATGGTCTGAAACACACCCGCGAGATGCACGCCACAGCCACGGTGCGCCACTGGGTCAACTGTCCACACCTGCGCGCTGTAGGGTAGATGGCCCCAACGCCTCCCAGGAGATCCGTATGTGGAGCTTGCTGGCGCTCGCCGCGGCACACGCCCAAGACGCCCCCGCCGAACGATTCAACGGCCAGGTCCTGCGCCCCAGCGCAGACTCCGCCGACTTCCTCTGGAGCGACTCCAGCGCCACCGCCCCCAACGGATACGCGTCGGCGCGCGCCTACGTGCACTACGCCAACGGGCTCGTCCGCTGGCGTGGGGATGCGCCCACCGTCTCGCGGTACGTCTCCGACGTGTTGCAGCTCGATCTGCTGGGTTCGTGGCACTGGCGCGGCCTGCGCCTGTCCACCCACGTGCCCATCTACGGCGTGGCCGCCGGAGACGGCGCCAACACCCAGACGGGCCTGGGAGACGTGGCCTTCGATCTGAAGGCCACGGTGTTCGACGGCGCGCGGGATCCCATCGGGGCGGCCCTGATGGCCCGCCTGTTGCTGCCCACGGCCTCGGTGGACGTGCCGCTGGGTGCCGCGGGCACGGGCTGGGAGGTGATCGCCGTGGTGGATCGCACCTTCGAGCCCATCACGCTGGCCGCCAACGTGGGGATCCGCGACGTCCCCCGAGCCGTGCTCGACGATCTGGTCTGGAACGATCAGATCTTCGCGCGCGGCGGCGTGGCCTATGCGTTCTCCGAGGACGTCGGGGCCAGCGTGGAGGTGGCCGCGCAGACGAACTGGGCCAGCAACATCAACCCGGCGGGCACGGCGGTGGAGCTGCTGCTGGGCGGCCACGGCAAGCTCACCGACACGCTGTCGCTGCGGGGCGGCCTGTCCGCAGGTCTCTCCCGCTCCCCGGGCGCGCCGCTCGCGCGGTTCCTGGCGGGGGTGAGCTGGGAGCCGGATCCGTCGCCGGACAGGGACCTCGACGGCATGACGGATCGGGACGACGGCTGCCCCGACGAGGCGGAGGATCCGGACGGCTACGAGGACTGGGACGGCTGCCCCGATCCCGCCTTCACGGCACAGATCGACGTGGTGGGCCCCAGCGGCGAGGCGCTGGAGGCCCTGGTGGTGATGGACGGCGCCGACAGCCACCGCCTGGACGCCGGAGACTCGGTGGTGAGCTTGCACCCCGGGCGCTACCGCGTGGTGGCCCAGGTGGACGGCTACCTGCCCTGGGCGGGCGAGATCGACGTGCCCGCCGAGCAAGGCCAGAAGATCCGGATCCCGCTCGAGCCACGCCGCGGCGACCTGCGGGTGTGGGCGGTGGACGTGAACGGAGCCCGGGTGAACGCCTGGGTGCAGATCGACGACGCCTCTCCGATGCCGGCCAACGGCGATCCCATCGAGGTGCAGGTGGGCGAGCACGCCCTGGTGGTGACGGCAGACGGCTACAAGGCGGCAGCGGCCTCCGTCGACATCACCACGGGTCAACAGCGCTCGCTGTCCGTGGTGCTCGAGGCGCTGCCGTCCGACGTGTCCGACCCTCGACCGTGAGCGTCGAGGACTACTACGAGCGCAACACCCGCTGGTTCCTCGCCCTGGGCACCTCGGGCGACGCGGGTGCCATCCATCGGGAGGTCTGGGCACCCGGCGTACGCACCGTGGCGGAGGCCGTCGATCAGGCCCATGTGCTGGTGGAAGCCTCCATCGCCGAGGTCACCCCCACAGACCGCCCCCCTACCGTGATCGATCTGGGCTGCGGCGTGGGAGGCAGCCTCTGCAGGCTGCTGCAGCGCGGTCCCGCCTCCCAGGGCCAAGGGATCGGCCTCACCATCAGCACCACCCAAGCGACCCTCGCCACCGAGCGCGCCGAGCGCCTGGGGGTGGCGGAGCGCGCCCGCTTCCTGCAGGGCGACTTCAACGCACCCCCCGGGCTGCCCGCCGCCGACGTCGCCTACGCCATCGAGGCGTTCGTGCACGGCTCCGATCCCGCGGCCTTCTTCGCCGCCGCTGCCGGGTTGCTACAGCCCCACGGGCACCTCGTGCTCGTAGACGACTTCCTCGATCCCTCGCGCGGCGAGGCCGCAGCCTCCACCGTGCGCGCCTTCGAGGCCGGCTGGCAGCTGGGCAGCCTCGACACCGTGCCCGCCACGGTGGCCCACGCCGAGGCCGCGGGGCTGACCCTCGTGCAGGACACCGATCTCACCGACCAGCTGAACCTGTGGCGCCCCCGCGACTGGGCCGTGGCGGCCGCCGTCACCGGCTTGGGGTGGTTGCCCATCCGCCACCCCTACTGGGGCAGCCTCACCGGTGGCCACGCCCTGCAGGTGGGGCTGTCACGCCGCTGGATCCGCTACCGGCACCTCGTGTTCGCCCGGCGCTGACCGAGTGCGCCAGCCCCCCAAGGTCACCAGCCAGGCGGCGATCAGCAGCCCCGTGAGCGCGAACGGCGGTCGCTCCCCGGCCCAGAGCATGTGGTACTTCGTAGCCGCGTAGGTCGAGATCCAAAGAGCCGCGAGGATCCCTCCGATGGCCCACCACCAGCGGCTGCCATCCGCCCGTCGCGCCCACACCAGGCCCGGGAACAGGAGCACGAGCGCGTCGTAGTAGCTGGCGTAGGGGTTGGCAGCGATGGCGAACAGTGTGACGGTGGCCAGCTGCATCTCACGGTCCTCGCGCCGCACCACCCGCACCAGCGCCCACCCCATGGCCCCGAGCCCACCCCACCAGGCCACGCGGGCGAGCACGCCCGGCAGCGCCCCCTGCAGCGTGCCCCACAGCGTGATCATCAGGGAGTTGTCGTAGGCCGCGAGGATCCGGTCGTTGCGCAGCGACATCTCGAGGAAGCTGCTCCAGATCCCCAGCCCCAGAGGCGCCGTGCACAGCAGCAGCCCCGCCGTGGTGGCCAGCATGCCAGCCGCCGCTCGCCACTCCCCCACCGCCAGCGCGAACAACCCGAAGGGCAGCCCCCAGTTGGGCTTCGTCGCCAGCAACCCCAGGACCAAGCCGCCCACCAGGGGCTGGCCGCGCGCCCACAGCAGACAGCCCGAGGCGATCACCGCCAGCAGGATCCCGCTGAACTGCCCCGCCCCCACCACGTCGGCGAAGGGCGCCGACGCGAAGGCCGCCGTGACGGCCAGCACGGGCGCCGACACCGGTAGCTGACGCAGCGTGACGCCCACGCCCAGCACCTGCAGCCCCATCAGCACCCAGTAGGCCGCCACCGCCGGCAGCAGCGCCCAGAGCGCCGCCGCATACAGCGCGAAGGGCGGGTAGCGCCAGAACAGCCGATCCTCCGGGCCCACGTCGTAGGCCGTAGCCCAGTCCCCCGCCCACACCCGGCGCCCCAGCTCGTGGATGTAGTGCCAGTCGCCCTCCAGCGGCAGCCGCAGGACCTGGTCCAGCAGGCTGTCCACCAGGAACACCAGGTGCAGCGCCATGGCCGCGAACACCAGCAGCGTCAGCCGCTCCTGCGCAGGCGATGGGGGGGCGGCCATGGGGTCCTCCAACCAGGGTCGTCCTATCGGATAGGACCCGACAGGGAGGTCGCTCGCGTGCCCGAGCTGTCGGTCATCGTGCCGCTGCACAACGAAAGACCCGTGCTGCCGCAGTTCCTCGCGGAGCTGACCCCGGTGCTGCAGGGTCTCGACCTGCCCTACGAGGTACTGCTGGTGGACGACGGCTCCAGCGACGGCACCGCCGACGCAGCCGACGCCCTCGCCCACGACGATCCCCACCTGTGCGTGATCCGACTCACCCGGAACTTCGGCAAGGAGGCCGCGATGGCCGCGGGGCTGTCCGCCGCCGCCGGCCGCGCCGCCATCTTGATGGACGGCGATCTACAGCACCCGGTCTCCGTCGTGCCCCAGCTGGTGGCCGCCTGGCGCGACGGAGCGGAGGTGGTCAACGCCGTCAAGGAGGCCCGTGGGCGCGAGGGCGTGGCGTACCGGCTGTCGGCGTGGGCGTTCAACCGCCTCATGGGAGCCGCACTGCGCCACGACTTCGACCGCGAGTCCGACTTCAAGCTGCTGGACCGCAGCGTCATCGACGTCATCGCCTCTCTGCCCGAGCGCACGCGCTTCTTCCGCGGGCTCGTGGCGTGGGTGGGGTTCCGAACGGCCCAGGTGCCCTTCGCCGTGGCGCCGCGCGCTGGTGGCCACACCAGCTGGAGCCCGCTGGGGCTCGTCACCTACAGCGTGCGCAACCTGGTGTCGTTCACGTCGCTGCCCCTGCGGCTGGTGGCCGCCACCGGCTTCGTGGTCACCGGGCTCGGCATGCTGCTCGGCGCACAGACCCTGTGGACCTGGGCGCGCGGCCTGGCCGTGGACGGCTTCTCCACCACCATCCTGTCGGTGCTGATCATGGGCGGCTTCCAGCTGCTGGCCCTGGGCGTGGTCAGCCTGTACCTGAGCGCCATCTACGAGGAGGTGAAGCAGCGTCCCCTGTTCGTGGTGCGCAAGCCCGAGCCGCCCGATTCGGAGGATCGCAGTGGCCCTGTCGCGTAACGTCACCCGCTGGCTCCACGTGGTGCTCGACCAGCTGCTACCGCCCGCCGTGCGCGACAGCCCCTGGCTGATGCGCCCTGCCTTTCGCCTGCTGTTCGGCCCCCACGCCAAGACCTTCGAGACGTTCAAGGAGCGCGCCGCGTTCCTCACCGACGAGGAGTTCCGCGACGTCTACGCACGCACCGCCGAGGTGCACCTCGAGCGGCCGACCGACCTCAACCAGGCCTGTGCCGCGGCCATCGACACGGCGGTGATCGGCCCCCGCGTGCTCGACGTGGGCTGCGGCCGAGGCTGGCTCGCCGAGCGACTGTCGGAGCACCACAAGGTCACCGGCGTCGACATCCACGTCGACGCCGCCCTGCAGCAGCGCCTGCCCGAGATCCAGTGGGCCGAGGCGAGCGCCGAGGAGCTGCCCTTCGACGACGACGCCTTCGACACCGTGGTCTGCTCCCACACCCTCGAGCACGTGCGGGATCTACCGCGCGCCTTGGCGGAGCTACGCCGCGTCGCACGACGCCGCCTGGTGGTGGTGGTGCCCCGGCAGCGTCCCTACCGCTTCACCTTCGATCTGCACCTGCACTTCTTCCCCACCCGAGGCAGCCTCTGGCTCGCCCTGTCGCCTCCGAACGCCGAGGGCACCACCCTGCAGGATCTCGACGGTGACTGGTTCTACGTCGAGGACGTACCCAGGTGACGCCCCACGAAGTCAAGCACGATGCCGTACCAGGCCGTGATGTTGCGCGGCTTGAGGATCCAGTGGTTCTCGTCGGGGAACACCAGCAGCTCCGAGGACACCCCGTTGGCCTGCAGCGCCTCGAACAGCGCCAGCCCCTCCCCGATCGGCACGCGGTAGTCCTTCTCCCCATGGATCACCAGCGTGGGTGAGGTCCAGTGGGTGACCCGGGTGTGCGGCGAGTAGCGGTTGAACGCCTGCCGGTCGCGATAGGGATCGCAGCCCATCTTCAGCGACCAGAAGGGCGGGTGGTCGGTCACCCCGTAGAAGCGCGGGAAGTCGTACAGGCTCGCGTGGGTCACGATGCAGGCGAAGCGGTCGGTGTTGCCGCCGATCCAGTTGGCCATGTAGCCCCCGAAGGATCCCCCCATCGCACACAGCCTGGATCCGTCCACGCGAGGATCGGCGGCCACCGCGTCCGTCACGGCCATCACGTCGCGAAAGCAGGCCTCCCCGTAGCGGTTGCCCCAGATCCCCTCGATGAAGGCGCGCCCGAAGCCCGTAGAGCCCCGCGGGTTGGGCAAGGCCACGGCGAAGCCCGCCGCCAGGGCCACGTTGGGGTTCCAGCGCCAGTGCCACTGGTCGTTCCAGGCCGAGATGGGCCCGCCATGGATCCAGATCAGGGCCGGACAGGGTCCCGTGGCGTGCCGGGGCACCAGCAGCCAGTACTGCACCCGGCTGCCGTCGGCGCCCGTGGTGGACAGGTTCTCGAGGGTGGCCAGCTCATAAAGCGAGCTGCCCATCTCGGTGACCACCCGGGCGTCGCCCTCGGGCCCCACCACGAAGACCTCGGGCGCCCGCTGCACGCCGTGGCAGATCCCCACCCAGCCGTCGGGGCTGGGCTGCACCTGGCCCACGGAGCCCAGCGCGGGCTGAGTCAGCGATCGCACCTCGGACGTCGCCACGTCGATGGCGAAGAGTCGCTTCACGCCGTCGTCGTCGCCGCAGACCACCACGGCGGTGCCATCCTCCGACCACCCCACCGCGTCGGCCCAGCGATCCCAGTCGGACGCCAGCTCCGTCTGGCTGCCGTCGCTCAGGTCCAGGACCACGCGCCGCACCTGGTACAGCGCGTCACGCGACCACACGAGCCGCGTCATCGCCACCCGCGTGCCGTCGGGCGACAGCTTGGGCTCCGAGACCACCTCGCACGGCCGCTCGAACACCGTGCGGTGCTCACCGCTGTCCACGTCGATGCACACGAGCCGCGCCTCGTCGACCCGCAGCTCGCTCGGACGTGCCGCCGTGATCACGAGGGTCTGCCCGTCACGCGACAGATCCCAGCTGCCCTCGCGGTGCTCTCGATCCGCCGTGGGCGTGAGGTCACGTCGACCTCCGCCCGCACCGTCGTAGGCCACGAAGTGAGGGGCTGCCACGCCCACCCAGTGATCCCAGTGCCGCACGGGCCCGTGGGTGTAGTGCAGCGCCGACGGACCGTGACCCTTGCGATCCTCGTCGGCGGCTCGCTGCTCCTCGTGCCCGATCCCTGGCAGCACCGGAGCCACCACCACCAAGCGGTGGGCGTCCCGGGCGAAGCGAAAGGCCTGCACGCCGAGGGGCTCGTCGGTGATCATCTGCGGAGCGGCACCCTGCAGCACCCACACCTGGTGTCGCGCGTCGTCGTCGGGAGCTGTGGTGCCATCGCCGTCCGCGGGACGATTCGAGCGCACCCCCAGCGCACCATCCGAGCGAAAGCATGGCTGGGTGTAGCTACACGGCCCGTCCAGCAGTGGCCTCGCCGCGCCGTCGCGCTCCACGCGCCAGATGGAGGAGATGTACTTCGCACCTGCCTCGTCCAGCTGCTGGACCGCCACCGCCAGCCATGTCCCGTCCGGAGACGCGGCCACCGAGGTCACCCGCTTCATCGCCACCAACTCGCCAACGGAAAAGGACATCGACGCTCCCATCAAGCCAGGACCCACCCCACGGCGAGGGTGAGTAGCGCACCGATCCCCAGCGCGCCTGCCATCCAACGCACGGACGACGCCAGCATCAGACCCCCCAAGAAGTGGGGCGCCGCGCCGTCGGTCGAGGGCAGCTCGGGCAGCTGTCGGAGCGCCAGGGCGAGGGCCGACGCAGAGTCGGGCCGGTCACCGGGCTGTTTGGCGAGACAGCGCATCACGAGCGCCTCGAGGCCCTCGGGCAGCCGCAGGCCCGGATGGTGCTCGCGCATGGGACGCGGCTGCTGCGAGGCATGAGCCGCGATGATCTCGGCTCCGTTCGACGCGTGGAACGGGTAGCGCCCGCACAGCATGCGGTACAGCAGCACGCCCACGGCGTACAGATCCGCGCGACCATCCACCGCATGCCCACGAACCTGCTCCGGCGACACCGTGTGCAGGGAGCCGAGCAGCCCCGCCTGCCGGTGTGCCTTCTCTCCCTCGCCGTCCACCAACGCGATGCCGAAGTCCACGAGGACGACGCCCTGTTCACCCTCACCCAGCAGCACGTTGGCCGCCTTCACGTCGCGATGGACCACGCCGTGGCCGTGGACGTGCTCGAGGGCCGCGCACAGCTGCAGGGCCAGCTCGACCGTCTGCTGCACCGTGAGGCGTCGACCGCGGAGGCGCTGCGCCAGGCTCTGGCCGTGCACCGCCTCCAGCACCAGCGCACCCTCCCCCGAGGTCACGGGGCGCACCACGTTCGGGTGGTCGAGTCGACGGAGCACACAGGCCTCGTGAGCCAAGCGCACCACGCCCTCCGGATCCGAGGCCGTCTTGACGACCACGGGCAGGTCCTGCTCGTCCGCCGCGATCCACACCTGTCCACCCGGTCCCGAGTGGATCGACTGGCGCAGCTCGTAACGGTCCAACACCGTGGCACCTGGACGTGGCGCCGCCGGGTGGGGATCCGGGGATCGTCGAGGGATGGATCCTCCTTTGGAGAGTATGCCCCGGAAATCGAGGCGAGGGAGTACGGCCTCCGCTAGCCCTGCGTGATCGCGCGGGGTAGGTCCGCGCTATGGACGAACTGGATCAAGTTCTCTCCAACCGATTCGGCTACCGATCGTTTCGCACCGGGCAGCGCGAAGTGGTGCAACATCTGGTGAGCGGCGGCGACGCGCTGGTGGTGATGCCCACGGGAGCAGGCAAGTCGCTGTGCTACCAGGCCCCGGCCCTGGCGCTGGGGGGCACCACGCTGGTGGTGAGCCCCCTCATCGCGCTCATGAAGGACCAGGTCGACGCGATGCAGGAGCTCGAGATCCGAGCCACCTTCCTCAACTCGTCGATCTCCCGCGACGAGTACGACGCCCGGCGGGACGCCGTGGCCCGTGGCGAGGTGGAGCTGCTGTACGTGGCGCCGGAGCGGTTCACACCCTCGTTCCTGGGGTGGTGCAAGGGCCTCGACATCCGCATGTTCGCCATCGACGAGGCCCACTGCCTGTCGCAGTGGGGGCACGACTTCCGACCCGAGTACCTCAAGCTCGGCCGGGTCCGCGAGGCCCTGGGGAGCCCGACGACCGTGGCCTTGACGGCCACAGCCACCCCCGAGGTCCAGCAGGACATCGTCCAGACGCTGGGGATCGACTCCTGCCGTCGCTTCGTGCAGGGGTTCGATCGAGAGAACCTGGTGCTGGAGGTCCACGGGGTGGGCCGCCCCTCCGACAAGGAGGCCGCCCTGGCCGATCTGGTGGTGCCCGGGCCCTCGCTCGTCTACTGCGCCACGCGCAAGAACGTGGAGGCCGCCCACGCAGCACTGCGCAAGGCCGGTGTGCGGGTCGGCTACTACCACGCCGGGCTCGATCCCTCCGAGCGCACGCGCGTGCAGGATGCCTTCATGCAGGGCAACGTGCCCGTGGTGGTCGCCACCAACGCCTTCGGCATGGGCATCGACAAGCGCGACATCCGCAGCATCGTGCACGTCGACATGCCAGGCACCGTGGAGGCCTACTACCAGGAGATCGGGCGCGCGGGCCGCGACGGGCGTCAGAGCCGAGCCGTGTTGCTGCACGCCGGCCACATCGACAAGCGCATCCACGAGTTCTTCATCGACAACGCCCACCCGCCGGCCGACTGGGTGCACAAGCTGTGGGCGTGGTTGCTTCGCACCGGCGACAACCCCGTGTTCTGCAGCGTGGAGCAGATGGCGGAGGCGCTCCCTCGCGAGGCGGGGGACCGCGCCGCCACCTCCTGCGTGCACATCCTGGTGCGCGAGGGGCGCGCCAGGCGCATCGCTCCCGCCGATCGCAGCGCGTGGCTACGCGTGCTGGGCGATCCCGACAAGCCTCCGCAGGGGCATCGCGGCAAGGTGTGGGATCACGTCCAGGCCGTGCGTGGGCTGTCCGACGATCCGAACGTGCTGCAGTTCCATCCGCCCACCTGGTGCCGCCAGCTCGAGCTCGATCGGGATCAGCTCACCGCCGCCCTGCGCGGCCTCGAGGATCGCGACATCGTTCGCTACCAAGCCGCCGAGCGCATCGGGGGCGTGCAGCTCGTGGACCCGCAGCAGCCGCTGCAGCTGGACGAGACGCGCATGCGCGCCAGGCGCTCCCGGGAGCACGCCAAGCTCGAGAAGATGTTCGCCTACGCGGACGCGCGCTGTCGACGCCGCTACATCGTGGAGTACTTCGGCGAGAAGGCGCCCTTCGACGCCTGTGGCACCTGCGACGGCTGCCGCTCGGGCGCACCCCCCACCGAAGATCCCACGGCCCCCACGCCCGACCAGGAGCAGGTGATCCTCAAGATCCTGTCGTGCATCGCGCGCATGCAGCGCCACGCCAGCCAGGACGGCTTCGGCGTGGACCTCATCGCCAAGACCCTGACGGGCAGCAAGGAGCGCAAGGTCCTCAACTGGCGGTTCGACCAGCTCTCCACCTACGGTCTGCTCGCTCCCAGCGAGGGTCCGGTGTGGACCGTGGGCGAGGTGGCCGACGTGCTCGGCGCCTTGGTGGATGCGGGCGCGCTCACCGAGGAGTGGGTCACTCGCTCGGTGAAGGGCAAGGAGGTCTCCTACAAGGAGGTGACCCTCAACGACCTGAGCTGGCAGGTCATGCGACGCAGCGCCGACGGGTTCGCCATGCGATTTCCCCACGGTCGCAAGCTGCAGCGCAAGGCGATCCGTCGTCGCGGAGGGAGCTCGACACCCGCAGGTCCGCCCGTGTCGTCCGAGCTGCTGGCCATGCTCAAGGACCTGCGCCGTCAGCTCGCCGACGGTCGGAACGTCCCTCCCTATGTGGTGGCGCCCAATCGCACCCTCGAGGACATGGCGCGGCTTCGACCCGTCACCAAGCGCGCCATGCTGGCCGTCCACGGGATGGGGCAGACGCGCTACCACCTCTATGGCAAGGCTTTCCTGGAGGCGATCCGCTCCTGGCAGGCCCCCACCGACTGACCATGCGGCTCACCCCCCCACCAAAACGTCCCGAGCTGCGAGTCAGATTTTGCAACGTGCCCACACGTCACGTTACGCTTTGATTGGTTGGTAGGGCACCGCCCAAACGGAGTTCCTTTGTCGCAGACCCCCGATCAGCGGCGCAGCACTCCTTCTTCCGCACACCGGCGCGACCTGTGGCGCCCAGAGGAAGAAGACGTGGACGACCCCAACACCTGCGATCGGCTCCTCGAGCCGACCACGCGAACACGGGTGTCCAAGGCCACAGCGGCCACAGCGGCGAGCGCCGATCGAACGAGCCGGCGGGGTACCACCCACGGGATCGTGGCGGCTGTGCTCGTGGCCCTCGGAGGCCTCGTCATCGGTGCGTTGATCCTCTGATCCGCCGAGCCCTGGCCCTCAGGGTATACCCATGACGTGGTGACCCTTCTCAGCATGCACTTGGCAGGCCTGTGCTGGGCCATGGATCCCGCGCGTAGCGCGGGCGATCTCACGTGGACCGACACCGAACGCCCCACCGAGAATCCTCCGGATCCCGGACGGTCCGGACCTCGGGTGGAGGGGGTGGTGGGCGGAAGCCCCGCGATCGCTGGCGACTGGCCCGACGCGGCTGCGATCTTCATCGGCGAGGACTTCTTCGCCTGCTCGGGCGTGCTCGTGGCCCCCGACGTGGTGCTCACCGCGGCACACTGCAAGGGCGGCGCCACCGCCAAGCACGTCCGCCTCGACACCGTCGACCACACCGACGGCACGTACGAGCGCATCGAGGTCGCCCAGGCCTTCGCCCACGAGGATCCCTACCGCACCTACGACATCGCGGCGCTGGTGCTCGACGAGCCGTCCACCATCGAGCCACGCCTCATCCTCCGGGACTGCTTCGCCGACGACTACCTGGCCGAAGGCGCCGCAGTCTCCATCGTGGGGTTCGGCGCGCTCGACGAGTGGGGCATCGAGGGCACCAGCCTCCTGCACGAGGCGAACACCGAGGTGCACGATCCCGACTGCAGCGACCTCACCAAGGGTTGTAACGAGCAGGTGAGCCCCGGCGGCGAGCTGGTGGCCGGGGGCGATGGGATCGACTCGTGCGTGGGCGACAGCGGAGGGCCGCTCTACCTACACACCGTGGACGGAATCTTCCTGACGGGGATCACCTCCCGCGCCGCCCTTCCTGCCCCCACCGCCTGCGGCCACGGAGGCATCTACGTGCGCGCCGATGCCGTGATCGACTGGGTGGAAGAGGTGACGGGGCGCACCCTGTGGGCGCCGGACTGCGGAACCCTGAATCGACCGCCTCGGCCCACCGCGGATCCGCTCGTGGTGGAGCTCGGCGGCACGGCCCAGGTGCAGGTGCAGCCCGAGGATCCCAACCCCGACGACGTCCACACCTTCGAGATCGTTCAGCCCCCCATCCACGGCGAGGCAGCGCTGACGGAGGACGGCCAGCTCACCTTCCGGGCAGCGCGCCACGTGTTCGCCGACACCGCCGTCACCGTGCTCGTGCGCGACGACCGTGGTGCCGAGGGCACCGTGGTGGTGGAGGTGGACATGGTGCCCGGCGGCGACATCCGGCTGCAGCCCCGGTGCGGATGCAGCGCTGCTCCCTCGGGCCCGGCCTCCCTCGCAGCGGGGGTGCTCCTGCTGGCGCTGGCCCGCCGGCGTAGAGACGAGCCGTGCTGATCGGCCTCGTCGTGGCCTGCGCGCCCCCCGACGACCCCAGCCCCCTCGACACCGCCACCGTGCTCACCGCGGCAGATCTCGACGCCGCGAGCGGCTTCGTGCTGCTGGAGGGACTCGTCGTCTCGAGCCCCCGCACCGCCGACGATCGCGCCTTCTTCGCTCAAGGAGCGGACCGTGGCGTGCGGATCGTGCTGGGCGACATCCTCGACGACCTGCCTCCGCCGGTCGGCACGCCCATCCTCATCCGTGGCACGGCCCTGTCCAACACCGCTCTGCTGCTCCACAGCGAAGATGATCTGCGCGCCCTCGGCCCCGCCGAGCCCCTGCTGCCCACCCCCTTCGCCGAGGACCTCCTCCCCTTCGTGCTCACCTCGTTGCCCGACGTCACCGTGACCAGCGCCCTCGATCCCGCGGGCCACGCGGACCTCGACGCCCTGGCCGACCTGGGCGGCCTGTTCGGCGTGGGACCAGGCTACGGCCGCACGGGGGATCTCACGGGCATCTTGGATGGCACACGGATCTCGCCGCGCAGCGTCGCGGACTGGACGGGGTCGATCGACCCCCTGCCCCCGGTCGAGGCCACCGTGGCGACGCTGAAGGGGGTGCCTTCGGGGACCCCGGTGCAGCTCACCGAGGTGACGCAGGCCACTCCCTTCGATCGCAGCGGTCGCACCGCCGTGGTGCAGGACGCCGACGGCCGCGGGGTGTGGATCGACACGGAGGCCTGGGCAGCGGCGGCCACCTCGGACAGCGGCAGTCGCGGCAGCTGGCTCGGTGAGATCCGCCACCGGGACGGCGGCTCCGTGCTGCGCGTGTGGACGCCTCCCACCGTCGACAGCACGGGCCATGCTCCCGTCTTCAGCGACGAGGACACCGACGGCGCCTTGGTGCGCCGCACCGTCTCCGGTCTCGGTTCGCCAGACGCCACGGGCCAGGTCCCCACCGCCGAAGGACCCCAGCTGGATCCCGTGTTCCTGGACCTCGGGGACCTCCCCGACCCGGTGTCGATCACGGCGGCGGTTCGAGGCAGCATCCCCGTCCGCTATGGCGTGCTCGGCATCGAGCGTTAGAGGTTCGCTCGTGTCGTCCCTCGCATTGGTCGTGCGCGGCTTGTCCCGCAGCTATGGAACGCGCCAGGCGGTCTCGGACCTGAACCTGTCGGTACGCGAGGGCGACGTCTACGGCTTCCTCGGGCCCAACGGCGCCGGCAAGACCACCGCGATGCGCTGCATCCTGGGCCTCATCCGCCGCGACTCCGGATCCGTCGAGATCTTCGGCGAGACGGGCAAGGAGGCGCGACGCCACGTGGGCGCCATCGTCGAGGCCCCCGCCTTCCATGGCTGGCTGTCGGGCCGCCGCAACCTGCTGCTCGCCTGCGCCTACGCTGGCCTCGAGGGGGCGCGCGCCTCCGCCGAGGTGGATCGCGTGCTCGAGCGCGTGGGCCTGCTGGAGCGCGGTGCTGATCGAACCAGGGGCTACTCCCACGGCATGAAGCAGCGCCTGGCCATCGCGCGAGCACTGCTCGGTCAGCCGAAGCTGCTCATGCTCGACGAACCCACCAACGGGCTCGATCCTCAGGGCATGCGCGAGGTGCGCGAGCTGGTGCGCTCGCTGGCCCTGCACGACCGGATCACCGTCTTCCTGTCGTCGCACCTGCTGTCGGAGGTGCAGGCCATCTGCAACCGGGTGGGGATCCTGTCCCTCGGCGAGCTGCGCACCGAAGGAGACGTGGCCAGCCTGCTCGCAGGTGATGCCTCCCCCACCGTGCTCGTGGAGGTGGGCACGCCAGCGCCAGACGCTCTGGAGGCCGCCATCGAGGCTTGGGAGGAGGTCACGCTGGAGGGCCACGGCCGAGAGGGTCGGCGCCGTCTGCGCGTGAAGGGGCTGGACGTGCCCAGCCTGATCGAGCGGCTCGTTCAGGCGAGCGTGCCCCTCGAGAGCGTGGTGCCCGAGAAGCGCAACCTGGAGGACGTGTTCCTCGAGGTCACCACCGGGAGCCCCAGCTGATGGCCATCGGACACCTCGCGCAGATCGTGCTGGCGGAGTCGATCAAGCTGCAGTCACGCACCTCGGCACGGCTCGGCTGGGTGATGTTCGTGCTGCTGGGGATCGGCGTCCCGGTGATGCTGGGCCTGCTCGGAACGGCACCGGTGGAGGTGAACGGCAACGCCGTGGGCATCGACACCTCCCCCGCCAACGGCGTGCGGTGGAGCCTGATGGTGCGCAACTTCTACATCGCTCAGGCCTTCGTGCTGCTGCTGGCCTCGGTGTCCTTCGCCGGTGAGTTCCAGGCGCGCTCGCTGCGCGAGGATCTGGTGCGGCCCGTGCCCCGCTGGGCGCTGTTGCTGGCCAAGTGGGGGGCTGTGGGGGTGTGGGCCGCCGCGGGCCTCGTGGTGCAGTGGTTGGTGGCGGTGCTCGTGAGCTTCCTCGCCCTGTCCGGCACGGGCGAGGCCGCCTGGTCCGACGTGTTCCTCGGCTTCCTGAGCACCTGGATCACCGACATGGGCTTCGCCGCCGTGGTGTTCGCCGTGGCCACCCTCACCCGCACGGTCGCAGGCACCATCACGTCGGTGTTCCTGTTCCTGGTGCTGGAGCGCGTGGTGAGCTGGTCGTTGACCATCGGGAAGGGCCTTCGCGACAGCCTCACGCCGGATCTCACGGAGCAGATCCCGGCGGCCATCGACTGGATGTTGGCAGCAGGCCCCTACCTGCCATCGAACGGCTGGGCCGTGTGGAGCGAGCTCGCGAACGGCGTGGATCCGAGCTGGCAGGCCTGGCTGGTGCTGGTGCTGACCACCACCATCGGGATCGTGGTGGCCGAGCGACGGTTCGCGGCGACCGACGTGCCCTGAAGACACGCCATGCTCGATAGCGACGCTCCCCATGCCGGCTGGGCATCATGGCTGTCGGAACAGGGAGTGCACAGATGGGACGGATTCAGCGCAGCATATTCGTGGGCATCCCGACGATGATGACTGGATGCCTGCTGTTGGAGACGGACCCCTCCGAGACCACGACCGCCGACACTGGGACCCCGACCACCAACACCACCACCACCACCACAACCACCGTCTTCACAACCCAAAAACCACAACACGGGTTCTCGGTCGTCGGACAGCTGATCGATCTGAACACAGAGGTCGTCGGACCCGGAGGGTCCTGCGTGAGCGTGGTCGACCCGACCCCGGTGTTCTGGAGGAAGCCGCCCGAGGTCATCGCCACGACCGTCTCCACGAAGGAGGGCGCCTTCGTCCTGGATGGCCTTCAGACCGTGTCGAAGATCGGGCTGTGGATCTCCGTGGACGACTGCGACAACGAGGTCGAGGACGCCCTGTACCCTGCCAGGACCTACCTCACGCCATCGCAGTACTCCCTGCTTGGCGACGGCGACGTGCTCGAGGTCGTCGCGGTCACGGTGGCTCACGCGTTCGTCACTACCTTGGACGCCGATCTGGCCAAGCTGACCAGCAAGCCTTCGACACTGGCAGCCTCCGGGTTCCTGTGGGGATCGGCGCTCGACGACCTCGGCGCGCCCCTTGGCGACATCGTGGTCGCATGCCCCACCTGCTATCCCAGCCCGACCAAGCCGCTCTACGCCGACGCCGACCCAGCAGACGGCCTGTTCACCACGAACGGCAAGCCCAACCTGGCGACCTCCGCGGCTGCGGACGGTGCATGGATGGTGGTGAGCCCCACCATCGGGGCCTACAGCGCCACCGACACCTCCGGATCGTCGTCGTTCGTTGACCAGCTGGTGGTCGCAGAAGAGCCTGGATTCGCAGTGATCGTCTCGTTCGTCGCGCAGCCGCCAGGGTAGCTCCGGCGCGGCATCCGATCTCGCCGTCAGCTCGCCAGGTAGACCACGAGCGCCGTGAACAGCACGCTCGCCGGCAGCGTGAGCGCCAGCGCCTGAAGTGACGCCCGCGGCCGGCTCGTGCGCCACCAGACCACCAGCACCCAGCCCACCAGTGGTGTCGCCAGCAGGTTCGTGGCCAACAGCCCCAGGCGCTGCAGCGAGGTCATGCCCTCGTCCGTGGCGAAGGTCGCCCCCATCGCCCGCCGCGCGCGATCCAGCATGCGGCCGCTGGGCCGGATCACCTCGCCGTCGCGGATCCGCTTCTGCACCTGATCCAGCTCCATCGCCGGCAGGTTGGCATCGGAGAGCAACCAGGCCACCAGCAGCCCCTCGCCCTCCGGCCGGTGGCCACAGGAGGGGCAGATCTGAGCCACCTCCTGACGATCCGCCCCACACTTCACGCACACGCACCGGGTGGTCTGGCTCATGGCACCCACACCTGCTCGATGGGAGCAGTGTCGGTGGCGGGCAGCTGCGTCAGCCAGTCCCGCACGGGCCCTGCAACGGCCTCGTCCACCACCAGCACGTCCGGACGCAGCAGCAGCGACGCCTCCGTCAGGCGCAGCGCGTCCCACGCGGCCCGCCCCAGCTGACGAACCCGCAGCAGCTCCTCGCCGAACACCGCCGTGCAGTCGGGTCCCACCAACGCCAGCCCTGGCGCTGGCAGCGAGAACGGCGGCTGGGTGAGCGCCGACGCCACCGCCTTCCAGCCCGCCCGCTGCTCGGGCAGCGCCGACAGCGACGCCTCCACCAGTCGCGCGGCGACGGCACCCGCCGGCTCGAAGGGAGCGGTCCGCGCGAAGCGCTCGCCCAGATCCCGCAGCAGCGGCGGCAGCCACAGCGGACGCTCCTTGCCCACCGTGTCGAAGGCCACGTCCCCCACACGAGCCCCCAGCACGCCGGGAGACGCCGCTGAACGATCGCCGTTGAACAGCCAGCCCACCTTCACCGACAGTGTGGGTCGCTGGCCCAGGGCGGTGACCACCCGCGGATCGCGCACCGCATGGGCACGCAAGCGGCCGAACAAGGGCGGATCGAGCCAGAGCTCGGCCTCCACCGTCACCGCACGCACGTCGGGCTGCAGCGAGGCCGACACCGCCGCCGGCAGCAGCCCCTGGATCTGGACGTCCCCCGTCTCCGGATCCCCCACCACCTCCGGCGGATCCGAGCTCCACTCCAGCTGATCCAACCCGCGCAGGCCAGCGGGCTGCAGGGCGATGGACAGCAAGGTCAGCGCGTCGGCCACGGCCGCCGCTGCAGGGGGTGAGGGCAGCTGAACCACGCGCTGAAGCTCCGTCATGGACTCGGGAGCACCGCGCAGCCCCTCGATACCGAGCCGAGTGACGTACATCGTCGCTCAATAACAGAGAGGCTCCGACACGTTGAGCCATGCGCTCCTGTGGTACTCACCCTTCGGCCTCGGCTTCGCCTGCGGGCCTTCGGAGGACCGATGATCGCCAGTGTCCTGGTGGGCCTCGCCGCCGCTGCCCCCGTGCCCGTCATGGGGCTCGAGTGGCGCCCCCTGTCGCGCGGAGATCTCACCTGGGTGATCGACGGCAACGGCACCGGACTCACGGTGGGGGGCCTCGACGGCTTCGCCCACCCCAGCCTCTCGGCCTTCGGCGGAGCCTGGCTCACGCGACGGGTGGGCGTGTTCGGCTCCCTGGGCGTGGCCCGGCTGCAGAACACCACGCGCGTGGGAGGCGTGACCACCCAGCGGCACTGGGGCGTGGTCCGTCCTGGTGTGGACACCCGGCTCACCCTCTTCGCCCGCGACTCCGACAAGCCCGTGCCGTGGCTGCTGGTGGGCACACACGTGGACGTGCCCTCGGCGCGTGACGTCTCCAACGGCTACACCGACGAAGAGCAGGAACTGGCCGACGAAGCCGCCACCGCAGACCGCCTGAGGCTGGGTGCCGTGGGAGCCCGCCTGGGGGTGGGCGCGAGCCTGGACGTGTCGACCCACCTGACCGTGGGCATGCAGTACGCCCTGACCTGGCAGCGCAGCCTGTTCGTGGGCAACGATCCTGCGGCGGTGAGCTCCCTGATCCTCGGCCAGGCGGCCCTGCTGGCGTCGTTCCGCTGGCCGCGCACGCGCGAGGTCTCGCCGTGATCGGCTGGGTGGGGGTGGTGCTGCTCGGATGCGGCAACTCCACGGATCGCCTCGGGGGCGGCACGGCCGATCCGATCTCGGTGCTGTTCGCCGCACGCGAGCTCCCCGCCGGCCAGCCCATCCGGGCGGATGGGCTGCACGTGCAGCTCGTCCGCCCCCACGACGTACCGCACACCGCGATCTCCGAGCCCTCCGACGCCATCGGTCGCATCCCTCGCCACCGCGTGCTGCCCCACGAGCCCCTGCGGCGAGACCAGCTGGTGGACGCGTCCGAGCCACGCGGGGTGAGCGACGTGATCGGGCCTGGAATGCGCGCGGTCAGCGTGCCCACGGGCGCCCTCGATCCCACGGTGGGAGGCACCGTGGACGTGTGGTGGACCCCGCCGGGGGACCCAGCCCCTTGCCTCGCTCTGGCCAACGTCGTCGTGGCCGACGTCGACGGCTCCCAGGCCCTGCTGGTGGCCCCCGCGCAGCAGGCGCTGTCGCTGCTCTCCCTGGCGAGGGCCCCCTCCCTCCGCCTCACGGCGCGGCGGCCCGACGACGCAGAGCCCACACCGGAGGCGGCATGCTCGCGCTGACCTTGCTGTCGCTCGTGTCCTGGGCACAGGAGCAGCGCTCCGTGGTGGTGACCGCGAAGCCCGTCGCCGCCGGCGCAGCGATCGCGCGCGCCGATCTCTACACGGCGCGGCTGGACCCCGCCCTCGTTCCCGAGGGCACCTTCGGCGATCCCTCCGAGGTGGCAGGCCGGATCGCGCGGGAGCCGATGCTGCCGCACGCGCTGGTGCGCGCCGAGCGACTCGCGGAGGCCGATGCGTCGACCCTCGATGCGGCCCTACCCTCGGGCTTCGATCGCGTACGCCTCCCACGGATCACCCCATCGGCCTGGCCCACAGCGGGGGACCGCATCGACGTAGTGCGCCTCGGAGCCGATGGCGGCTGCCTGCTGTCGGCGGGAGCGCGCGTGCTCGCTGCAGAAGACGCCGATGGCGACCTACACGTGGCGTCGACCTCCGCGGGCACGGCAGCGGCCCTGCATCTCGCGGTCCGCAGAGCCGATGCCGGCGCCGTGGGGTCGGCGGAGCCCGAGCGGGTGGCCTTGTTGATGCGAGGCGTCTCCCCGGACGACCCGTCCGAAGACGCGCTCGTCGCCTGCCACGCCTCCGCGCAACCGGTGGTGAGGCGTCTGGAGGACGGGATCGTGCGCATGGCTCCCGACGGCACCAACGTGAAGCAGCTGCTCCGCGGGCGCAACGCCTTCCTCGGAGAGCTCCGGCTGCCTGGAGGCTCACGCATCCCCGCCCATCGAGACGCCACCGAGGAGTACCTGTGGGTGCTCGAGGGCAAAGGAACCATCACGATCGACGGCACCTCGCACTACGTGGAGCCGGGATCCCTCGTCTACATGCCCGCCCGCGCCAAGGTCTCCTACGTCAACGGCCCGCGCACCCTGGTGGCGCTGCAGGTCTTCGCCGGGCCCGAGCCTGCCGCCGCCTATGAAGAGTGGGGGGAGGCTCCGCCTCCAGTGCCCAGACCCCCTCCCGTGGCCCCGGCCCCTGCGCCCGAGGATCCTCCCTAGACGATCGGCGGCGATCGACGCGACGAGATGTTGCAGGTGGTTGCCGCGCCTCGGCGCCTCAAGATACCGAGGCCTCCCCCCCAGGGAGCCAGCCGGGCGATGCTCGACCCCGGCGGAACCCGGGGACACGCTGGATGCTCAGCCGATGGAAATCTACCCAGACCCCACCCACGTCCTCCTCCTAAGCATTCCCTTCTTCGTCGCCGTCTTCTCGGTGCACTTCATCCTGTGGCGTCCCCTGCTGCAGTGGATGCAGGAGCGCGAGGACATCACGGCCAGCGCCTTCAAGCAGGCCGACGAGCTGGAGCAAGCGGCCGTGGAGCACATGGACCGCATCGACCAGCGCATCGCGGAAGCGCACCGCCAGGTCGGTACCGTTCGCCAGGAAGCGCGAGCCCGCGCCCAGGCCAAGGAGGCGGAGGTCCTCGCCTCCGCCCGGCGCAAGGCCGAGGCCCGCATCGCGGAAGCCCTCGACAAGATCCGCTCCGAGCAGAAGGCCGCCCAGACCAGCCTGGAGCAGACCGCGCAGGAGCTCTCCACCAACATCGCCTCGAGCGTCCTCGGCAGGGAGGTCTCGTGATCTGGAAGTCCACGGTCGCCGCTGCACTCCTGGCGCTGGCCACGGCAGGCCCGGCCCTCGCGGCACCAGAGCCCTCCCACGGTGAGCCCACAGCAGCCCACGGGGACGCTGCGCACGGCGCAGCAGACGGCCACGGTCACGACGACGGCGCGCATGGCGATGCTGCCGATGCCGATCACGGTGACGGGCACGGCGACGGTCATGGTGCACACCACTACTACACCGACGACGACGACCACGACGGCACGCCGAACTGGCGCGATCCCATGGACGGCGTGAAGGAGAACAGCCTCTACGTCGTGCCGAGCTTGAGCTTCCACCTGCTCAACCTCGCCATCCTGATCGGCCTCATCGTGTACTTCGTGCGCCGGCCCATCGCCGACGTGTTCCGGAATCGCGCCCTCGGCATCCGCAAGGAGCTCACCGACAGCGCACGGCGCCGCGACGAAGCGCATCAGCGGCACCAAGACATGGTGGCTCGTCTGGACCGCATCGAGCAGGAAGTGAGCCAGATGCACGAGGACGCCAAGGAAGAGGCGGCTCGTGAGGAGCAGCGGCTGCTGGAGCGTGCGGAGCGCGAGGCCGTGCGCATCGGCGAGCAGGCCGAGCGCTCCATCCGCGACGAGACCACGCGCGCCACCAACGCGCTGCGCCGCGAGGCGGTGGAGCTGGCCGTCAAGCTGGCCGAGAACACGCTGCGCAGCAGCGTGGCGAGCGCAGACCAGCAGTCGCTGGCCGAGGCGTTCCTGACCTCCCTGAAGCAAGACGAAGAGGGAGCCCCCCATGGCGGATAGCACCGTTGCCCGTCGCTATGCCCAGGCGATGATCGAGGTCGCCTCCGAGGCCGACGTCGTCGACCAGGTGGGTGCCGACCTCACCACCTTCTCGTCGCTGCTCGACGCCGAAGAGGGCATGCTCGGCGATGCCCTCCGGTCGCCCGTGTTCACCGTGGAGGAGCGCCGTGGCGTGCTCGACGAGGTACTGCCCAAGCTGGACCTCCACGCCCTGACTGCGAACCTGCTCCGCGTCGCCAACGACAAGGGCCGTCTGAGTCTCGTCACCCAGATCGCCCACGCCTACGGAGAGCTGGCCGACGAACGGGCCGGCCGCCTGCGCGTCGTCGTGCAGACCGCGGAGCCCCTGAGCGAGGCCATGGAAGCCGAGGTGGCCTCCGCCCTCGAAGCACAAACCGGCAAGAAGATCGTGCTGCAGAAGGAGGTCGACCCCGACCTCATCGGCGGCCTCATCGCCCGCGTGGGCGGCAAGGTCTACGACAGCTCGATCCGAACCCGCCTCGAACAGATCAAGGGTGCGCTGCTCAGCGGCACCCCCGCCCAGGCCTAGGAGACATCCGCCATGGAAATCCGCGCGGACGAGATCAGCCAGA
>JAHQVJ010000231.1 GCA_019634415.1 Myxococcales bacterium
AGCCGACGCACCTCGCCTCGGTCCTCCCCAGCCGCAAACATCATATGGGCGAGCTCAGAACATCCGATCCCTTGATCGGACGCATCGCACACGTCGGTGTACACCTGTCGAGCCTGAGCGACGTTCTGTTCGACTCCGTCGCCGTGGCGGTACGCGTCCCCCAGCGCCACGCAAGCTCCCTGGGCCACGAAGGTACCGTAGGGTGCGCCCCAGGGCGAATCCGTCGGACCCGCGTGGTGGCAGACGCGCTCGAACAGCTGGGCGGCTCGTGCGAGGTCTGTCGAGGTCTGGTCCTCGGACACCGACAGATCTAGGGCTAGCTGATAGCAGCCCCACAGCTCACCCGCAGCGCACTCCATCTCCTCCGTTCGGAGCCTGCGCTCGACACTGATGCGCATCGTGTGCTCGGCCACCCGCATCCAGCTGTCTCGTCCCATGTACGACTCGGTCGCCGATGTGAGCCCGAGGCGCTCCAGCACGTAGCAGGCCTGAGACGTCCCCTCCGAAAAGGCGCAGGCATATCCCAGGGATCCGAGCGAGCCCCCGTAGCACGCCCAGAGAGCCAGCGGCCCGAACACGAGCCCGCCGATCACCACGATCAGGCGGCCGCGAGCAGTCTGATGGGTCACTTATTCGGCCTCCCTGACGGTCCCTTGGACCGCGGCTCACTACCTCGGCTCTTCTTCCCGCACCCGGGACAAGCCTCTTCGAGCTTGGAACAGACGCCCCTCGCTGGCACCGCCCGTGACGGAGAGCTGGTGTACTCGCCCAACGAGGCGCCCATGCACTCCTCGTAAGGTGGCTCCTCGCCGCGAACGGAAGCAGCAAGATCCGATCCGAACGTACGAGATGCGCCCCAACGGGATCCAGCCCCTCGCAGTGACGAATGTCTCGACAGACGTTCGTCAGACGTTCGTCGCCCCGGATCCGAGTGGAGCGTCGCAGCAGAACGATCTCGCGGGCACGCCCCGCCCAGATCCCAGCTTGACTCGACGCTCACGCCCCAGCCAGCTCCCAGCCGAACGCCTGGAGCAGCTGCACGAAATCCGCTGGCGGATCCGCCACGAAGGCCAGCCGCCGCTCGTCTGCCGGGTGAGCCAGCTGCAGCCGCCACGCGTGCAGCATCGGGCGCTGCCCGCTCGGATCCAGCAGCCCCGCCACCGCTGCCCGCAGCCGCCGCCCCCGCAGCGCATACAGCCCGTCCCCCAGCAGCGGATGCCCCAGCTCGCGCAGGTGGACCCGCACCTGGTGGGTTCGGCCCGTCTGTAGCGTGCACCGGATCAGGCTCGCTCCCTCGCCCGGCGCCACCAGCGACCAGTCCGTGATCGCCTCGCGCCCCTCCGCCGTGCCCGTCGACGCCATGCGCAGCCGATCCCGCGGATGGCGGGCGAGCCGACTCGTGATCCGCCCCGACGCCTCCCGCGGCGTGCCGTGCACGATCGCCAGGTAGGTGCGACCCGCCGTGTGGGCCGCGAACTGCGCAGCCAGGTGGCGGTGGGCCGCGTCGTGCTTGGCCACCACCAGCAGCCCCGAGGTGCCCCGATCCAAGCGATGCACGATCCCCGGCCGCTCCTCGCCTCCAACCCCCGACAGGTCGTCGAGGTGGTGTAGCAGCGCGTTCACCAAGGTGCCGTCCGGATGGCCCGGTGCCGGGTGCACCACCCGACCCGCTTCCTTGTCGATCACCGCCAGATCGGAGTCCTGGTAGACGATGTGCAGCGGCAGCGCCTGGGGCTGCACGCCCGAAGGTCGCGGCGGCGGCACGTCCACCGACAGCTGCTGCCCCACTCGCACCGGCGCCGACGGCCGCCGCGTCACCACGCCGTCCACCGTCACCTGCCCCTCACGCACCAAGCGCGCCGCCGCCGAGCGCGACAGCTCCGGGACCATCGCCGCCACGACCACGTCGAGGCGGCCGCCCTCAGCGACTGTCTGGCACGTACCGGGCACGACGCTCCAGGTAGCCCGCCACCACCGCCTCGGGATCCAGATGCAGCGTGCGCGCCACCTCCCGCACGTACCCCCGCACGAAGGGCGTCGCTGGCAGCGACCCGTAGGCCTCCTCCTCCAGCGCCACCAGGTACCGCTCCGAGATCCGTGTGCGCCTCGCGATCTGGGAGATCGACAGCCCCAGCGCCTCCCGCACCACGCGCAGCAGCGCGCCCGAGTAGCCATGAGACGCCACCAGGGGCGCCACCGCTTCCTCCGCCAGCCCGTCGGGAAGCTCGTCGACCTCCACCTCCGTGGGCGCGCCGCGGCCCACCGGCAACACCAGCACCTCGGAGCTCGAAGGCGAGCCGTCCACCACCTGCAGCGACGGGTTCGGCGGTGCCGGCGCCGCCGTGGGCAGCTGGATCACCGCCATCGAGCGATGTCCATCGTCGTCGCCTGGCGAGCTGTCGCGATCCGACGGCTCCGGCAGCACCGCCACCGCCACCGTCTCGTCGGACTCGGGCTCCTCGAGCCCCTGCACCACGCTCAAGCGCGCCACCGCAGCCGCCGCAGCCGGGTGCACCAGCGCATCGCGCACGTCCGCCCACAGCGGCCCCGGATCCATCGGCCGAGGATCGGAGGCCTGCCACCGCAGCATCGCGTCGTAGCGGCGACGCCTCCCAGGATCCGACAGCACCTCCCAGGCCTCGCGCAGCTGCGCCTCGCGCAGATCCAGGTCGTCGGTGGAGGCCGCCGTCGCCTCCCGCTGCTGCCGCTGCGCCACCAGCTGCTGAAGCGCCTGCCCGAAGGCGCTCCGGATCTGCGCGACGGTCGAGGTGGTGTCCACTCCGATCAGCTCGTAGAAACCCGTGGCCATGGGCCATGTCCTATGGGGTTGTCAACACCTCGGCCACCCGGGAGACGAGGGCCTCCACCTCGTCGTCGGCCACGGTACGAGGATCGAGCTGCAGCCCGTCTCGCACCACGCGAGCCACCACCGCAGGCTCCCCCAGCCGCAGCGCCCGCGCCACCGTGTCGGGCTCGGACACCTCCAGGCGGACCGCCCACCCCGGCAGCCCCTGCCCCGGCAGAGCGCCGCCGCCCACGTAGCCCACGTCGGCACACACCGTGGGCTGCAGGCCCTCGGCCCGAAGGGCCTCCGCCAACGCCTCCGCGCGCGGCTGAAGGGCGTCCGCGGAGGCGTGCACCATGTCGAGCACCGGCGGCACTCGACCCGCCAGGTGATCCCCCAGCGTGGCCTCCAGCGCCGCCAGGATCACCTTGTCGACGCGCAGCGCCCGATACAGCGGGTGCCGGCGCAGGCGCTCCACCACCTCGGCCCGGCCCGCCACGATGCCCGCCTGGGGCCCTCCCAGCAGCTTGTCGCCGGAGAAGAACACCACGTCCACGCCTGCCTCGAGCGCAGTGCGCACCGCCGTCTCCCCCATCGCACCGTCGAGACTCCCGGAGCCCAGATCTTCGAGCACCACCACCGAGTGGGCTCGGCCCACCGCCACCAGCTCGGCGCGATCCGGCTCCTCCGTGAAGCCCACGATGCGGAAGTTCGAGGGATGCACCCGCAGGATGGCCGCTGTGTGCTCGTCGATCGCGCGCGCGAAGTCCGCGGCCCGCGTGCGATTGGTCGTCCCCACCTCCTGCAGCCGCGCTCCCCCGCTCGCGATCACGTCGGGCACCCGGAACGAGCCCCCGATCTCCACCAGCTCCCCGCGCGACACCAACACGTCCCGCCCGCGCGCCAAGGCCGTGACGCCGAGCAGCACCGCCGCCGCACAGTTGTTCACCACGATGGCGTCTTCGGCGCCGCACAGCTCGGCCACCAGGGCCTTGAGCCCACGCAGCCGCCCACCGCGACGACCCGAGTCCAGATCCATCTCCAGATCGCAGTACCGAGCCACTCGAGTGGCCGCCGCGATCGCGGAGGCCGACCAGGGAGCACGTCCCAGGTTGGTGTGCACCACCACTCCCGAGGCGTTGATCACCGTCCGCAGGCGTCCTGCCCGGAGCTCCTCCGACCGGCGTCGCGCCGCCGCCTGAAGATCGGGCACGGTGTGCAGCGTGCCCGCCAAGATCTGCTCCCGCGTCTCCTGCACCACCTGCCGTGCCGCCGCCATGGCCACCGGAGCCGGCCCCGGTAGCCCCTGCGCGAGCCGATCCACCTTCGGCAAGGCCCGGAGCAAGGACTTGTCGGGCCCGCTCATGGCGACGTCCGCGGAGTCAGGATCTCCGTGGGGCGCACGCGCCAGCCCGTCATCGGACGCATCGCGTTCGCCGGAGGCTGAAGCCAGCGCGCATGCTCGTACTGGCCCTGCACACCGTACTTCACTTGGTGACGACCCGTTCCCTGCACCACGCACCCCCAGTAGTGATCCTTCGCGGCCTCCGGCAGCACCGTCTTCACCTCGTCCACGTAGGGCCCCTCGGCGTGGTTCAGATCCCAGATGGCGATCATGTGGATCGACGGCGGATGCCCCGCCTGCACCGGCAACCACGCCACATGAGGGGCGAGCACCCGCTCGGCCCCCTCGCAAGCCTCCTGCACCGTGGCCACGGCTGCCTGGCCCGCAGCCACGTCGTCGGCGGTGGGCACCACGTCCTGCAGCTGCAGCGTGCGCCCGATCCATCCCAGCTGCACCACCAGCACCAGCAGGCTCGCCCCGTGGAGCACACCACTGAGATCGCGCTGCCGCAGCTGCCCCACCACCACGGCCAGCCCTGCGGTGGCCGCCCAGTGCGCTGGCATCAGCACGTTCATGAAGCCACCGAAGTGCGCCCGCATGAGGCCGGCGAGCACCAGCGCCATGGCCCCCACGCCCGCCCCCAGCACCCAGCGCCAGGACGGCCTGCGGCCGCGGGCCCAGCCCACGAGCGCCACCCCCACCGCCCCGAGGCCCAGACCGATGGCCGACAGCGACGCCGCCGCCACGGCAGACGAGCCCATGGGCACCCCGTTGATCGCCGGCTGCTGCAGGCCCCACGCCCCCAGCGCCACCGCCGGCACCAGCGCCCCGGCACCCGCCACCCACCGCGGACCCGCCGCCCCCTCCGACGACGCCGTCCACCACAGCCACCCTGCACCCACGAGCAACGCCGGCATCAGCCACATGCCCATCTCGCCGGGCATGCCCACCGCGAGCCGCTCCCACAGCATGGGGTGGGCCCGCGGTACCTCGAGCAGGTAGGTCAGGAAGCGCCCGTCACTGCGGATCTGCCACAGCACGGTGAGGGCGAGGGCGGGCACCGCGGACGCCAGGGTGAACCGGATCGCTGGCCACAGGCCCTGCGGACGCATCCACAGCCCCAGCACCAGGGGGACCCCGAAGGCCGCGAAGTTGTGCTTCACCAGGAAGGCAGCGCACAGCAGCAAGCCGCTGGCCACCTCCGCACCCCGCCGCCGCTCCAGCGCCAGGGCCACGCTCCAGGCCACGAGCCCCACCCCCAGGGCGTCGGGTCGCACCAGATCGTAGAACCCCCCCGAGGCGCGGAACAGCCCCATGTAGGCAGCCGCGCCACACAGGCCCCCCAGCCACGAGCCCGCCTGCCGCACCCCCAGGAACACGATGGCACAAGCCGCCGCCAGCACGCCCAGCACCGACACCAGGCGCCCCACGGCGTAGTCCAGGCCCACCACGCTGCCAAGCGCCGCCAGCAGCGCCGAGTACCCGGGCGGGTAGATGAAGGGCACGAACTCCGGCCCCGGCTCCACGTACAGCGGCAGGCCGTGCTGCAGCCGCCAGGCATGGGCGAGCATGCCGCCCTCCATCCACTCCAGATCGAAGGGATGGAACACCCGCCCCCACCAGGCCAGCGCCACGCGACCTGCGATCCACAGCGCCACCGCCAGCGGGAGCAGATCCATGGCGCGCTCCACCGCCGGACGCTGCGTGGTCACATCAGCCCCAGGGCCGTGGCCACGCTCTGCAGCAGCTCGCGCCACTCCTTCACCGCGGGACGCACGAACAGCGACAGCGACATCAGCGCCAGCACGAACACCAGCAGCGGCCCCAGCATCAGCGTGAGCACCGTGGCCTGGAACAGATCCCGGCCCGGTCGCACCCGCTTCCAGAACGGCAGCGTCGGGTTCGCGCGTCGGATCCGCTCGTCTGCCCGCTCGATCGACACGGAGCCCTCCGCGTCCGACAGCGCCCCCACGCCGTCGAAGGTCAGCACCCCCTCGGGGGTGTCGAAGGGCCAGGGATGTGGCGCCAGTGCACTGCTCGACGGCGCCACCAGCGGCTGGGCGCAGGCCTCACAGGCACCCACCACCCGCCCCTCGCCCTCGAGACAGGCCCGGACCGTCTCCCAGGCCGCGAGCACGGGCATCGCGGTGCGACGCGCCCCTCCGGGTGTCAGCACCTCTGGCGCGTCGCTGCTCCCCCATCGCTCCAGGCGATGGCACGATCGACACGCCACGTCCACGGCTTCGTCGGGATTCTGCATCGGCGTCGACTATCCCGACGCCGCCTGCAGATCAGTACGTTTCCTGGCGCTCCAGCGCACCAGTGGGCGTATACCAGCGCCACACGCCCACCCGCGAGCCGTCGGCGTACACCCCGCGGCTGCGAATCTCGCCGTTGTCGTGCCACAGGGTCCACGCGCCCACTGGCTCGCCCTCCTGGAACTCGCCCTCGCCCTTGCGCTGGCCGCTCTGGTGCCAGTGGGTCCAGCGGCCCACCTCCTCGCCGAAGGCCATGCGCCCCTTGTACTTGTCGTTTCCGTTGGGCCAGAACGCGTGCCACTCGCCGTGCTTGGTCCCGTTCTCCCAGGCCTCGCGGCGCTCCACCTGTCCCGACTCGTAGTAGGTGGTGACGATGCCGTTGCGACGGCCCGCCTCGTAGGTGCCCTCCGACTTCAGCGCCCCGCTCGGCCAGAACAGCCGCTCGGTCCCCGTCTGCCGGCCCTTGTCCCAGTTCAGCTCGGACTGCAGCACCTCTCCGTCGCTGAACTGACGCTCCACCCCCGACAGCTCGCCGTTGACGTAGCCAGCGGAGCGCTGCACCGTTCCGTCGGGACGCCAGAAGGTCCACAGGCCATGCTCGCGACCACCGCGGTAGCGACCCGATCGCTCCTTGGTCCCGTCCTGACGCCAGTGCGACCACTGCCCGTCGCGCGCGCCCGCCACGTAGCGCCCTTGCGAAGACAGCCCCCCGTTGTCGTAGTAGTGCGTCCAGTCGCCGTACTTGGCGCCGTTGATGAAGTCCCCCGCCGACTCCATCTGACCGTTCGGGTGGTAGTACGTCCAGCTACCCGTGGCGCGCGCCACCGAGTATTCCCCCTCGAACCACAGCTGACCGTTGTCGTGCCAGTACCGCCACGGTCCGTGGCGCTTGTCGTTGAGGAAAGCGCCCTCGCTCTCCTGCACGCGATCGGGGAAGTAGGTGCGCCACTCCCCCGTTCGCTGCCCCGACTCGTAGAAGCCAGTGGTCAGGAGCACTCCTTGCTCCGTCCACTTCGAGAACGGACCCTCGCGCACGCCAGGGTCCGTCATGAGCTCACACCACACCTCGGTGCCCCGGGGCGGCTCTGCCCCCCGGCGCAAGGTGCCCCGAGGACAGTCGACGCCGAACGCTGTGGAAGCCATCAATACGAGCATCTTCTTGGCGTACCACAGGTGAGCCCCGGAGCACGAGGCCAGCGCCCCCCAGCGGCCTCTACGCGAGGTCCGTGGGAGACGGTGGGGCTTCGGGCGATTGCGCTGGCTGCACATCCGCAGACGCGTCGGGGGTCTCCGACGGCGCCTCGGGCGCATCCACCGTGGGCGCCGACTCCGCGACCTCGGCCGGGGCAGGATCGGGCGTCGCCGCAGGCGCTTCGGGAACAGGTGCCGATGCCTCGAACGCGCCCATCGCGGTCTTCAGCGTCTCGGCCTCCGCCCCGGTCCAGCGCACCGCAGAGGGTGCGCCCGCCACCGTGCTCCACCAGGTGGCGAGCTCCTCGTCGTCCGCCAGGGCCACGGTGCGCGCGTGCTCCTCGAGGAGCAGCAGCGGAACCGCCGCGCGCCCCTCGGCAGGAAGCTCGGCCACGTACCAGACCTCGCCGCGCTGCTCGCCGCGACGCACCAGCAGCCGCCACAGGCCACCGAGGGACGGCGCCAACGTCTGCACCGCAGGCTGGATGCGACCCTCGCGTCGGGTCGGTCCCCGCAGCACGCGATGCACGAACCAGCCATCGTCCAAGACCACCTTGGCGAGATCCACCACCTGGGCCACGCCGGGGCCACCGAAGCGCCCAGACGCTGGGGAATCCACCAGCAGCGCCCGCGTGGCCGCACCGTGGGCTGCCGCGCGCACCGCCATCGTGGTCCCCTCGGGGATCACCACGTCGGGACCCGCAGCCTCGTGCACGGCCCCTAGGAGGGTGGCCGTGCGCTCGTCGTCGATGTCCAGGCGCATGATGGGCCGCAGGGCACGATCGGGGCGTCGGAAGTCCGCCACCGCGCTGCGAATGGCCTCGGCGTCGAAGGTCTCGGCCTGGAGCGCCTGCTGCAGACGCTCTGGAGGAGGTGCCCCCGGAGCATCTGGGCTGGCCGCGGGGCCCGCCTCCGCCAACGCCGCGATCACCGCGTCGTCGTCGGCGTCCTGTGCCAACACCGAGATCCCCATGGCTTGGGCACGCTCACGCAGCTCCTCGTTGCCCGAGCCCGTCGCCAGCAGCAGCGTGCGCGAGCACAGCGCCACCAACCGCGCGGCGAGCATCTCGCTCTTGCCGGGCGGATAGGGAGCCGTGGCGTGGGGTCCCACGGTGAGCATGCGCTCGATGCCGTCGATGGTGAGCCGCAGCGTCCACAGCTTGCGATCGTCGGGCTCCTCCCGGGCCAGCACGCCCCGCCGCAGCGAGCCGATGCCGTGGCCCAGGGCCGCAGCACGCTTGGTGACTCGCTGGAGGCGATGGAAGGGCAGCTCGTCGTAGGCCGCCACCGCCACCGCGTTGCTGTTGCGAAGCTCCGCGATGGCCGCCTTGGTTCGCTCGGCCTCCGTCAGCGCCAGGGCACGTCCCACCACACCCACCAACCAGGGGGCAGGCACGGGCTTGCCCGACGTCAGCACGTGGTGCTTCAGCGCGGCCTCCGCCAGCTCGTCGAGCCGATCGGGGTTCGCCTCGGCGAACGCGTCCATCATGCGCAGGCGAGGGCCCCGGCGCGTGGGCACGGGCTCCCCGAGCAGCACCGACAACGGATCGTCTCCGGGCGCCACCGACTGCGACGGCGTGCGCAAACCCGCCCCGCGCGCCAGCAGATCCCGCAGCGCATCGAGCTTCGCGGCTCGCTCGGCCTCGGGCGCCGCCAGCGCCACGGCCAGCTGCGCATAGGCCCGCAGCACCGTGGCTCCCGCACCCTTCGCGCCATCCGTGGCCGACATCACACCTGCCCAGTCACCGGCGTTGGCAGCCCGCCGGGCGGCCTCCACCGATCCCGGACGGCCCGTCTTCGCCGGTCGCTCCCCAGGCGCTCGCCGCTCTCCTGCAGCTCGCCGCTCCCGCTGGTCCCGTCGGCCCCGCCGATCGCGACGCTGCGCGCCGTTGACATGCGTGGGCGCCTCGGCAGAAATGCCCAGCGCCTTCAGCAAGCCGCTGACGGCGGCGATCTCCTCGTCTGCCGCCTCGGGGGGCGTGCGGCACAGCGACATCAGGGTCTTGGCTTCACCGACTGCCTTGTCATGGTCTCCGATCTGTTGGTGCAGGCGGGCGATGGTGTAGGTCGCTCGCCGGGTAGCCGACACGTTGGTCAGGTTTCGCGCTCGCCAGACGGCGAGCTCGGCCAAGAGTGCGCGACGGGCCTCGGGCGTGTGTGCATTGGCCTGTCGATCACTCCACATCTGCAGTGGATCACTCATCGTCGTCTCCAGACCGGTTCCGTCCGGCCGTAGCGATGCATGATACCCATAGGCACCTTGCGTGAGGCCTGTCGATGGGCGATCCCACCAGCGAACGGCCTATCGTTCGCGGACCGGCGGGCATCTCCGACCGCGACATCGTGGTAGTGGAGGAGCCCCTGGAGATCCGGGTGGAGGATCGCTCCATCGCGGTCACCATGCGCACACCCGGTCACGACGTGGAGCTCGCAGCGGGATTCCTCCTCTCGGAGGGGATCCTCGACGGCGCAGATGACCTGGTCGCCCTCGATCACCTCTCGGGAGACGCCCACGCGAACACCGTGGTCGCCCGAGTGTCCGGCGGCGTCGAGGCCCACCTCGAGGCCATCGAGCGCGCCAGCCGCGAGCTGTTCGCCACCAGTGCTTGCGGGATCTGCGGCAAAGTGAGCCTGGATCGCGTGGAGATCCAGAGCACCGTGACGATCCAGCCCCTCGAGCCCGACCCCGCGGTGTTGGCCGAGCTTCCCGCCACCCTGCGCACGGCGCAGCCCACCTTCGAGCGCACCGGGGGCCTGCACGCCGCAGCCCTGGTCCACCCCGACGGCCAGCTCGAGGTGGTGCGCGAAGACATCGGACGGCACAACGCCGTGGACAAGGTCCTGGGGTGGCGCCTCCTCCGAGACGAGGTGCCCGTGAGGAATCGGCTGCTGGTGGTGAGCGGCAGAGCTGGCTTCGAGATCGTGCAGAAGGCCCGGGTGGCCGGGATCCCCGTCGTGGCCGCCATCGGCGCGGCCTCGTCCCTGGCGGTGGATCTCGCCGCAGCCACGGGCATCGCCCTCATCGGCTTCCTGCGCGCCGATCGCTGGACCCGGTACACGTGAGCGACGCGGACCTGCCCGAGTGGATCGAAGAGCGCCTCGGCCCCGTCGTGCTGCTGGACGTCCGCAGCCGGGCCTACCGGATCCAGCCGCGGTGGGGCCCCATCGTGTGGATCAAGCACCTCCGCGCGGGGCGCGCCTGGGCTCAGGCGGACCGCGCCTATCGCCGCGTGACGCCCCGACTGCGGGAGGCCGGACTGTCCGTGCCGAGGCGACTCGATCGCTGGCCCGAGCAGCACGCCCTGGTGCTCTCCGATCAGCCGGGACGCAGCGCTCGCCTCACCGACGCGCCCGAGATCTTCGCCGCCGCCGGTGCAGGGCTGGCCCTGCTGCACCGCCTCCCCTGTCCCGAGGACCCCGTTCCGCTACCCGAGGCGCTGCTCCAGCGAGCCCGGGCCTGGGCCGATCGACAAGGGGCCCCCCGTGCCGTGGGCCAGAAGGTCGTCGAGCTGGTTCGGACCCACGCGGCCGATCTCGACACGCCTCGAGTGTGGTGCCATCGTGACTTCCAGCCCCAGAACTGGCTCATCGACGGCCGTGGTGCCTGGGGACTCCTGGACTTCGAGCACACCCGACCCGACCATCCGCTGGTGGACTGGGTCCGACTCGAGGCGCGCGGCTGGAGCCCTGCTCAGAAGGCAGCCTTCGAGGAGGCCTACGGAGCACCCGACCACGTGGCGCTGCGCTGCATGCTCGCCATCTACGGCTTGGCCACGCTGGCATGGGCCCGCAAGCACCGCGACGTCTCCCTCGTGGAGGTGGGCCGAGCCGCCCTGCAGCGAGCGGGGATCGCTGGTGCCGGCTGGGATAGACCCCCTCCATGACCCCCAACGATCCGCCGATCGCCGTGGGCTCGGCACGCAACCTGATCCGAGCCTTGCTGGGTCTCGGAGTGGCCCTACTGCTCTTCCTTTGCTCGGGGGGCATCGAGGGGCAGGGGCCGGGAGTGCTGGAGGTCGCAGGGGTCGCGGTCGGCACGTGGGCGGCCTGGGTGGCCTGCCAGCGTGGAGAGGGGCCCGATCGACCCTCGCTGCGCTGGCTCACCTTCGGTACCTGGGGGCTCTTCGCCGGCTCGCTGCTGTACCGCACCGCGAGCCCCTGGATCGAGGCGCTGGATCTGGTGCTCCAGGCCCCCTTCGTGATCGCCTACGGTGCGCTGGTCTTCAGCCACATCCGACCCGACGACCACGATCTGCAGCGGCGGGTGCAGATCGACGCCGCCCTGCTCGGTACCTCCCTCTTCGCCTTGTGGATCGTCGCCTTCCTGGAGGGCACACGCGACGTGGCCACCTCCACCCCGGCAGGGATCCTCTACGTGATCGCCGGACTGTCGGCCGTGGTGGGGGGCATCGCCCTGGGGCTGCGGCTCCCCGACACGCTGCGAGCCCTTCGCCCGAACCCACTGCACGAGAGCTGGCTGCAGGGGGCGGAGCGCGATGGATGGACGGTGCTGCAGGACACCACACCCATCTGGGAGGCGGAGGTCACGGACCTGCCCCACCCCACGCGGATCCGCATCGAGCGCGACCCCGTGCCCGCCCGCACCTCCATCGAGGTGGAGCTGCCCGAGCTCACGGGCGTGCGCCTGTCTCGCCGCACCGACACGGACGGCGAGGGCGCAGCCCTGGGAGACGTGGTGCTGGACGCCACCGTCTTCGCGGAGGGAGACGTGAAGGCCGTGAAGAAGGCCTTCGCCCGAGCCAGGCCCATGTGGCACAACGTGCTGCACACCTGGCGCGCGACCGTCGAGGAGGGGCGCCTCGAGGTCACCTTCGACGGCAGCATTCCCCATCCCGACTGGATCGGCGCCGCCGACGACACCGAGCCCGACGAGGTGTTGAAGACCCTTCTCACCCAGATCGCAGCGGTGTCGGAGTCGGTGAAGCCCAAGCGGCGGCGCAAGAAGGCGTCCAAGCAGCAGACCGCTCAGAGCTGATCGAGGGGCCTGCGGGGCGTCGGCCTACAGCTCGGAGCACTGCCCCTCGCTGCTGCTCGTCTCGTTGTCGGCGCCAGTGGGCTCCTGCTCGTTGCCCGCACACTGCAGGTTCCCGTCGATGGTGTTCCCCGTCACGTCGATCGAGCCGAGGTTGTCCATCAGCTGCACGTTGCCACCGATCACGCTGGCGCTCACCACCACCGAGCCGACGGTCCGCGCGACGCTGATCCCCCCGTCCACCTCGAGCCCGTCGAGCACCACGGAGCCCGCGTCGTCGACCTGCACGTTGCCGGTGATCACCGATCCCGACAGGTCCACGCTCGCGGCACCCTCGGCCTGCACGCTGCCGTCCACCGTGATGTTGGTGGCCACGAGATCCGTACCCGGTCGCACCGTCAGGTTGCCCTTCACCGTGGCGTTCTCGACCACGCAGTCCTCGCCACCGGCCACCAGGTCGTCCACGATCACGTCCGCCAACGAGCCGGTGCAGTCCTCGTTCTCCGCGTCCACCTCGTTCCCACCCGGCGTGACCTCACCCCGCACGTCCCCGTCGTTCACCCCGTCCACGGACGAGCACCCCATCGCCAGTGCCAACAACCCGATGTCGATCCTCATGTGACCTCCCTCGACTGCGAAGAGCCAGTGCAGCAGGCAGCCCACGCCCGCAAGGCGTCGCCTGGTGCTGCGTTGTCCCCACTGAATGCGTCTAGGGGCCAACCCAGGTCACAGAAATTTCGCCCTCGTAGTCCTCGGTGAGGAACGTGCGCCGCTCGAACGTGAGCACCAGGTCGCTGGTGCCCTTCACGGTGAACCCGTCGAAGGAATCCACCCAGGGCTTTCCGACCACGCCGAAGTCGTTGCCGCCCACGTCGCCCAGCACCTCGAAGGTCACGGGGTTCACGTTGCCGGCGAGGGTGCCGCCGATGGGCGCGTTGAGGGTGAGGGCCGCCCAGAGGTTCAGGGGCGGCCAGGTGCACTCGAAGGTGCCCGAGACGTGCTCCGTGGCCGTCTGATCCACCACCAGCTCCGCGTCGCCGTCGCAGCGCGCCGAGCCACCGATCAAGGGGATCAGCGACTCGTAGTGGATGACGATGGAGCCCTCGTAGCGACCGTCCAGCACCGGCCCTGCCGGGGTCGTTCCCCCGGTATCGCCGGTGGTGGCCGTGGGCGTGGGCGTGGTCTTCTTGGAGGTGGTGGAGCCCGTGTCGGTGGTCTCGCCGTCCGTGTCCGGGTCCGTGGTGGGATCGAGCGGGGTCTGATCCGTGCCCGTGTCGGTGGTGACGGAGTCGCTGTCGGCATCGTCTCCGAAGTAGGACAAACCCGTGCATCCTCCCCCGACAACCGCCCAGATGACGAATGCTGCGCGCGTGCGCGGTGTGGTCCGCCGCATCCAAACCCCCACAGAACCCGGCCATCTTACCTCGACGTTCGGGCGCCGGTTGCCCTGAAGCATCCGACCTTGGCGATCGATGCACCCTGGGTGCAGACCTCTCCCCCGACCCTCGATGACACCCTGGCTCGCCTGAAGCTGGGCCCCGACGACGAGATGCACCTGGAGCCCATGGAGGACGATCAGTCCCTGCTGGTGCTCGTGGTGCGGTCGATCCGGCTGGCGGAGGCCTGCGAGCGCGCGGGGCTGGTCCGGCGGGAGCCAAGGCTGCGAGGCCGTCCGCTACAGGCCCTGGACTACCTGGAGTTCGTCTGCCCCGTCGTCGTCACGCACTGACGATACGCGCCTCAGAAGGCGAAGTACAGGAAGTCGGCGTCCGTCGGACGCCACATCACGAATACCGCCAGCAGCATCCACGAGGTGCCCAGCACCTGCAGCGGCAGCGCAAAGCGCCCCTCGGGATCGAAGCGATCCGCCACCCACTGGCCCAGCCCCAAGGGCGCCGCCATCGCCACGGCCAGCCCCAGGATCGAGGCCGCCGCCACGCCTTCCTCCCAGGTGCCCTGCCAGAACGGACGCATCAGGTGACCCCACAGACGCACGGGCTCTGGCTCCCGGAACACCAGCGCGCCCACCCAGCCCACCGAGGCCAGGTACGTCGCCGACAGCAGCGGCCGCAGCCGGCGATCTCGCCAGACGGGCAGCGCCTCGAGCGCCACGTAGACCGCCGTGGCCGACGCGTGCAGCGCTCCGAACAGCAGGAAGTTCCACCCCGCGCCGTGCCAGATCCCCATGAGGAAGAGTGCTGCCGCCGTCGCCCAGATCCGCCGGACCCGTCCCGGCGTGCCCCCACCCAGCAGGGCCGTCAGCAGATGGTCGCGCACGAAGCGGGTGACGGTGCGGTGCCAGCGTGCCCAGAACTCAGATGTGGTGGCCGCCCGCCACGGGGCGTCGAAGTTCTTGGACAGCCGCACGCCCAGCAACAGCGCGGCTCCGCGCGCCAGATCGGTGTAGCCGGACAGATCGGCGTAGACCTGCACCATGAACGCCGCCGCAGCCGCCCACACGATGGGTCCGCCCGGCTCGTGCAGCGCGAACGCCCGATCCACCCAGGGATCGAGGGTGTCCGAGACCACCAGCTTCTGAAAGGCACCCCAGGCGAGCAGCACGATGCCGGCCCGCAGCTGTGCTGCGGTGGCCACACCGCGCGCCTCGAGCTGCGGCATCAGCTCCTTGGCCCGCTCCACCGGTCCCGCCACCAGCTGGGGGAAGAAGGCCACGAACTGCAGCACGTCCACTGGCGAGGTGCGCGCCTGGATCCGGCCCTGCGACACGTCCAGCACGTAGCCGAGGCTCTGCAGCGCGTAGAACGACAGCCCTAGCGGAACCCACACCGGCAGCCCCGCCAACGGCCCCAGGAACTTGAACCACAGCAGCAGCCCCACGTCCTTGGCCACCGCCAGGGCCACCCAGCCACGCGAGTCCTCCGAGCGTGCAGCAGCCAGGGCGATCGCCCAGTCGGAGACCCCCACGCCGAACAGGAGCAAGACCAGCGCGGGCTGATCCCAGCCGTAGAACAGCACCGAGCCCAGCAGCAGCACGCTGGGGCGCATCGAAGCCGGCACCACCCGATGCAGGGCCACGATCGCTGCCAGGAGCAACGGAAACCCTGGGTGCACGAAGCTCAACGGCGCACGAGCTCCGCCCGCGTGAGCAGCAGGAAGCCGTCGCTGTCGAGCAGCAGCACCGGAGCCTCCACGGCGAAGGGCAGCTCCAGCACCAGCGGCGTGCCGCCCTCGAGCCGCCCCCGCACCACACGCACGCCATCGGTGCGCAGCGCCACCCGAGCCGACACTCCCGACCGCACCGTCTCCGCCTCCAGCTCCAGGTGCGTGGGGGGCCCTCCGAGTTTGGCGAGATCGGGCCACTGCAGCTGCAGCCGATCCCCCGGATACAGCCACCTCGCGCCATCACACGCCCGCTGTGGATCGAGGGCGAGGCGCACCGGCGCGTCCACGTCCGACGCCGGCGCATATCCGAGGCGCTCGGGGCCATGGCACGACGTCCCTCGCACCAGATCACGACAAGGCCACCCGCGCTGCAGCGCCTCCTCCCACAGCGGCGTCACCACCACCGGAGAGCAGCGCGACGCCAAGGTCGTGACGTCCATGGTCCACACGTCCGAGGGCACGCCGTGGGGCGCGTCGAGCCACTGCACGTGGGATCGGCTGCCCGCCTCGGCCAGGCCCGGGCCCTCCACGTCGGGAACGGGTCTGGGATAGTGGGCAAGGCCCAAATCCTGAGTCAGCTGCCCCGCCTCGAAGCGCAGCTCGCCCACCGCCCCGACCCGCCTGTCCTCGGAGGGCTCGGCCAGCGCCCGCGTCAGCACCCGGGTGAGGCGCAGCGACCCGTCCTCATCGAGATGATCCGCGTTCTTGTAGTGGAACGGCCGCATCCGCAGAGCGGACATGTCCACGAACGAGGCTCCTTTGGCGCCGAGCAGCGCAGCGGTGCGCTCGGCGTAGCCCGCGGGCACGTTGTCGGCCTCCTCCGGTCGCACCAGCGGGGAAGCCGGAGGACGCACCACCACCAGCGGGACCTCGAGCTGGTACGCCGTGTCGGTGAGCAGCGGCACGAGCGAGTCCTCGGGGGCAGGCAGCGGCCGAGGCGGAGGGCGCCCCAGCCGATCGATGTCCACGTGCTCGTCCGACAGCTGCCGCCTCAGCACGTCGTCGGGTCGACGCGCATCCAGCAGCCACCGCGGCACCCAGTCGCGCAGCTCCGCGGACACGTCGTCTCGCAGCGCCTCCCGGCGCCGAAACAGCTGCGACACCCGCTGGCCCGCGGGGGCCGCCAGCGGCAGCAGGTCCGAGTCCTCGGGACCCAGCAACACCTGCAGCGAGCGGCGAGACTCCTCGCTGATGGGCACGTCCACCAGCACCAGCTGCAGCCGGCTCACCACCAGCACCAGCTCCGGCCGCTGCGCCGCATCGCGCAGCGTGCGCAGCATGGCCACCCAGTGGGCCGCGTTGGCGTTGGGGATCGACAACACGGCGATGTCGCGGGGCCTCACCCCCAGCCCTGCCGCCAACTCCACGGGATCCACGTCCGTGTGGGCGTTGGAGTTGCCGAGCACCCACACCTTGTACCCCTGCCGCACCACGCGCCGAAGGTGCTGATCGATGCCATCCGGGCGCAGCTGCCCTCCCAGCACCTGCCCCGCATTGCGATCCGCACGCAGATCGTCGTCGGTGGGCGACAGCGCGACGGCCAAGGTGAGGAGCGCAGGAAGGGGCGCACACACAGCAGCGATGCGCGCGATGGCATCGGGGCGCACGAAGTCCTCCGACCCCCAACGTAGCCGAGAGGGCACGTGAGCGGGCCAGAGGGTTGTTCGCATTCGACATCACCACGAAGGCACCTGTGCCCACACCCGGATCATTCTGTGGCATTCCACTCGTCGCAATCTGTTGAGAGTATGCGTTCTTCCCTGCGAGTAGCCTCCACCCCAGCCAGCGGGAGCTGGCATTGGGGGCACTCGTCGTGCCTCCCATCGACCACAAGGGGGTAGCTCGTGGGAAGAACGAACGAACTCGGCAGAGACGCTGTCCTGCTCCTCACCTTCGCACTCGCGGTGACCGGATGTGAGACCGCCCGAGTCGACGCTGGAGGCGACGATGCGTACCGCGTGCTGACCGAGGAAGAGCAGCTGTCTCGTGCCCACAGCATCGGCGCTTCCGCCATCGGCAGAGGCTACGACTCACTGGCCCAGTGGGCACACCCCGACGCCGTGGAGAGGCCCGTTCTGGACTACGACTGCATGGTCCGAGGCGAAGTGATCGGCACGCCCCGCTCCGAGGTCATCCAACAGATCGACTACGCCACCGGCAACAGCCTGTCGGACTACTCCAGATCGCTGTCCTTGGGTGTGGGCGCCGAGGGCTCCATCGACATCGGCGTGGGCTCCTTCTCCGGCGCCTTCAGCACCGAGTTCGATGCCGGTCTGTCGGGCTCCCAGAGCGCGGCGTTCGTCACGCTGCGTGACCTCGAGAAGCGGCTCCACGTCCAGGCTCGGGTTCCGTTTCCCCAGTTCTCGGGAACGGCCACGAAAGGCGCGTGCGAGAGCAGCCCCTCGGACTGGCCGAGCTTCCTTCGCACCTACCTCACCCCGGGTGCCCAGGCGGACTTCGCTCCCGAGGGTGACCTGGCGAGCAGGGCTCGCAACATCCTGGACCAATACGGCTCCCACGTGGTGACGAGCGGGTGGTTCGGCGGTCGCATCGACTTCACCATGACCGTCGACGGCATGAAGATGTCGCAGAGCTTCGGCTTGGCGAGCATGGCCGACGTCTCCTACGAGTCCGTGGGCCGCAGCGGCAGTGTGTCGGTGTCGCAGGAGATTCAGTCCGCGTCGAGCGAGGTGGAAGACGGAACGTCCACCAAGCTGCGCGTCGTGGGCGGGCTCGGCAACCTCACCAAGGGGATGACGGACGACCAGATCGACGCCTGGCTCGACGCGCTTCGCTTCGACTCGTCGGAGGCCTACGACAGCGGCTTTGCGCTGGTGGACTTCCCGAACGAGGCGTTGATGCCCATCACGTGGTTCATCGAGGACGCGGATCTCAGGAACCAGGTGGCCGAAGAATACGAAGCGCGACTCGCGGGTGCCGAGGTGACGCTGCAGGACACGGATCTGGTCTACGAGATTCACACCACCGCGACGGCCACGAGCTGGTCCAACGATCCGGGGAGCACGCTGGAGGTGTACGGGACGCTCGAAGCCCACACCACCGACCATGCGAACCAGGTGACCGACCGCGCCACGGTGTGGCATCGCGAGGAGAGCCAGTCCACGAGCATCGAGAAGGGTGGAGATGTGAAGTGGCTCGGCAAGAGCTACTTCGTGGTCTCGAACTACGAGGCTGAAGACACCAAGATCGAACTCCTCGCCGACCTCGTCGAAGACGACGACGTGGGGGACGATGCGTTCGACTTCACCAAGATCGTGCTGGACCTCGAGTACGTGTCGGTGGAGCACGGCGACACGTTCGAGACCGTCAGCCGCGACCGACCCCTCGACGAGCACGAAGCGGGAATGCAGCTCAACGTCGAGTGGACGTTCCTCGAGCCCTTCGCTCCCGGCGGGAGTCTGTACTTCCCCACCCGGTAGCGCGTCGCGAAGCACCGCCCTGCCCTCCTCGGGCAGGGCGTCGTACCTCTAGCCGCACGCCCCCACGGCCCGTTTCGCCAGCACCGCCATCAGGTGCGCGCGATAGGCCGCAGAGAAATCGGGATCCTCGTTGAGCGTGCCCGTGGGCACCTGCAGGCTCCCCACCGCATCCGCGGACCAGCTCGCCGCCAGGGCCTGCTCCGCTGCCACCCAGCGCGCCGCGTAGGGAGCCGCTCCCGTCACGCCCACGCGGGGGCCTGCCGGCAGGTTCGCCACGAACACCCCCACCACGGCGTACTTCGACGCCGGATGCGGGAACTTCTGGTAGTTGGCCCGACTCGGCACCGTGAAGGACACCTTGGTGATCAGCTCGTCGGCCGTCAGCGCTGTGGTGAACAGCCCCGTGAAGAACGACGCCGCCGGGATCTCCCGCTTCGTCGTGTGGATGACGGCATCGAGCGCCAGCGCTGCGGCTGGGTAGTCCGCCGCCGGATCGGCATGGGCCAGCGACCCTCCGATGGTGCCCCGGTTGCGCACCTGGGCATCCCCGATCCCGCCCGCCAGCGCGGCCAGCGACGGAATCAGGCGCTGCACCTCCGACGAGCGATTCACCGACGCATGCGTCTCGGCGGCGCCGATCACGAGCCGGCCACCCTCCTCGCGGATCCCCTTCAGATCATCGATGTTGCGCAGGCTCACCACGGTGTCGGGGGCCGCCAGGCCCTCCTTCATGATGGGCAGGAAGCTCTGGCCCCCCGAGATCGCCTTGGCATCCCCCCGCAACAGGGAGACCGCCTCGGCGATGGTGGACGGGCGATGAAAAGCAAACGGTTGCATGGTCGCCTCCTACTTGGACTGCGCGGCCTGGATGGCCTGCCAGACGCGGTGGGGGGTTGCGGGCATGTCCATGTGCTCCACTCCCACGGGAGCGAGGGCGTCGAGCACGGCGTTCATCACGGCGGGGGGAACGCCGATGGCGCCCACCTCACCGACCCCCTTGGACCCGAGCGGGTTGTGGGTACAGGCCGTGATGTGCAGGCCGGTGGTGAACTTCGGGAAGTCCGCCGCACGCGGCATCGTGTAGTTCATGTAGGAGCCGGTCACGAGCTGCCCCTGGGCGTCGTACTGGGCGCCCTCGAACAGTGCCTGGCCGATCCCCTGCGCCAGCCCGCCGTGGATCTGACCGTCCACGATCATCGGGTTGATGACGGTGCCCACGTCGTCGGACACCACCGCCTGGATGACCTCCACCATCCCGGTCTCGGGATCGATCTCCACCTCCACGATGTGGCAGCCGCCCGGGAACGTGAAGTTCTTCGGGTCGTAGAAGGCCGACTCCTCGAGCCCGGGCTCGATCTCCTCGATGGGGTAGTTGTGCGGCACGTAGGCGGTGAGGGCCACGTCGCCGAAGCCGACCTTCTTGTCGGTTCCGCTGACCTTGAACTCGCCGTCCTCGAACACCACGTCCGACGCGCTGGCCTCCATGAGGTGGGCAGCGATCTTCTTGCCCTTCTCGATCACCTTCTCCGCAGCCTTCGCGATGGCGGAGCCACCGACGGCCAAGGAGCGAGACCCGTAGGTGCCCATACCGAAGGAGGAGTTCGACGAGTCGCCGTGGTCCACCTCGACGTTGTCGATGTCGATGCCGAAGGCGTCGGCCACGATCTGGGCGAAGGTGGTCTCGTGCCCCTGTCCGTGGCTGTGGGTCCCCGTGAAGACCGTCACCGAGCCCGTGGGGTGCACGCGCAGGGTGGCGGACTCGTACAGCCCGGCTCGTGCACCGAGCGCACCCGCCAAGGCGGATGGAGCGATACCGCAGGCCTCCACGTAGGTGGACATCCCGATGCCACGCAGCATGCCGCGGCTCTGTGCCTCGGCGCGTCGCGCATCGAAGCCCGCCCAGTCCGACGCCCCGAGCGCCTGCTCGAGGCACCCCTCGTAGTCGCCCGAGTCGTACTCCACGGCCACGGGGGTGGCGTAGGGGAAGTCGCGGATGAAGTTCTTGCGCCGGATCTCCACCCGATCCATGCCCAGCTGGCGGGCAGCCTTGTCCACCAGCCGCTCGAGCACGTAGGCCGCTTCCGGACGACCCGCGCCGCGGTAGGCATCCACCGGCACGGTGTTGCTGAAGTAGGCCTTCACCTCCACGTAGATGGCGGGCGTGGTGTACACCCCGGCCATCAGCGTGCCGTGCAGCCAGGTGGGCACGGCGGGCGCGAAGGTGGACAGATAGGCACCCAGGTTCGCCGAGCTGTGCTCGTGCAGCGCGAGGAACTTCCCGTCGGCGTCCAGCGCGAGCCGCGCCTTGTTGACGTGGTCGCGCCCGTGGGCATCCGACATGAACGACTCGGTGCGCTCGGCCGTCCACTTCACGGGCCGCTTCAGCGCCCGCGACGCGAACATCACCAAGACCTCCTCGGCGTAGTGGAAGATCTTGGAGCCGAAGCCCCCTCCCACGTCTGGCGAGATCACCTTGAGCTTGTGCTCGGGCAGCTGCATCACGAACGCGCCGAGCAGCAGCCGGATGAGGTGTGGGTTCTGGCTACTGGTGTACAGCGTGTTCATGTCGGTGGCCACGTCGTAGTGGCCGATGGCCGACCGGGGCTCCATGGCGTTGGGGATGAGCCGCTGGTTGACGAGCTCGATCTCCACCACGTGCGCGGCGTTGGCGAAGGCGGCATCCACCGCGTCCTTGTCGCCGAGGTGCCAGTCGTAGCAGACGTTGTCGGGGGCCTCGTCGTGCACGGCCGCGCCACCGCCCTCCATGGCCGCCCGCAGCGTGCCCACCGCCGGCAGCTCCTCGTAGTCCACCACGATGGCCTTCGCGGCGTTCTTGGCCTGCTCCTTGGTCTCGGCCACCACCATGGCCACCGGGTTGCCCACGAAGCGGACCTTGCCCTGAGCGAGCACGGGCCACGCCGGCTCCACCATGGCCGAGCCGTCCTTGTTGTGGATCTGCCAGCCGCAGGGCAGCCCGCCGATCCCCGTCACGTCATCGCCCGTATAGATGGCGATCACGCCCGGCATGGACTGAGCCGCCGAGGTGTCGCAGCCGCGCACGTTGGCGTGGGCCAGCGGCGAGCGCACCAGGTACGCATGGGCTTGGTTGTGCAGGACGATGTCGTCGGTGTAGCGCCCCTTCCCCGTGATGAAGCGCAGATCTTCCTTTCGCTTTACCGCTTGTCCGACATAAGCCATTGTCCTACGCCTCCCGAATGGTGCGCGCAGCCGCCTGCACGGCGTCGACGATGTTGTGGTAGCCGGTGCAGCGGCACAGGTTGCCCTCGAGCCACTCCCGCACCTCGTGCTCGGAGGGGTCAGGGTTGTTCTTGAGCAGGTCGCAGGCGCTCATGATCATGCCCGGGGTACAGAACCCGCACTGCAGGCCGTGATGTTCCGTGAACGCCGCCTGCATGGGGTGCAGCTCGCCGTTGGAGAGCCCCTCGATGGTGGTGACCTCGCCACCGTGCGCTTCCGCGGCGAGCATCGTGCAGGACTTGACCGAGACCCCGTCCACGTGCACGGTGCACGCGCCGCACTGGCTGGTATCGCAGCCCACGTGGGTGCCGGTCAGGCTCAGATGTTCGCGTAGAAACTCCACCAGGAGGGTGTGAGGTTCGATGTCACGCGAGACCTCTCTCCCGTTGACCGTGACCGTGACGTTCATGGCACCTCCGAACGTGTCGAGCCCGCACGGTACCAGAATGATGCGAGGATTTGTGCGTGTGCTGCGCGATTCCGTAACAAATCGAAAGTTGTGCAATCCAAAGGCCGGATACGCCGACCGAGCAAGGGAGTCTCATGTTGTCACTCGACGCGATGATCTTCGACGCATACGGCACGTTGTTCGACGTACACGCGGCAACGCGCCGCCTAGCGGACCGGCTGGGCCCCAGGGCGTCTCGACTGTCGGATCTGTGGCGCTCGCGACAGGTCCAGTACACCTGGCTGCGGGCCTGCATGGAGCAGTACGCGCCGTTCTGGGAGGTCACCTCCGAAGCGCTGGACTACGCCATGGAGGCCGTGGATCTGCGAGACGACACCCTCAAGGCGGATCTCCTCGCCACCTACCGGCAGGTCGAGCCCTATGCCGACGTATTGCCCGCCCTCGACGCGCTGACCACAGCGGGCGTGCGGCGCGGCGTGTTCTCCAACGCCGACCCCGCCATGCTGACGGCCGCGGTGGAGGTGTCGGGGCTCGCCTCGCGCCTCGACGCGGTGATCTCGGTGGACGGAGCTGGCACCTTCAAGCCTCGGCCTGCAGTCTACGCCCACGCCGTACAGCAGCTGACGACCACGCCGGAGCGCACGGGCTTCGTGACGGCGAACGGCTGGGACGCCGCGGGCGCCTCGGCCGCTGGCCTGCGCGCAGTGTGGGTGAATCGGGCGGGCGCCCCCGTGGAGCGACTGCCCGCACGGCCCATGGCCGTGGTCCCCTCGCTCACGGAGGCCGTCACCACGCTGCTCAGCAGCCCTGGGTCCGCCCCCTGACCCCCTCGAGCTGGGTCACCTCGTCACCATCGATCACGAGCAGCACCTGGGCCGCCTCAGCCAGAGACGTCAGCGACGCGGCGGAGGTGCTCGACGTAGGCTTGCTCGTCGTCGGTGAGGGGACGCTGATCATCGAGATGAGTCGCGAACCAGATCGAGTTCTCGATCCACCAGCGGTACACGAAGGCCTCGAAGGTGGGCGCCGAGAACGTCAGCTCGGGAAAGCGAAGGTGGGGCTCCGCCGACACGGACTCGACCCACTCCGGAGCTCCCGCCAACACCGGCGCGTAGCGATCGTCACCGCGCCCCAGGCGCAATCCCCACAGCACGCAGGACTGGCTGTCCGTGTAGAACGTGAGGAAGGCGCTGCCGTCCGGCTGCGGATGCAGCTCGGCCTCGTCTGCCACGAGGAAGATGTTGGCCGTGCAGCTCGGCACCCGACGCCACAGATCCACGTCGCACATGAAGCGCTCGAACACCCGAGGCACGCGAAACCCCTGGCCGCGTAGGGCCTCGACCCGAAGACGCCACGCCTCGGTCACCCCGGAATTCTCTCGCTCGGGCGGTCCCTCGCGCAGCCAGCGGAACGAGCCATCGAAGCGATCGAAGGGGATCGGTGGCTGCTGCTGGTAGGGAAAACCCTGGTAGGTGGCCGTGGTCTCGCGTGCCACGAGGCTCACTCCCCACCACATCTCGGGCACCTCCACGAGTCGTGGCTCGAACACACCCCCGCCAGCTCCATGCGCCCCACCCAGACCGGCTCGTCCACCGGGTAGAGGTCCCGCAGCCGAGCGAGCACACCCAAGCGATCGTCGGTGGTTCGCAGCTCGAGCTGCAGGCGCGCATAGTCGGCCCGGGGATCGCCCCGCTGCTGGAGCCAGTCGGCGTAGACCAGCAGTCGACCGTCGTCAGTCGGATCTCGCATCAGGTGATCCAGCAGCTCGTCGCTCACCATCCCTCCATCGGCCGGTGCATCGTACCTGTGCAGTCGCCCGGCGAGTGTGTATAGACCCGCCGCCAACCACAGGACCATCCATGAGCACCATGACCATCGAAGAGTCCTTCGAGGCGCGCGCGCCCAAGCAGGCCGTCTACGCCTTCCTCAACGACCCCGAGCGGTGCTTTCCGTGCTTGCCCGGTGCCAGCTACGGCCAGACCTACCCCGACGGCAAGTTCGACGGGAAGATCACCGTCCAGGTCGGCCCCATCAAGGTCAGCTACGACGGCTGGGCGCGCTACGAGCAGGAAGACCCCGAGGCGTGTGTGCTTGTGCTCGCCGGGGAGGGGCGCGAGAAGGGAGGTGCCGGATTGGTCAAGATGACCATGACCTGCACCGTCACCGAGGACAACGGGGTGTCGAAGGCGAACGTCGTGGCCGAGGTGGGCTTGGCGGGCAAGCTGGTGCGGTTCGGGCGCGGCCTGATGCAGGGTGTGTCGGCGGAGGTCTTCAAGGAGTTCGCATCGCGGGCGCGGACCCAGCTGGAGGCCAGCGCGGCTCCGGCGGAGGCCGCCCCTGCCGCTCCTGCAGCCGATCCGTTCGGGGGTGCGCCTGCGGCAGACGATGCATCGATGGCGCCCACCGAGCCAGCGGCTCCTCCTCGCTCCCCCACCGCCACACCGGCGCCAGCCCCTCCCCCGGAGTCCAAGCCAGCGAACGGCCTGGTACTGCTGTTCCGGGCCATCTGGAACATGATCTTCGGCTCGCGGGGCAGCTGACCCGCTCGTGGCCTGGGCTCAAGGTCCGGCCTCCGTCTTTGAGTCCTGGCTCGTGCGGATGCGGCATTCCCGATGCAGACGCGGACACCGACGGTACGCCCGACTGCATCGACGGCTGACCAGCCGATGGCGACAAGACGTTGCCCGGGCCCCACCTTGCCGAGCTGCAACCTCGTCGCGTGCGAGTTGACGCTCCACGCGCTGTCCCCCGACAGCTCCGAGCTGTGCACGCAGAGCCTGGGTCCCACACTGGACGGCACCCCAGGCGGGTTGGCCGCTGGCGACGGCCGCCTGTACCTCAACGACGATGAAGTTGACCGGATCCTCGTGTTCGAGTAGCTCCTCGTCGCGGCTCCGTGAGGAGATCCACGAAGCCCAGTCGACGGGAGCCTCAGCGCGCCAGCGCTTCAGCCAGCGACGCCAGGCTCTGCAGGTTGTGCACCGGCCGGTGCTCGTCCACGTGAGGCAGTAGTGCTGCCACGCCCTCGGCGGTGGGCTCGAAGTCGTCGAAGCGCAGCAGGGGGTTCAGCCAGATCACCTTGCGGCTCGCCAGGTGGATGCGCTGCGCCGCCTCCGCCACCAGGCTCACGTCGTCGCGCGCCAGTCCATCGGTGATGAGCAGCAGCACGGCCCCCTGTCCCAGCACACGGCGTGACCAGTCCTGATGGAACGCCTGTAGGCACTGCCCCAGCCGCGTGCCCCCCGACCAGTCCTGCACCGCCGTCGCCACCTCCTCGAAGGCGCGGTCCACGTCGCGATGGCGCAGCGCCCGGGTGACGTGGGTGAGCCGCGTGCCGAACACGAACACCTCCACCCGATCCCGGTCGTTGGTGAGCGCGTGCAGGAAGTGCAGCACCATGCGGCTGTAGCGCTCCATGGAGCCCGAGATGTCGCACAGCACCACCAGGGGCGGCGGCCGCGTGCGCCGCACCAGGAAGCGCAGGCCCAGCGGCTCCCCGAAGGAGCGCCGCGAGGCGTGCAGGGTGCCGCGCAAGTCCACGCGGTGCCCCCGCAAGGCGCGCTTGGTGCGCCGCGTGGGCAGATCTCGCCAGGGGAAGCGCATACCGATCAGCTGCTTGCGCACCGCCGCCTCCTCGGCTGCGGTCATCTGCTCGAAGTCCTTGCCTCGAAGGCGCTCCTCGTCCGACGAGGTACGCCGGAAGTCCACCTCGATCTCCGGCGGAGGCGCCGGCGCGTTCGGTCGGTGCCGGGGCAGGGAGCGAGGACCCGGCCCCCGCCACGCATCCTTGATGCGCTGAGGGAGCCCCTTCTTGCGCTGCGACGCCTGGTCCATGCGCGAGGGCGGCAGCAGCAGCGACATGGCCTCCGTAGCGCCGAAGGGATCCCGCCAGAAGGTGTCGAACCCGAGGGCGAACAGCTCGTCGTGCTCCCGTCGACTCACGAAGGTGGCGTGCAGCGCCGCGTACACCTCGTCGCGCCGCGTCACCCCCACGGTCAGCATCGCCTGCACCGCGTCGAGCACCTGCGCAGTGCCGATGGGCAGGCCCGCGCGTCGCAGGAACTGGGCGAAGTGCATCACGTTCTCGGCCAGGCGGCTGCTCGTCTCGTCGAGCTTCACCGGACCGCGATCGTTCACGACCCCACCTTGCCCGCCACCTCGTCGATCAGGGCCCGCGAGGCGTCGCCACGGACCTTCTTGATGTCGTCCTGGTACTTGAGCAACACGCCCAGGGTCTGGTCCACGGTGTCGGGGTCCAGCGCCACCTGATCCAGCGACAACATGGCCTGGGTCCACTCGATGGACTCGGCCACACCTGGGCTCTTGAACAGGTTCTGCTCCCGCAGCCCGTGCACGTAGGCCACGATCTGGGCCGCGAACCGCTCCTCGGCGTCGGGCACCTTGGTGCGGAGGATCTGCAGCTCCGTGTCGGCGGAGGGGTAGTCCACCCAGTGGTACAGACAGCGGCGCTTGAGCGCGTCGTGCACCTCCCGCGTGCGGTTCGAGGTCACAATCACGATGGGAGGCTGCTCCGCCGCGATCGCCCCCAGCTCCGGGATGGTGATCTGGTACTCGGAGAGCACCTCGAGGAGGAAGGCCTCGAAGGGCTCGTCCGCCCGGTCCAGCTCGTCGATGAGCAGCACAGGTGCACCCTCGGGGTCGGTGCGCAGCGCCTGCAGCAGCGGCCGCTCGATCAGGAAGCGCCGGTCGTACAGATCGGCAGCCGACAGACGCCCCTGCTGCTGATCCGCGAGGCGGATCTCGAGCAGCTGCTGTGCCACGTTCCACTCGTAGACGGCCGAGGCGGTGTCGAGCCCCTCGTAGCACTGCAGGCGAACGAGGCGGCGGCTCAGCGTGGCGGCCAGGACCTTGGCGATCTCGGTCTTCCCCACGCCGGGCTCCCCCTCGAGGAAGAGCGGGCGCTGGTGGGTGAGGGCCAGGAAGACGACGGTGGCGAGCTGCCGATCACAGATGTAGTCGCCCGATGCGAGCAGCTCGAGCACACCGTCCACAGAGTCAGGAACCACGTCGTCGCCTCGGGAGGCGCTCATTGTAACGATCGCGGTGCGCGTCGGTGCACGATCGCGTGACACGACGCACCAGCATCAGCTCCACGCATCGCGACAATCAACGGGGTTGACTGTCGCGATCACGGAGTGAAGACCAGGTCACACACGTCCACCGAGGAAGCGAAGCCGTAGCTGGCGCCGACGTTGTGCACGCAGGTACCGAAGGCACAGTCCGCGTTGGTGTCGCAGTCCCCTTCGCCTTGACCGCACGGGTGGGCAGGACTGCAGAAATGGACGTGTCCGAGTGGGTAGTCGCACACGTCCACGACCGCCGACCAGCCGAACTGAGCTCCGATGTCGTCCACGCACACCATGCCGCCCTGACACTCGTCGTCGGAGTCACAGTCCCCTCGAAACCGCTCGCACGGCTCCTCCTCCGAACAATAGTGGAAGCTGCCGTGTGGTAGGTCGCACACGTCCGTCTGGGGAGTGAACCCGTAGTACGTTCCTTCGTTGTAGATACAGTCCAGACCGGTGTCACAATCCGAAGAACCGTCACAGTCGCCCTCGAAGCGAGCGCAGGGCTCCAATCCCTCACAGTAGTCTGGATCCCCGTTCGCCAGCACCTCGATGTTCACGTACGTAGCGTTGTTCTGGCCCACGTCGTCACTCAGGTCCACCAGGTCGCTGATCCGGGCACCGAGCGAGTACAGCCCAGGCTCCTGAGTCGCGACGATGGCCACGGAGTGACCGTTCTTGGTGTCCACACTGTCCCGCTTCAGCAGGAGCGTGTCACTCGACAGCAGCGTGTCCCACTTGGTGATCAGGTCGTTGGTGGACAGCAGGTAGTCCACGTCGACCCACACCTGGTAGGTGGATCCGTTGTTCTCGAAGGTGAACTCGGGGCGGACCAGGTGTCCGCGACGCACCAGGAACGTGGGCTGCTTCCTACCCCCGTTCACGCTCGCCACGTAGAAGGGCAGCTCGTCGCCGCTCATGGCGTACACACCCGTCCGCTCGTGATCCGAGTATGCGTCGCCATCGGGATTCCCAGCATACCGCCAGTGCACCACCCCCACGTCCTCGAAGCTCGTGTCCACGTCGTAGACGCCGACGAGCCCATCGGCAGCGTACTCGCCCATGTAGTAGTACAGCTCGCTTCCGTTTGCGTGCACATGGGTGTAGGACCAACCCATGATGTTGTAGTCCCCTGCGTTGTGGGCCAGCGTGAAGCAGTGGCCGAGTTCGTGCAGCAGGAGGGACCCGAGGTTCCGGTTGTCGATCCCCAGGTCGTTGTACAGATTGAGCTGCGACTTCGTGGTGTCGTACAAGAAGGAATACTCGTCCCGGATGACGACGTCGCACTCGACGCTCCCGTCCTCGTGGGTCCAGCGCCAAGCCTGACCATCCGCATCGTCGTCGATAAAGGATCCATCTCCGTCGTACACGATGGTGCTCACCCCATCGGCCGACGGAGCACTGGCCGTGGAGGTAGACACCGTCTGGGACAGGTCCATGTCCACGACGCCCGCGTTGAGCTGATCGAACAGCAGCTGATGCAGGTCGAGCACCTCCTCGCGCTCGTCCGGATCATGCACCTCGAAGGCGAACTCGGCGGGGCCCCCCAGCGCGGGGGAAGCCATCCACAACATCGAACACAGTTGAGTCATCATGGAGATCGTCCTCAGCGAGTGAGAGTGCCAGGGGAAACCGAGAGCGAGGCGGCAGAGGGGCCAGGGCGATGCCACCGGCGAACCACATCCGCTCGACGCATGGGCGCACCCACTGAAGAGCGGGCCGGCTCGGAGGCCGCCACGAAGCGCGTCTTGCCAGCCTCGGTCACCAAGACGTGTCCCGTGGGGCTCCTGATCGTGTCCCCCACCACCTCGAGGCGGCCTGCTTCGCACTGGACCAGCGGGCAGAGGGTCCTCCCGTTGTCCTCCCGCACGAACAGCAGATCCCGCTCACCCACGCGGAACTCGGGGACCCCAGAGACCGTCAGACTCACCGAGCCATCCTCGGTCGGGCCCCCCACGAACCTCAGCGTGGCCGTCTCTCCGACCACCCCCCCCTTCACCGGATCCTCCACCTCGAAAGTCACGAAGGTATGAGGCACCCGGCCGTGGCCCGGGAGGTGCACGTCCCGATGCTCCTTCGACACCACACGCCCCACGAAGGCCACGTGCGCCGCATCGACTCGGCCCGCGAGAACATCGTCGGGAAGCAGATCTCGTGGAGGAGTGAGGCGCGTCCACTCACCGTCCTCGCCTCGATGCATCGGCACCTGCGTGGCGGGGGGCTCTTGGAGGTCGACGACGAGCTGCTCCGCCTCGAGCGAAGACGCGCAGCCCACCGAGAAGAATGCCAACCAGCACAGTCCGTAGGTACGACACATCATTCAGCACTCCGACGTCAGGTCACGGCTGCGCCCGTCGCTGCCGTCCACACGACCCTAGAAGGCGCAACTTCCCGCGAGGAGCCCACCATGTGCCAACCTGTGTCAGGCCGAGATGCTGACCCCAGAACCGCAAGTCCACACGACGTGCGATGATGTAGAGGTGTCGGCGCCCCAGGCCGCGTCACGGATGTGTCTCGCATTCCTGAGATTCCTGTGACACGATGCTGAGCGACTGCCGCGGAGCACCGATGCAGCGTGGGTTCACCCACTCCCTCGACCGCACGACCCTTCAGCCCGGCGACCCGCAGCTCACCGTTCGCGGCCTCGAGCTCAGCTTCGGGGGCGTGCACGCCCTGCGCGGCGTGGACCTCGAGGTGCGCCAGGGCGAGGTGGTCTCCATCATCGGTCCCAACGGCGCGGGCAAGACCAGCCTGCTCAACTGCATCAGCGGGCTGTACCGCGCGCAGACCGGCACGATCACCTTCCGGCAAGCCGATCGCGACCACGTGTTGTCCCGCCTCGCCCCGCACCGCATCGCCCGGCTCGGCGTGGCGCGCAGCTTCCAGAACATCGAGCTGTTCAAGCACATGACCGTGCTCGACAACCTGCTCGCCGGCTGCCACGTGCACATGCGTCGCGGACTGCTGTCCAGCCTGATCTTCTGGGGCCCCGCTCAGGCCGAGCAGATCCGCTTCCGCGAGTTCGTGGAAGACATCATCGAGCTGCTGGAGATCGGCGCCATCCGCACGCGCATGGTGGGGTCGCTGGCCTATGGCCTACAGAAGCGCGTGGAGCTCGGGCGTGCCCTGGCCCTGCGCCCAGCACTCCTGCTCCTCGACGAGCCCATGGCCGGTATGAACGCCGAGGAGAAGGAGGACATGGCGCGCTTCGTGCTCGACGTCAACGAGCACCACGGCGTCACCACGCTGCTCATCGAGCACGACATGGGCGTCGTCATGGACATCAGCGACCGCGTCGCCGTGCTCGACTTCGGCACCAAGATCGCCGACGGCACCCCCGACGAGGTCAGCGCCGATCCAAAGGTGCTCGAGGCCTACCTGGGCGAGGAAGGAGCCGCATGAGCTGGCCCGACACGCTGCCGGGCCTGCTGATGGGCCACGCCGAGCGGACCCCCGACGGAACCGCCCTGCGAGAGCGGCACCACGGGATCTGGAAGACGCTGACGTGGCGCGAGTACGCCGATCGGGTGGCGGACTTCTCCGAGGGGCTGCTGCAGCTGGGGCTGCAGCCTGGCGAGACCGTGGCCATCATCGGCGACAATCGGCCGGAGTGGCTGATCACGGAGCTGGCGGCGCAGGCCGCGGGCGCACGCTCCCTGGGGATCTACCAAGACGCCGTGGGCGAGGAGCTGGCCTACGTCTTCGACCATGCCGAGGTCTCCTTCGTGGTGGTGGAGGACCAGGAGCAGGTCGACAAGGTGCGCGAGCTTGGGCTGGGCGAGCGCGTGCGGAAGGTGATCTACTACGACCCCCGCGGGCTCGAGGGCTACGACGTGCCCTGGCTGATGCGGTTCACCGAGGTCCAGACCCTGGGCGAGCAGGCCGGAGGGCGCGCAGCGCTGCCCGAACGGGTCCGGCAGACCTCCGCGAGCGACCTCGCGATCCTGTCCACCACCTCGGGCACCACGGGCAAGCCCAAGCTCGCCATGCTCACCCACGACAACCTCATCAGCATGGGCCGCACGCTGATGAACGTCGATCCCATGGATCCGAGCGACGACTTCGTGTCGGTGCTGCCCCTGGCCTGGATCGGCGAGCAGATGATGGCGGTGGCGTGTGGACTCACCGTGGGCTTCCCCTTGAGCTTCCCCGAGGGCTCCGACAGCGTGCGGCGGGATCTTCGCGAGATCGCACCGCGGGTCATGTTCAACCCGCCCCGGATCTGGGAGGCATTGATCAGCGAGGTGCAGTCCCGCATCGAGGACACCACACCGCTCAAGCGCTGGGCCTACCGCCGGGGACTGGCCGTCGGCACGGCCATGGCCAATGCCCGCTTCGAGGGCCGCACTCCCGGCGTCGCCCTGCGTCTCGCCTTTGCGTTCGCGAACGCAGCGGTGCTGCGCCCCATCAAGAACCACCTCGGCCTCACGCAGCTACAGCGCGCCTACACGGGCGGCGCCGCCCTCGGGCCGGACGTGTTCCGGTTCTTCCACGCGCTGGGTGTCAACCTCAAGCAGATCTATGGGCAGACGGAGACGTCGGGCATCGCCGTGCTCCACCGCGACGGCGCCATCGACTTCGACACCGTGGGCGAGCCCCTGCCCGAGACCGAGGTGCGGATCGACGAGGGTGGCCAGATCCTGGTGCGCAGCCCCGCGGTGATGCGCGGCTACTACCGCAACGACGAGGCCACCGCCGAGGTGATGGTGGACGGCTGGCTACGCACGGGCGACGCCGGCTACTTCGACGACCGCGGGCAGCTGATCGTGCTCGATCGCGCCAAGGACGTGATGACGCTGGCGGACGGCACGCTGTTCAGCCCCCAGTTCATCGAGAACAAGCTGAAGTTCAGCCCCTACGTGAAGGAGGCCGTGGTGTTCGGCGGCGGCGCCTGGCCGAACGTGACGGCCATGATGAACATCGACTTCGCCAACGTGGGGAAGTGGGCCGAGAACCAGCGCATCAGCTACACCACCTACACCGACCTCGCACAGAAGCCCGAGGTGTACGCGCTGGTGCTGGCGCACGTGACGGGTCGCAACGCGGAGCTGCCGGTTGCTGCCCGCATCCACCGCTTCGTGCTGCTCCACAAGGAGCTGGACGCCGACGACGCCGAGCTCACCCGCACGCGCAAGGTGCGCCGCAACCTGGTGGCCGAGCGCTACGCCGAGATCGTGGGGGGGCTGTACGGCACCGACGACGCCGTGCAGATCCGCTCCACCATCCACTACCAGGACGGCTCCAGCGCCGACCTCGACACCCGCCTCGCCATCCAGACGGTGCCGTGATGGACCTCTTCGTGCAGCTCACCGTCACGGGCCTCACCAACGGCGCCATCCTGTCGCTGGCCGCCCTGGGCTTCGTGCTGATCTACAAGTCCAGCGACGTGCTCAACTTCGCCCAGGGCGAGTTCCTGCTGCTGGGCGCCTACTTCGCCTACGCCGCCATCGTGCAGGGAGGCCTGCCCTGGCCCGTGGGCATGGCCATCACGGTGGGCTGCGCGGTGGCGATGGGGCTCGTGGTGGAGCGGCTGGTGCTGCGGCCCATGGTCGGGGAGCCCGTGATCTCGCTGATCATGGTCACCATCGGTCTGGCCAGCGTGCTGCGTGCCATCGTGGGCCTGATCTGGGGCACCCAGCCGCGGCCGTTTCCCGCCTTCATCCCGAGCGAGCCCGTCACCATCGGAGCCGCCACCGTGGGCAGCGATCGCCTGTGGGCCATCGTGGTGGCCGGTGTGTTGCTCGCCGGCTTCACGCTGTTCTTCCGCCTCACGCGGCAGGGCATCGCCATGCGCGCCGTGGCCGACGACCAGCAGGCCGCCATGAGCATGGGCATCAGCGTGAACCGCGTGTTCGGCTGGGCCTGGGCCATCGGCGCCGTCTCCGCGGCGCTGGGCGGTGCCATCCTCGCCAACATCGTGGGGGTGGGCCCCGAGCTCGGACACTTCGGGCTGTACGTCTTCCCCGTCGTCATCGTGGGAGGGCTCGACTCCATCCCGGGTGCGGTGGTGGGAGGACTCATCATCGGGCTGCTGCAGGCCTACACCCGCGGCTACGTGGGCGACGGCCTGGATCAAGTGCTGCCCTACATCGTGCTGGTGGGGATCCTGCTGGTGCGCCCCTATGGGTTGTTCGGCGAGCAGCGCGTGGAGCGAGTCTGATGGAAGCGGGCATCCACCACAGCACCTACCGCGCCGACATGGCGCTGCGGCAGACCCGAGCAGAGAAGGTGCGGCTGGCCCTGTTCGTATCCGCCGTGCTGATCTTCCCCTTCTTCGCCGACCGCTACGCGCTGACGCTGGCCAACCAGATCGCCATCGCCACGGTGGGGGCCATCGGCCTCAACATCCTGGTGGGCTACACGGGCCAGATCTCGTTGGGCCAAGGCGGGTTCATGGCCGTCGGCGCCTACACCGCCGCACTGCTCACCGTGAACCTCGACATGCACTGGGCGCTGTCGATCGTGGTGGCGGCCCTGGTGGGCGCCGCGGTGGGCGTGATCTTCGGCGTCCCGTCCCTACGACTGAAGGGGTTGTACCTGGCCATCGCCACACTCGCGGCCCAGGAGATCATCCTGTGGGTGGTCACCCACGCCGACGCGCTCACCGGGGGCAAGGAGGCCATCGTGGTTCCCGATCCGCAGCTGCTCGGCTGGTCTCTGCGCGACGACTTCAACTTCTACTGGCTCGGTGCGGGCTGCGCGGCGCTGGCGGCGCTGGCCAACCTCAACCTGCTGCGAACCCACTATGGGCGGGCCTTCGTGGCGATCCGCGACCAGGACATCGCCGCGAGCGCCATGGGCGTGGACGTGTTCCGCACGAAGCTCGTCGCCTTCGCGCTGTCGTCGGGGATCGTCGCCGTGGCGGGGGCATTGCTGGCCCACTACCGCGGCATCGTCACGTGGGAGCGGTTCACCATCGACATCTCGATCCTGTACCTGTCGATGATCATCATCGGAGGGCTGGGATCGGTGTCGGGGAGCTTCTTCGGTGCGGTGCTGCTCACGCTGCTGCCCGCCATGATCACCGAGGTCGGGTACGGTCTGTCGGAGGCCATTCCGTCCATCGACGCCACGATTCCATACGTGCAGCAGGCCGTCTTCGGCCTCACCATCATGCTCTTCCTCATCTTCGAGCCCCGTGGGCTGCACGAGATCTGGAAGAACATCAAGGACTACTTCTGGCTGTGGCCATTCGACTACGAACGCTGAGGGAGCTGTCATGGGGCGCATCGCGAGCATCATCCTGGGGGCCACCCTCGTGGCCTGCGGCTCCTCACAGACCCCGGAGTCCGACGGACCCGCGCCCATCCTCATCGGCGCCATCTTCGACCTGACGGGAGCCACCTCGGACGTGGGCACCATGTATGCCGACGGCCTCAAGGACTACGTGAGCTGGCGCAACGATCAGGGCGGCGTGCAGGGCCGACCGCTGGAGCTGCTGTCTGCGGACTACGCCTACAAGGTGGACCGCGCCGAGCAGCTGTACACCCGCTTCGTCTCCCAGGGCGCGGTGGTCTTCCAGGGCTGGGGCACGGGCGACACCGAGGCCCTGCGGGGTCGCATCGCGTCCGACAAGGTGCCCTTCATGTCGGCGTCGTACTCCACCGGACTGCTCGACATGGAGGAGGCGCCCTACAACTTCCTCGTGGGCACCACCTACTCGGACCAGGCGATCATCGGCGTGCGTCACTGCCTGGAGGATTACCTCGCCAAGGGCGGCCAGGGCAAGGCGAAGGTCGCCATCCTGCACCACGACAGTCCCTTCGGGAAGTCGCCCCTGGCCGAGGCCCAGGCCTTCGCGGACGCCAACGGCGTGGAGCTCACCACCATGGCCATGTCCAAGGGCGCCACGGACTACGTGGCGGAGCTGGCCCGCCTCAAGGCTGACGGCGTCACCCACGTGGTGATCCACAACACGGCCGGACCAGCGTCGGTGCTGGTCAAGGACGCCAAGACCCAGGGCATGGATCTGACCTTCGTGGGCCTGGTGTGGGTCGCCGACGAGATCTTCCTGAAGCTCGCCGGAGAGGCCGCCGAGGGTGTGGTGGGTGCCATCCCCTTCGCCATCCCCACCGAGGAGCTGCCGGGCAGCAAGGACGCGCGGGAGTACCTGGCGAGCCAGGGCGGATCGCTGCAGGAGAAGGGCCTGCACTACACCCAGGGGTGGTGGACGATGGGCGTGATGTTGGAGGGCGTGGACCGCGCCATCCAGGCGAACCCCGAGGCCGAGCTGTCGGGAGAGGCCATCAGGTCGGCCCTGGAGACCCTGAAGGACTACGACACCGGCGGGATCACGGCCCCCATCACCTTCACCGCCGAGAGCCACCGCGGCAACGACGCCCTGCGCCTGCACAAGGTCGTTCACGGCAAGTGGGTCGCCATCGGCGACGGGCTGACCTCGGCGTCGGACCCGGTGACGCGGCCCGCGCCCGCCGGCGACGAGACTCCCTGACATGCTCGCCCTGGCCAACGTCGAGGTCCGCTACGACCATGTGATCCTGGTGCTCAAGGGCATGTCCATGGAGGTGCCCGAGGGCAAGGTGGTGGCCTTGCTGGGGTCCAACGGGGCCGGCAAGTCCACCACGCTGAAGGCCATCTCCGGTCTGCTCGGCCCCGAGCGCGGGGCGGTCAGCGACGGCACCATCAGCTGGCAGGGAAGGCCCATCCAGCACGCCCAGCCCGACCACATCGTTCGGCAGGGGATCTTCCAGGTGATGGAGGGACGACGGGTGTTCGAGCACCTCACTGTGGAGGAGAACCTGCTGGCCGGCGGGCACACCCGCCCCGACCGCATCGGCGCCACCGATCTGCAGGCGATCTACGAGTGGTTTCCTCGACTGTCGGAGCGCAGACGCCAGGTGGCTGGCTACCTGTCGGGGGGCGAACAGCAGATGCTGGCCATCGGGCGCGCGCTCATGGCGAAGCCCACGCTGATGCTCCTCGACGAGCCTTCCTTGGGCTTGGCGCCTCTGCTCGTGGCCGAGATCTTCGAGATCGTGCGTCGGATCAACGAGGAGCGCGGCACCACCATCCTGCTCGTGGAGCAGAACGCCCGCCGTGCGTTGGACATCGCTGACCACGCCTACATCATGGAGGGGGGTCGCATCGTGCTCGAGGGCACCCCGGACGAGCTACGCGGGAACGCCGACGTGCAGGAGTTCTACCTGGGCATGTCGCAACAGGGCGGCCGCAAGTCGTATCGGGACGTCAAGCACTACAAGCGTCGAAAGCGCTGGCTGTCGTAGCCAGGGCCGAGGAGAGCACGTGGACCTGCACTCGCTGATCAGCCACCTCGTGTCGCGCGCACCCGCCTTCGCGCGCCGGATGCAGCAGGCCGGGCTATCGCCCGACGCCGTGCACTCGCTGTCGGATCTGGCCGCACTGCCCGTGCAGCGCAAGGGGTCCTTGGTGGAGCTGCAGGCCGCAGACCCGCCCTTCGGGGGGATGCTCGCCGTGACACCGGGGGAGCTGAAGGGGATCTACCAGTCTCCCGGGCCCATCTACACCCCCGAGCCCAAGGTGGCAGACGCCTGGCGGTGGGCCCCGGCACTGCAGACGGCTGGCTTCGGTCCGAACCAGGGCGTGCTCAACGCCTTCGGCTACCACCTCTCCCCCGCCGGCGTGATGTTCCACGAGGGGCTGGCCGCGCTGGGCTGCACCGTGATCCCCGGCGGCGTGGGCAACCAAGAGCAACAGGTGCGGCTGCTGCACCACCTCGAGCTCACTGGCTACGTGGGGTTGCCCTCGTACCTGAAGGCGCTGCTCGACAAGGCAGAGGAGCTGTCGCTGCCCCTGTCGCTGCAGCGGGCCTTCGTGGCCGCCGAGCCGCTGCCGCCGTCGCTAAGGGACGAGCTACAGCGTCGGGGCGTGCAGGTGCGGCAGGGCTACGGCACCGCCGAGACCGGCAACCTCGGGTTCGAGTGCGATGCACTGGCCGGCTGGCACGTGCCCGACGACGTGTGGGTGCAGATCTGCGACCTGACCACCGGCGCTCCCCTGCCCGCCGGCGAGGTGGGGGAGGTCGTGATCACGTCGAAGTCTCCGCACTATGCGCTGGTGCGCTTCGGCGTGGGAGATCTGTCCAGCCTCGACACAAGCCCCTGCACCTGCGGCCGCACCTCTGCACGGCTGATGGGCTGGCAGGGGCGGGCGGACGCCGCGGTGAAGGTGCGCGGGCTGTTCGTACATCCGCGTCAGCTGGCGGCGCTGGTGGCTCGCTTTCCCTCCATCGTGTACTGGCAGGGCGAGATCACGCGGCACAACCACAAGGATCGCCTGGTCTTGCGCATCGAGACCACGGATCCGAGCGTGGCGCAGCAGGTGGAGGTGCTTGCCCCGAGCGTGGTCAAGATCCGGCTCGAGGTGCAGGCCGTGGCGCCGGGCAGCCTCACCCCCGATGCCGAGCCCCTGGTGGACGCCCGCACCTGGAACTGA
>JAHQVJ010000232.1 GCA_019634415.1 Myxococcales bacterium
CCGCCGCCGTGCGGGCCACCGCACGCTGCGACCCGCGGGTGCGCGCAGCCACGTCGCGCAGGATTCGCTCGGCCGGCCCCGGCCGCGGCACTCGCGAGCCGCCGGTCCTGTGCGCCGAGGCCCACGGGCGCGCAGGCGCCGAGCGCGACTCGGTCGCGGCCCGAGAGGAGGCGGCCAGCGTGGTGGCGCGGGGCGCTCCCTGGAACGCGCGATCGGCGGCGGCTGTGGGTGGGCTGGCCTCCGAGCGAGATCGCGGCGGCGTGCGCACCGAGGGGCTGCGGCTCCTGGAAGGCGCCGAGGCGTCGATCGCGGCGGCGCTGTCGGGAGGTGGCTGCACCACGGTGGTGGGCGGAGCCGTGCGCGCAGCTCGAGCTGCGCGAGGCGGCGTGCGCAGCGCCGACATCGGGGTGCGCACCCGCGGCTGCGGCGACGACCACGGCCGCGACGCCACGCGATCGGAGGTGGGCCGGCGCCCCGTCTCCGTCCAACGCAGCTCCTCGGGGTCCGTCGGGTACGTGAGGTAGGTCAAGCCTACCCCCTCGTCCAGGAACGCCTCGTCGGCGTCTCCCAGGGCCAGCAGACGCTCCGCCAGGCGGTCCACCAGGGTGAACGCAGAGTCGAGCGCCATCGGGCGGGAGCGCCGTCGCTCCGTCAGCCTCTCCGTCAGGCGGTGCCCAGGTGGGGTGTGAGGATCACCGTCGGCCACCAGATCTCTCCATGTCGCAGATCAGAACCAGAAAAACATCAAGAACCAAGTCGCAAATCGATCACGATGTGCTCGGCCGTAGAGATCGGTCGAATGCGCACACGCACATGGACCTGGCCGGCATCGCGGACCTCCGGGGGGTTGAGCTCCGCATCGCACTGCACCTCATACTCGGTGCCTTCCTGGTCCCCCGTCAAGAGGCCAGCACCCCAGATCATATCGAGTCGGGCCCGCACGTTGCGAGCCACCATCTCCCACAGCTCCGGCCGCTGCTCCTCGAACACCACCCACTCGGAGTCGCGGCGCAGCTGCTCGGCCACCACAGACGCGATCCGGCGCGAGTTCACGTAGCGCCAGCGTGGATCCTTCGACAGCGTGCGCGCCCCCCACACCAGCACCCCTCGGGTGGGCTGAGTGAGGATCGGGTTGACGTGGGCCTCGATCAGCACGTCGCTCTCGCGCCAGCGCACCGGCAGCGACGGGTGCGTGACCCCTCGCAGCGCTTGGTTGGCCGGCGGCCAGCGAACACCGAACGGGGCGTGCTCGATCTCCGAGCGCGCGTACAGTCCCGCCACCGCGCCGCTCGGAGGGAACATGTCGTCACCATCGTTGAGCCAGGGGTAGTAAAGCGCCCCGAAGCTCGCCGACTCCCGTGCGCGCTCCCGCAGCCCCTCCGCCCAGCCGATGAGCGCGCTGTCGTGCAGCTCTGCCGGCGGGTCCACGATCAGGAAGCGATTGTTCATCTCCCGACAGTGCTCGAGCAGCTCGAGGATCATCGGGGTGGCGGCCACCTCGGCACGCCCCAGGCGATCCACCGTGACCGGCAGGTAGGCCAGAGCCGGCATCAGGATCAGCCCGATGTCGTCGAGCCCGCGCAGGTGAGCGATCACCGCCGACAGAGGTCCCTCGGAGGGGACGTCCGACGTCAGGTCGTCGGCGGACTCGGTGCAGAACCCCACCAGACGACAGCGCTCCCCGCCGTTCACGAAGAAGGTTCGCACGGCATGGACCGCCACCGGATCCACCGCCTGCCGCAGCGGATGGTCCGCCAGATCCCACCAGCTCGTCAGCGTGAGATCCACGAAGTCACCCGCCCCGGCCCCCCGTGGCCAGCGGGATCGCCCGATCACGCCGAGCACAGCCGCGGCGTCGCTCCGGACGAGGGTGGAGTCAGCGGCAGGCTGCCGCGAGTGCTGGATGAGGATGCCAGGTCGCATGGTGAGGCGAGGATGCCCGGCCGGAGACCGGAGTGCAAGGAAACATGCGGCCCCTAGACGGAATCACAGAGGTGCACTGACGACAGTGGCGTCGGCGGGGAATGGTGGCAGAAGCACTGTCTGGAGGACCATCGTGCGCACCACATCCCTACTTGCCGTGTTGGCGTTGTCCGCCATGAGCTGCGTCATCGAGAACGAGCTCCCGAGCGGACTCCCCGATCCCGAAAAGGCCTCCCCCGTGCCGCCGGCGGAGGTGAGCAACACCGACGAGATCGTCCAGGTCAGCGTGCCGCTGGTGGACGTGCTGTTCGTGGTGGACAACAGCGGCTCCATGCGGGCCGAGCAGGAAGCCCTCACCGAGAACTTCCCGAGCTTCATCAACTACTTCATCGGGTCGGGCCTGAACTACCACCTGGGCGTGGTCTCCACCGACATGCAGGATCCCTCCCACTCCGGCAAGCTCCGCATCGCCGGCGGCTACAAGTGGATCGACGACCAGACCCAGAACCCCGAGGGCGTCTTCACGGCCATGGCCAGCCTGGGCATCAACGGCAGCGGCACCGAGCGCCCCATCGGCGCCACCTACGCGGCCATCGAGGAGCTCAAGGACGGCTACAACCAAGGCTACTACCGCGACGAGGCCTCCATCCACACCATCGTGGTGACGGACGAGGGAGACTCCACCCAGCCCTCCTACATCAGCCTGCCGGAGTTCATCACCTGGTACGACGGGCTGAAGCCCGAAGAGGAGATGCGCACGTTCTCGGGCATCGTTCAGCCTCAGTCGGGCGCGGTGTACCGGGACGTCAACGACGACATCGGCGGGATCCTGTTCGACATCGGGCAGGACAACTGGTCCGAGGTGCTCGACCGCCTGGGCGTGCAGGCCTCGGGGCTGAAGCGCGAGTACTTCCTGTCGCAGCAGCCGGTGCTGGGCACCATCGAGGTGTCGGTGGAGGAGACGCTTCCCGACGGTGGGACCCTGCAGATCTCCTTCGACGAGTACGTCGACGGCGAGGGGGACTGGACCTACGATCCCAGCCGCAACTCGATCACCTTCGTACAATTCGTGCCCAACGCGCTGTCCCGGGTGCAGCTCACCTACGACCTGCGCGCCGCCACCCAGGACGAGGATCCCACCGTCGTCGAGACGGCCGAGTGATGCGCCATCTCGCCGTGCTCGGCCTCCTCGGCTGCTCGGGATCCTCAGACTTCGTAGCCACCGAGATCATCATCCCCGAAGGTGCGCCTGCTCCGGAAGACGAGCAGGTGCAAGACGTGCTCCTCCAGACGGCAGCCGCTGCCGTGGACGTCGTGTGGCTCGTGGAGTCGGAGGAGGACTCCGAGCTGCCCCTGAGCATCCAAGCGGCCGCTCCGCTCTTCTTCGACCAGCTGATCGAGGCCGAGGTGGACTTCCGCGTCGGGCTGTCCGTGGAGGGCTCCGGCCTGCTGTGGGTGGACTCCAGCAGCGACAAGCCGGCAGGCCTGGTGGGCGATTACCTGCTGGCGCCCGTGGCTCCCGAGACCCCTGCACCCCACCCCCTCGACGCGACGAACGACGCGCTGAAGGCAGCGGTGTCTTCGCGCGAGGCCCTCGGACGGTCCAGTGTGCCCCTGCACGTGCTCGTGATCAGCGACCTCGACGATCCGAAGCGCACGCCCAACGTCCAAGTGGAGGAGCTGACGACGTGGGTCTCGGGTCTGCTGCCGCCGGAGGATCTGTCGCTGTCGGGCATCACGGGTCCAGGTGTCGCCGCCTCCTTCGACTCCCTTCGTGCGGTGATCGACGGCAGCTGGTCGGAGGTGGCCACCGCCGACTGGTCAGCCGAGCTGCTCGAGGTCTCGGCCGAGGCCGCTGGACTGCAGACGGAGTTCTTCCTGTCTGCACTGCCCGAGCGAGGCACCCTCCGGGTCTCGGTACAGACGCCCACCGACGACGGCACCTTGGAGGTGCTCGATCTGGACGAGCTCGACTACGCCTACGACAACCAACGCAACACCATCGTGCTGTCGAGCGCGCCCAGCGCTGGGTCCAGCGTGGTGGTGAACTATGTTCGCGCGGGTTCGCTCGGCGAGTAGCGAAGAATCCTGGTAGCCTCTAGCGTTTGGAGGCACGGATGACATTTGTTGCAGGTCTGTTGCTGGGTTGTGGTGGCTCCCCCGCCGAGGGGGAGTGCACCCCATACGATCGCTTCGAGGTCTACGAAGACGCGGACGGCGACGGCTTCGGCGCGGCACCCCTCGGGCAGAGCTGCACGCTACGAGCGGGTCAGTCCAGGCTGGGCTCCGACTGCGACGACACCGAGCCCACGACCCATCCCGACGCACCCGATCTGTGCGACCTGCGCGACAACGACTGCGACGGGCTCGTCGACGAGGAGTCCACCCAGACGCCGTTCTACCCCGACGAAGACCGTGACGGTTTCGGAGACCCGAAACGGCTGGAGCGGCACTGCCTGCTACCTCCGGGGTGGATCCCCACCGGGGGCGACTGCGACGACGCCGATCCCGACGTGAACCCCGGCGCCATCGAGGTCTGCAACCGCGGCCTCGACGACGACTGCGACGGCGTGGCCGACGACCAAGACGACAGCTTGGACCTCACCACCCAGTCCACCTTCTTCCCCGATCTGGACGGCGACGGCTTCGGAGATCTCTCCAGGCCCGAGGTGCGGTGCTCCCCCAACGCCACGCTGGTGGATGTGGGAGGCGACTGCGACGACGAAGACGCCGACGTGAATCCCGACGCCCAGGAGGTGTGCGACACCCTCGACAACGACTGCGACGATCTGGTGGACGACTGGGACCCCACCCTGGACCCCGGCGAGAATCTGGTCAGCATGTGGGCCGATGCGGACTGCGACGGGTTCGGAGACCCCAAGAGCCCCGTCGAGGTGTGCTTCTCCACACCGTGCCTCGGCGTCGACAACGACCTGGACTGCGACGACACCGACAGCTGGGCCAACCTCCCCCAGAACTGGTACGAGGACGCTGATCAGGACGGCGTGGGGACGGGTCATCCGGTGGTGTTCGTCTGCATCCGCCCCGAGCCCGACGGCTCGGGCAACGAGCTCGCACCCGCACTCAACGGCGTGGACTGCGCGCCGAAGGACCCCGAGATCAGCCCCATCACCCCCGAGGTCTGCAAGGATGGCATCGATCAGGACTGCGACGGAGCAGACTGCTGACGACCTCGGTCACGCCCGTCAGCCGGTGCGAGCCATGATCCGCCCCCCCAGCGCTCCGATCAGCGGGATCGGCGCGCCCAGCAGTGCCCCCAGCCCCACGCGCGTGGCGTTGCCCGTGGCGAGGAAGCCCAGGGCCTCCGCGAGCGCGGCCACGAACCCCACGGCCAGCGCGATGCCAGCGATGCGGGCAGCTCGCCCCGGCCCCGCACCCCTCGTGGGCAGCACCAGGGCCAGCAGGCCCCCCAGAGCGGCCCCCACGTACAGCCCCGTACAGCGCGCACACACCGCCAGCTTTGCACCCAGCAGCTGTGGCGTGCGCTCGGGATCGTGGTGACACAGCGAGCCCGTGCCCTGCTCTACCCAGGGCACCAACGAGCCACCCACGGCAAACGCGACGAGCTCCGCCAGCACCACGACCACGGGGAACGCCGCGAACGTCGCGACGAGCAGCGCTCCCGCGGTCCTCACTGCGAGGCGTTGTTCGCCGAGGACGCCGAGATGGCACCCGCCGCTGCGGCCAGCCCCACGCCGAGCACGGCACTTCCGATGGCGATGATGACGTTGATCACGAGCCCGATGACGGCGACCATGAGGGACGCCATGATCACCTCGACGAGGTTCTCGCCAGTTCCGTTGAGGACCACGTTGAAGGCGACCCCCACCACCGGCGCGAGCAGCGACATCAGCAGGAAGGCCACAGCTGCAATGGCCGCGGACACGGCCCCGGCGCGCACCGCCAGCCCCACACCGTGCGACGTCTCCTGACCCGGGTCGGCCTCGGACCAGTCCGCAGAAGACACTGCCATCGCGCCCGCCACCAATCCAGCACCCGCCGGTGCAGCCCAGCTCAAGGGGCCCGTGATGCATCCGCAGAGTGGGACGAATCCGACCAATCCCAAGGCGATGACGATGCCGCCGGCGATCATCCCCACCATCGTCCCGAGCCGGCCCGGACTCTGCTGCTCGTCTTCCATTGTGGACCTCCCTCCGTCTGGTGTGGCAGCCTAGCCCGCTGGAATCGAATAGGGGGACTCACTTTGGTCTCGGGGACCTCGTGAACGTCTGGAAGATGGCATGGCGAAACGTGTGGCGGAACTCCCGACGGTCGGCCGTCACCATCGCCGCGATGACGCTGGCACTGGTGGTGGAGGTGCTCTACGCCGGCCTCGTCGCCGGGATGATCCACGGGATGGAGGACGACGTCACCGAGTACGATCTGGGTGACGTGCAGGTGTTCGCCGAGGGCTACCTGGTCCGTCCGTCGCTGTACAACGCCGTCGAAGACCACGATGGGTGGACACGAGCCCTCACCGACGAGGGCTACCAGATCACCGCCCGCTTGTTCGGTGGAGGGCTGGCCGCGTCGGGGGAGTCGTCGGCGGGAGCACAGTTCGTGGGCGTCGACCCCGTGCGCGATGCCGAGGCGATGGCACTGGACGACGCGCTGGCCGAGGGGGAGTGGCTCGATGCGTCCGACCCGACGGGCATCGTGGTGGGCCGTGGGCTCTCGCGTACCCTCGGCATCGAGCTCGGATCGGAGGTCGTGGTCCTGGGTCAGGCCTCGGACGGCTCCATCGCCAACGAGCTGTTCACGGTGCGGGGCGTGCTCCTGTCGGTGGCCGCAGGAATGGACCGCAGCGCCATCCTCATGACGGAAGGAGCCTTCCGCGAGCTGATGCTGTTCCCCGAGGGCGCCCACAAGGTGGTGGTGCGGCGCCCCAAGGACGTGTCCCTGGACGAGGCCAAGGCCGCTGTGCTCGCCGCCGTGGGTCCGACAGACGCGACCGACGTGATGACGTGGAAGGAGATCTCGCCGTTCCTGGCCCAGTGGATGGAGAGCGTGTCCGGCCTGATCGTCATCGTGTACCTGATCGTCTACGTCGCCGTGGCCATCCTGATCCTCAACGCCATGCTCATGGCCGTCTTCGAGCGGATCCGGGAGTTCGGCGTGCTCAAGGCCATCGGCTTCGGACCCGGCCACGTGCTGTCCATGATGGTGCTGGAGGGCCTGTTCCAGGCCTGCGTGGCGGTGGTGGCCGGACTGGCGCTCGCCGCGCCGGCCATGTGGTACCTGTCGACCTACGGCATCGACGTGGGCGTGCTCGGCGGCCTGCAGATGGCCGGGATGACCATGCCCGCCGTCTGGCACGGCCACTACACCGTCGAGGGCTCGAGCGTGCCCGTCATCATGCTCTTCGTCATCGTGCTCGGCGCGGTGATCTACCCGGCGCTGAAGGCCGCGTGGATCCGCCCCGTCGAGGCCATGCAGCACCAGTAGGACTCGCCATGAACGCATCCACCATCCTGTCCCTGGCCTGGCGGAACCTGTGGCGTCAGCGCCGACGCACCGTGCTCACGCTGGTCTCCATCGCCTTCGGCGGGTTCCTCGCCGTGATGATGACGGCCATGCAGGACCAGTCCTTCGCGGACTTCATCGACAACGCTGCGCGGCTCGGATCGGGCCACGTCACCATCCAGCACCCCGAGTTCCGCGACCGCCCCACCCTCACCCGCACCGTGACGGACACCCACGACAAGCGCGCCCGCGCCGACGCCGAGCGAGGGGTGATCCGCACCGTGGAGCGGGCGTCGGGTCAGGCCATGGTGGCCACCGCCCGCGACAGCTTCGGCGCGTTCTTCATCGCCTTCGATCCCACCGTGGAGACCGACGACACGATGGAGCTCGCCAAGGGGCTGCAGACCGGCGAGATGTTCACCGCCCCCGACGATGACGGCATCGTGCTGGGGCAGATCCTCGCCGACAACCTCGGAGCGAGGCTCGGCGACAAGATCGTCTACACCCTCACGGATCGCTCGGGCGAGATCGTGTCGGGCATGGAGCGGCTGTCGGGCACGGTGCTCACCGGTGCGCAGAGCACCGATGCCGCACTGGTGCTGCTGCCCATCGACACCATGCGGAAGGTGGTGGGCTACCAGCCCGACGAGAGCACGCAGGTGGCCGTCTTCCTGGAGGACGGCCGCAAGGCCCCGCACACCAAGTCGAGCATCGAGAGCTGGCTCGGCACCGACGCCACCGTGCTCACCTGGGACGAGGTGCAGCCGGAGATCAAGGCCTTCGTGGCCATGAAGATCGGCGGAGGCCGCTTGATGGAGCTGATCATCGGCGTGCTCGTGGCGGCCGGCATCTTCAACACCATCTTCATGGGGGTGCTGGAGCGCACGCGCGAGTTCGGCATCATGATGGCCATCGGGTTCACCGCTGGCCAGCTGTTCGCCATCGTGATGGCGGAGAGCGCGTTCCTGGCAGTGCTGGGGCTCTTCTCGGCCGTAGCCGTGACCGCGCTGCCCTACTGGTACATCCACGGCACCGGCATCGACATGACCGAGATGTACGCTCAACAGGGCGGCAACATCGACATCGGCGGCGTGGGCATGGATCCCATCCTCCGCATCGGGATCTACCCCGAGAACGCTGTGCTCATCGCCGTGTCCATCGTGCTCGCCACCCTGCTCGCGGGGCTGTACCCAGCCTGGCGCGCGGGCCGCGTGAACCCCGTCGAGTCCATCAACCAGGCCTAGGAGACCCCATGTCGGACACACCGATCGTCGAGCTGTCGGACGTCACCAAGGTCTTTCGCAAGGGCACCGTGGAGACGCACGCCCTGCGCGGCCTCGATCTGAAGGTGGAGCGCGGCGAGTTCGTGGCGCTGTGGGGCCCCTCGGGCTCCGGCAAGACCACCGCGCTGAACCTGGTGGGAGCCCTCGACAGCCCCACGTCGGGCACCGTGACCCTCGAGGGGCAGGACCTCGGCCAGCTCACGCGCCGGCAGCTCTCGAGGCTGCGGCGGGATCGGATCGGCTTCGTGTTCCAGGCCTACAACCTCATCCCCGTGCTCACGGCCTTCGAGAACGCCGAGTCGGTGATGCAGCTGCAGGGTGTGCCGACCGCCACGCGGCGCGAGCGGGTCATGAAGCTGCTCGCCGACGTTGGTCTGCAGGGCATGGAGCACCGCCGCCCCCACGAGCTGTCGGGAGGTCAGCAGCAGCGGGTGAGCATCGCCCGCGCCATCGCCGCCGAGCCCGCCGTGGTGCTCGCCGACGAGCCCACCGCCAACGTGGACTCGCAGACCTCGGAGACGCTGCTGCAGATCATGGCGAAGCTGAACAGTGAGCAAGGCATCACGTTCATCTTCTCCACCCACGATCCACGCGTCATGAAGTATGCAAAGCGCCTGGTGGGACTCGTCGACGGCAAAGTGCACAGCGACGTGATCAAGGAGCAGGGCGAGGCCGTCGGCGATCTCAGCGTCTAGAACTTGCCGCTGTTCACGGGGTTGTCGAGCACGGGCTCGGCGTTGTCCCAGTGCTCCACGATCTTGCCGTCCTGCACGCGGAAGACATCGACCTGAGCGTACTCGGTGCCCTGCCAGTCCGCCCGGCACAGCGTGGCCACGAAGTTGCCCGATCCCACGAGCAGCACGATCTCGTCGTAGTTCAGCGGCCGGTTCGGATCTTGTGCGAGCGGCCTGAAGTGCTCGAGTCCATCGGGCACCGATGCATTGTGTTGAATGTAGGTGTCGGCAGAGATGAACTCGTCGATGCGCTGTCCCGTGGTCCCCCGCATCAGGCAGGTCTCGATCATCTCTCGCACGAGCGCCTTGTTCGCCTCGGTCTGGTGCAGATCGGTGATCTCGGTGGCTCCGTCGATCTCGGTGTGCCCCGAGGGCGTGTGCCCCGTGTAGGCGCTGATCACGTCCCAGTGCTCGATGATGCGACCCTGCTCGTCGGAGTCGAAGAAGTCCGTGGTCACCCACTGGGCCTCGCCTCCGTTCAGCGACTGGAACACCTGCATGAACACGTGGCGACCGTCCTGCCAAGAGCGCACCACCTGGATGTCGCGCTCGGGCGTGCGCGCCAAGAACTCCTCGAAGAAGGAGAGGAACCCCTCGGGGCCATCGGGCACGCCGGTGCTGTGCTGGGTGTAGCGCTCGCCGATGAAGGGCCGGACGTCGGCGGGCCGGCCATCCCGGATTCCCGTCATGTAGATGCCGGTGGCGTTCTCGAGGGCAGTGGGCACGTGGCCTCCCAGGCGGTGGCAAGCGTCGTAACCGTCGCTCGGATCCGGCCCATGCCGCATCCGGCATGACACCATGCCCGTGGCGTCATGACGCAGCAGGCGCGTCCACGAACGCCGCGGCCACCTGGTCGCGGAGCCAGGCATGGCCAGGATCCGCGTGGTGCGCCTCGTGCCACGTCATCCAGATCCCGACCGGCGGGAGCTGCGCCTGCAGCGGGTGCGGCACCACGGTCAAGGGCAGGCCGCTCGCCAGCGCCTGCGCGGCTGGGGTCGGCAGCGACGCCACCAGCGGAGCCACCAGCAGGGTGTGGCCGATGGCCGACAGGTAGCCCACGTGGAGCCGCACCGTGCGGGATCTCCCCAGTCGATCCAGGGCATCGTCGAGCATGCTGGGGACGTCGGGCCGCCCATGGGGGGCGAGCACGACGTGCTCCGACGCCAGCCACGTCTCGGCGTCCACGTCTGCGCCCGGCAGGTAGCTCGGGCCGAACAGCAGGCTCCACTCCATGTCCTCGCCCACCCGGCGCGTGTACAGCTCGGGGTGATCGAGCTGCGGCGCAGCCACCACCAGATCCACCTCGTCCTGGAGCAGCGCCCGCATCATGTCGCGCTCCGAGCCCAGCACCTGCAGCCTGACCCCCGGCACCGAGGACAGCCCCACCATCAGCCGTGGCACCACGAAGGCACCGAGCAGATCGGGCAGCGTGATGCGAAAGGTCCGCTCGTCCACCGACGGATCGAAGCCGCCCGCCGTGGGCAGCCCGTCGATGGCGGCCAGCGCACGCTCGAGTGGAATGCGCACCGACTCCGCCCTCGGCGTCAGCACCATGCCGCGACCCGCCCGCACCAGCAGGGGGTCGCCGAAGGCCTGCCGCAGCGTGGCCAGCGACCGACTCACCGTGGGCTGCGACTGGCCCAGGCGCTCCGCCGCCCGAGTCACACTCCCCTCCCGCAGCAACGCCCGCAGGGTCACGAGCAGGTTCAGGTCCAGGCCCTGAAGGGGAATGCCGTCACGCGCCATGCTCCCTGGTATCGGACCGGCTCCAGGGCCTCATCCGCCCCACGGATCGGAGGTCCCGAACAGGCGCTGCGCCTGCAGCGGCGAGCCCCCCCAGACCTCGGGCCACACCTCCTCCGTGCAGCCGGGGACGGACGCCGTCGGATCGTCGAGGAAGATCAGGTAGGCGTCCACGGCGCAGTCGCTGAAGTTCAGTGTGACGTGGCCGGCGCTCGGGGGCGTCGCCGACTGGCCCCGAGGGTAGGCTCCGAGCAGGGCCTGCACCCGCGGCATCGTCACGGTGGGATCGAGGCCCCCGTGCAGCATCAGCACGGGCCGATCCGTCGTGGCCACGGGTTGCGCAGGGCGCTCGAAGGCAGGCCACTGGGCCGCTCGCCGTGCCACCCATGCCCCCGCCCCCGTGGCCACGATGGTATCCGACAAGGCATCCCCAGCGGCGTCCGGGTCTGTGCCCGGAGGCATCAGCTCGCTCGACGAGATGTGGGCGAGAAGCACCTGTGACTGATCGGGCTCTCCCCCGAAGCGAGAGAGCAGCGTCGCCATGGCTGCCTGGTCGTCGGTGTCGCAGCGCGCCAGCCGAGCGAGCACCGCCGGCATCACACCACGATCGTCTCCCTGCAGCAGCAGCGCCCCCAGGATCGCGCGCGCTTCGGTGGGCCCCACGCCCGCGCAGGGGAGCTGAGCGAGGCCTGCCAAGGTGTCTTCGGCGAAGGAGACGGCATCGCCTCCGAGCTGCTCGGCGCAGGTGGGATCGGCATCGCACCGCGCCAGGTAGTCGCGGCCCGTAGCGTCCATCGAGCCGTCGAACTCCGCGAAGGTCCAGTCCGGCGGCACCAGGCCATCCAGGATCACCGCCTCGGGCTGGTCGGGGTGCTGCTCCAGGTAGCGCTGCACCAGCAGCGTGCCGTAGCTCAGCCCCCACACCACGTTGTCGAGCTCGGGGGTGAGCTGATCGATGGCCAGCGCCAGATCGTCTGCCGCCTGCCGGGTGCCGAAGGCCTGCAGCCACGACGGATCCAGCGAGGCGATGCAGGAAGACCACTCGCTCTCGGTGATCTCGGAGCCCCCGTCACTGCCCGCCGCCTCCTCCGCCTCGCACCCGAGGGGGGTGGACGCTCCCGAGCCCCGCTGATCGAGGGCGTAGATGGCCAGATTTGGGAACACTTTGTGGAAGAAGCCGAGATCGGGAACCACACGGGTGCCCGGATCGCCTGGCCCTCCATCCACGAACCACAGCGCGCGCGTGGCCGGCTGCGGGGGCAGTAGCCGGCGGACCCACAGCTCGAGGCCCTCGGCAGACCCAGGCTGGAGCGGAACCTCGAGGGTGGCACACTCCGTCCCTCGTCCACAGTCCGACCACGGCCCCACCGTGGTCTCGAACGCCTCCGTGCCGGTGTCCACCTGAGTGCTCGTGTCTTCGCTCGTCGTGTCCGTCTCGTCGGTGGCGGGCTCCCCCGCGCACCCCATCATCCACATCCACCACATCCCGGCTCCTCCATCGGAGGAGTTGGACACGACAGCGCTAAGCGACCGCAACCCGTCGACGGCGCAAGAGCCCCAGCAGCACCAACCAGCCGAGCGCCACACCGCCGGGATCGGTGGTCCCACAGAACCAGGTCCGAGGGGCCTTCCCGGCGGGCCCACCCCCCACGGTGCAGTCCGTGGTCAGCTCGGGCCGAGCGTCGTCGCAGTCACCGCTCACCGCCGCCAGACCCGGCCCGTCGCAGTCTCCCGGCGCGGTGGCCTCGGACCCCACCCCGTCCCCGTCCGCATCGACGTAGCACAGGTCCAGCCCGTCGCAGTCCTGGTCCATGCCATCCGCCACGATCTCCTCGGACGCGGTCACCAGCTGTGGATCGAGGGGTGCGCAGTCTTCCTCGTAGGCGCCGTCTCCGTCCAGATCGACCACGTTGGCGCCCGGTCCTCCGTAGGTGCCGATGTCGGATCGCGTGCCGTCCACGTCCGACAGCGCCTCGCTCCCGGCGTCCACGAGGGGGCTGCCGGGTCGTGGCTGCACGTCGAGGTCGCAGGGCGACGGCCCCTCGGCGAAGCCCGGGTTGGCCTGCACCACCTCGCCAACCAGCTCTGCGGGCACCTCGTCGTCGTTGCTCCACCACAGGTTGTGGGAGCCCGTCACGTCGCCCGGCAAGGCTCGCTCGGTGCCCACGTTGGCGACGATGGCGTTGTTCGTGAGCACGGCCGACGACGACTCGTCGGCGCGCAGCCAGCCCGACGTGCCCTGCCCACCGTGGATCGTGTTGTTCTCGGCGGTCAGCACGCTCGGACCGATCACCGCCAGGGCGGACACCCCATCCGTCGCTTGGTTGGCGGAGAGCAGGTTGTTGCGCAGGACTCCCTCGAGCACACCATCCCAGCCGGACACCCCGACCGCCCCCCCGGTCTCACCAGTCGAGGTACAGATCACGTTGCCGTGCAGATCGAACGTCCCCGCTCCGCCCAGGTAGAGCGCGCCTCCCAGGCCCTCGGCGGTGTTGCCGGCGAACACGTTCCGGCGCACCTGCAGTCCATCGGGTCGTGTGAGGGACATGGCCCCACCGCGAAAGGCCGAGTGGTTGTCCTCGAACTGGCAGTCCTGCACGAGCGCATCGAGGCTGTTCGACAGGTCGATGGCACCGCCGGCGTTGTCCGCTTCGTTGCCGCGAAACACGCTCCTGCGGATCTCGGTCCGGTTGACGAAGGTCTCGATGGCGCCGCCATAGCCGTCGAAGGGGGAGCCTCCTTGTTCGGCGCCGTTACCCTCGAAGAGGCAGTCCTCGACGCGCAGCAGGTCTCCCCACCCCCCGACGTGCTTCACGGCGCCGCCGTTCAGCGCCACGTTGCCGGAGAAGGTGGAGCGCAGCAAGACGAGATCGGAGCCGTAGGCGGTGATCGCGCCGCCGTCCTTGAGCGCCACGCCATCCACGAACGTGCTGTCCTCCACCTGCACCACGCTGTCCGTGATGCGCAGCAGCCCGCCTTCCTGAGAGGAGCCTCCGAGGCCGGTGAAGGACGCGTCGCGGAAGGTCGCCTCGCTCAGGCGAACGGCGACCGGGGAAGACACGCCGTCGGAGTCGGGGTGCCCCTGGATCGTCACGGACTGAAGGATGGCGCTCGACTCGTGCACCGTGAGCGCCTGCTCCAGGGCGGACGCGGCGAGGGTGAGATCCTGCACCACCACGTCTCGGGCGAGGTGGATGCGCAGGGCCGAGCCGGTGCCGTCGCTGGTGACGATGGTGCCGCTCCGACTGGCCCCACGCAGGGTGAGCGGCACCCGCACGCTCACCGAGGTGACGTACTCGCCATCGGCGAGCTCGATGACATCGCCTTGCTGGGCGGCGTCCAGGGCACCCTGAAGGGTTGTGTGGTCACCCGTCGGGCCCACGGTCAGGGTGCCGGCGACGGCGAGGGTGTCGAGGAGGAACCACACGTGCAACTCCGGGCGTCCATCAGCCCAAGCCATCGTCGCGGACCCCGACCGGTTTGTCCACAGCCCCACGATGCTCCACCCAGCGCCTCGGGGACGGGCCCGTCACGCGCCCTGCGCCACCCCTGGCGCCGCACGGTCGAATCGCCGCTGCAGGTCCGCAGGCTCGAGGAAGAGGTGGGTGTCTGGGTCGAGCAGGTCGCTGTAGGCCAGGTGGTTGGCGCCTGGGATATGTCCCGTCCGCGGATCCGCGGGGTCTCCAGCGTAGCCCTTCGGCCCGCGGCCATCGAGCACCAAGGCCTGGTCGCGGACCTGCAGGAACGCCTCCAGGGACACCCGCAGGTCGGGCCGCTCCACCGGCTCGACGGTCCCCCTCCTCGCTCACGGTGTGACGCTCCGTCGACACCGGTAGCCCCTGCATCGTCCAGTGCGACCACCCCCCATTCAACACGAACACCTGGGTGAGCCCCCACGCCCGCATCGCCCACCAGATCCGTCCAGCGAACATGTGGGAACGGTCGTCGTAGAGCACCACGGTGTCGCCCGGCTGAATGCCGAGGCGCCGAAGGGAGTCCCTCGCCCCCTCCCGAGAGGCCACCGAGGCGAGGTTCACCGGCACGCCGGGCTCGAGGAGCTCCTTCGTCCAGTTCAGGAACACGGCCCGGGGAAGGTGCCCTTGGTCGTAGGCCTCGGGCAGAGCCCGGGCAGGGGTGGACCAGGTGCCCCGCACATCGAAGATCTTGAGATCGGCGCGGCCGAGCACCACCGCCAGTGCATCGGCCGACACCAACGCAGTCGTCGTATCGAACATGACAGCCTCCTGCGCCAGGCGCCTACTCCACGGGGGTGAAGTCGAAGGCCACGTCCTGGTAGAAGAACGAGACACAGTCCACGGGGCTGTCGGCGGCACAGCGCGTGACGTGCTCGGCCTCGGCGGGCACGGAGTAGTAGCTGCCCGTGGTGAGCACCACCTCGGAGTCGGCATTGCCGGTGATGGGGTTCTCGAAGTTCCCCTGCAGCACTACTGCGTGGTACTCCGCACCGTGCACGTGCAGCGGCGTGGCCTGACCGGGCGGGATGCGCACGAAGGTGCCGTGCGCACCGGACTCCCGATCACCCATCACCGTTCCGAACTGGACCACCTCCTCGATGATGTCGACGTAGGGCACATCGGCGGCCGGTACGAACACGCCCTCAGTGGAGGTGCTCTCGCCGGAACAAGCCGAAAGAAATGCCGCAACGACGGATGCGATCACAATCGGGTGAGACGTCTTCATGGTTTCTCCTTCAGTGTGTGCATCCATCGTCGTCACGCAGCCTCCAGGCAGAAATACACAGAACCGACAATGGTATGGACAAAGCCATCACCATGCCGTCCCACCACTGGAGAACCATGCTCGGCAGGGCCCCGACCCTCGTGACTGCGGCACCGCCCACCACCGCACCCCCACAGCGCCCGCCTCCCCGCGACGGGCTGGTGGGAGAGTGGCGAACGCTCCTGGAGCCAGTGCGGCTCCTTGGGGCGATTCCGTGGCTGCGCGCAGTCCCGCGAGGGCGGGGGGAGCTGGTGGTGGATCTGCCGGGCTACCTCGCGCCCGCGGCCGCCCTCATGCCCCTTCGCAGCTTCCTGCGGGCGAAGGGTCACGATGCTCGCTCGTGGGGCCTGGGTGTGAACCGCGGAGATCCGGAGCGACTCCGCCACCAGTTCATCGCAGCGCTCGAGCCCATGGTGCGCCAGGCCGGAATGCCCGCCCGCCTCGTGGCCTGGAGCCTCGGAGGCACGGTGGCTCGGGAGGCGGCGCGTCTGCGTCCGGATCTGATCCGACAGGTGGTGGTGTTCGGCAGCCCGGTGATCGGTGGCCCGACCTACACCATCGGAGCGCACCAGATCGATCCGGCGGAGTGCGCACGGATCGAGGCCTTGCAGCGCGACGTGGACGAGCGTGACCCGGTGCAGGTGCCCCTGGTGAGCATCTTCAGCCGCAAGGATCGCGTGGTGGACTGGCGCGCGAGCCTGGATCACTACTCGGTGCAGGTCCGACACGTGGAGGTGGGCTCGACCCACTCGGGCCTCGGCCTGGACCCACAGGTCTGGATCGCGGTCGGCGAGGCGCTGGTGGAGTCGGAGTAGCCACCATGCCGACCGATCCCTCCACAGCCACCCTGACGCTGCCCGGAACGGATCGACTGGGCCTGTCGGTGTGCTCGACGCCCAGCCCACCCCCGCCCTACTCCGACGCGCTGTACCGCCTGCACCTGGCCACCGCAGACGCCGCGCTCACCCTCGACGCCGTGCCGGTTCAGCTGCCGCGCGGCCACCTCCTCACCCTGTCTCCAGGAGAGGAGGTGCGCTTCGGGCCGGGCGCCCGGCTCCGGTCCATGGCCTTCCACCACGACTTCTTCTGCGTGCGGGTGCGACGCGACGAGGTGTTCTGCGACGGCGTGGTGTTCAACCGGGTGGCGAGCGCGCCAGTGGTGCCCTTCCCCGCAGAGGAGCAGCCCCTCGTGGTGGACCGGCTGCAGGAGCTGGCGCGCATCGTGGCGAGCGAAGGCGCGCTGCGTAACGAGCGTGCCGCCAACGCGTTGAAGGCGCTCCTGCTCCACGCCGCCGAGGTGAAGCTGAACGTGACGACCCCCGAGGATCCGCCGAGGCGCCTGTCCGAGGTGGTGCTGGCCTTCCAGGAGCAGGTGGAGCAGTCGTTTCGGGAGCACAAGGACGTGGCGTTCTACTGCCGAGCGCTGGGCGTGACCGCGGTGACGCTGGGTCGGCACCTGAAGCGGGAGCTGGGCAAGACCGCCCTGCAGGTGATCAACGAGCGCGTCGCCATCGAGGCCCGAGCCGCGCTTCGCTCGGGGGAGCGCTCGGTGAAGGAGGTAGCGTTCGACCTGGGCTTCCAGGACCCGCTCTACTTCTCTCGGTTCTTCAAGAAGCAGTTCGGAGCCCCCCCCACCCAGTACTTCCGAGAGCACGGGGGGGAAGGGCGAGGCTGACGCGGAATCAGTCGACCAACGCGATGTCGTAGAAGACCTTCACGGCGGAGTTGCTCGTGCCATGGGTCACCTCGTGGCGCCCCACCAGGAGCTGGAGCTCCGACCCGGTCGCACCGGGCTCCCGGAAGAGCAGCTCGAGCCCCCTGCGGCCGAAGTCATCGTCGCTCGAGGTCCCCGGATCCCGCTCCGTCAGATCACTGCTCAGGACGACCGCCGACGCCACCTCGTCGAACGCATCGAACGTCAGTGTGGCCGTGTCGATCTCCACCAGCTCGCCTTCCTCGATCGTGATGAAGTCACTGCCGCCCGAGCGCCGAAACAACACGCTCTCGTCGACGACGGACGCGCCGTCCGTCACGTCCTGCAGGCCAGCCGCCTCGACATCCCCGTAGATCTCGAGGTTCCCTCCACCTTGGTCCGCGGCCTGCCCGTCCGGAACGAGCATCGACAGCGTGACCTCGAAGCGGGTCGGTCCGTCCTTCAGATCCTCGGCGAGCGGGCGCGAGGCCTCCTCGAAGGCGGCCTCGATCTCGTCGCGGCGCGACTGCTCCGAGGCGAGCTCCCACAAGGGAATCAACGCGGAGTCGTCGCTGAAGGCCATCAGCACCGGTGCGTCGCCGACGGTGTCGAGCCACTGGTCCACTCGCAGGTTCGACAGGGTGTTGCCGATGAGCTCGCTCTGCCCCCCGTGCGCGATCGTCTTGAACACCGCACCCCGCTCGAACACCTCGCGTACCTCGTCGGACACGATCTCGAGGTCGAGCCCGAGGTTCCCGGCCTGGTTCTCGAACGATCCCTGGATGGCCGTCCCCACCTCCACGGAGAACGGAACCTCCGACAGATCCGCAGCCATGCTGAAGTCGACTCGGCCTCCCACGAACGCATCGATCACCACGTGCGAGCCGTACTTCTCGATCAGCAGATCGGGTGGGAAGCCGTCCAGATCGATGTCCTGCTGGGCTTCGTCGGTGAGGAAGCCGCGCAGCACCTCGGGCCGGGCCTCCTGGACCTGCAGCTTCTGCTTGAGGCTCGACAGCTGCAGCGTGGCGTAGGCGAACTCCATGCGCCCCTGGGTGTCCGCCTCGAAGTTGTTCGCGACCGCCCCCGAGAAGGGCCCGACGACGGGGCCGACGGTGGCCAGCTCGCTGAACGCCCGAGAGTAGGACTCGAGCGAGGTGCCTTCGATCACATCGAAGTCCAAGACGTCGAGCTGGAAGTCGACGAGCAGACCGGCCTCGTCGAGGGCCTCGAGGTCCAGCACGGGCAGCGTCACCTCCAGCGGATTCGCGTAGTCCCCGAACACGTCGTAGCCGTGACCGAGGAGCCCCTCCCCCACGGGCGGCTCGCCCACCTCGGTGGGCTCGGGCTCGGTGGTCTCCTCCGTCGTGGGTTCGGGCTCGGTGCCCGGCTCGATGACCTCCTCCTCGGGCTCCGTCTGCTCGACGGGCTGATCACATCCAGACACCCATGCCATGGCCACTACGATCACACCGGTTGCTCGGAACAACATGCGCACCTCCTGCTCACACCGCTCACTGCGGGAGACACACAGGACGTAGGAAGGCGCCTGGATTAACTCGACTTATTGGGTCTTAATGAGCCCCTCGTGGGCCGCCCCCGGCCCGGATCGGGAGGCACGTATGACCACGGAACAGCTCGAGCAGCTCGCAGCACGGACCGAGCGCAGCGCGTGCTTCGTGCCCCAGCTACCGCCACTGCACCGGCTCCCCCCCGAAGGCCAGCTCTTCCTGGCACGCATCCTTGCCGCCCAGCACCTCCGGGGCGACGCGGTGGAGCTGCCGCCGTGGCGCACGCACCGGCGACTCCCCTTGCAGGTCCAGCTGGCCTTCCAGCGGCTCGAGATCGCGATGGCGCCGAGCCAGCTGGCACAGGAGGCGCTCACGGAGCGAGGGCTCAACGCCCTGCTCGGGATGTCGGCCCACGACGTGCGCACCGAGGACTTCACGGCCCTCTTCGACGCGATCTGCGCCCTCGACCATCCAGAATCTCGCGCGCCGTGGCGCAACGCCCTGCACGCTCACCTGATCACCCTGCTCGATCAGCAGTCCGAGCGGTCCGATCCGCGCTCCCTGGTGGAGCTGTATCAGCGGCTCCTGACCACATCCGCCGCCCTGAACGCGGTGGAACGCGTACAGGCGCTGGGCGGCGTGGTTCCCCCCTTCACCACGCAGGCACCGCTTCCCCAGGCCCTGGCTGCCATCCGTGCCCACGGAGCCCGCGGAGACCGGGTCGTGCTGCGCCACGTGGCCGCCGATCCCGAGGCGCGACCCGCCGTTCGAGGCGCCGCCGTGCAGGCCCTCGGAGGCCACGCCACCCGGTCCGATCTCGACGACGTGCTCCGTTGGTGCGTCGCTGCGCCCGAGCAGCTTGCCCCGAGTGCCGTCGCGTTCCTGGTGGCCCTGAGGCACCGCGGGATCTTCGTGCAGGCGGAGCACCTCGACGCGCTGTTCACAACCGCCCTTCACGCGCCCTGCCCGCTGGACGCGCTGACCGCCCACCTACACGCCGAGCGCCTGGCCTGGCTGCTGCAGGTGGATCCCGACGATCGGCGCCAGCTACCCTGGCTCCTCGCCTTGGACGTGCCGGACAGCGAGCTCACGCCCTGGCTGATCCGGCTGCTCGACAGCGGCGTGTACAGCATCCGCGCTGCAGCTCTGCAAAGGCTGGCACGCCCCGAGCACACCAGCGCCGAGCCCGCGGTGCTGGCCCAGCTGCACGCCCACCCCGACGAGGTCCGGCACGCGCTCGCGGTCATCGGCGGCGACGCCACGCGCCAGCTGCTCCTCGACGCGTTCCTGGGCGGAGAGCCCGCCCTGGACGAGCGCTGGCTCCCGGTGCTCCTGGGCCTGCTGGCCGACGACGATTCGCGCCTGGACACGGTACTGGAGCGAATCCCCCCTGGGTCCGAGCTGCTGCACCGACTGGGCAGCCTCCCGCGTGGAGCGGCCGTCCGACAGATCGTGCGCTTGAGCCGGGGCATGAACGCGGTGGCCCTGTTCACCCAGCTGTGCGCCCTGCGCAGCGCGCTGGTGCTGCCCGAGCTGGTGTACCTGCTACAGCAGCACACCGCTGCCCTGTGCGATCAGGACGACGGCGTCGGCCTCCACCGCCGCACCACCCGACCGAGCCTGCTCCCCGCCGTGCGGGCCGCCATGGGGGCTCTGGGAACGGCGCTGGCGTCGCGAGGCTCCCTGCCACCGCTGGTGGGCCACGTCGACCACCAGCAGGCGCCCGAGGCACTCACGCGCTGGCTGGTGGTCACGGCCCTCGACGACGCTTCCGATGCTGCCCGACGCGCGATGCTCGTGCGCAGCCTGCCCCTCGAGGGCCTGGCCGCCAGCCGCCTCGTCGCGTGGGGGCGCACCGAGGATCGGGAGCTGCGCCGCGACGTGCTCGGTCGGATGGCGGAGCACACGGACGTGGTGACGGTCGGCCCCTACGTGCTGAAGGCGATGGCGAGCCCCGACGTGATGGTGGCTCGTGCAGCAGCGCGAGCCGCTGTGCAGCTGCGCCTGGCGGCAGCGGTGCCCGCGCTCGTCGCGATGCTCGATCATCCGAAGATGGACCACAAGCGCATCGCCGCGCGAGGCCTCGCGCAGCTCGGGGACTGGCGCGCCATCGATCGGTTGCTGCACTGGCTCGGCACCCACGACAACCACGGGTTTCGGGCCGAGCTGCTCGCCGCGCTGCGGGCCGTCCAGCCCCACGGCGCCGCCGGCCTGATCCGGGCCGCACTGCAGGAGGCCACGGGTCGCCGCGCCACGCTGCTCGGATGGGCCGCGGGCGCCGTGAGCCACACGCGCCCCGTCCCCACCGACGAGGTCCCCGACCACGCACCACCCGTCCTGTCGCTGGTGGTGCGGGCCCATCGCTTCGATCAGGAGCCCACGCCCGAGCATCTCGACGCCGTGCTCGTCGAGCCGCTCACGGAGCTGTCGCTCGAGGCGCATCGGGCGCTGGCCTGGATTGCGCCGCGGCTCCTCCAGGGGCTGGCCACCGACCCTCCCACCGACCGCGAGGCGCGGGAGATCCGCGGTCGCAGTGCGCGGCACCTGCTGCAGTGGCTGTCGCACCAGCCCACGTCGCCCTCCGAGCGCCACGAACAGATCGCGCAGCTGCGGGCGCTGCCCACGCTGCCCATGGGGGATGCGCGCTGGACGGCACTTCGGGCCCTCGATGCGCTGCCGACGGCGCAGGACCTGGGTCGAGCGCTGCAGGACTGCACCCACAGTGCACACCGCGACCGCGACATGCACACGATCCTCCGCAGCTGTGGCGTGAACAGCGACCAGCGTCACCTCCTCGTGGCCGCCAGCGACGACGACCGCTCCGACTTGCTGGATGCCCTGTTCGCACAGCGCCCGGTGGGCGCAGAGCCCTGGGCCTCCCTCGACGACGCGCCTTCCGTGGATCGCAGGCCCAGGCCCCCCGCTCCCCCTGCGGCTGCAGTGGCCGACGCCCTCGAGCACGACACGCCCATCCCCGACAGCTGGCCCTGGGCGTCCGCACGCTGGGACGACGTCGTGCGACTGCCCGGTCGTCGCCTGCCTCGCACCCACGCACCCCTGCTACGCGGGCTGTTCGTGGACGCCCTCGACGCCCTCGAGTCGACCCCCGATCGGGTCCGGTGGGTGAGTGGCTGGGCCCAGCCACCACAGGAGATCTCCGTGTGGCTGAACGTCCCGCCCCCGCCTTGGCCAGCGCTGTCGGCGGCTCCCCCCCAGGTCCCCGTGGGTACCGTCGCCGAGGCGCTCCCGCCCCTCCCGCCCGAGCGACCCGAGGGCACCGCGCTCACCCAGGAGGACTGGCTCGCCGCCCTGGCCGATCCCGAGCGCACCCGCGTGGCCCTGCGGGCGCTGGCCGGACGACGCGACGAGGCGGTGGTGGCCGCGGTGCGTCCGCTCCTGCAGCAGCGCGCCTGGCGCGCCGCGGCGCTGCGCTGCTTTCGCACCATCGCGCCGCGCGAAGAGGTCCACGCGGTGCTGCGCGAGATGCTCGCGGATCGCGACGACGAGTGGGTGCGCAGCTGCGCGAGGGTCCTTGGGCATCGACGGGATCCTGGCTCGATCCGTACCTTCGTGCAGCTGCTCTCGCATCGCTCGCCGGGGGTGCAGCGGGCGGCCCGCGAGGCACTGACACTGCAGCCGGCAGGCGCCCTCGCCGAGCTGTACCCCATCGCGTCGCGTGCGCGCCCCGATCAGCGAGGGCTGTACGACGCGCTGATCGCCAAACTCGAAGCGCTGGTCTGACCGTCACTCGTCGGTGATGGCGACATCGGGGTTGTAGGAGCGTCGTCGGACAGCACGTCTGCACTCAGGTCCGCGAGATCGCCTCCTAGCTCTGCGTTCAGGAGTACAGCATCGACGGGCCGGTCTGTCTACCCACAGGTGGACACCAGGCGCGACGACACGTCGTCGCGGGCACTCAAGGCGCGGCCGGAGGCACTACAGCAGGCGATGGTCAAGCAGATGCGTACCATCGTAGCTGAGCAGGAGCCTGCCGCGGCGGTGGAGCTGCTGAACCTGCAGCTGGTTCGGCTGAACACGCCCCCCCTTGGCTCATCTAGACGGTGCAACCCAGCTCATTGCCGTAGGTCGGTCCCCCAACCAGCCGCCTCGATGGGAGACGTTGGTCGCGATGAAGGCCCCCCCAGCGATCACTAGACTTGCCGTTACGAAAAATTTTGTTGAGAACATCTTGACAAGCAACCAGCCGACAACCCAGTTGCACAGGGTACGCTAGCGAAGTAGCAGAGAGGACGGACAATATGAAATATTTAAATATCTACCTTGCCATCTTCATGATTCCCCTGGGGGGGTGTCCATACGTCGCACCTGTCGTTGAGCCCGACATCTACACGTTGGAGTGCGACTCCGCCTTTACCTGTTTGGGAACACTGGAAGTCAGCCTCGCAGATGTGGTCGGGTGCTACGCCGATGAGCTGACCGGCGAGATCGACTGTGACGCCGTGCCAGAAGCCTTGAAGGGCGACTGTTGCGACGACGCGCAAGATCTCTCAGATGGTGTTGCGGGTGCTCCGAGCAGCTGCACGCTCACCGTGGGGCCTGACGCAGTCGACAACCACAACGTCTGCTGCATCTATCGGTTCGGCGGGGAGGTTCCGTCTACCGAGGAGCTCGACGAGTGCTGCGGAGAAGACGCCACGGAGCGCGAATCCCCGTTGGAGAGCGACATGAAGGTCCTCGGAAACGAAGTCCAAGACGACTGTCTGATCGACTTCGATGCGACAACCGAGTGCACCCAGGTGAGCGTTGGGCTGGGTACCGTCTCGGGCCCGGTGGAGGAATGCGACCCCGTGAGTGATGCCGTCACGATCGATGCGAGCGTAGCGTCGGCGGAATCCACCTACAGCATCACACTTGGGGGCACAGTCGTCGCGACGGACAACGTCCACGGACTGTTCGTGGGGACGGACGATCCCACCAAGCAGTCGTTCTTCGTGCTCGACACTGACGACGTCGGCTTCGGCGGGTTCACGTACTCCGAGATCGGAGGATACGGACTCGGCCAGGTCACCGTGTCCACAGCCTCCACGACCACGTTCGTCTTCGACCCGACCCAGACGGGCGGCATCATCCGGCTGAATCTCGAGAAGAACGGAACGGACCGGGGCTACCAGCCATTACCGACCAACACCCTCCAGGGAACGCTGGATGCCACGGCCGGGACGTGGTCCTTGGACTATCAACAGCTAGTCGGTCCCTACGTCTTCGAGCTTCATCTCGAAGGGACTGCCACCTTTACCAGCTTGTAGACGCCGCCACCCGAGGGCCGAATGCCGCGCCGATCACTATCCCAGCCAGCCTCGTCGATCGTGGTGCTCCTCCTGGCCGCCCTCCTCGGTGCGAGCTGCCAGGCCGACTGCCCCACCACGACTGCGCCGATCGCCACAGACGTCCCGGAGGCAATGGCCGAGCCGTTGCGACAGACCTGGGAGGCGTTCTCGAGGGCTATCGAGCCCGCCCAGGTATGCATCAAGGAGATCGAGGTCGGCCCCACAGCCAAATTCCACGGCGTCGACACGAGGGGGAGATACAGCCCGACTTCTCGACGAATTCGAATCGACGCGGCCACGCCCGAGATAGCCTCTCGCACGCTTCGGCACGAGCTATGCCACGGATGGCACGAGCAGGTGTTGGTCGGCCCCCCACCCGACGACGTGTTCCGATTCAGCTCCACCGATCTCCGCTGGCTGGCATTGTCGCAAGAGCTGGCGGGGTGGTCCGCGAACCGGACCACCAAGGAGGCGTTCGCGTTCACCTGCCAGATCGATCCAGCATTTTCGTTGTCGATCCTGGACGAAGCATGCGAACAAAATGTCGCTCAGGAAGCGCTCTCCTACCTCGCAGACGGAATGTACACCTCGTTCGAGCCAGACGTGGTGCACGTGCGCCCGGTTCTCGACCTTCTTCTCCCCGACGAAGTCCTTCGGGGCGAAGAGCCCACGCGATTCTCGCTCGTCGAAGAGGTCGCCCCAGGGCACCTGTCGGCCTGGATCGAATTCGACAGCAATCGGGCCACCTTGGTCTTCATCAATCTCGCAACGGGCGAGCTCAGGAGCACCTCTGGGCACCTTGATGGACTACCTCCACTGGACTCCCCCAGGCCTGGGGAGCCGGCCCGCCCGGACGAACTGACAATGAAGCTGGGTGGGTCCTTCGGCACAACCGAGGCCGCCGTGCTCACGGTGAGCACACCTGAGGGATCCCTCGATCACGTGTTCGTTCGGTCCGATGACGAAGGGCATTGGCGGGCCGTCCGAGGCGCATGCGCCCTGTCGCGGAGCGACCCGGACCTCGCGGACTTCTTCGTCGCGGGGTCTGGAACGGCGCTATGGTCTGCCGTTCTCGCGCAGGGTCGGATCATCCTCCACGACTGGTCCAACGCAAACTCCGATTCGGACTAATCTCCTCCGACAACGATGCCAGCGGCTTGCCGAGGCACCACCGACGACGTGTTCGAGCGATGGAGCGGCGGCGGTAGGGACGGCCCTCTCGGACGCGTCTTCTCGGGGTACATTTCCAAGCCGAGCTTCTTCAACCGGAGCTGCAGGTCCCGCTCGGTGCGCTCCCCATCTGTCGGGTACTGAAAGGCCACGGGTGGGCTGCACGTGCCGTCATCGACCGTTCCTGCGCTCACCCACTTTCGGATGATGGGGTCGCGCTACGATTCCCTCGAACCCTCGCTTCCGCTGCGGAGCCCCCGTGAACCTGTCCGCCCGCTTCGTCGCCTACCTCGAGGACCTCCAGGGTCTCGAGCCGCGCACCTGGGAAGCGCTCCAGGGCTGTTTTCGTGCCGTCGAGCTGAAGCGGGGCGACGCATTTGCTCCCTTGGGGCAGGTCACCCATCGCATGGGACTGTTGGAGCGGGGCTGGATCCGCGCAACCTACGTCACCCCCGACGGTCGCGAGTACCACAAGCACCTGTTCCGCGGGCCCTCGGTGGTCGGGGACTATGCCTCGCTGCTCACCGGAGAGCCCGTGCGGGTGGCTCAGCATGCCCTGACGGACTGCCACCTCCACGAGGCAGACTACCGACAGCTCACAGCGCTGTTCGACCAGCACCGCGATCTGGAGCGCCTCGCCCGCCGCTTCGCCGAGCACCTCTACCTGCAGAAGGAGCAGCGGGAGCTCGAGCTGGTCACGCTGACCGCTGCACAGCGCTACGAGCGGCTCCTCGCCCGCCACCCCACCATCGAGCTCGATCTGCTCCAGTACGAGATCGCCGCCCACCTCGGGATCACCCCCACCCAGCTGAGTCGCATCCGGTCCGCGCGGGTCTCGACATAGGTTGATGACAGCCGCCAGGGCCACTGGAAGCATGGCGGCATGACGACGACAACGACCTCTCTGACGACGTGGCGCGCCGTGTTCGCGGCCGCTGCAGTGTGGACCACCCTCGGAGCCGTTCCCGGCCTCCTCGATCCCGGGCGCATGCTCGCCCTGTTCCACGGCGTGGAGCCCGAGTCCCCACTCGTGCTCCTGATGTACCGCGGCTCGGCCGGCCAGACGTTCCTCTTCGCCATCGGCTACCTGCTCGCAGCGCTGGCGCCGCGGCGACACGCAGCCATCGTGGCCCTCGGAGGCATGGGGAAGGTCTTCTACTCCGTGCGGCTGCTCATGGAGCTCGCCCAAGGCCACGGTGGCTCGCTCGCGCTGATCGCGGTGGTGGGCGACCTCATCTTCGTGACCCTCTTTGCCGTGTTCTTCGCGACCTCGGGTGTCCTGCACGGCTTCCTGCGCGATCCCGCACCCGCCACGGAGGGCGCATGATCGGGCTCACCCTGGTGGCAGGGGCCGTGGCCGGTGTGCCTGGGGACGAGGCGCCCTGGAAGACCGTGCGGAACGACATCGTGCGGGTGGAGTGCGCGGAGGTGAGCGGCGAGCCCTGGTGCCGCAGCGTGGGCCTCCTCGCCGCCCCCATCGACACCCTCGACGACGTCCTCGTCCGCATCGAGCACACCGCCCACCGGTTCGAGAAGGTCCTGTCCGCCGTCGCCCTCGACCCGGCCACGCGACACGTCACCATCGACTACCCCGCCCTCTTGTCCGATCGGGACTACGTCGCCCGCTACCAGCGCGAGGCGACGGAGGGGCGGCGGGTCCTGTCGTGGGTACCCGTGGAGCACCCGAGCGCACCGCCGGTGGAGGGCGTGGTCCGTCTGACGGAGTTCGAGGGCGAGTGGCAGCTCGAGGCCGTGGGGGAGCACACGCGGGTGTGGCACATCTGGCATGCCGATCCGGCGGGCCACTTTCCGAAGTGGGCCATGTCCCAGGCCCAGAAGCGGACGGGCTACGAGGTGCTCCTGGACCTGGCTCGGGCATCGGGGGCAACCCTCCTACCCCGGTGACGGGCCCCTGAGACCTAAAGGCCCGCAGCCGAAGGCGAGGGCCCAAGGGAATTGTGGCGCGACGGAGTCGCGCGGGATTCCGACCCGGCTCACCGTGCCACCGTTCGGATGGCGTCGGAGAAGTCCGGTCGGCCCTGTGCGGCCTGGGCTCGCTCGGTGATCCGGTGACGCTGGCGGGTCGCCTCGAAGTCCACGTCGGTCTCGATCAGCTCGAGCTCGAACGCCAGCGCGTCGCTGTAGCCAGGCAGGTAGATCCGGTGGTCCAGGGGCAGGTCGAACACCTCCTGCAGGTGCTGGGCAAGCACGGTCGTGCAGCTGGCGGCCACGGTGTTGTAGAAGCGAGGGTGCTCTTCGATGGCGCGCGCCCCGGCCATCAGGCTCTCCAGGAACGCCCGGCTCTGGTGCGGAGTGGCCCTCATGGGATGCAGGTAGACCGCGTTTCCTCGGTGCACGGCGCGCAGCTCCACCGCGTCTCGCTCGTCGGCCAGGACGTACATCAGCTCGAACTGGCGAAACAGGCCCCGCACCGGACCGAAGCGCTCGCCCACCTCCTTGCGGATCTCCACCGAGACCACCAGCGGCTGGGCGTCTGCGAAGCGGAAGCTCAGGAACGTGTGGGCGACGGCTTCGTTGTGGGAGAAGCGCTCCACTGCGAAGTCTACGCCCTGCAACGCGGTGAGGTCCCAGCTACGGTCCACCCAGCGCGCGTCCCAGTCGTCGGTGGCGCGGTAGCGAAAGGCGCGCAGGTCCCGAACGGTGAGGGTGTCACCCACGATGGACACGCGAGGAAGCCTGGACTGGTCCTCGGACCAGGTCCGATCAGCGGACGGTCGCAGGGTGGCGTACCACAGCAGCACGGCGACGCCGACGCCCACCCCCGTGGCCCAGAGACGGTGCACCCGAGCGCCCCATCCCACAATGGCGACACCCACGCCCAGGCCGACGGCGCGCCACGGCCAGGGCCCTTCTGGGCCGACCCCACCCAGCCACACGGCCGCTGCCGACCAGAGGAGCCAAAGGGCGAGTGCTGCGGCGGCGAGGCGTTTCATGGCGCCACCGTATCCGAAGGGCCCATCGGCGATGGGCCCGCTTCGCGCACCATCGGCACGCTCACGTGGGTGGATTCGCCCTCACCTCGTCTTGTTGATCTTCTCGTTGATCTCCGAGACCTCGCGCACCCAGTTGTGGCGCTCGCGATGACTCATCTCCAGCAGTGCATCGCGGGACCAGTGAAAGTGGTAGGCCAGGAACGCTACCTCCTTGAAGATGCCTTCCAA
>JAHQVJ010000233.1 GCA_019634415.1 Myxococcales bacterium
CTCGTGATCCGTGCGCTCCATGCGCGGCGCTGCCGTGAACTGCAGGTGGGGCACCGCGGCCGCGTGCGTGTCTATCTCGAACGTGTGGTCCACCGCGTGAGCGGCGGTGGCGGTCACGTCTTCCTGGATCTGCTCGTTGTAACGACGGCCCGGGCGGTACTGGTCCAAGTCCGCCCGGCGGTCGACCAACAGCACGAACACCGGGTCGGCAATGCCTATCCTGGGGCGTTCGGGCTGGGCCTCAGTCGGTACGAACCAGCGATCTGCGCGCCGCACCGCATCTCGGATCGCAGCCACGTCGCGCGGATCGACGTGGGTGACGGTCAACGTGGTGAATCCCGCGGTGCCGCAGGCCATGAACCAAGACTCGATTCGCTCGTAGCGCAGCATCACGGTGGGGGTCGCCCACTCAATGTCGGCGGCTTCGGTGCTGAAATATGCGTCGGAGGGGAGGAACTGCAGGGTGAGGGCCGAAGCGGTCATCATCGTCCATGCCAGCAACCATCCCATGTGCGTCCTCCACGCCGTTCTACGGTAGGATTAGTGGCCCGCCGGGCGATTCAGTTCCCCGGCCGGCCACTGTGGCCGTGCCTACCTCGCCGCAACGAGCGTATCGACGGGTTCGGACGGCGATGCCTGGTCCCGATCCAACTGTGAGCGGGCAAACCGTGCCGCAGCGACCCGTTGCGCCCGTGTCAGACACGCCTCGGCCCTAATCCTCGCTGCGACATGACGTGCTGGGGCCGCCCCACCGCAGTGCCTGGACGACAGATATGCGCCGCCTCGCTTCGTTGTGTAAGCTCGCCTCGACGACGATGAACAACGAGACCGTAGAGGCTTGTCTCATCGACCGCTTTCTGCGGATGCAGTTCATCGTGCCCGCCGACGGCGGCATCATCATCGTCGGCTACCCGTTCATCTTCAAGGTCGGCGAGTAGCGTTGGAAGGTGCTGGTGATTGGCGATATTGTCACACGTCACGTGGCGAATCGTTGGCGTACCCTCCAGACTGCCGATGACGACCGCCCTAATGGAACGGTGGCCCTCTGCGGCTCGCTTTACGGGGATGATCCAGGCCCCAACGCCTCCAGGAACGAACGTGCAGCAGCCGACACGCTGTCGAACCTCGCAGAAGCCGAGAACTGCTCGGCCGACGCCGCGCGGTGGCCGCGGCGACGTTCTTCCAAGAGGTGCTGGGGTGGGAGATCACGGCGGTGCCGGAGATGGACGGATACCGAATGACCAAGGCCAAACATGGGGGATCAGTGTGTTCGAGGACAGCACCCTGATGCGCAGCTGGTGTCCTTCAAAAGGGAAAAGACGCTTCTTCCGGGCCAATCTGCCGGTCCACCTCGATGAGGGCTCCGGGCACGTTCGTCCATGGCGGATAGGACGCGAGGGGGAAGATGTCGCCCCCTGCATGGGACCGCTTCAGGGTGTCCCAGGACAGATCGGGCACCTCGTGCCAGGTGATGAAGCCGATCTCCAGCGACCGCTTCGGGCTCGGTAGGTACTCCGACCACGCTGCGGGCACCTGTGGTGGAGCCACCGAGGTTTGGTCTGGTGGGGCGGCGAAGCCCCAGCGACGGCGGCCTCCGTCGCTCCACTGAACCCAGCCGACGAATCCGGCACCCGGCCCCGCCTCCGGCGTGAGCACGAGGTCGAGCTGGCCCGCCTTGTCGTCCCACTCCGCGTGCAGCCGGCGCGCAAGGGCAGACGCAGGCACCTCCCAGGGGGCCGTCAGGTCGGCTTGATCGGACACGTAGGTGGTGTCGTCGAAGACATGGCCGGCACCGGTGCTGCGGCTCACGGTGATCCAGGCGCGGCCCCCGTCGGCCTTCAGCGACGCCGGAAAAGCGAGGTCGAACGTCGCTGGCTCGAGCAGCAGATTTCGCCAATCGGCCCAGTCGGTCATCAGCGGGACGCCATCACGCACCATGCCGTAGCTGAGCCGGGCGGACCGCAGGCCGGGGATCGCAGGGGTCTCGGGTAACTCGAGCGTCAGTGTGGTCTCGATCAGGTCGTCCTGCCACTCCGGCATCACGTGTGCAGCGGGCTTGCCCGGGAGATCCTCGAGCACGGACCAGGCCAGCGGCTCCAGGTCCTTCACGACGCTGGTGACGTTGGTGTAGGCCCAGGCGATCGCGTCGAAGGTTCCGTCCTCATCGAGGCAATCGAGCGGCAGGGTCAGCTCGGTGGTGTCTGCCGGGTCGTAGAGCAGGGTGACCGGGAAGCAGCTCACGGCGAGGCGGTAGCGATCGGCGCCGGTGAACTCCGACGGGCCCGCGAACAGGGCCGGCCCGAAGGTCAGAGGCCCGGGTTGGCCGAGGGTGAGCACGTCGTCTGGGTACACGTCGTACACGGTGACCGACAGCTCGTCGTCGGGCGCAATCACCGTGACCATGCCCGCGGGCTGCACCAGCACGTCGGCCTGGCCATACGCATCGGTGGCATGCTCGGCCTGGAACGCTCCGGTGGGGCCGTGCACGAGCACCGCGAGCTTCGCCGCCGGGATGCCCCGCTCGTCGAAGACCTGCACGACGGCGGGTCCCGCGTCCGGCGGTGGTGGTGGGGGATTTCCGTCGGTGGGTGCGGACGTGTCGGCCGTGGTGGCAGGGGTGGTGTCGGCTTCGGAGGTGTCTGGACGGGAGCAGGCCAGCAGCGACGACGCGGCGCAGAGCCCCAGGAAGCGAGACATGTCAGCTCCTCAGGGCAGGTGGCCGTAGGGAACGGCGATGGCTGCCCAGTCGGACGGGGCATCCTCGACGTTGGCGATCAGCACCAGGTGCTTCGTGGCCTCCGACGCGAACGTGAAGCCCTCATCCACCGGATGGTGGAAGCCATGGGCGGACGGGTTCGGCAGCGAGTAGGTTCCGTGCACGGACAGATTGGACGGGAGGTAGCTGACGATCTCCGTGCCGATCACGCCGAAGACACGGTCTGCCTGCACGGACGGCGACAGCGACAGCGGCGAGCCCTCGGATGCCGGTGCCCCCGCGTAGAGCATGTCCGTGATCGGATCCTCCGACGCGATGTAGGAGGATCGCGCGCTGTACAGCCGATCGCCGGTGGAGGACGCCACGAGATCGCCCCAGACCCCGACGGACTGCCTACGCGTGCGGGCCAAGGAGAGGGAACCGTCCTTCGCGATGTCGTAGCGCCGTGCTGCGTTGACGTAGAGGTGGCTGCCGCTCGGGTCCAGCGCCACCTCGGTTCCCAGGTCGATCCGAAGGCGTTCCTGAGCGCCGAAGGCGGCGTTGAGTGGCAGGATCCCGAGCGTGTCGACCACGTAGGTCCACCTGGAGTCGGCCACCGCGAGATCCCGAGGCCACTGCGACAGCCCGGTCTGGCCCTGGATCACACCCGAGGGCAGCGAGACCCAGGCGAGCTCGGTCAGGCTTGCCACCGCAACCCACGAGCCGTCCGGGCTGACCCGGACGTGCTCGGGCTCGAAGGGAAGCGAGTGCGTGAACTGCTTGCCGCTGATCGGGTCGAGCACGTGCAGCGTCTCGAGCCCCTCACCGACCGTCAGCACCTCCCCCGACGGGAGCAGCGCGGCGTCCACCACGTCGTGGTCCAGGAAGTGCCAGCCCGGGGAGGGCGCACAGACGCCGTTGTCGTCGTCGATGCCCGAGCAGTCGTTGTCGACGCCGTCGCAGACCTCGATCTGGCCCGGCCAGATCGTGGGATCGGTGTCGTCGCAGTCCTCGTGGACCTCGGACCATCCCGGCGGGGGCTCACCACACCACTCGGAGCGGTAGGTCGAACCGGAGAATCCGTCGCCGTCCAGATCGAAGCGGTAGGTGGGTGCGGCACCGACGGAGGGATCGTCATCGTCGCAGTCCGTGTCGGCGCGCGACGTGGCGCTCACCCAGCCAGGTCCGGGGTCGCAGCCGAACGTGTGCGCCTCGGCGTGGGGGAAACCGTCCTGATCGGCATCCGCGAGCCACGGCATGGCGCCCCCCACCGCCGGGTCGTTGTCATCGCAGTCGACCTCTGCGCTGAAGCCGTCAGCGTCAACATCCTCGGGGCCGTCCGCAGGCAGCGGGTCGGGCAGCTCGGAGGGCGAGCCGCACCCGAGGGCCAGAAAGAGCGCAGTCCTCATGGGAGCTCCTTTTCCGCGAGACAGAGGAAGGCCCAGGGTGCCTGGGTCTCGCCCTCCGCCGCGGTCACGTCGCCGACCACGCAGACACCATCGGCGTGGGCGAACAGGAAGCGGCCTTCGACGGTGTGGCCGGAGGAAGCGGAGGGAAGCGAGGCTCGCCCGGTCTCGGCGTAGGTCGTCGCGTGGTAGCGGCGCAGGGTGGTGTGGTCGGAATCGTCGATGGCCACCACCGTGTCATCCGCGATCACCGCGAGGGCAGCGAGCCTGAACGCGTCTTCCAGGGTGCCGCCGTAGGTCAGATCGTCGACGGGATCCACGTCGAGGTCGAAGACGGTTCCCCCGCGAGTGAACACCACGGAGCCGTCGGGGTGGATCCAGAGGTCACCATTCACTGGGTAGGTGCCGTGGTACGGCGAGTCCATCACGTATGTGAGGGTGCCTCCCGAGAGCTCGTAGCGCTCGATGTCCGAGGGGCTCACGCCGTTGTCTGCCCCGTAGACGCGTTGTCCGTCGGGGTGCAGCTTCGCCTTCGTCCAGCCATGGATCGACCCGGTCAGGTCGTGAGTGACCTCCCCCGTGGTGAGATCAGCCGTGGTCAGGGTGGCCCAGGTCGAGATGCCCTCGAATACGTAGGCGTGGCCCGTGTCGGCCACGATGTCGGTCACCACGGTGCCGACGGGCCGCGTGCTCGTCACCGAGGCTCCGACGAGGTCCAAGACGCTGACCCAGCCGTCGGATCCCGCCACCGCGGTGCCGGGCGTCGGGGACAGCGAGAGGGCCGTGGGGGGCCTGTCCAAGGCCACCTCCCGCTCGGTGCCCGTGGCGAGATCCGTGACGAACAAGGACGCTTCGGGGCCAGAGACCGTGATGATGGAGCCCGACGTCGCGTCGTACTCGGCGTCGGTGACCGTGTGCCACAGGCCCTGCCAGGGCGCCAGACCGCACACGCCGCCGTCATCGACCTCGCCGTCACAGTCCTGATCCGCGCCGTCGCAGATCTCCGGCTCCCCGGGATGCACGTCGCGGTCGATATCGTCGCAGTCACCCGTGATCGGCGTCGAGCCGTCCCACGAGAAGCACACCATCTGGGGGGCGTTCTCGTTGCCGAAGCCATCGCGGTCGTTGTCGAGGTACTCGACCCTGGGAGCGTTGTCGCCGGGTCGGGAGTCGCTGCAGTCCACGGGACTCGGGTTGGCGGACCACCCCGGGCTCGCCTCGCACCGGTACTCGAACTGGGTGCGCACCACGTAGCCATCGCGATCGGCGTCGGCGAAGTAGGTGCGCGGCCCCGCCACCGAGGCGTCCGTGTCGTCACAGTCCACCCGGGCGTGGATCCCGTCGCCGTCGTCGTCGACCCACTGTGGTCCCAGGGTGCCGGCCACCGGAAGGGAGCCGCAGCCGGCCCACGTGAGGAGGAGCGCCGCGATGCTCATGGTGCGTACTCCCAGAGCTGTCCCAGCTCGTCGTCTTCGCTTCCCCAGACGCCATCCTCGCCCGCGGACACGTAGCTCTCGATGGCGCTGCGGGCGCCGTTGGCGTCGTAGGTGTAGGTGGCTCGTCGCACGATGACGTCGTCGTCGGTGAGCCATCGGCCATCCTCGCCGGCGTCCGACAGGAACTGCCAGACGGCCAGGCGCCCGCGAGCGTCGTACTCGAAGCGCTCGGCGTCGTGCACGAGCCCGGTGGCTCCTCGGTGCAGCCTCGCAACCTGGAGGCCGTCCGCATGGATCATCTCGATTCGCGTCCGCAGGTCGTCGTCACTCGTATAGGGCTCGAGGTCCGGGCCGATGCGAAACTCCGAGTGGTCGTGGACGAAACCATCCGCGTCGATGTTGGTGAGAAACACCTGGGCGTCGGGATCGGTGTCGTAGATGTACTCCTCCCAAGACCCGACGTCGGCCCCGGCCTCGTCGACGAGGTAGTGGATGCCGAATCGGTCCGGGCGGTCATCCTCGGTGCCTCCCACACCGTCGGGCCCGGGCCCGCCGAGCCAGCGGGCGGTTCGGAAGCCGTCGGCATCGAAGACCGAGTAGTCGGAGTAGTCGGCCTCGTCGTCCTCGGTGAACAGCTCCTCGTCGTCGCCGGGTGCGGTGCCGCGCAGCCTGGCGACGATTCCGCGCTCGTTGTAGGTGTAGTCCCAGATGGTGGATGCCCACTGTCTGGGCTCGGGGTGTCGCTCCACCATCTGCAACAGCAGGCCCTCGACGTAGACCATCTCCCTCGTGTACAGGACGTCGTCTTCGGTGGCGGGAACCCCGTCCTTGCCCGACCCGGAGTCGTAGGTCACGCAGAGCACGTCGCGACCCAGATCGTCCAGCTCGCACGTGAAGCCCCCGCCAACGGGTTCCCCGTCGGCGTAGGAGAACGACGAGATGGCGCGCTCGTAGCGAGTTCGAAAGGTGGTCCGAACCGGGTCGAGCTCGTCGCCGTCGGCGGAGCGGAGCCCATGGAGCGTGACCTCCTGCACCTCGCCGTCGTAGGCTGCGAGCAGGGGCACGACCTCCACGCGTCGGCCAGACGACGTGAGCACGGTGGGGATTCGCCCGTTGTCGCCGTGGTAGTTCCACTGCACCCACGCGTCGCTCGCGTCGACCGCGTTGCGGAACTGGAAGGTCACGGGATCCGTGGGCCCGACGTCCACGGCCCCCTCCGGGGGATCGGTGGAGCCGTCGGAAGGGCCGCAGGCCGACAACGCACAGGGGAGAACGACACGGAGTGCCCAACGCATTCGCAACTCCTCAACTCACAAACAGGCGACGGGATCAGTAAAGGCACGGCCTAAGTCGATCAAACGAACCAGTGTCCGGTACTGGAATTGTATATATTCAATCAGACAAAACAATCAGCTCATGAGTTGCGGTCCTCGCAGGTGAGGAGTGCGACAACGGCAGCCAGGACGCCAACGATGCGTCCGGTACCGCGTCCGGCCAGCAGACCAGATCGCCGTCCCTGGACGCAAGGGCACATCCCCTGACGCTTACCCGCCGCCGAAGGACCGCTCCCACGCAGTCCGACCGTCGAATCCCACCGTGATCAGTGTGTACCCGTTGGCACGTGGGTCGGCGAGGAACTTCCACCACCCCAGCGCTCGACCAGCTTCCGACGCGAAGGCTTCTGGACAGGCCGCAGGGTCACGCGCCTCCACCGAGGTGGACCGCCCCCGGTAGTCGAAGGTCACCCTCATGACGCACCGAATCTGTTGGCCCCTGCGAGGCTGTCCCTCTGGCCAGGACACGTCCTCCGTTCGTCGAATGGTGAGCTCGGACTGGTGGAAGAGCCTGGGTGGTGCGTCACGCTTCGTGGTGAGGGTGATGGCGTCGGAAGCCACGCAGAGCGGGAGGTCGATGGGCTGGTTCAGCTTCCACTCCCATGAGTAGGAAAAGCACGTGGCGTGCTCTGGTCCTTCGAGCAGCGTTCTCGCCGGCGCTCGAACCCAGTGGTCGACCACCACGCCGGCCGGCGCACCGTCGGGCCACACCACAGCCGTGCCTGCAGCAATCTGCCAGTCTCCAGCACGTCCGCTCGTGCGCTTGGTCGTGCTCAACTCCCCAACGTCGGTGCCCTCGCGCACCCCTTCGGCGGAAGCCAGCGTGACCTTCATACATCGGCTCGCAAAGACGGGACGGCCATCGCCTCGAAGCGTGACGCCCACATCGTCGAGCACACGCACGAGTCCCACGGTCGCCGCAGCCAGGGTGTGGGTCGGTGGCGGCACCCGATACACCGAACCCCTGACAAACCTGTTCCTGACAACAGTATCACCGGGCAGCGCTACGCGTAGATCTCGGTAACCGACCTCCACCGGATCCAGGCGACGCGCCGCCAGGCCAGGAAGCAGCTCCACCGAGACGTCACCATCGTCGACGGTGACTGCTTCGGCCAACGCCGGCACCACGTGCTCGCGACGCACCCAGAGCTCGAGGTCGAGGTGGGGTGTGCCGACGACGGGGTAGCAACTCCACCAGTCGAATCGGGTAGACAGAGCCAGCCAGCCGTCTCGCTCTGCGACCACCCGACTCGCAAACACCCAGCCGTTGTCACGCGTTGCCTCCGCCTCTAGCTGGACCGACGCCGCGGTGTTGTCCGGTGCCTGGAACAGAGGCGCATCGCGCCACAACAACACCCCGTCCGGCGCGGCGACGGCGGCCCCAATCAGAAAGTGCCACACGATCATCCTTCTCCCCCTTCGCTAGACTCCGTGTACGCTGCCTTCCATCTCGACGAGGTCGCACTCTGTACCGCTCTGTACCGTACAGATATTTGTCTTGCATCGGCCAATACTGTCATGCACGGGGGTTTCTGGACGGCTCCCTCCCCAGCGTTCAGGTACCTTCGAACGCTGGCTCGCCGCTATCGTGCGCGGCGTCGAGGTTCGAGGCTGCAGCGGGACTGTACATATCTACGCAGATGGCGGCATGGTCCGCGAGTACCCACGGGAACCGAACAGCGTTGGTGGATCGATCCCACCTGCTACGACGGTGAGGCCACGGATCGGGTTCGCCCCCGCCTCCGTTGGGTCGGATGGGCCAGCATCTTCGTGAGATCTATGAGATGCCGGCCGAGCAGCTTGGGCGTACGGGCGGTCGAGAGCGGCTTGTCGGTGGCCCACTTCCGTCTGGACGACCTGCTTCATGCGATGAAGCGCGACGCGGACATCCCACCCAACTGGTGGACACCTTGTGCGCCGACGCAGAGGGGACGCGCACGCGCGCCCTGCTGGAGGGCCGCTCGGTCTGGAGCCGTGCACCCACGTCTGCGGTGGCGTCCTGGTCGATGCGCCGGCTGGTGGCAGACTACCTACGGGTGACGACGCCCTCGCCGCTGGAGGACTGGCGTCAGGCGCTCGCAGCGCTGAATGAGTTGGCCACAGGCAACGCGGCCACCCAGGCCGAGGCCCGGCGCCATCTTCTCGCATCTGTCGAGGCGTTGCTCGAGGCGGCAGAGTCCGCTCCAGAGGGCGCGACGGCCGAGGACGGGCGGCTGCTTGGGCAGGCGGCGTCCTGGCTTGAGCGCCTGGGCCGGTCCTCCGGGGTGTTGTCCCCTCTCGTGGTGTCGCGGCGGCTGTTGGAGGGGTGGGTCCTCCCTCTTCTCCCTCGCGACCAGGCTCCCCGGGATTGGGCCTTGGCGCAGAATAATCTTGGCAACGTGTTGCAGGTCCTCGGGGAGCGTCGGGGGGACGAGGAGGTGCTGGAGTCGTCCGTCGCAGCGTGCCGGTTAGCGCTGGAGGTGTACACCCGCACGTCGGCGCCGTTGAATTGGGCGGCGACGCAGAACAACCTGGGCAACGCACTGCGGGTCCTCGGGGAGCGTCTCGGGGACGAAGGGATGCTGGAGGTGTCGGCTGCGGCGTACCGGTCAGCACTGGAGGTGTACACCCGTGCGTCGGCGCCGGTGGACTGGGCGGGCACGCAAGGCAACTTGGGCAGCCTGCTGCAGACCCTCGGGGGGCATCTCGGGGACGAAGGGATGCTGAAAGCGTCGGCTGTGGCGTACCGGTCAGCGCTGGGGGTGTTCCAGGAGATCGGGCACGATGCCTACGCGCAGGCGACGCAGCGCAGCCTGGAGCGGGTGTTGCGATTGATCGAGGGACTGTCCACGTAGAGCGGCTGCTCCCCTCCCTCCCCTGCGCAGCGCCAGGTGCTAGACCTCGACCACCCCTGATCACCCACGTGGGATCAGCCCCCTCCCCTGGGGGATGGCTCGCCATCCCCTCCTGCAAAGCCCAGGGGCAGAGTGGAGGGGCTGTCCAGCGGTTGCTGCTGGAGGGCTTGCCCTCCAGCGCCGCCCGCGACGGCCGTCCGCGACAGCGAGGGCCATCGCACGGGCTCGAGCCCCACGCTCCCACAGCGCCCCCTGACGGCCTCGCACAGGCGTCGTTGGTCGGCGACTCCCCTCCCCCCTTGGGGTCATCGCCGATCTCACCCCGGAAGCCATGCAGGCATTCGCGCGGAAGCCTTCGCCAGGGCTCCAGCCGCACCCGTGGGCAGAGTACTGCCCTTCGCCGCGCGCGGCCCTCGAGGCCCCTCCTACCGGAGGCCCCTCGAGGCCGGCCACGCTATAGGTAGAGCATCCTGCACAGCCCCGTGGAGTAGAGGGCGAGATATGCGAGGCGGGAAGTGGCCTCTGTTGAGCCCCCTCACCTTGTCTGGCGCCTCGCCACCTCGCCCTCTGGGGCGGCCGGATCAAGCAGCAGGAGCCCACCCTCCGGGGAAGAGCAGCCAGCTGCCATCCGCTTGGGAACAACGAGATGTGCGCGGCGGTCAGGGTCGCGTTGCTCCCCTCACCTGGCTTGCGCCGCGCTCTCGCCCTTCGGGCAGCCGGATCGGCGGGCAAGACGTCTGGACCTTCGTCGACGTTCGGCACCCGTTAGCGGACGTCCCGAGGAGGATGCGTGCCCCAAGCGCTGCTGGACACCGCCGAGATCGGGGTGCTGCTGGACTCAGTGCGAGAGCAGCGGTGCGACGCTGGTCTGCTTCGACGGTTCGACGTGGCGTGGGCGGAGGGCATCGGTCTGGACGACTACGGGTTGTGGGTCAGCGTCCTCGGGATGCGGCTGCGTCGGATTCCGCCGGGCCGGTACCTGCGTGGCTCACCACAGAGCGAGGAGGGCCGCTTCGACAACGAGGGGCCGCAGCACTCGGTGACGATCTCCCGGGGGTTCTGGCTGGGCGAGGTGCCGGTGACCCAGGCGCTGTGGGAGGCGGTGATGGGGGAGAATCCGAGCCACTTCGAGGGGCCGAGTCGTCCGGTCGAGAGGGTGTCCTGGAAGGACGCGCAGGCGTTTTGCGCCCGGCTGGGCGAGCGGGTGGCCGGGCTTCTGCCTCGGCTGCCCACGGAGGCGGATTGGGAGTACGCTTGTCGCGCGGGCACTACGGGGGCTCGCTGGAGCGAAGACCTCGACGCCATCGCCTGGCACGTGGGC
>JAHQVJ010000234.1 GCA_019634415.1 Myxococcales bacterium
AGCGCTCGGCCACCAGCGAGCACCGCTTCGCGTCGGACTGTGCCGCGCCCAGCGTGCGGGCGGTGTTGGTGCATCGCCCGCTGCCGTGGGCGCTGGTCACCGAGCGTGGCTGGGCCACCACCGACAACGTGATCGCCGAGGTGACGCGATGATCAGCTTGCTCGTGCTCGCCTGCTCGGGGGGCGACCCCACCGAGACCGCCGACACCGATCGTAGCCCGTCTTCCTCCGAGACGACCCCGCCTACCACCACTTCGCCGCCTCCGAGCGAGCCGCGGGCCGTGCTCGCCTCTCCCGCCCAGGCCGCCGACACGGACCCCGATCCGGGCGTGGTGCACGTGCAGCTCACCGCCGCGGAACATGGAGACGGCTACGCCTACGACGGTCAGGTGCCCGGGCCCACCATCCGGGCCACCGTGGGCGATCGGCTGGTGGTGGATCTCACCAACGATCTGCCCGATCCCACCACCATCCACTGGCACGGCTTGTCCGTTCCCTTCGCGATGGACGGCGTGACCTGGGTGGAGGCGCCCATCGCTTCGGGGGCCACCTTCCGCTACGAGTTCCCGCTCACCCAGGCCGGCACCTTCTGGTACCACCCGCACTTCGACACCGAGCGACAGGTGGATCTGGGGCTGTACGGGGTGCTGGTGGTGGAGGATCCCGCGGATCCGCCCACCGACAGCGAGCTGGTGGTGGTGCTCGACGTGCCCGCCGAGGTGAAGCTCGCCAACGCCGATCCGCACCTGGTGGATCCCACGGGGGAGGTGACCCTGAACGGATGGGTGGACCCCGAGATCGAGGTGCCTGCGGGCTCCACGGTGCGGGTGCGCCTGGTGAACGCGAGCGGCTCGCGGGTGGTGTGGCTGCGGGACGTGGAGCAGGTGGGATCCGATCAGGGGCTGCTCCCGGCGCTGCACGCGGGCGACGTGGTGGTGGCCCCGGGCGACCGGGTGGACCTGCAGTGGCGGGTGGCGGGCAGCTTCGAGCTGATGGAGGCGCCCTACGCGGTGGCGGGGGGGCCAGCCTTCGGCGACGACGCGCGGTTGCTGTCGGTGCGTGCCACGGGGAGTGGGCAGGCGCCCCCGACGCCGGACTGGGGCTTCGACGGCGCGCTGCCCAGCGCCGACCCTGGAGTGACCGACCTGAGGCTGCTGTTCACGGGGAGCCCGGAGCGCGGCTGGGAGATCAACGGCGAGACCTTCCCCGACGTCACCGTGCCCACGATCGGGCTGGACTCCGAGGTGGTGCTGGAGGTGCGCAACGTGTCTCCGGCGGAGCACCCGTTCCACCTGCACGGTCATCACTTCGAGGTGCTGAGCCTGGACGGAGCGGCGCCAGCGGTGCGCACCATCGAGGACACCGTTCAGATCGGCATCGGCGGTGTGGCGCGGCTGCGCTTCGTGGCGGACAACCCGGGCTTCTGGATGACGCACTGCCACGTGCTGCCCCATGCGGACGAAGGCATGATGACGGTGCTCGAGGTGCGCTGACGCAATTGGAGTGCCCTTCGGTTCGTGAGCGCTGCGAACGCAGTTCGCGGCCGTCAGTGGGGCGTGTCCATCGTGGGTGCCTCATCCTCGGAGGGGCAGCTCGCGTCAGCTCCGTGTTCACACGCCTCTGTGGTGATCTGGGCCAGGTCTTCGTCGCTGAGGCCCAGCTTCGTCTGCATAGCTCGTGCGAATCGGACAGACTCTGTGCAGGCCACCTGTTCTCCGTGGGTGCACGACCACTGATAGCGCTGGAGCAATGCGCTCGCCTGCAGTTGCAGGACAGCCACGTGGTTGCGCCATGGTCTCTGTGCGTACTCCATCACCCTCGAGGCCTCCACGTGGGTGGAGTAGAAGCACAAGCTCGGAGATCGCAGGCTGCAGTCTGCGTGGAATCGAGCCTGCAATTCGTTGACATCGACCGCGAGGGTACGTGGGCCGAACCACCATGCCAGGATCGCCAGCGCTTCTTGCCGTTGGGTAGGAGGTAGCGTCTCGATCGCTCGGCGCGGACGTCGTCTGATCTGTTCCTGAATGTGCTCGGCGAATTCCGGCTGCTCGCGAAGCGTCTGCCGGATCTCGTCCATGCCGAGCCAGTTGTCCGAGCCGATCAGGGATCGTAGCTCAGACATGGTTCGTTCATCGAGGCCCCACTTGGTCTCCTCGAAGCTTCCGGGGACGCAGGCCGTTGTCGAGCAGAGCAGCACCGTGGCCGGATCGTCGGCGACACAGGGGAACGAGTTCGTCTCGGCCACGAAGATCCGCCCCTTCTCCAAGTCGAAGGCATCGGCGTCCTCCAACACCATGTCTGGGGGGAGACGGTCACGAAAGTCGTCTTCACGGACCAGGATGAGCGGAACGCGAGAGCGCAGGCGGTTGCTGGAGAGCCACCTGTCGAAGAACGCGAGGCTGGCCCGATCCCAGGACGCAAGCACGGCTACCTTGAAGGGGTCTGCGCCCATCACTTCCGTCACGGGGCCGAAGGCTCCGACGGACAGCTCACCGCTGTCCTCTCGCAGCACCGGAGCAACGCGCCACGGTGTCGGAGGGGTCTGGGCAACCGCGACGTGCAGGGCGAGCCATGTCAGCAAGAGGGACCTTCGGGGAACGGGGTGGGTGATGCCGAGGTGCTCTGGAGGTCAGCGAGCGGGTGCGCATCGGAACACCGACCCCTCTTCGGAGGCTGGTGCGCACGGCGCCGGTGCTGCCAAGGGCGGTGGACATGCGCTCCGCCAACGCTCGGCGCGCGCGAAGGCGATCCGCACAATGGTGCGGGCGGGCCGTTGCTCTTCTGACGCTGGCCAGCTCCACTGGAGCGCATGTCTGCCCACGTGCCGGGCGTACACCTTCGGGCATCCCTGCACCTGGCCCGCGGCGAGCTGACCGTCGGCATCGACGACGAGGAAGAGAGTGCACGACACGCACTCCTTGGGGGAAGGGCGTTCACGGAAAGGCATGTCGGGTGGTGTCTCGAGGCGTGTCTTCAACTCGGGGAGGGTGCTCCAGGCCTCCACGTCGAACGGATCGAGTATTCGAGGCGCTTCTGGGGCCCAAGGCGGGGGCATCGCCGGGTCCTCGATGAGCGCCAGCCGAGACCTCAATCGGAGCTTGCCCGCTTCGACCGACGCTCGACCACCTTCCGATTCGAGGCGGGGCCAGGCGGGGGGCGCGAGATCCAGTTCAGGCCCGCCCTTGCCGAGTGCTTCGTTCAGCCCCCACAGCGTGGCGTAGCTCGAGTGGTGGTACAGACCGTCGGGGTTGTGGAGGGCCACCACCTCACCATGGGAGTCCATGAGCGGGGTCCCGGTGGGTATGTGCCGTAGGCTCTCGTCGCGCACCCCGAGATATCGGCGCTCTTTGTCCCAGCTGATCGTCAGCTCCACCTCCACTGCGCCTTCTGGGTGGGATGCCAGCGGAAGCCATGCTCGCTCGCCCACCTGGACCAGTCGGGTGGCGAGGCGGGGCCCGGGTTGGGAACCAGACCCGTCCACCTGCCACATCATCAACTTTGCAAATCGTCTTCCGATATCGTCGTCGCTGAAGCCACGGGGATTCGTGCCTATTCCGCACGACTCGCCGGTGAGGGCGTCGTGAAGGGACACCTGACCTACCCGTCGGGCGACACGGTGTGAGGAGTGCCACGAAAAGGGAGCAGACGGTCCGATCACGAAGCGTTGGTCACCGACCCGTACCGAGGTCAGGACATGTTCGTCTTCTGGTCGCGCGCCATCGTACGTGCCCGTCAGTACGGTGCAAGGGGGTATCGTCGGTGGGGCGCCTAGTGCCATCGAGGCGAATATGGTGATCACGGTGCTCCAATGAAACGGCCAGCAGCGCATCACAGGGATGTGTTCGTGTCAACCTGGGCGCTGAGGACCTTGGTCACACGTCGCCAGATGGGTACAGGCTGTCGGCGTAGGCTGGGCCGTAGTAGTGCTCCAGCTCCTGAAGCGACGTCTGCGGAGCCTCGATCGCCTTCACGATGTGGGCGCGGCTCGGCAACGCCTCGGGGGTCCAGGTGTCCGCCGACCACAGCTCTGCCCGCAGGAAGGCCTTGGCGCAGTGGTAGAACAGCTCGTCGATGGCCACCTGAAGCGCGAGCTGCGGCCTGTGGCCCTTCACCACCATCGCCTCGAAGTACGGCGCGTCGGACACCACACGCGCCCGACCGTTGACGCGCAGCGTGTCGGTGCGGCCCGGGATCATGAAGAGCAGGCCGACGTGCGGGTTGTCGAGCACGTTGTGGAAGGTGTCGGCGCGGCGGTTCCCGGAGCGCTCGGGCACGGCGATCGTGACGTCGTCGAGAACGTGGACGAATCCGGCCGGATCCCCCTTCGGGGAGACGTCACAACGCCCGGCGGCATCGGAGGACGCCACCAGGCAGAACCGAGAGGCCGCAAGCCAGCGCCGGTCCATGGCGTGCAAGCGAGGGCGCGCCTTGTTGGCAGCACGCGTGCTGGGCTCGCCCAGGATGCGGCGCAGCTCGGCGGGGGAGTCGACGGTCTGGACAGTGGGGTCGGTAGCCATGTCTGCGCTCCTATGGACCCAGATCCCCTCCGGCGAGGGGGCGGGGTCTCGAGAAACCGCTGAAGATTCGCGCCCGATGGGCCGTGGAGGAGGAGCCCGACGGCTCAGGGGGTCAGCGTGGGGAAGGACGAGTCCAACGGGCCCGTGGTCATCGGGTCCGGCATCCGCATCACCGGCACGGTGAAGGGCAGCGAGCCCGTGGTGCTCCGCGGTCAGATCGACGGCGACGTGACGCTTCCGGAGCACCAGCTGACGGTGGAGTCGCCGGCGCGGCTCGTGGGAGACGTGAAGGCCAAGCAGGTGACGGTGCGCGGCGAGCTCGCGGGCTCCGCGGAGGCCTCGGAGCGCATCCACGTGGACGCAGGTGCGCGGGTGGTCGGCGACGTGCGCACGTCGCGGCTGGTGGTGGTCGACGGGGCGCGGCTGTCGGGCCGTGTGCAGATGACCGTGGACCTGCCTGCCGATCTCGCCGCCAAGGTGACCCGGTGACCGTTCGTCGGCTGCAGAGGGGTGAGGAGATGGACAGCACGACCGTGCTCGGCGAGACGCTCGTGATCGAGGGCGAGATCGAGGGAGACGAGACGCTGGTGATCCAAGGGACCGTGCGCGGCGAGATCCGGTCGAAGCGCGATCTGGTGGTGGACGGCACGGGCCTGGTGGAGGCCACGGTGCAGACCCGCCGCCTGTCGGTGCGGGGGCACATGCAGGGTGACGTGAAGGCGAGCGACTGCGTGGAGGTCGAGCCCGACGGCATCATGGTGGGCGACATCGCCTCTCCGCGGGTGATCCTCGCGGATGGTTCGAAGTTCAAGGGAAACATCGACTCTTCACAGGACGGCTAGCGCCATGGGAACGTCCAAGACCGACGACGCGAGCGAGGACACCACCACGTCACGGGTGGCCGTGACGAGCACACCGGCAGGTGTGGGCCCGGACAGCCCCACACCAGGTCCCCAGTCCAGGGCTCAGGACGCCGAGGCCAGCGAGGGGCCGCGCGCCTGCACGACCCTCGGCAGCACCATCGTGGTGCGGGGCCAGCTGACGTGTGGCGAGGACCTGGTGGTGCAGGGCCGCGTCGAGGCCGAGCTGACGTCGAGCTGCGACGTGCGCGTGGAGTCCGGTGGGGTGGTGATCGCCGACGTGACCGCGCGCTCCATCCGGGTCTCGGGAGTGGTGATCGGCGATCTGTGCGCCACGGAGGTGGTGGAGCTGACCCGGACGGCCCGCGTGGTGGGCAACATCGAGGCGCCGCGGCTGGTGGTGGCGGACGGTGCGCAGCTCGACGGCTTGGTGGAGACGGAGGGGCTGGAAGATCTACAGCGCCTGCTGCCCGACGCGAACCAGGCCACGCGGCTCCGCACGGCGCTGCGGCCTACGGGAGCACCCTCGTCACGCGTGTCGCGCAAGCCGAAGTCCAAGCGCCTGGGCCACACCATCGTGCCCCTCGACGAGCAGCCGGTGCCGAAGCTGAAGGCCACCAAGCCCATCCGGCCCCGCACCTCGGCCAAGGTCGCCGAGGACGAGCCCACCGCACCGCAGCTCGCCGCTCCCACCATCGGCCGTCCGGCCAAGGCCGCGGCTCGGTTCGAGCCCAAGGACAAACCGTCGGAGCCCACGGTTCAAGACGAAGAGACGCAGCTCGCACCCACCAAGAAGCGCGGCTGGTTCTCCTTCGGGTCGTAGAGGCAGGCGTTAGAACCTCCTGCCACGGAGCGGGGGGTGCGTGGCTCAGCGCAGGGAACGATGGGTGGCGGTGCTCGCGGTGGCGGTGGCCATGCAGCTGCCGGTGCTGCTCTGGGTGGTGGAGGACGCCGCCATCACCTACGCCTTCGCCCGCAACTGGGTGGAGGGGCACGGCATCGTGGCCTTCCCCGGCACGGAGCGCGTGGAGGGCTACTCCAACCCGCTGTGGATGCTGATCCAGGCGGTGCTCATCGGGCTCGGCGGCAACCCCTTCGTGCTCGAGCCCGTGCTGGGACTCGTCTTGGGGCTGGCCACCGTGGTGGTGGTGTGGCACTGGGGCCGCGATGCGGGGGGCGAGGGACTCGGCTGGGCGGCCGCCGCGGTGGTGGCCCTGAGCGCGCAGCACGCCATCTGGTCGCAGGGAGGGCTGGAGAACGGTCTGTTCAGCCTGCTGCTGGCGCTGGGGGGCTGGCGGCTGACGCGGGGCGACGACGTCGGCGTGCCGCTGGCGTTCCTGGGCTTGGCGCTGACCCGGCCCGAGGGCATCGCCTACGGAGCGCTGGCCGGGGTGCTGTCGCTGTGGACGGCGGGGAGCGCGCGGCGAGCGCTGCAGCGGGTGGGCTGGTGGGCGCTGTGCTTCGGCGTGCCCTTCGCCGTCTACCAGGGCGTGCGCTACCGCTACTTCGCCTACGCGCTGCCCATGACCTTCTACGCCAAGATCGGGGAGCGGGCGTTCGAGGTGCTGGCCTTCGAGGGACGGGCCTGGGAGCAGATCCGGACGTTCGTGATCGCCTGTGGCATCGCGCCGTTCCTGGTGCTGCTGCCCATGGGCGTGGCGGGCGTGCAGGGGAGGCGGGCGGTGGCAGGGGCGGTGTGGGCGGGGCTGCTGGCGCTGGCCCTGATCCCGGTGGTGCAGGGGGTGGGGCAGCTCCGGGCGGCGCTGCTCGTGGGGCTGTTCACCACGCTGCCGCTGCTGGCCCTGGGGGACCGCCGTCGCCACGCACAGCTGATCTGTGCGGCCTGGCTGTGGTTCGGGCTGTTGTTCTGGCTGCGCAGCGGGGGCGACTGGATGCGAGGCTACCGCTTCGCAGCCATGGTGGTGGTGCCCGGGGCCCTGCTGCTGGGCACGGCGGCCGCCGAGCTGTACGTCGAGATCCGAGCGCGGGCTTCGGAGATCTGGGCGCGGCGAGTGGCGGGGGTGGCGGGGCTCGGCTTCGCCATCGGCCAGATCGTGGCGCTGGTCGTGTTCTGCAGCCGCTACGATGTCTCGCCCTACGACATCGGCGAGCGGGTGCAGCACTACGAGTACCTGGCCCGCAAGGTGGATCTGGACCGTCGCCTGATGGTGGCCGACGCCGACATGGGTGGCCTGATGTGGTGGGGCGGCCCGGAGATCCTGGTGGCCCGCGACACCCGCGGTCTGGTGGACGTGCCCTTCGGGATCCACGGCTACCGCGGGAAGGTGGTCACCGAGGAGCTGGGCTGGCGCACGAAGCCGGACTTCGCCCACACCCATGGCTCTGGTGGTGTGGCCATGCGCCGCTTCGAGCGTCGGGGCGAGTTCCTGACGGTGCCGGGCTACCCGCCCGGTGAGATCGAGACCCACGAGGCGCAGATCGTGCGGCGCTCCTTGTTCCTGGGCAAGCCGCGGATCGACAGCGGGGTGAGGGCCTACTTCGTCGACGACGACCTGGTGGTGGTGACCGCGCTGTACGGGGTGGGCGTGCCGAGCCCGGAGGTGGCGGTGGGATCGGGGTTGTTCGTGGAGGTGGGCATGAACTCGCCTGCCAAGCAGGACTTCCGTGTGCTGGCGTTCCTGCATCGCGACGGTCGGGTGTGGCAGAGCTGGGACCTGCCTCCAGCCCACGGCTGGCTCGCCCCCTCGCAGTGGCGCCGCCTCGAGGTGTTCCACGGGGCCTTCTCCCTGCCGCTGCCCAGCGAGCTGCCCCTGGGGACCTATGACCTGGGCTTCGTGGTCTCGACGCCCGACGGGGTTCCGCTGCGACCCGTGGAGGCGCTGCAGGCCGAGATCCCACAGCAGCCCGTGTTCGCTCGCGGCGAGGTGCACGTGGCGGGGGTGGTGCAGGTGGTCGGTGCGGAGCAGGTCGCGCAGGCCACGGCCCAGGATCTTGACGAGTCACTGGACTTGCTAGCCGCCGATCGCTGCGGCGCGGCGGAGCAAGCCTGGCACCGAGCACGCCACCATCGACCGCGCGCCCACGCCTGGCGGTCGCGCACTCGTCAGCAGCTGGCCCCATACGCAGCGGCCTGCTGGGCGCGTCTGGCGGGCGGAGACCGAAGGGGTGAGGCGCTGCTGCAGCGGGTGGACGACGTGCAGCGGGCGCGCTGGTGGTGGGTGACGTCGGAGCCGGTGTGGGGGGTGGGCAGCCTCCTGGCGGACGAGGCCTGGCAGCGCGGCATGGCGGCGCGAGGGGAGGCCGATCACGCCGCTGCCTACAAGTGGTTCACCGCCGCGGTGGAGGCCGATCCCAGCCGCTCTTGGGCGCGCCGCTATGCCGAGGAAGCGCGCGCGGCACGCTGGGAGGAGGGTCGCGCTACCAAGGCAGGGAAACGAAGCCCAGCCGCGTCTCCGTGATCCGAGCAAGGCATCGATACACGGGCGCATGACGACACGAACCGGCCGCTACCTCTTCGCTTGCCACCAAGGGTACGCCCACGTCTTCGACTGGGTCGGCCGGGACTGGATCGCCTCCGTTCCCACAGCGGGGTTCGGCTCGACCGCCACCCTCGTCGAGCTCGACGATCGCCTCGTAGTGGTGGAGCTCGGGCTGGAGGGCTTCCGCGCTACCGACGCCCAGTCGCTCGAGGTGCTCTGGTGGGTGCCTCCGTCGGCCACCCGCGGCAACTCCATGGGCTTCGCCCATGCGACCGCACTCGACCTCGGAGGCACTCTTCGGGTCGGCGCCCACGAGATCTTGAAGTACGGCAACGAGCGGGTGCTGATCGACCCCAGGACGGGGAAACGTCAGTTCACGCACGGGGGCCAGGGTCGGTTCTTCGGCAGCGCTGACTGCCGCGAGATCCATGGTCTGGCAGACGCCACCTCGGTCACATTGCGAGCCACGAGCGGCGCCACGCTGGTCCGCTTGAGCCAGGCTGCCGAACCTGTCGACGTGCAAGAGCACGTGGGATTCGACGGCACGCGGTTCACGGTGACGAGCCAGGTGTTCGACTTCGGCCCCGACAAGGTGCAGATGGCGTTTGGCTCCGATCGGGTGCTGATCGTCACGGGAGTGCGTCTCGCCAGCCATGGCGTCGACGGCCGGCTGCTGTGGGAGGGCACGGTGCCGTCCGGGACGCGGTTCGTGCAGGGTGCCCACGGCCCGGACGGGTGGCTGGGTACGCTGCAGACTGACGCCGGGCTCGCCCTGTACCGGCTCGGGCCCACGCCGGAGCTGCTGCGTGAGGGCCTCGACACACCGGGCCAGCTGGTGCGCGGTGGCTTCTTCGTGCGTGATGGACATCTCGTGTCCGACGCGATCACAGGGGAGCCCAAGGCATCGCTCGGACCGGTTCCCACGGAGCGGCTGCCGAGGACGGTGGGCGTTCCAGAGTCCTCGACCGATCTACACCCCTTCGGCCGCCACGAAGAGGAGCGGCGGTGGTCGGAGGGTGAGGGCATCCGAGAGCTGTTCCTGTTCGAGCGGCGCACGCTGTTCTGGTGCTGGCGGGCCACTCCGGAGGGCCCTCGGTACTTCCGCTTCCGCCACGTGCGGCAGACGGCCGACGGCGTCGCGCGCGCGCCGAGTTGCACGCTCTCGGGGCCATGGCCTCTTCGCGCCCTGGTGTCGGAGGCGGAAGCCCGACTCTCAGCTCTGGAGTAGACCTGTGGGCCAGTAGCAGGAGTGGGATCCTCTCCTGGCAGACACGTCGGGCCCGCGCCCGTCACCCCACGAGCGACACGATCACCCGTCGGTTCTGCCGGCCCTTGTTCTCCACCTTACGCACCACCACCTCCCCGATCTCCGCAATGCGGGCCACGTGGGTGCCGCCGCAGGCCTGCAGATCGCAGTCCTCGATGCGCACCAGGCGGATCCGGCCCGCACCCGTGGGTGGCGCCACCGACATCGTCTTCACCAGCTCGGGGCTCCGGGCCAGCTCCTCCTCCGTGATCCACTGGCTCGACACCGCGTGGTCCTTGGCGATCAGCGCGTTGAGCGCCTCGGTGATCTCCTCCTTGGGCGGAGGCTCGGGGAGGTGGAAGTCCAGGCGGCTCTTCTCGGACCCCACCTTGCCGCCGGTGACGGGGAAGGGGAGCACGGTGGACAGCAGGTGCAAGGCGGTGTGCATGCGCATGTGCCGGTGCCGCTGCTCCCAGTCCAGCTCGACCCTCACCGCGGTGCCCACGGCGGGGGCCTCGCTGCCCTCGCCCAGAACGTGGGCGATGGTGCCCGGGCTGGTGCCCTTCACCGTGGTGGCCAGCGTGAGGCGCTGACCATCGGGCAGCACCAGGTGGCCTGCGTCTCCGGGCTGGCCGCCCCCGGTGGGGTAGCAGATGGTGCGATCCAGGATCAGGCCGCCACCCTCGTCGATGGCGACCACGGTGGCGTCGCACTCGCGAAGGTAGGCGTCCTCGTCGTAGAGCCGAGCGGTCATGTGCAGATGCCCCGTTGCTAGGGAGGTTCGGATGGTGCGTCGATGTGCTCGGGATACCGTAATCGCACGGGTGCGCCCCTGATAGGCAGGAGGCCTCGCGTTAGCTGCCGATCGTGCAATCGCGCCGGACCTCGTCGAACCACCCTCTGTCGGACATCTACGTCGAGCACTTCGCCTACGTGTGGCGAACGCTCCGGCGGCTCGGCGTTGCGGTTCGAGATGCCGAGGACCTCGCTCAGGAAGTCTTCGTCGTCGTCCATCGCCGCTGGGCGAGCTTCGACGCGACCCGACCAGTCAAGCCCTGGCTGTTCGGGATCGCCTACAACGTGATGCGGGATCACCGAAAGCGGTCGTCCACCAGGAACGAGACGCTCGAGGAGCAGTGGGACCCTCGCGGGTCCGACCCGGGATACCGTGCAGTCGAGGCCCACGAGATCGTCTACCTCGCGCTGCAGTCGCTGCCGGAGGACCGCCGTGTGGTCTTCGTGCTGTACGAGCTCGATCACGTTCCCATGAAAGCCATCGGTGAGCTCCTGCAGATCCCCACGCACACCGGGTACTCTCGACTGCGCGTGGCCCGCACGGAGTTCCGTGCTGCCGTCGAGGAGCTGGGGGCGGTCTCATGAGCGTGCCGGATCTCGATTCCGATCTGCGCGCGCTGCTAGACGCCGAGTCGGCGGTGCCGATTCCCGATCTCGCAGTGCGTCGGGACCGTGTCTGGCGTCGGACGCGACAGGCGCTGGAGCTAGACGGTCCCGATGGAGCCGAGTCGGGCGGCAACGCAGACGCTGCACCCCCGCGGGAGTCGGGGACGGGTCCCGGGTGGGCTGCCGTCGTCGGTGCGGGGGTGGGCGGGCTCCTGGCCGGGGTTGGGGTCGGCGTGTGGTTGGGAGCCAGCGAGCCAGTTGCCCCCGTCGTGATCGAGGTACCGGTCCCAGTCCGGGTGGCCCCGGCCCCAGAGCCTCCGCCGGTCGTATCGCCTCCACCGCCTCGGCCCGTCCCCGCACCAGCACCCCCCGCGCCACCGACCCGCGCGCCCGAGCCGACGCCCTTCAGTGAGGAGGAAGGCATCATCGACCGGGCCCGGGTGTCCCTGCGGCGCGATGATGCCCAGGAGGCCCTGGTGACGCTGATGGGCCATGCTCGGCGGTATCCGGCTGGTGAGCTCATCGAGGAGCGCGAGCGACTCATCATCGAGGCGCTCGCCGAGCTCGGTCGGTTCGCGGAGGCTCAGGAACGCGCCATGGCATTCCGAGTGCGGTACCCGAACAGTGTGCACCTGCCGTTCGTCGAGCCGTACCTCCCTATCGAGCTGGACGACGACTGATCAGCTGCGAGCGAAGCTCGCGGCCAATCAGGTCGAGACCTCGTACTCGGTCACGAACTCGAGACGTTCGATGGTGAACGGCTCGAGGTAGTCCGGGCCCGTGACGCGCCGCTCGAACGGATCGGTGCACGTGACGGAGGCTTCGATGAGGTAGAACGTGGCGGTTGCCGCGTCACGGGAGCGCTCGTGGCGGGTGACGTCAGCTCGACAGGTGCCCTCCACCATCCGGTAGGTATCCAACGAGTCCACCACGGTGATGTCGACCTCGGCCGCGCCGGTCTCTCCGATCCCGAGGGGCTCGATGTGGATCCTGAGCTCCAGACCGCTGCCATCGCCGAGCCAGACGTTGGGGCCATCGCTGTAGAGCGACAAGCTCACCCCACAGAAGGCATCGAAAGTATGGACGAGCTCGTTCGACGAGGTCTCGAAAACCGTGGACCGACACTCGGGCTCGGCCAGCAAGTTGCAGCCCGAAGTAAGGGCCATCGCTATCATCATCGTGCGGTTCATCGGGTCACCTCGCTGCGTACGACGCGGTTTCGAAGGAAGTAGAGAGGAATCGAGCCTGCCACCATCACAGTGCCTCCGACGAGGCCCGGCATGGCCGCCCGGCGTCTTCGCTCGCAGTCTGCCACCGAGTCGATGATCAGCGGGTTGCAGGACTGGATGGCGCGCGACATCGAGAACATCGCCAGGGCGGATCCCAGCGTGGAGGCTGCGACGCCTCCGATGATCAACGCGTTCGACCTGGGTTTCACGACAAGGTTGGTGTGTGTTCCGGCTGTGAGCTCGTACTCCTTCGAGCCCAACCGCGTGAACTTGCCCATGGCCCCGATCTCGACCAGGCCGGGATCGATCTCGAAGGAGCAGGGTGTCTTACAGATGTTTCGGTAGTAGGTGGCGAGAACCGTCGTGGTGCCGAAGGAACCTCGTCCACGACCTGTGATCTCGACGACCTTCATGCCCTTCTGCTTCGACGTGACCGTCACCCGCGCCGTATCGGCACTCGGCAGATCGACGACGAATTCTGGCTGGGGGGCGTCGAGCAGCACAGCGGCAGCCACGACGAGTTTGTCGAACGCCTCGTCGCACGACGAGCCGCGCGCCATGCGTTTGCCCTCTCCGATCGTCAGCACGCCCAGGAAGCCTGGGTTGGCCTCGATCAGCTGGACCGAGACCTCGGTTCCCGAGCTTCCGAACGCCACCCGCCCGAGACGGGCCGAGACCTCGTCGGCGAACCGGTCTTGGTTCGGACAACCGGGCCAGCTGACGTAGTCCAACGTCAGCGGCTCGGCGGCCTGTGCGCCCAGCGCCAGCATCCACCACATGACCACCTCCATGATTGGGGTCACTCATGGGTTGGAGCAGGAGCGTGTGGATTGTCATCGGGGCCGACATTCTTTTGGATTTCGACCTCGCGCCCGGCGTGAGCTGGGAGCGGCGTCGAGGGCCTCGATGAAGACGAGGACTGCGTCTGCACCGACACCGCTGCTCTGGTTCGTGCTGGGCCAATCGACCTCCGATAGGCGGTTGCGAACGCCACCCTCGGAGGCCCCATGTTCAAGCTCGTCGGGCGGTTGCTCGCAGTCGCGTGTCTGCTGCTGGTGACCACCGGCTGCTTCGAGATCGAGCAGCTGATCCGGATCGACGCCGATCGCAGCGGAGTCACCCGCATCACCGTCACCATGGACATGGAGGAGGCCCTGGGCCCGCTGTTCGCCTTCGCCGGTGAGGACTTCGACCTCGAGGCGCAGATGAAGAAGGTGATGGCGGAGCAGGGCGGGGACATGGACGCCAAGTTCGCCGAGCTCGAGGCGAACCTCCCGCCGGGGGTCACCCTGGGCGAGGTGGTGCAACGCGCCGAGGGCAGCGCGATGGTGGTGGCCGTGGACATGGCCTTCGCCGACCTCGAGGCGCTCTCGGCGCTGCTGAAGGGCGACGCGATGAACAGCTTGTCCGGTGGTGCCAACCTCCCCAGCGGCCAGGTCTCCAGCGCCGGAGGACTGGAGATCATCGAGCGCGAAGGGGAGCTCGTCCTGCAGTTCGACTCCTTCGATCCAGACGACAAGGCCGCGGCCGACGCGGCCACCGAGGAGGTGGATCCGCAGGTCGAGGCGATGGTGCAGAGCATGCTCGGCGACATGGGCTTCAGCCTGGTCCTGCAGACGCCATGGGAGCTGGTGGAGTCCAACGCGACGGAGGAGACGGATGAGGGGCTGGTCTGGCGCTTCAACCTGATGGAGATGAGCGACCGCATGGAGCAAGGCGAGTCGGTGCCAGGTCCGCGGGTGGTCTTCGAGGTCGACGACGGCCAGGCGGCTGCGGCCAAGGCGGAGCGCATGGCCATGGCTCCGGTCTCGGCGCTGTCGGGCAAGTCCACCATGGCCTTCGCCGGTGTGGCGGGCGGCACGGTGCGCATCGACGGAACCCGGGTGCGGGTGCCTCCCTTCGACATGGCCGTCACCGAGGTCACGCAGCGGCAGTACAAGACGGTGGCCAAGGACAAGCCCTCGCAGTGCGCTGCGGGCTGCGGCAAGGAGCTACCGGTGCAGTCGGTGAGCTGGTTCGAGGCCGTGGCCTTCGCCAACGCGCTGTCCGCGCTCGAGGGCCACACCGCCTGCTACACGGTGGCTGGGGCCGCGGTCTCCGAGGTGGAGGGATGCACGGGCTTCCGGCTGCCCACCGAGGCGGAGTTCGAGATCGCCATGCGGTCTGGCGGCTCCAGTGTCTTTCCGTGGGGAGATGCCGACGCCGACGCCGGCCGCTTCGCCTGGCACAGCGGCAACGCTGGTGGCCGCGCGCAAGCAGTGAAGGGCAAGCAGCCCAACGAGGCCGGCCTGTACGACCTGTCGGGCAACGTGGCGGAGTGGGTGTTCGCACCCTCCGTCGACGGCGCCGAGCGGATCACCCGCGGTGGCTCCTTCGCCGATGGGGCGGGCGCCCTGCGCTCCGATGCTCGGAGCCGAGCGCCGGGCACCATCGGCCACGGGCACGTCGGCTTCCGGCTGGTGCGCTCGCGACCGTAGCTACCTGAAGATCGAGTAGCCCGGATCGGGGATGCACACGTCGGACAGATCGGGGAAGCCGAAGGTCGGTCCGATGTCGTTGCCGCACACCGTGCCCGCCTGGCACTCCGCATCGCTGTCGCAGTCCCCCGAGCCCGCGGGGCAGGGACTCGCGGCGCTGCACGCGCTCCAGCCCGGGAAGGTCGCCACCGTCTGCACGCACAGGTCCGCCGCGGAGGACCACCCGTGCTCCGCACCCACGTCGTTCAGGCAGATCGTGCCCGCCACGCAGTCCGCATCGGAGTCGCAGTCGCCGAGGCCCGTGGTGCAGGGGCTGGCGGGCGTGCAGTAGGCCCAGCCGGGAAACGGCAGATCACCATCGGCCAGGCAGACGTCGGCCGCCGAGCTCCAGCCGAACAGATCGCCCACGTCGTCGACGCAGGTGGTGCCGTCGGCGCAGTCGCTCTCGACGTCGCAGTCGCCGACCTTGGTGGGGCAGGGGTAGGTGCCCGAGGAGCAGGGGCTCCAGCCCGGGAAGGGCCCGCCGTAGGCCGAGACGACTCCGAGCTGATCTCCTTGGCTCAGGGAGTCCGAGGAGCTGCAGTAGTTCATGATGGAGTCGGGATCCCAGTCGCCGATGAAGGTGTCGCCGTTGCTGCCCTGGGGGCTATCGGTGCAGGCGGCGGGCGTGTCGCTGCGGTTGTGCTCGTGGGCGAAGCCCAGGGAGTGGCCGAACTCGTGCAGGGCCATGGTGCGGATGCAGTCCTCCCGCGAGAGGCTGTTCTCCACGCAGCGCGTCCAGGTGTTCTGAGGCGCGCTGGAGAAGTCCAGCTCCATGTCGGAGTCGCCGTCCGACAGCTCTCCCAGCCCCCCGTTGACCACCATGCTGGTGCCCCCGGTGATGCGGATCCCGTCGAAGCCGGTGGTACAGCTGTTCCACCCCGTGAAGCTGACGTTGGAGAAGTTGGACCAGGAGCGTGCGCTCGTGAGCTCGTCCTCCACCCAGCCCTTCTCGGTGGCGTCGCCAGACGTCTCCCAGCACACCGGGATCGTGGGGTTGCCCCAGTAGTTGGCGGCCAGGCCGTAGAGCATGAACTGCTCGTATTCGACGGCCTCCGGTGGAGGCTGCTCGGCGTCCGGATCACACCCGATGGGTGTGACTAGAATTGCAGCAAGTGCAAATGCAACTGCATGACGATAGTAGGCGTGCATGGGGCATCCCGGTAAGGAGTGGTGGGCGATCACGGCGGGGAGGGTGCCGTGATGCTAGGCCACCACGAAAGTCGCGGTCAAGGAGGCGATCGCTCCCTCGCGACCAGGAACGCCCTGGCAATGTTGTAGCCGAAGTTACGTTCGAACTCGTGCCCTCGTGCTCACCTGCGTCCTGGCCTCGTGCGACGCGTCGAGCGTCGAATCGAGCTGGCCCATCCGCACAGCCACAGCAGGATCACGCTGCCAGCAGGGCCCGGGGCGGATCCACAGCTGCAGCCTGCTCCGATCAGCTCAGGTCGGTCTCCACGCGCTGCCGAGCCCTCCACCGGGACCTCCTCGTCGTCGCGCGTGGGCTCCTCTCCGGTCCAAGGGAACGCCCCGAGATCGTCGTCGTAGTCGGGGTTGCCCGCTCCGATGGCGGGGCTGCCCGCGGTCAGGTGCAGATCGTCGTCGGCGCAGGACGTGGGTACCCCCACCACGAAGGCGGGGTCTGCGGTCAGGGGAGGGGTGGGGACGTCCACGGAGGGCTCGAACAAGGCTCGATCCTCGTCGTCGTCGGAGTCCCAGTGGAGCACGCGATCCACCGTGAGCACTCCGTCGTCGGGGGTGAAGGCGTGCTCCCCGACCCCCTCGTGGTCCACGACGATGCTGTTGACCACCAGCACGTCGGCGCTCAGCCGTGCGCGGACTGTGCCACCGAGCAGTGCATCGTTGTCGATGAACGTGCTGTTCTGGACCACGGCCGCCACGTTCGTGGATAGGGCTCCGCCGCTCTCGCTCGCGTGGTTGCCCCAGAACACGTTGTGGGCGACGAGCGGCGAGATCGCACCCAGCATCAGCTGGATGGCGCCGCCCCGATAGGTGGCCGAGTTGTCACAGAAGCGGCTCCGCTGCACGTCGAGGGATCCGAGCCGCACATCGATGGCACCTGCGTCGTCGAGGGCCTGGTTGCCGACGAACAGGCTGTCGTGCACCACACAGTCCGATGAGCACGACATCGCGCCGCCGTCGCCGCTGCTGTGGTTGCCGAGGAACTGGGCCGCGCTCAGCGCGCAGCTCCCCGCGCACCGCAGTGCACCGCCATTTCCCTTAGCGGTGTTGCCCTCGAAGACCACGTCGTTCGCGACCAACACGCCTTGGTGCCTCACCACCACGGCCGCTCCGTCGCCTGGGGTGTTGCAGTCTCGAAGCTGAGACCCTTGCAGCTCGAGTCTGGCACCTGCCTGCACCGTGAGGCAGCCCGCCGAGCTACCGTGGTAGCCGCTGTGTCCCACCACCTGCTCCAGACGAAGGGTTGCATTCGACACGCTCGCCAGCCGATGGACTCCTCGTCCGTCGATGGTGAGGTCGCGAAGCACCACGGTGAAGGGGGCCTCGGCGTCGCCGTGCACGGCCACGAAGCCGCCCAGGCTCGCGGTGTCGCTCTGCTCCACCACGGCGGTGACGTCGACTCCCGGCGCCGCCTCGATGGTCAGGGCGTGCTCCACCCGGAACGAGCCCGCGATCACGGGCTGCGTGATCTGGATGACGTCGCCCGGCGACGACACGTCGATGGCCTCTTGGAGCGCCAGCTCCGGCCCGACCTCCCAGATCTCCACACCCGCCCACGCGGTGGACAGCACCCACAGCATCTCGCCCCCTGCTCGTCTGGCCGACGCTACACGCGGGCTCCCCTCGCGTGTCCCTCATGTCGTGGGAACGATGGGTCGCGAGGGGCCTTCAGCCCACGAAGTCGAGGAGGATGCTGGTGGCGAGGGCCCGTAGCGCGTCTGGAGAGCTGGCGTCCACCGTCCACTCTGGGACGTGGGCACCCTGGCAGCGCCACACGGGCTCGTCCACGCGGCACCACAGGCCCTCCACCTTGCTCGCGGGAGCCTGGGGCGAGAGCACCACCCGCCCACGGGCCGAGATCTCCTCGAGGTCTCGGGTGTCGGCCAGCTCCAGTCGGCGATGCGCCACCTCCGCCGACACGCTGTGGGCCAGCAACCGTCGCTCCTCCTCGGCCACTGCCTGGTCCTGGGTGGACTCGGTCCACCAGATCACGCGGGTGTGCACGCCAGCAGTGCCGAAGCTGCGCAGCAGATCGTGGTGCAGCACGCGCAGCAGGGCGGTCACCACCACCAGGGTCTGAGCGGCGAGCGCTCGGTGCTTGACGCGCAGCTCCGCGGGCCTGTGGATCACCACCTGCAGGGTGCGCACGGCGTCGAGGGCGGGGGACTGGTCGCGGGTGTAGTAGAGCAGCTCCCCCTCGATGAAGCGCACGTCGAACAGATCGAGGCCCTGAAGCTCCTCGCTGCCCACGCCCACGTAGGAGATCTCGCTGCGCACGAGGTTCTCGAAGCTGCCGCGGGTGGCCACGGCGTCGAAGCCCCCGGTGGGGTAGCTGCCGGCGTCTTCGTCCTCCACCACCACCAGGCGGCTGGAGCGGCGCACCCACATCACCGATCCGGTGGGGAGATCCCCGATCTGATCGGCCATGGCGTGTAGCTGTCGCAGGGAGAGGCGTGCGGAGTCGTTGGGGAGCTGGTCGAGGTGCTCCACCTCCCACAGATCCTGCTCCGAGAACAGACGCGGATGGCGCTGCAGTCGCTCCACGATCCTCGCGAGCAGGGCCCGAGCCCACACGTCCCAGTCCTCGTCGGGCTCGTCTTGGGTGAGGGCGACCAGCAAGCCGTCGGCCCCTCGCAGGTGGGCCGGGTTGCCGCGGGGAAGGTCGTCCACGTCGCGCAGCACCGCGGCCAGCCCGAGCACGAGGGCATGGGCGATGGCGGCGTCGCGGGCCGAGCCCGACAGGCCCGCCAGCGTCACGTGCAGCCGGGTCACCCCCGGATCCATCGACCAGGCCCCGAGCACGCGATCCTCGTAGGCGAGGCGGAGCGCGCGGAGGGACTCCGGCCAGCTGGCGAGCTGGGCCCCCGAGGCGAACCGGAACGCCTGGCCGTGCAGCAGCAGGTGTCCCAGGTCGTGGACGAGGAGCAGCGGGACGTGGTCTTCGCCCGCCTCCCACACCTGGCGCAGCCACCGCAGCGATCGGGGCAGCGCCTGCGACGGATCCTCGGCGCTGGCACACAGCCGCACCTGGCTCGACAGCGCGGGCGCCAGGGCCTCTCGGGGCAGCTCCGTCACGACACGGCGGGGGCCAGGCTACCCAGTCCGAGCAGGGCCGTGACCTTCTCCTGCACGGCAGCCAGCTCGTGGCGCCGGTTGCCCGTGAACGCCAGTAGCTTCAGATCCGCGGGTGTGACGCGGCCCCCGTGCCGCAGGAAGGCGTAGGTGCGCACGAGCTTGTACAGCTTGACCACCTTGCGATCGCTCACCATCACCTTGTCTTCGACCTCCAGCGCTCGCACCACGCGCCGCATCTCGGCGAACACCGAGCGCGGGCACCAGTGCTCGCGATCGGCGCCCAGCTCACCCGCGGAGGCGAAGGTGAGGTCCATGAACCGCTTGATCTTGAGGAAGTCGGTGAGGGTGGCGGATCCACGGGCCCAGGGGCGCTGGCCCGTGGCGCGCTGACCCTCGTTGGCGATGCCGGCGTCCACGAGCTGGGCGAAGTGGTCGTCCTTGACGGGCTTCGTCTCGACCTTGAGCACGAAGCGATCGCTCATGGCCTCGAGCTCGGAGTTGTCGGGGATGTCGTTGGTGGCGGCGAAGAGCACCAGGAGCGCGACGGGCACGGGCTGCCCGTCCTGGTAGATCTTGCGCTCGTTGAGCACGGTGAGCAGCGTGTTCAGGATGGCCGAGTTGGACTTGAAGACCTCGTCGAGGAACACCACCTTGGCCTCGGGCAGCTTGCCCTGGGTGCGCCGTACGAAGCGGCCCTCCTTGAGGCGCTCCAGGTCGATGGGCCCGAGGATCTCCGACGGCTCGGTGAACTTGGTGAGCATGTACTCGAAGTAGTCGGACTCGGGCAGACCCAGACTCTCGACGAACTTGACCACCAGCTCGCTCTTGGCGGTGCCGGGCGGGCCGACGAACAGCAGGGGCTCCTGGGCGCACGCGCACAGCGTGGCCAGCTCGATCTCCAGATCGCGGCCCACGAAGAACTCCATCAGATCACGGCTGTGCCGCGTGATCCGTGTCCGCACCTCGTCGATCTCGGGCTCCAGCTCCTCTAGCGTCCACATCGTGCGTTCCAGTCGGCATGGATCTGCCGTCGAATGGAGAGCTCCTCGGCGTCGAGGAAGGTGCGCACCCGGTCCGATCCGATGGTCTCGACGTCCACGACGGCGTCGACCAGGCGCTCGAGCAGCAGGATCTTGAAGGTGGGGAAGTGGGTGCGTGCGGTGAAGGTGTCGCGGAACCGGTCGACGTGATCCACGAGCCGCCGGCTATGGCCGACCCGCTCGGCGGCGGGCCAGTGGCGCAGCACCGACAGCGCGGCAGCCCCGGCGCGATCTCGCTCCACCAGATCGAGCCCCTCGGCGAGGATGGCGTCGAGCAGGCGCGTCATGGTGGCCTCGGCGCGAGGCAGATCGAGCAGCTGCAGGTGACCCTCGGCCAGCGCGGCCATGAGCTCGACGGCGCCGGTGGACACGGACTGGGTGACGGGCTCCATGGCCAGCAGGAAGTGTCGCCCCTCGTCGGGTAGGCCGAGGCGGCGCAGGGCGAGGAGGGTGGGCCTCACGGCCACGAGGATCTCCATCACCAGCGGGCTGCGAGTGGCCAGGGCGGTGATGTGGTCGAGCAAGGCCACGACGGTGTCTCGATCTTCGGCCATGGCGGCGGTCTGCATGGCGCAGCCCAGGATCCGGGCGGCGTACTTGGGGCTCTCGAAGTTGCGCAGGCCACCGCCGCGTCGCGCCGCGCGACCGAAGCTGCGGACGGCGTCGGCGAGGGCCGCCATGTGCTCCTCCGAGCCCGTGGCCTGCACGACCCGCGCACAGCGCTCCACGATGCCGGCCACCTCGTACTCGTAGATCTCGGCGAGGGTCATGGCCGCGCGCACGGTGTCGGGGGCGCGCTCGGGCTCGTCCTCCACCGCCGCGGCAAGCGCCTCGGCTTGGCGCCGCAGGGGCTCGGCGGGAGTGGGCGTGGGCGTGGACAGCCAGCTGGAGCGCTTGCAGAACCACAGCAGCGTGCGCCGGCCTCGCGTGGACAGCCCGGCGGTCACGCGCTCCATCTCCGTCTGCCAGGTCTCACGGGCCTCCGCGGGATCCACCAGGGTGCGCGCGAGGTACAGCTGCAGCAGACCCTCGGCCACGTCGTCCAGGGGCACCGTGCGCGCCTGGTCGAAGCAGTCGCGAGCGTGCTCGGGATCTCCCAGCTTCAGCAGGCCCGCGCCGAAGATGGCGTCGCGGAAGGCCTCCATCTCGGGATCGCCGCTGCGACAGGAGCTGTGCAGCTCGTGGAGCATGCCGAGGTGGGTGGCGGTGTCGTGCTGCGGCGTGTCCGTGCCCTCGAAGGCCAGGGCCATGCGCACGAAGCGGGGCACGTCGTTGACCTGGTGCAGGCCGTGGGCGTTGATGCCCCCCAGCAGGGCCTCGCGCGCACGGGTGAGCCCGAGGGTGTCGTCGGTGGCGTCGTGGCAGGCGCGCAGCACCGACCACGCCAGGCGGCGGCTCACGGGCAGCACGGGATCGCTGAACAGCTCCACCACGGTGGTGTGCACGCCGTCGGGCAGCGGCTGGCTCGCCAGCGTCTCCAGCACGCGAGCGCCGAGCAGGCTGGCGGTGGCGACTCCTGGGCTCTCCTCGATGGCCAGCTCCAGCAGATCCCGGTCGCGCAGCTCGGGATCGACGGAGTGCCGTCGGCTGGCCACGAGCCCCTCGGCGACGCCGTCGGCGTAGAACTGCGCGGCTTCGCGACACAGGGCGGCGTCGACCCAGGAGCCCAGGGCCTCCTGCAGCGGAGCGAGCTCCGCCCACACGGTCGGATCCGCGGTCCCCCCCTCGGCGATCCGATCCTCGAGGGGACGCGCGGCCTCCACGAGCGCCATGCGGTCGACGTCGGGCTCGGCGGTGTGGGTGGCGTCGACGTCGGGCGTGGGGCGGCTGCGCCGCGGGGCCGGTCGTTCCGGGCGCGGCTTGGGGGGTTTGGGCACGCTCGCGGGACGGGGAGGCTTGGGGGGCTCGGCGATGTCGACCTGATCGAACGACCACAGCGCCAGCTCGGTGAGGCGGTCCAGCTCCACACGGTGGTCCAGGGCGACGAGATCGATCCACGCGGTGATGGGCTCTTCGTGCAGCTCGGACACCTGCGCCACCCAGGGGCCACCGGCACCCTCCACCACCAGCGCGAGGGCCAGCGTGTCGAGGTGCAGCATCTGGCGCACGTCGTCGCGACGCATGGGTGGCACGAGCTGTCGACCCACGGGGAGCAGCAGGGTGTCGACGCCGGGCGCTGGGGCGAAGCCGGGCACGTCGAGCACGTCGCTGATGCGCTGGGCCAGGGGGGTGACGCCGGGCAGGCGACGCTCCCTCAGCAGGTAGTGAACGACGTTGTCGGGACCGTGCAGGCGGCTGACCCGCAGGGCGTTCACCTGCTCGGGAGTGGCGGCGTGCAGGACCATGGGCAGCTCGGCGAAGGTGTCTCGGTCCACGAGCCAGGCCTCGGGGGCAGCTGGCGCATCGGGGCCGAGCTGCACGTGCACGGTGAAGCGATGGGTGCCCGCGACCTGCTCCAGCGGCTGCCGAGGGGCCACCAGCACCGGGGAGAGCACGTCGTAGACGGTGCCCAGCGACAGCTCCGGGGGAAGAGTGTGCCAGCGGCCCTCCCGGGTGACCAGCACCGACGCTCCCAGCTGCGTGGCGCGGGCGGCCACCGTGGTGGGCAGCGGGTGCTGCCAGCCCCACTCCACGAACACGCCGTCACCGCTACCGCCGAAGACGCGCACGCCCTCCTGGGGCTCCTCGCGGGCGCGCATGAGCAGGTAGGGCGGAGGGGTCTCCACCTCCACCAGCAGGTGCGGGTGGCCATCGTGCATCACGGTGGCCACCATGGCGTCGTCGCGACCGAGCCGCAGCAGGCGCTCGAGGGTGTCACGGGCGGCGGGCGCGTCCGCGCGCACCCAGAAGCGCCCGACGGGGCAGGCCGGATCTCCGGGCAGCGCCACCGGAGCGACGGCCTCCACCAGGTGGGCGGCGGAGCGCGGTGGCGAGGCCGGCACCGGCTCCAGCGGTACGTGGTGGTCCGTCAGGCGCTGCTGGACGTCAGCGGCCGCCAGGCCATCGGTGGTGATCACGCAGCCGTCGTCGTGGGCGTGGGCGCGCCAGGGAGCGGCCAGCAGCTCAGGTGCGGCCTGCACCAGGGCGGAGAGCACCGCGATGTCTCGCTCGGTGCCGTGCAGGCGCACGCCGGAGTCGGGGGCCGTCATCCCTCGGCCTCACTGCCCGGAGCCGTGGGTGGAGCCCTGTCGCTGGCCCTGCCCGGTGGGCTCGTCCACCGCCACAGCTCCGCCCTCGCCGCGCTCCACCACCAGCTCCTCTTCGTCGCCGATGGGTCGGCCGATGAGCTCCTCCACCAAGGCGCGATGATCACGCTCGTGCTCGTGCTGAAGCGCGTCCTCGTCGGAGTCGTACTTCACCACCAGCTGTCGCTTGCCGGTCTTCGGGTCGTACCGGAATCGGATCGTGATGTCGGCCATCAGGTGCCCTCCTGGCGGAAGGTGGTGATCTGCTCGCCCGTGAGCACCTTGTGCTCCAGGAGCAGCTGGACGAGGGCGCTGTGGAGCGCCTCGTTGTCGGACAGCAGTGTGGTGGCCCGCTCCATCTCCTCGGAGAGGATGCGCTCCACCGCGCGGTCGATCGCCTCGCTGTGGCGGTCGTGCATGGGCTCGGGGCGACCGCTGGCGTCGACGAGCTGCACGTGTGGGCCCACGTCGGGATCCATGCCGAACTCGGCCACCATGGCCCGGGCCAGCCGGCCGCAGTTCTGCAGATCGGAGAAGGCGCCCACGCTGGCTTCGCCGAACACCATGCGCTCGGCCACCGTGCCGCCCAGCCCCACACAGATGTCGGCTCGCATCTCGCTGCCGGTGAGCGCGTAGGGGCGCGTGCGCGCGGCGCGCAGCACGTAGCCCAGCGCTCCCTGCAGATCCTGCACGATGGCGATGCGCTCGGGCGGGGTCGCCTCGGGCAGGAGCATGGCCACCAGCGCATGGCCGGCCTCGTGCACGGCGATCACCCGCTCCTCGGCGTCCGACAGCACGATCTCGCGGTGGGTGCGGCGCTGCAGCGCCTGATCGATGTCGCCGAGGGTGAACTCGCTGCGGTCGGTGCGCAGCTTCAGGCGCATCAGCGCGCGGAACAGCGCGTTGAGGTGGTCGCCCGTGAAGGGCTGGCCGGTCTGGGGATCGGCGGCGGCCCCGGTGCGGCGCACGATGTGGCTGATGGCCGCGTCGGGCAGCTTCAGCCCGAACTTGGCGTCGTAGAGTCGCGCGATGGCCTCGCGATCGGTCTCGTCGGGGGCGGGCACCTCGATGAGGAACTCGAAGCGGCCGGGCCGCAGCAGGGCGGCGTCGACGGACTCCAGGAAGTTGGTGGTGCCCACCACGAACACCATCTCGTTGCTACGAAAGCCGTCCATCTCCGTGAGCAGCTGGTTCACCATGGAGTGCTCCACGCCGGAGCCCGAGTAGGTGCCGCGGGCCGACGCGAAGGCGTCCAGCTCGTCGAAGACGATCACGGAGGGAGCGGCCCGGCGCGCCTTGCGGAACACCGCCCGCAGGTTCGCCTCGCTCTCGCCCACCCACTTGCTCTTCAGCTCGGGCCCGCTCACGATCAGCACCGTGGCGTTGATGGCGGTGGCGATGGCCTTGGCGAACAGGGTCTTGCCGGTGCCCGGCGGGCCGTGGAAGATCACCCCGCGCGGCAGCAGCGACTCGATGGTGGCCATCTGCTCGGGGGCGCTGGAGGCGTCCCAGCGCTGGATGAGGGTGATCAGCTCGTCGGAGAGCCGCTCCTTGACCAGGTCGTACCCAGCGATGTCGCCGGTGAGGTCCACGCTGGGCAGCTCCATGTCGCCGCCCGCCGTCTCGTTGCGGATCTCCTGGTACACGGCCGGGTTCGGCGGCCGTCCGGGCAAGGCGATGCGGCGCAGACCCAGCGCCTCGAACACCCGGCGGCAGCGCACCGGGTTGAGCCCCGACACGTAGCGGTACAGCCCGTACGGATCGAAGCGATCGGCGTGGATGCACTGGGCTTCGCGGCGCGTGATCAGCTTGGGAAGGGCATCGCGCGGGATCCCCACGATCTCGCGACGCGCCGAGAACACCTGCTCGATCACCTGCGGGATGGGGAAGCTCGGATCCTTGAAGGCCAGCAGCACCACGTCGGGGTTCTCGTGGAGCAGCAGGATGACCTCGCGGGCCTCCATGGTCAGAGCGGTGTGGGTGGTGGTGAGCACGTCGAGGTGCTGAAGCACCAGGATGGAGCGGTGCACGCTGCCGCGGATGGCGTCGGTGAGCTGGTGGAGCATGCGGCTCAAGGTGCTGCTCGGCGGGCCTGCGTCCTCGCCCTCCTCGGTGACCGGCGGGCGCCCGTCGATCACCACGAGCTTGTGCGGATGCTTGCGACGCTTCAGGCGGCTGCGCACCGACAGGTACAGGTACAGCGCGAGCTCCTTGTCGCACTCCACCAGCACGCTCATGCCGCGCGCCAGGCGCTCCTCGACGAACGCCAGGTCGTCGGCACAGGCAGCCTCCACCGCGTCTTCGGTGCGCACCACCTCGGCCAGATCCTCGATGGGGATCGTGCGGTCCTGCGGGGGGGCGGTGCTCATGCCTTGACCTTGATCACGACCTCGATCTGGCCGTCGTCGAGGGTGTTCTCGGCGATGCCCTGCACCTCGCCCATGCTGTGGGCCTTGCGCTTCAGCGCGCGCACGTAGACCTCCTGCAGGGCCTCGTGCAGCGCTGCGCGGGCCTCGGGCTCGGCGGCCACGAGCTGGCGGGCCACGTCCTGCTCCAGCTCGCTCTGGGAGCGCTCGGCTGCTCGATCGGCTTGCTTCTGGGCTTCGGACTGCGATGTGGCGCGTCCGTGCACCTGCCGCTCGTCGCTCAAGCGGATGTCGAGACCCGAGCCGTCGGGAGCCAGGGTGACGTCGACCTTGCCCTGCTGGATGCGGACGGTGCCGTCGTCGTCCTCCGTCCAGCCGCGCTCCTTCAGCACGGCCCGCAACAGATCGAGCATGTCGCCCTGGGACAGGATCCCGAGGAGATCGAGCTCGAGGTGGCAGTGGTCGGCAGCGGTGACGGTGGTCGACGCGTGGGACCAGCGGACCCGGTAGGCACGGCTCATGGGGGGCTCCGATGTGTCCGCTGCGCTGGCCTGTCGTCGGCTGTCGCGCGGGACGAAAATTGCTTAACCGATCCGTCCACGCAGGCTCGCGATCGTGGCGGAGACGTCGACCGCTGGGTCGTCGATCTCCTCGATCACCTCGGTGAGGAGTAGGGACTCGTCGTAGCGCTCGGACCCGTAGCCGGCGGCGCGCAGCACCTGGTGATGCTCGCGGAGGGTGAGGGCGATGCCGAGCACGTCGGCGGCGGCATGGCACACCTGGTCGGCGGTGCGGGCGTTGGGCAGATCGGCGCGCAGGCGAGCCCGCATGTCGTGTGGGCCGTCGTGGGCGCCGATCACGTCGAGCACCGCTCCCAGCACGGGGCCTGCCAGATCG
>JAHQVJ010000235.1 GCA_019634415.1 Myxococcales bacterium
CCCGCAGCCGAAGGCGAGGGCCCATGGGAGTTGTAGCGCGACGGAGTCGCGCGGGAGTCCCGTCGCCGAGGCGGAGCTGCATCCGGAGCGTGGGCGCGTGACGGCGGACCACTGGCCCGACGAGGACGCCGAGCTGACGTCGGCGGCTGGGGGCGAGGTCGATGCGGCAGCCGAGATCACGGAGGAGGAGGCGCGAGGGGCGCTGGTGGCGCGGCTCCAGCAGCGTCCGCTGGCAGACGACCTGCGGGAGCGCTTGGAGGCGTTCCTGCGCGCCGCGGGGGACGAGCCCCTGGAGGAAGCGCTGGCCGAGTTGGGGGACAACGCCATGCAGGTGGCCTTCGGCCTGCTGTTCGGAGGGGGGTGACGCGGCTGCGGTCCGGCTGCCTATCGCTTCGAGCTGCAGGTCTGCAGGTGCTCCAGCTCCGCTGGAGTAGGGGTGGCCAGCGCCCGCAGGTGGGGGACAGCGGCCTCGCAGTCGCCCTGCAGCAAGAGCAAGCGCGCCGCCGTGCGGTGCAGCGGCTCCGTTCGCATGCCCTCCACGCCCTCCTCCAGGGCAGCTCGCACGGCCACGAGCGCCTCGTCGTCGCGGCCCAGGGTCAGCAGCGGCTGGATCTGCGCGGCGAACAGCTCCACACGGATCGCGCCGACGCCTTCGGTGTCGAGCCCGGCCACGAAGGTCTCCAGCACCTCCTGGGGATCGGCTCCGCCGGTCTGCAGCGCGCGTCCTCGCCCGAGCAGACCCGACGCCGTCGTGGGCAGACACACGTCCCCCTGACGAGCGGCGTCGCACGCCCAGGGGATCCCGTCTGCTGCACTCCAGGCCGTTCCCAGCGCGCTCCGCTCCACCCCGAGGTGGGCGGCCTTCCCGACGTGAGCGCGTCCTTCCGAGGTGATCACGGTGACCTCGGGGCCGTCGACGGACAGCTCGAGCCGGCCCACCTCCCACCGGATCTGCAGGGTCGCCTCGGTGCCCGTCACCGTGCCCGTGCCGTCGAACTGTGCCTCCACACCCGGCGCCAAGCGGGTGGTGGCTGCACCCGACAGCGTGTGCCGTACCGCTGCCGGGGCCGTGTCGAGGGTCATCCAGGCCGCGAGCGCCACCGAGCCGAGCAGTCCTAGCGCGGCGAGGAGCGGCCATGGGCGGCGTCGGGTTCGAGCCTGCAAGACCGTGCGCAGCCTGGATCGAACGCGCTGGATCATGACGTCCGTGGGGCTCGGCAGGGCCGACAGCTCCTCGGTGGCGGGAGACAGGTGCGCCTGCAGCCGTCCCCGCACCCGCGCCACCGCATGGGGCGACGGGGTCGTGCGCTGCCTGAGCTCCGTCAGCGTGTCGTCGTAGGTCATGGGGGGCCCTCTGCGACGGCCGGCCCGGCGTGCTCCGGGTCCAGCCACAGCTCCGCCACCTCGTCGCGCAAGGCAGCACGGGCCCTCCGCAGGCGGCTCTTCACGGTGTTCTTGGGGACGCCCAGCATGGCGGCCACCTCGGAGTCCGGGCGCTCCTCGAGATCGCAGAGCACCAGCACCTCTCGCTGATGGGGGGGCAGCGTGTCGATGGCAGCCCACACGCGCACGGTGACGTCGGCGTGCTCCACCCGCTCGCCAGGTCCGGGTGCCGGATCCGCGCCGTCGGGCACGGCCCCCGGAATCCAGTGGCGCACCCAGGCGCGCCGCCGGTGCGCGGCCACCACCCGTCGGGTGACCCCGAACAGCCAGGAGCTGAAGGCACCCGCCTCACGCAGCTTCCCCAGGCGTCGAAACACCACCACGAACACGTCGTGTGCTGCATCCTCTGCGTCTACCTTGGGTCCACCCAGGCGCAGGGTCCACCCCAGCACCGTGGGCAGCCACTCGTCGCACAAGGCCTCCAGCGCGCCAGGCTCTTCGGCCTGGGCCCGTCGGACCAGCTCGCTGGTGGACTCGGACGTCATCGACCCCGTAGTGCTCGCTGCTCGTCTCAAGGATCCACTCTACGCGACACGTTACCGATGGACCTCGACGTGGAGGGGTGGATGTCTGGGCCGCAGGGGCGCATCGGCGTGGCGGTGCTCGGAGCGACGGGGATGGTGGGTCAGCGGATGGTGCAGCTGCTGCACGACCATCCCTGGTTCGAGGTCGCGGCCCTGGCGGCCTCGGAGCGCTCGGCGGGGAAGCGCTACTCCGAGGCCTGCGACTGGCGCCTGCCCGGGGAGCCCTGGATGGGGCTCGGGGATCGGGTGGTGCTGCCCTGCGATCCCGCTGTCGTCGGCGCCGAGGTCGGAGCGCCCACCCTGGCGCTCTCGGCGCTCGACACGGCACCGGCCGTGGAGATCGAGCTGGCCTTCGCGGAGGCCGGCTGGCAGGTGGTGAGCAACGCGTCTGCCTACCGCATGGATCCGCGCGTGCCCCTGGTCATCCCCGAGGTCAACGGCGAGCACCTGGCGCTGGTGGCCGAGCAGCCCTGGGAGGGCGGCCTCGTGACCAACCCCAACTGCACCGCGATGCCCGTGGCCATGGTGCTCGCGCCCCTGCATCGCGCAGCCACCGTGAAGGCCGTGACCGTCGCCAGCTATCAGGCGGTGTCGGGTGCGGGGTACCCCGGCGAGTCGGCCTTCGATCTGGCCGACAACGTGCGCCCCCATCCGGGCAACGAGGAGGACAAGCTGACCCGAGAGCCGCAGCGGATCCTGGGCTCGGTGGCGGCGGGGCGCATCGAGCCCGCCGACTTCGCGGTGTCGGCTCGCTGTGTACGGGTTCCCGTGTCTGACGGGCACCTGGTGGCGCTGCACGTCCAGACCGAGCAGCCCGTGTCGCCGGCCGACGCCGTGGCCCTGCTCACCTCCTTCGACGCTGGCCTGAGCTTGCCCTCGGCGCCAAGGCCCCTGTTCGTGCACCGCGCGGGACGGGATCGCCCGCAGCCGCGCCTCGACCGGGACGCGGGTGCAGGCATGGCGGTGACCTTCGGGCGCGTGGAGCGCTGCGACGTGATGGGCCTCAAGCTGTTCGCGCTGGCCCACAACACGCTGCGAGGGGCTGCCGGTGCGGCACTGCTCAATGCGGAGCTACTGCACGCTCGCAAGGAGATAGGGTAGGCCTCTGCTGCACGCGAGGTTCCCATGACGTCGGTTGTTGTCCTGCTGTCGGCTTGCTCCGGAGAGCCGGAGGTCCCCGAGTTGCCCGAGCAGGAGGCCACCTGGATGCAAGGGGCGTACTTCAACTGGGATCTGTTCAACCACCGCCTGTCCTACCTGCACTTCGACATGAACGACGCAGGCGGTCTCGACGCGGCGGTGGTGGGCGGCACTTCGACCACTGGCCAGAACGCCGACCTCGACGACGGCTGTGAGCGCGGATCCTGCCTCGAGTTCCCGGCCTCGGATCAGGCCGACATCCGCGTGGGATGGGGGCGGCTGACCACGTCGGCCGTGGGCCTCGGCACCGGGCGGGCCCAGCTCGAGGTCTCGGACGCCGGCGAGACCGCCACCATCGAGGTGCCCCTGCCCGCTGGAGCCACCGGTGACGTCACTGCCGTGCTGCGGGGCTTCGCCCTCGACACCAACAACCCCCTCGACGGTGACCCGGCCTGCTACCGGCCCGAGTACGGCTGGCACCCGCGGCACCTGGAGATCGGCATCGAGTCCGTGACGCTGCAGGAGGGCACGGCGGAGCAGGAGTGGGCCGATGCGAGCGCCACCGTCGAGGTGCGGGCCCGGTTTGCTCCCGGGGTCACCGAGGACAAGGATCGCATCTGCATCGACGAGGTGGTGGATCGCGCGCGGGTGCGGGTGATGGCGGACGTGCTGGTGGTGGCCGGCCATGGCGGCGTGGCCGACGAGGTGGTGTCGTCGGGTGAGACCTACCCCTTCGGGGGAGACCGCTTCAACCCCGAGCCCCAGGAGGAAGCGACGGCCGCGCCGGTGGGCGTGACGGGTGAGCTGATCGGCTGGTCCTCCGTCGACTTCGAGTTCAACCCCGACAGCGAGGCGGGCCGCGGGGTGTACCTGCGAAGCTGGGGCTTCGAGGTGGGTGAGGCAGGAGCCGTCGGTATCTCCACGAACTTCTCGCCCATCACCCAGCTCCACGACATGGCCTACACCTTCGACGGCACCGTGCGCGCGGTCACCGTGGATGGAACGGTGCAGACGGGCACGGTGGAGTCGGTGATCGACGTGCGCCTCAACACCGACCTGACCCCGATGGTGTTCCAGCTGCCCCTCGAATGATAGCGGGGCCTCCCCGGAGGCCACATGTCGTTGCGTGAACACTTCGAGGCCCTCGCGCTGTACCGCGCCAAGGGCATGCGTCTGGAGCCCGGCGAGGGCGACCCCGAGGACCTCGAGGGGGAGGGCGGCGGGCTTCAGGAGGCCTTCGAGGCGGTGGGGCAGCGGCCCCTGTTGGCCGTCCTCCGAGACCCGGCCATCGCGGCGGTCGTGCTGACCGACGGCGAGCTCGAGGTCCGGGCAGAGCGGGACGGCGGCCGAGGGCGGCTGGTGGTGTCCTGGTCGGACCGCACGGTGGTGGACGAGGTCGTGGAGCTGCCGCCGGCCGCAGCGGAAGGTCCCGGTCCGTGGTTCCGGCCCGATCCCGACAGCGAGGTCTCCGCAGACGCCTTGACGGATCCGACGTCACCCGTGCACGCGGTGGCGGATCGGGACGGCCAGATCCGGTGGTTCGGGCGGGGACTGCATGGCCCGGGGCTGGGGCAGATGCAGCTGCTGGGCACCGTGCCGGCGTTGGACTGCGAGGATCTGGGTAGTGCTGCCTTCCGCGAGGCGCACGGGGTGAAGTGGGCGTACGTCGCCGGCGCGATGGCAGGTGGGATCGCCAGCGCGGATCTGGTGATCGCCATGGCGAAGGCAGGGCTGCTGGGGTTCTTCGGGGCGGGGGGCGTGCCCCTGCCCGCGGTGGAGGAGGCGCTGCGGCGGATCCCGGAGGAGGCGGGGACGGGGGCCTGGGGGTTCAACCTGCTGCACAACCCCAACGAGCCTGCGGTGGAGGAGGGCACCGTGGACCTGTACCTGGCCCACGGGGTGCGACGGGTGAGTGCTTCGGCCTTCATGGGGCTGTCGCCCGCGGTGGTGCGGTACCGGCTCACCGGGATCCATGCGGACGCCGAGGGTCGGCCGGTCTGTCCGAACCACGTGTTCGCGAAGGTGAGTCGTCCGGAGGTGGCGGAGAAGTTCCTTCGACCCGCACCCGACGACATGATCGCGGCCCTCGTGGACAAGGGCGTGCTGACGGACGGCCAGGCTGCCCTCGCCAAGCAGGTGCCCATCGCCGAGGACGTCACCGCCGAGGCGGACTCGGGCGGACACACGGATCACCGGCCCCTCATGGTGCTCTTGCCCAGCTTGCTCGCGCTGCGTGATCGGATCGCACGGGAGCAGGGCTACGCAGCAGTCGGGATCCGGCCCCGCGTGGGCGCTGCCGGGGGGATCGGCACGCCGATGGCAGTGCACGGCGCCTTCGCGATGGGGGCCGACTACGTGCTCACGGGCTCCGTGAACCAGGCCACGGTGGAGGCGGGCACGTCGAGCATCGCCAAGGAGATGCTCGGCAAGGCGTCGTGGTGGGAGGTGTCGTCGGGCCCAGCGCCGGACATGTTCGAGCTGGGTGCCAAGGTCCAGGTGCTGTCGCGGGGCTCCATGTATGCCCAGCGCAGCCAGCGGCTGTACGACATCTACAAGCGCTACGACAGCATGGAGGCCATCGAGGACTCCGAGCGGGCCCGCATCGAGAAGCAGATGTTCCGGCGGCCGCTGCAGGAGGTGTGGGAGGGCACCCGCGCCTACTGGGCGGAGCGCGACCCCGCTCAGGTGGAGCGCGCCGAGGCGGATCCGCGCCACAAGATGGCGCTGACCTTCCGCTGGTACCTGGGCATGACCAGCCGCTGGGCCCGCATCGGCGAGGAGGATCGCAAGCGGGACTTCCAGATGTGGTGCGGCCCGTCCATGGGGGCCTTCAACGAGTGGGTGGCGGGCAGCGAGCTCGAGCCGGTGGAGCGCCGCACGGTGGCGGCCATCGCCGAGCGCCTCATGACCGAGGCTGCGGGGCTGGCGCGCGTGGCCCATGCGCGGACCTTGGGGCTGCCCCTCGACTGACGAGCAGCGTGCACAGCACGAGCCACCACGCTCCGACAGCTGCGGGGGTGGTGCCGCAGTACCATCGAGGTGGCAGGGGCTCGGCCGGATCCGATGGGTCGTCGGTGGGCTCCGTGGACGTAGGGCAGTCCTGCGCGTCGGGCGTGGTGTCGTCGCAGTCGTTGTCGATCTGGTCGCAGGGGACCTCGGTGAGTGTGCTCGCGCGGGTGTCGTCGCCGTCGTCGCAGTCGCTGCACGCGCGGTCGCCGTCGCCGTCCTCGTCGACTTCGTCTGGGGGGATCTCGCCGTCGCAGTCGTCGTCGCGGCCGTTGCACGCCTCGGCGGCTCCCGGAAAGACGCTGGCGTCGTTGTCGTCGCAGTCTTCGGGCAGCGCGAATCCGTCGGAGTCGGCATCGAGGGGGAAGGGATCGGGTCCCCCGAAGGCGCCGATGTCGGAGGGACTGCCGTCCGCGTCCAGCAGGCTGGGTGAGCCGGCGTCTCGGGCGGGGCTCGTCACGGCGGGCACCATGGCGATGACGTCGCAGTCGGTGACGGGCCCGCGCAGCTCGGGATCGGCGCTCACCTGAAAGGAGACGTCGGCGTTGGTGTCGCCCCCCGCGTTGTCGTGGAACAGCAGATGGCTCGCTGCTGCCCCGTCGCTGCCGTCGTCGAAGGCCAGGCCTTCGTCCGACGGGTGATGTGCGATCAGATCGTTGAGCAGGCTCCCTGTGCCGAACAGATCGATCGCCTGTCCGGATCCATCGCTGGTGTTGGACACGTAGTGATTGTTCTGCGACGTGAGGGTGGTGGAGAGCTCCATCGCGATGGCCCCACCGTCGCTCGAGGACTGGTTGCCCAAGAACAGGTTGTTCGACACGTCCAGATCTCCGTTGTCCATGAAGATCGCGCCACCGCCGTCTGTGCTGTGGTTGTGGCAGATCAGCGAACGTCGGATCTCCAGGGTGCGCGGCGACGTCATGTAGATCGCGCCACCGTTCCTGTCGGCTCCGTTGTCGAGGAGCTGGACGTCGGTCATCGAGGCACTGCAGCCCAGGTAGATCGCGCCGCCTTCGTCGGTGGCCTCTCCACCCGACAGCGTGGTTCGCTCGATCTCCACCTGACACTGCGGGTTTCCATTGGCGTAGACGTGACCGCCGCGTCGAGCAACATTGTCTTGGAAGACGCTGTCGGTGACGACCAAGTCGGACATGGTGGCCATCAACACACCACCGCCATTGGTGGTCGTGTGTCCATTGCGGACGTGACACGACTCGAGGAGCACGCCCCCGTCGTTGTCGAGCCTCATGGCTCGGCGCTGACTCTGGCCGTCGAAGGTCAGGTTGCGAAACGTGATGTCGGCGGAGCCCAATGTGCGGAGGATCTCCTGTGAGGAGGCATCCCCGACGAGGATGGTGTCGGCCGGGCCGAGGGTACCCTCCAGCGTCAGCCGGCTGGCACCGCTGATGGTGAGAGCCTCCACGTACGTTCCTGGGCTGATCCGAATCACATCGTCGTCGGAGGCGATGTCGATCGCCTCCTGGATCGTCGAGTAGGTGGAGGGGACCTCGAGGGTACCAGCGAGGGCCGCAGCTGCGACGAGCACGGTGATCATGTCGAGATGAAAGCAGAGACGCGGTTCATCGCGCAACGCCTCGGAACCCGATCAGGAGTTCCAGCGCCGGCTCGGGTGTGCGCTGCGTGGGAAGGTCCACGCCTGGTCGCATCTCGATCACGATCCGGTCGCTGGGGATCCAACCGAGCACGGCGCGGGCGCCCACGCGGCTCGGCAGCAGTGCCTCGACGGAGGCGCCGACCCGGTACGGACCCGCGACGAGGCCTCCTGCGACGCCGCCGTCGAGCTGCAGCGCGGTGGAGCCGGGCTCACCGCCTTCTCTGCTGAAGAGGTAGCGGCCACCAAGCAGGCTGCCTGCTCCGAGCTGGGCCCTCGCCCATGCGACGGAGCCCTCCAGGCCAGCCGTGACCTCGAACTGCCCGAGCATCTTGTTGGCAGGCTCCTCTCCGACCCCATCGAGCTGCAGGGCCTCTCCTCGCGAGGCAGACGCGCCGAGCATGAGCTGGACGAGCCAGCGGGAGCCTCGAGAAGCCGCTGAGGACGACACGTCCGAGGCGGGTGGTGGCGCGAGCACCCTGGCTGGGGGAGCTTCCCCGCTGCGGACGTACGCCGTCTCCGTGCCTCCAGTGGGCAGCAGCCGCTGCAGCACGTAGGGTCGATCCGTGGGAACCGAGGGGGGCTCGGGCAGAGGCTGGCCATCCACGAACACACGCGCGGCGTCGGCCAGATCCTGCAGGGTCCGCCGCTCGCCGTCGGGCGTGTTGCGGGCCTCGCGCAGCTGCTCGCGCAGCCGATGCTGCTCGGGCCAGTCGCCCTGCAGATCCAGGCTCGGGTCGCTGGCCTGCATCGCCCGAAAGGATTGCTGCGTGGCATCTGCATCTTTGGTCAGGTAGCCATGCATGGCCATCACCCGGTGCACCCGGGCGACGTCCGAGGCACCGATGGCCTCGGACAGGCACGCGATGTCGCCCAGCACGGCCTCGTGACTCTGCAGGAAGCGCTCCGACGCGGTGGCGTCCGTGGCGATGGAGGCCTGCTCGGCGGCTCCCACATGGCCCCGCAGGGACGACACAGCGCATGGCTCTTCGGCCATGGCGGCAGAGAAGAGGCCGAAGGTGAACCAGGCGATCGTCATGGGCTCTCCCCACACAGCTCGAAGCCAGTGTTGCATTCGAGCACGACCTCGGCAGAGCCTACCGAGACGTCCCCAGCTACGACCTCCTTCCCCTCGCCGAAGACGGCGATGATGTCGTAGGTGCCTGGGGGGACGGGCCGGTCGAGACCGAGGCGCGTGCCACCTCGCTGCAGGGCCACGATGCGCACGCCCTGCTGCGCGGGTGCGCGGACCCACTGTGCGGCGGGGCGAGGGGAGGGTGCCGGAGGGGGAGCAGGCTCGTCGGAAGGTGTGGGAGTGGGGCGGCGAGGCCTGGTGGGGGCCGGGGTGACAGCGGGCTCGACCGGCGGTACAGTGGGCTCGGCTGGCAGAGCGGCCGGCGGCTCCGGCTCCGCCACCTGCACGGGGGATTCGGTGCCATCGGGCCGGGTCAGCATCCATCCGATCAGCAGCCCGGCTGTGGGTACGCCGATGGCCAGGCCGATCAAGGTACCCAGCGCGCCGATGCGGAGCAGGGTGCGGCCGAGCCCTGCGCCTCCCACGGATCTGCGGGTGAGGCCGAGGGTCGGAGTGGACTGTAGCGAGACGGAGTTGCGCGGGGCTCCGGACGTGGGGGCCTCGCTGCTGTGCTCCTGTGCTGGGGCCTCGACGTCGGTGCCGACGGGAGCGGTGGTGCCATCCGTCCGGATCTCGTCCAGCTGCTGAAGCAGTCGCGCCATCGACGAGGTCCGTGCCTCGGGCTCGGGTGCGGTGGCCTCGCGGACGAGGGCGGCTAGGGCTGGTGAGCAGTGGCCGCTGGGATCCAGCGGCCCGGTGCGCATCTTGTACTTCACCAGGGGCGCCACGTTGCGCGAGTCGCTGCGCGTGGGTGTGGCCTTCTCGCCGACGAGGAGCTCGTAGGCCACCTGGCCCAGGGAGTACACGTCCCACAGCGCTCCGTCCGGGTCGTCCTCCCGCAGCCACATCTCGGGCGGCGTGTACTCGATGGTGCCCGCCACCCAGCCGGTGTCCGTCAGCGGCTGCTCGCCTTCGGTCCGGGCGATCCCGAAGTCCACGAGCACGAAGCCTCGCTCGGGCGCGTGCAGGATGTTGCCGGGCTTCACGTCGCGGTGGGCGATGCGGTGCTCGTGGGCGGCGTGCAGCGCGCCTCCGATCTGCTCAAGCAGCGCTCGCACGCGCGCCTCGGGGAGAGGCCCGCGCACGACGGGGCCCTCGATGAGCTCCATCGCGATCCAGCCAGCCGACTCGTCGTCGGCGAGCCCGAAGCCGTAGACCTGAGCGATGTGCTGGTTGCGACCCAGCGAGATGAGGGCCTCCACCTCACGCTTGAAGCGGCTCTTGCCCTCCGGCACACCCGCGAAGGAGACCCACTTCACCGCGGCTCGTCGGTCCACCACGGTGCTTCGGCACCGATAGACGGCTCCCATGCCCCCAGCACCGATCTGGGCTTCCACGATCCAGTCGCCGATTCGCTGGGGGGCGTCCATCCCAATCCCGGGAGCACCGGGCGCTTAACCCGTTGCGATGTCGTGCCGCGATGCCCACTGGCTCAGGTCCTGGCGCGACAAGGCTGCTCCCATAAGGCTCGGGAAGAGGTCTGGGGTGCAGGCGAAGGAGGGCACACCCATGGCCGCCAGGGCTGCGGCGTTGGAGCGGTCGTAGGAGGGCGTGCCCCGATCGTCCAGCGCGAGCAGGCAGATCAGGTTCACCCCGCTCGCCACCAGCTCGCGGCAGTGCCGGAGCATCCTGCTGCGATCGCCGCCCTCGTACAGGTCGGTGATCATCACCATGATGGTGTCGTGGGGGCGGACCACGGTGTTGCGACAGTAGCCGAGCGCCCGTGCGATGTCGGTGCCGCCCCCGAGCTGCGTGCCGAAGAGCAGGTCCACGGGATCGTCGCAGACCTCGGTGAGGTCCACCACCTCGGTGTCGAACACCACCACCCGGGTGCGCAGCGCCGGTAGGCTGGCCAGCACGGCTCCGAACACGGCGGCGTAGACCACGCTCGCCATCATGGAGCCGGACTGATCCACGCACAGGATCACGTCCTTGAGGCTGGACTGCCGCCGACCGTGCCCGATGAGCCGGTCCACCACCAGCGTGTTCTGCTCGGGCAGCCAGTTGCGCAGGTTGGCCCGAATGGTGCGGTGCCAGTCCACCTCGTTGTAGCGGGGCCGGAGGTTGCGGACGGAGCGGTCGATGCTCCCGCGCACGGCCTCGCGCATGGGCTCCCGCAGCCGCTTCATCAGCTCCTCGGCCACCCGGCGGACCACGTGTCGGGCTTGATCGCGAGAGCGTTCGGGGATGCTGCGGTTCAGCGACACCAGGGTGCACACCAGATCGAGATCGGGCTGCACCGACGCCAGCAGCTCGGGCTCCAGCAGCAGCTGCGTGAGCCCGAGGCGCTCCACCGCATCCTTCTGCATGACCTGCACGGTGGAGCTCGGGAAGAAGCGCCGGATGTCGCCGAGCCACTTGGCGACGTAGGGGGCACTGCGTCCGCGTCCTGCGGTGCGCTCGGCGTCGTACAGCCCCTCCAGGACCTGGTCCATGCGGCCCAGCTCGCGATCCAGACTCGCCTCGGGCAGCGCGTCCTCGGCGGGTGCACCGAGCACCAGCCTCCATCGCTGTGGGCCGTCGGTGACGTCGCTCACGGAGCCTCCTCACTGGGCAGCGGCGCGCCCAGGAGCTGCGCCAGGATGGGAAGCACCAAGGCTCCGCGCTCGAGATCGGGGTGTCCCGAGTCGGCGGTCGCGGGCGCACCCGCTGGGCGAGCGCCGAGTCGGCCCACCAGCTCGGCCATGGAGCGGCGCTCCGACCGGGTGAAGCTGGAGAAGGCGCGCCGTAGCATCGGCAGCAGCTCGCGGAACGGCTCCTCGGGCAGCGCCCGCATCCACACGTCGAGCGCGTGCCACAGCCCGTCGTGGTGCAGCAGCACGAGACCGCTACCGCCGAGCAGGCCCGAGAGCCAGCGGGCGGCGGCCAGCGGCGGATGAGCGGTGCTGAGGGAGAGCCGCGCCCGCTGCTCCAGCTGCTCGACATCGAGCCAGCCGTCCTCGAGGAGCAGGCGGCACATGCGGCCGCGCACGCCGGACTCCACGCCGTCGTCGTCTCCCAGCGACGCGAGCAGGCTGCGCCAGGCGTCCCGCAGCTCGGCCTGATCGAGGGTGGCGAGTGCTGCGTGTACCGCAGCGATCCGCTCCATCACGGAGTCGGCGGCCTCTTCCTCCAGGTTCACCACGGCGAGTCGCAGCCCGGCGAGGATGCGCTCCATCAGCCGCTGCACGATGGGCAGCACCCGGGCCGGATCGGTGCCTCGCACGTCGCCGTAGCGTGCGAGTCGTGCCAGGCCGGGCACGGCTCCCAGCAGCGAGGCCAGATCTGCCGACGCCGCGGCCACGTCGTTGGTGCGATCGAGCAGGGAATCCACTGCATCGGGCAGCCCCGACAGCACGGCCGTGTCGAGGAGCGACACGATCTCGGACAGGTCGTCGGACCGGCCGCCCTGCACGGCCAGCGTCGCAGCGGCGGCGTCGGCCACGGTGTGGCCCCACATCGCGGCCTCCACCACGCGGGCTGCGAACTCCACGTCCCAGTCCAGCGCCCATTCCTCGCGGAAGGTGCCGCTGCCACGGCTTCCCTCCTGGATCTTGCCCCAGGGGATGTCCAGCGCGTTCAGGCGCCACAGCAGCTGGCTGCGCTGCCGGTCCAGGTCCTTCCGGAGATCGAGACGCTTGTCGGTGCGGCCTTCCTGTGGCTTCAGCCGCAGGCGCTTGCAAGCCCGGGCGAGATCCTGCTGCAGCGGAACGGCGGGACCCTCGGATGGCACCTGCCCGAGGCCCGAGCCCACCTCGAGCTCGCGGCCGATCACGGCCATCGGCTCTGTGTAGCCCCCGCAGAGCACGGTGCGGATGGCCTCCCTCAGCTCGGGTAGCGTGGGCGCGGGGAGTCCGCGCAGGGCGGCCAGAGCCTCCGACAGCCGCACGGACTCGATCACCGACGCCGCCGAGGCGTCGAAGCCCTCCGCGCGCAGCAGGGCCGCCGCTCGAGAGATCCATCGGATCACCACCGGATCGGACTGGCCCGCGTCCGCCGCGGGGGACGCCGTGCGGAATCGCCAGAGGTGGTCGTACCACCCCGGAGACTCCACGCCTGCCCCGTAGCCCGACCAGGAGGCCAGCCGCCTCGGCGTCCACGGAGCCCAGCTCGCGAGCGCCTTGCGGCGGGACAGGCCCTTGAGGATCCGGTCGTCGTGGGACTTGGGTACCTCCGCCACGAGGGCGGGGGCGTGCCACGCGCCGCAGATGGCCACCACGGTCTCGTGCTCTGTGCACGCCTGCCGCAAGCTCCGGCGCATGTAGGCCTCGCGCTGGGCCTCCATCGCGTTCGGCGTGGCCAGCGGATCGGGGCGTGCCTCCTGCATGGCGTGCAGCACGGCCTCGAACAGGCCGTCCACGTCGCTGCGGTGCTCGATCACCGCGTCCCACCAGCTCTCGCCCGACGGAGCCGCTGCGGCTCGGTCGAGCGTGCGCAGCGGGTGCTCGCCTTCGGGCTCCTGGGGCTCGGTGGGCGCGCCCTCGCCGGCCGCATCTTCGCTGGCTGTACGCTCGCTTGCCGTGCGTCGTGCCGTGAAGGGCAGATCCATGAAGCGAGCGGGCACCTCGTTCTCGGCGGCCCATCGCAGCGCCTGCCACTCGGGAGACCAGTGGGCGAAGGGCCAGAAGGCGGCGTTGCCGGGCTCGTCGGGCAGGCAGACCATGATGGCGACGGGCGGCCGCATCTCGGGGTCCGCCACCACACCGAGCAGTGCGTCTCCCTCGGGAGGGCCCTCCACCAGCACGCAGTCGGGCTGCAGCTGCTGCAGGCGAGCCAGCACCGCGCGCGCCGTGGCGGGCCCGTGGTGGCGCACGCCTAGTACGTGCGCCGTTCGATCCTGGGTGGCCATGGCTAGATCGCCGTGCGACAGGCGCGGTACAGGTCCTTCCAGCCGTCGCGCTCCTTGATGACGGTCTGCAGGTACTCCTTCCACACCACGGGATCCTGCACCGGATCCTTGATCACGGCGCCGGTGAGGCTGGAGGCGACGTCGGTGGCCCGCAGCACGCCATCTCCGTAGAAGGCGGCCATGGCCATGCCGTTGACCACCACGCTGATGGCCTCGGCCGCGCTCATGGTGCCCGAGGGCGACTTCACCTTGGTCTTGCCGTCCATGGTGACGCCGGCTCGCAGCTCGCGGAACACGGTGACGATGCGCTGGATCTCCTCGAGGGCTGGCTTCTCAGCGGGCAGCTCCAGCGCCCGCCCCAGCGACGACACGCGCCCCTGCACGATGCGCACCTCGTCGTCGAGGGTGGCCGGGGTCGGCAGCACCACCGTGTTGAAGCGGCGCTTGAGTGCGCTCGAGAGCTCGTTGACGCCCTTGTCGCGATCGTTGGCGGTGGCGATGACGTTGAAGCCTCGGCCGGCCTGGACCTCGCTCGCCAGCTCGGGCACGGGCAGCGTCTTCTCCGACAGGATCGTGATCAGCGTGTCCTGCACGTCGGAGGCCACGCGGGTGAGCTCCTCCACCCGCGCGATTGCGCCGCGCTGCATGGCCAGCATCATGGGGGAGGGCACCATGGCCTGTTCGCTCGGGCCCTCGGCGAGCAGCTTGGCGTAGTTCCAGCCGTAGCGCAGGGCGGACTCGTCGGTGCCGGCGGTGCCCTGGATCAGCAAGGTGCTGTCGCCGCTGATGGCCGCCGTGAGGTGCTCGCTCACCCAGGACTTGGCGGTGCCCGGCACGCCATAGAGCAGCAGGGCTCGATCGGTGGCGAGGGTGGCGATGGCGATCTCCATCAGGCGCGCTTCACCGATGTACTTGGCGCTGATCTCCACACCGTTGTCGAGGGTGCCACCCAGTAGGTAGGTGCGCACCGCCCAGGGCGACAGCTTCCAGCTCGGAGGCTTGGGCCGATCGTCCACGGCGACCAGCGCCTGAAGTTCTTCGGCAAAGGTGTCCTCGGCGTGGCGCCGGAGAACGTCGGTGGTGCTCAAGGGGACTCCTGTTCGCGTAGATGCCGCTCGAACTGGGCGCGGGCGTCCAGCGCCTCGGCGAGCATGTCGAGGTCCATTCGCAGGCGCTTGGCCCGCCATTCCTGCCGCTGCGCGCCGTCGGACTCGAGCGGGCGAGCAGCCACGGCCTTCAGGGCGCGGTCGACGAGGGGCTGGGGCAGACCAGCGGCGCCGGCCAGCAATGCGGCGCCGGTCCGATCGTCGTGGGCGGCGAGGCTGTGGTGGGACATCCACCGCAGCCAGGCCTCCGCCAGCTCGTCGGGCCAGGGGTGCCCCACGGCCCGCAGCAAGCCTGGATCGGGTGCCTCGAGGTGGCGCAGCCGCGCGATGCCGAAGGCGACGGCGTCTCCTTCGTCGAGGTGGGAGGGAAGCTCCTCCACATCGCTGTGGATCCAGCCAGGGCGGCTCTCGCGCTCCTGCCACCAGGGCCACAGGGCCCGTGCCACGGCTGCGTCGGGCCAGCGGGGCAGGGCGCGCGTCCAGGCGTAGGCGAGCTCGGGCTCCGAGCCGAGGGCTGCCAGCAGCGCTCGTGGGGCTCGGCCCACGGCCCGTGCGAGCGCTCCAGGCGGCACGCGCTCGAGGATCTGGATCGCCCACCAAGCGCGCTTACCGAGGCGGGGGGGCGGCGTCTGGGCGACGCCGGCTTGCTGGGGAGCGCCGGCGAAGCGGGCCGGGGCCCGGATCTCCACGCGGGCACCGTGCACGTGGAGCACCTCGAGGGCGCGCTGCATCGCCGCCTCGGACTCGGCACTGGCAGGCAGCCGAAGCAGCAGCCAGCGAGCGGCGGACCGCACCCCCGCGGCACGATCGGTGGTCACCACCTGCTGCAGCATGGACTCGTCGTCGGCACACAGCCCCACGTCCAGCGCTCGCACCAGGGCCTCACGAGCGTCGGCGCGCTCGCCCGGCAGGGCCGCAGCCACCCAGTCGCGCGCCTGCCCGGGGGCCGTACCGCGCAGCGCTCGTAGGATCGCCACGCGCTCCTTGACGGTGCCTTCCTCGAATCGCACCTCGGCGTCGGCGGGAAGCTCGATGCCCGTTGCGGCGTCGCGCCACTCGGCGTTCATGGCTGCCAGCCATCCAGCCACGGTCCCCAGGACAGCAGCGACCTCGGCTCGGTGGCGGCTGTCGAGCAGCGCGGGCACGACGACGGCGGGCACCCGTAGGCCCGCCTGCTGCAGCTGCTGCACCGCCCATGGAACCAGCCCGCCGTGGCGGCTCACGATCTGGAGCAGGGAGCGCGCGGCTGCAGCCGAGCACGGTGGGCGCTCGTCGGCTGCTGCCGCAGGCGTGGAGAGGCTGTCGGCCTCGGCCGCGACGGTGGCGGCGCGCTGGTGGATGCTCTCCATGCCTGCACGCAGGAGCAGCTGCCAGCCCTCCGGGCGCTCCTGTGGTGCACGGGCCAACAGGCGGGCGGGAGCGGAGGAGGCTTCGGGCAGTCCCGCAGCTTCCGTACCCATCAGCACGGCACGCATGAGGGGATCGTTGCTCACAGTGCCACCAACCCTTCGGTCGTGCTCACCGACAGCGGACGCAGTGCGGCACCATCCCACTCCCCGAACACGTCCACCGGCTGGCCACGGCTCGCCGCGATCAGTCGCCAGTGGGCACCCGGGGTCAGCGGCAGCGCGTGCTCGCGGTCGGCGACCTGCACCGGGCTTGCCGGCACCGGGGTCACCTGCGCCAGCGCGCAGGGCAACGCGTCCAGGAACGGATCGGCCGCGAGAGCCTGAGCTTGGGCCTGGAGGAATCCAGCGACGGAGTCCGCCCGAGCCCCGTGGCCGGCGGGACGGGGTGTGCCCGAGCGCTCCGCGATGGTGATTCGCAGGGGGTAGGCCGAGGGATGAAAGGCCACCTTCATGGACTGGCTCGCCCCCACGGTGAACCGGTGCTCGTAGGGCTGGTGGCCGAAGGCGAACTGCAGCAGCAGCACGGGGCAGGCCCTTGTCTGCGCCCACATCCAGGTGCGCATGGCGCGCAGCTTGTCGCCGTCGTCCTCTTCGATCTGGCCCAGCACCACGAAGCGGTCTTCGAGCTGGGGCTGGCTGGCGAGGACCTGCTCGGCTCGGAGCGGGAAGCCGATGATGGCCCGCAGGTCGTGCACCACGCCGTCGGGGTGTGTGTCGCGGCGCCCCCAGGCCTCCACCACCAGCGCCAGGCGACCGAGCTTCTGGGCCACTCGCAGCGGCCAGTCACCGCCGGTGCCCACCTCGTCGGCGACACGCCTCAGGCGTGAAGCCATCCCGGGGGCCTGGGCGTCCACCAGGCGCGCGGCTTGCTCCTCGATGGCCTCGGGGCGTGCTTCGAGGGTGGAGAGTCCGGTGCGCCCCAGATCCGTCAGCCACTCCCTCAGCCCGACCAAGCCCTGGTCCACCTTGGACTCGCGCTTGGCCTCCCGCTTGGCCTTGGCGGCCTCGTCGGTGGGGCCTCGGGTGGCTGCCGTCTCGGCCTTCTTCTTGGCGCGCGCATCCCGGCCCTCGAGCCAGTCCGAGGTGAAGTCGGGCGGCGCTGCTTCGGTCACCGTGGTGGAGCCACGCGCCACGAGCAGCATGAGGGCCAGGGCGTGCTTGCAGGGGATCTTGCGGCTGGGGCAGCTGCACTTGACCGCGAGATCCTTCAGGTCGACCGTGACCTGATAGCGGCTGCTCCCGCTGCCACTGCACAGGCCCCACAGGGCTCGCTCGCTGCGGCCCAGGGACGACCACTTCGACGGTGTTGCGGTCTTCTGCGCAGCCTTGAGGGAGCGGTCATCGGGGGCAACGGCGGAAACTTGATCGACATCGAACATCGCACCAGGCGTATCGGATGCGAGCGGCCATGGAAGACCTGGAATTGTCCGGGTAGGTCTGTGGTGGGTGTTCGAGGTCAGCGATCAGCGATCGAACCCACCCAAGTCCGCTCGCTCATGGGGCTGAAGGACGAAGAGTCCTTGTTCCACCGAGCCCACCGCCACCAGTCCCGACGCGAACCAGGGATACAGGCCCCAAGCGCCCAGGAACAGGCGCGCGTCGTTCGTGGGGAACACGTCGAAGTGGGCCACCTCGCGCAGCTCCCCGGCACGCACGTTCTCGAGGTCCAGGATCCGCAGTCCCGCCGTATAGTTGCCTTGGTAGACCCGATCTCCCACCACGTATTGCTGGTGATCCACCGCCGTCGTCTCGTGGGTGTGCTCTCCGATCAGCGTGGGCGCGTCGAGGTCGACGACGTCGAAGACGAAGGTGGTGGTGGGCACACCCAGACGGGACTCGTCGAACTCGTCGCCGAACAGGAAGGTGCGGTGGTCCTCCGTGAGCCAACCCTGATGAGCGAAGGCGGAGCCGGCCCCGCCCTGCGCCAGCGACATCTCGCCGTAGTCGATCCGGCTGATCTCCACCGGGTTGGTAGGCTCGGAGAGGTCCACGATGCTGAGGGTGAGCTCGAAGCCCATGCCCACCAGGCAGATGGGCTTGCCTTCGTGCTCGAGATCGGGACCGCGGTAGACGGTGCACTGGGCGTCGTGGGCGATGCCCGCGTCCTCGAAGCACCCTGCGAAGTGGGGTGTGCCGTCGGGATCGAGGGTGGCCACGTGCAGGCCGCCCCCGCAGGTGTCGCTCCCCAGCGCCACCAGGAGCCCCGTCTCCGTGTCGATCGACACCGTGTGGGCCGCGCCCAGCTCCGTGTAGGCCGCGGTGGGATCGAGGCGCTCTGGGATCACTGGTCGCGCGGGTAGCGTGGTGAGATCCACCATCTGCACCCCGTGGAGGTCGGCCTCGCTCACGATGTAGGCGTGATCTCCGTAGGTCTCGATGTCGCGCCAGAAGGAGTCGGAGGTGGCTGCCGGTAGGAACGCCACCGGAGCGGGGCACTCGGGGTTGCTGATGTCCACGAAGCCCGTGCCGTTGTTCAGGCCCAGGATCGCGATCTCGCGACCGTTGTCGGGATCCGTCCAGCCCCAGGCGTCGTTGGCGGCGGCCGCACCGAAGGCGGCGAGCGGCACGTGGGACGCCAGGTCGACGCCTTCGCAGGGGTAGGCCCCCGCGAACCCGTCCACGCATCGCACGGTGGTGGCCTCGCAGGAGCACACGTTGCCGAACCCGTCCTCGTCGCTGTCGAGCTGCTCCTCGTTGGGGAGGAACGGGCAGTTGTCACAGCCGTCGGCGACGCCGTCGCCGTCGTAGTCTGCATCGTCGGCACAGGGGCCCTTGCACCCCACGATCCCTACGAGAACCCAGATCCACGACAGCATGGGCGCCTCCACAGCCGCCAGCGTAGCTCACGCCTGATCAGACTCGTGCCAGCTGCGCTGCCACCGTGCTGATTGGCCGCGAGCTACGTTCGCAGCCAATCAAAGCTGCGGGGCCAGCACGAACAGTCCGCCGTCGATGCTGCTCACCGCCACGATGCCCGACGGATACCAGGGGTAGTTGCTCCACGTTCCCAGGAACTGCCGCGAGTCGTCGTCGGGGTAGACGTCGAAGTGGGCCACCTCGGACAGGGTGCCCTCGTGCGCCTGTGCGGCGTCGAGGATCCGCAGCCCGGCTGTGTAGTTGGACTGGTACACGTGGCCGTCGTGCACGTGCTGTTGATGGTCGATGCTGGTGGTGCTCGCCACGTGCTCGCCGATCAGGGTGGGCGCGTCGAGGTCGCTGAAGTCGAACAGGAAGGTGGTGGTGCGGTTGCCCAGCTGGAACTCGTCGTACTCGTCGCCGAAGATGAAGGTGCGGTGATCGGCGGTGAGCCAGCCCTGGTGGGAGACCACGGCGCCTTCGCCACCCATGGCCTTCGACATCGGGCCGTAGAAGAGGGCCTCGATCTCCGAGATCTTGCTGGGATCGGACATGTCGAGGATGCGGATGCTGCCCTCGAAGCCCATGGCCACGATGCAGATGGGGGTGCCGGTGTAGTCGGTGTCGGGGCCACGGTACACGGTGCACTGAGCGTCGTGGGCGGCTCCGGTCATGGGGTAGCAGCCCGCGAAGGTGGGCTCGCCGGTGGTGGCGTCGAGGGTGGCGACGTGCAGCCCCCGCTCGCAGTCGTCGGTGTCGTTGGCGACGAACAGGCCCGTCTCGGTGTCGATGGACACGGTGTGGGCGGTGAAGTCGTCGTAGGTGTGGTGCGCCTCCAACACCGCGGACTGTGGGCCCGCCAGCGGGAGCTCTCGCAGATCGAACACCTGGGCTCCGTGCCCGTCTCCCTCGGACACCACGTAGGCGAAGGAGCCATAGGTCTCCAAGTCGCGCCACAGCGACGGCTGGCCCGAGCCCGGCAGGGTGCCCACCACGTCGGGGCAGGCCGGGTTGTACAGATCGAAGAAGATCGTGCTCGCCTCGGTGCCGAGGATGGCGATCTCCCGGCCGCTGACGGGATCGACCCATCCCCAGATGTCGTTGGCGAGGTAGGTGCCGATCTCCCCCAGGTCCACGTGGGCGGCCAGATCGATGTCGTCGCAGGGGAAGCCACTTGCCGTGCCGCCCTGGCAGGTCACGATCTCGTCGTCGCAGGAGCAGACGTCTCCGAAGCCGTCTGCGTCTGCGTCGGCCTGGTCGGCGTTGACGGCGAAGGGGCAGTTGTCACACTGGTCCACCACGCCGTCTGCGTCGAAGTCGGTGCCCTCGTCACAGTCCACTCCGGTGTCGCCGGTGGTGCCCGTGGGTGCGTCGGTGGGACCATCGGTCCCCGTGTCGGTGTCGGTGTCGGTGATGGTGTCGGTTTGCGGATCGTCGGTGTCGGTGGACGTGGTCGGACAACCCGCCAAGACGGCGAGAAGCACGGTCGACGTGGACATGTGGTGAACCCCCCAAGGTAGCTGGAGCATCAGCCCTGCCCGTCATCCCCCGCGCGGCAGCGACCCTCCAGCACCACCAACATGCCACCTGTGGCACCACGCGCCATGCAAAGTTCCCATCCAGCGCGATGGGCCACCTCGTTGGCGATGGCCACGCCCAGCCCCTGCATGCGACGCGAGATCCCGTCGTGGTCGTCCATGACGTGGGACAGCCGACGCCTCGACAGCATCTGCAGGGTGGCCTCGTCGGGGGCGGTTCCGTCGTCCTGGATGGTGATGCGGAATCGATCGCCGCATCGCTCCAGGACCACGCCCACCTGTCGCCCGCCGTGCAGGACCGCGTTGTGCACCACGTTGGCCAGGGCGCGCTCTGCCAAGGCGGGAACGCAGCCAGCCCACACCGCCTCGTCGGGTACGGCCCGCTGCACTTCGGTGCCCGACGCCCGACCCAAGATGCCGAAGCGGGTGGCCACCCGGCTGACCACCTCGGTCCAGTTCACCTCGCCCGTGCGCACGTCGACCCCGCTGGTGAGGCGCGTGGCCTGGTGCAGGTTGTCGGCCAACGACTCCAGGTAGGCCACCTCGAGGCGTGCCGCTCCCAGGGCGTCGAGGTGACCGCGATCCACCACCAGCGCCTCCAGGGAGAGCTGCAGGGCGGCCAGGGGCGTGCGCAGGTCGTGGGCCAGGGCCGCCAGGTGCCGCTCCAGGGCCTCGTGACGCCGCTGTAGCTCACGTCGATCCGCCAGGATGCGCTCGTGCGCGCGAGCCAGGTTGCCCCCGATGCGGCCGATCTCGTCGTCGAGCTCGTCCGTGGGGGGCGTGAAGCCGCGGCGACCGACCTCCACAGCCGAGGCGTCCAGGCGCTCCAGGCGGGCCACCAGTGGACGGACCGCCAGTGCCAGGGTGGTGGCCATGGCCAACAACATGCCCAGGAACGCACCCACGACGGTGCCCACCCCGACCCGTGGGGCCATCGGCATGGCGCCGCGTGGGTGGGCGTACAGGATGGCGCACGGGCCATCGTCGGCCACGCGTTGGGCGGCCTGGACCTGCCACAGATCGTCCGAGCGCTGCCAGTGGCTCCGACCCCATCCCGGAGCCGCCAGGGCGGGGGGCAGCGGGGGAGCTCCCGGATTGTGCGAGCGCCCCGTCGCGTCGTAGGCGTAGACCCCATACACGCCGCGAGGTGCACGCCAGGTGCTCGGCGCTTGCTGACAGGCGTGCAGCTCCTCGGCGGACACCAGCAGGGTGAGATCCGACAGCACGATGCGCCAGCCCGACAGCGCCGACATCACGACCATGCCCAGCGCCACCAGGGTGCACACGCCGGCTCCGAGGCCCGCGGCCACCAACAGACGCTGCCGCAGGGCCAGCCTCACCCGGACGCCTCCAGGTCCAGCCGGTAGCCCACGCCGAACACCGTGCGCAGCTGGGCCGCGCCCTCTGCTCCCAGCTTGCGTCGGATCCGGCTGATGTGGCTGTCGACGGTGCGATCCAGGCGCTCGCCGCCGTCGGGCAGCGCTCGCTCGGCCAGCTGCGACCGGGTGAAGGCTCGCCCCGGATGCGCCACGAGCACGGCCAGCACGTTGAACTCGTGGGCCGTGAGCCCGAGGTCGTCGCCCCCTCGGCGCACCATCCGCGCGTCGAGATCCACCTCGCAGTCGTGCAGTGCGATCCGCACGGCGGCATGCTTCGGCCGGTGACCGAGGCGGGTGTGGATCCGCGCCACCACCTCCTCGAGGAAGAAGGGCTTGGGCAGCCAGTCGGTGGCGCCCAGCTCGAAGGACCGAAGGCGGGCGGACAGCTCGGTGCGCGCGGTGAGCACGATCACGGGCACGCTCGAGCGCGATCGCCAGGCGTCGAGCAAGGAGAAGCCATCGTGATCGGGCAGGCCGAGGTCCAGGAGCACCAGGTCGTAGTCGGACTGGGAGAAGGCGGTCCGGGCGGTGGCGCCGTCCGCGGCCAGGGTGGCGTCGAAGCCCTCGCGGATCAGCCCCGAGACCAGCTGGCTGCCGATCGACGGGTCGTCCTCCACCACCAGGATCCGGCGCTCCATGCGGCTACCTCGCCTCCGTGACCATCAGGCTCCCCAGACACATCTCGTCGGCCGTTCCTTCGCCCCAGTACACGTCCTCGGTGCCCTCTGAGTTGTCCCAGCTACACGACAGCTGCACCTGGTCCCCCGGGCTCACCACCACCGACTGCCGAAGCGTGTAGCTTCCCTGCCAGTCGAAGTCCCAGTCCGGGATGTCGAGCAAGCAGCTGTCCGTGCCGTCGTCGTGGAGGATCCGCACGGTGCCCTGGGTACCGAGGGTGTGCATGTGGTGACCCACGGTGTGCACCTCGTACGACGCATCTTCGGCGAGCCCCAGGCGCTCCCGGGCGCTCCGGAAGAACAGGCCGTCCACGTCCACGGTCGTGCTGTGGCGGACGTCGGACTCCCCGGCGGGGATCTGCATGGGATCGCCCAGCGCGGGGATGTCGAGCACCCAGGCCGGATCGAGCAGCGCCACCATCGCGGCGGGGCGCGGCACATCGTCGTCGAGCTGCAGCACCAGGCTGGACTGATCGGGCCCGGGATCGGGCGCCGGGCTGTTGTAGTGCATCTGCAGGATGAGGCGCTCTCCGGGGCTCATGGCGAGGCCCGTCCCCTCGGGCAAGAGCACGTCGGTCTTGCCGGGGACCCAGCTGGCGACGGTGCGTACGGCCAGTGCGTCTCCCACGTTGCCCGCCAGGATGTCCGACAGCTCGAGATCCTCGGTGACCGCCGTGCCGCCGGGCCCGCCGTAGCAGGTCCAGCCTGGACCCGGCTCGTCCTGATCGAGGCCCTCGTACAGCTCCACGGCGGACTCGGCGATCACGAAGGCGATCACGTGATGAACGAGGTCCTGCCGGTCGACCTGCACCTCTGCACCCGTCACGAACACCTCGTCATCGGGCGTCCAGTCGAGCAGCTGGCATCGGTAGTCGTCGGGGGCGAGCTGCGGGCTGTAGCCCTGGGGCAGGGGGAGCACGGCGTCGGCGCGCAGCGTGGGGCCGGTGGGGGTGGTGGCCACGACCGCGGCGTCTCCTGCGGGCGCTCCGCCGTCGATCCACTCGAGCAGCGTGGCCTCGTCCTCCGCCGACATGGAGCGGTCCCCCACGTAGCTGGTGCACTCCTCCGATGGCATCCAGGGCGGCATGCGGCCCGACTGCACGGCGGCGCGCACCGCAGAGCGAGCGGCGAACACGTCGTCATAGGTGACGAGCGGCAGTCCTCCGAGGCCCTCGGGCTGGTGGCAGCCCGCGCAGCGCTCGCCCACGACCGCGGCGACGTCCGCGGACCAGGTCAGATCGGTCTTCGCGTCCTCGGTCAGCTCGGTTCCGGACATGCATCCCACCATCCAGACAACCCACATCACCGCACCTCCTGACAGCAGTGTGTCGGACGGTTGTGGAGGGCTCGTGGAGGAACGCTGGGCACGCTCGAGGTGATCGACCACCGACGACGTGGGTCAGGTGTCCGCGGTCGGCCAGAGTCGTGCGTGAACCACCGCACTCGCGATGAACAGCAGCGAGAACATCCCGAAGGGAATCATGCCGTTCACGAAGAGGACACCAGTGGCCAACACGAAGGTCACCGCCATGCCCCAGG
>JAHQVJ010000236.1 GCA_019634415.1 Myxococcales bacterium
CACCGGAGACACGCGCAGCTTGGGCAGCGTCAGGGGCCGGTCCGGCACCAGGTTGTTCCGCCTCGCCCACCGCCACGCCGATACGATGCGCTTCAGCTCCTGCTTCACCGTCCCCGGCGCCCCACCCTCAGCAAGCCGAGCGTCCCGGTACTCGACGAGCATGTCCTCGGTCAGCGTGCTCGCACGGCGAGTGCCCAGGTGGCCAACGAGGTGTCTCGCGTCCGCGTTGTAGACCTGCTTGGTGCGATCTCGGATGTCCCCGCGGGGTTCGACTTCCGCCCGCAGCCACGCCATCAACAGCCCCGCCACGTTGCCGGGCCGGTTCGGCAGGGCTCTCGTGCGCGTCGTCGCCAAGATCCCAGCGACGATGTCCTCCACCTCCTCGCGGGTAGCCCAGCCGATCCACAGCGTCTCCCGCACGCCGTCGAGGCTCCGCCGCACCTGCCAGTAGGTCTTCTCACCGTCTCGGCGCAGCTCGTAGACGCCGATGTCGCTCATCCGAAAGCTGCGGCGTCGGGCCATAGTCCCCCTCCTACGGTCAGCTTAGCCGTAGGTGGGGTAAGTGACTGCAAGTTCGTGACTGCAGACTCTTGATTGCCGAGCATAAAGCTGGCATATGACTGGAAAGTGGCGCACCCAGGAGGAGTCGAACCCCCAACCTTCGGATCCGTAGTCCGACGCTCTATCCAATTGAGCTATGGGTGCCTTGCCAGACCCCGCGTGGGTAACCGGGACCCGGCTGGCGCACAAGGGGGCAGATGGGTAGTCTTCGCCCAACACCCGGAGACACCATGATGCGCGCCGCATTTGTCGTCCTCGCCGCCATCCTCGCCTGCACGGGCAGCGATCCTGTGCCCGAGCAGCCCACCGACGAGGTGCCCGAGACGCCGGAAGCCCCCGAGCCCGCCCCCGTGGTGCCCGCGTTTGCGACTGCCGGCTGGGCGATCTGGAAGGCCCCCACCGACGACAAGAACATCCCCGATCCCGACGGCGGCGAAGGCACGGTCAAGAACTACATCACCAACGTCGCTCGCGGCGATCGCATGGATCGCACCGAGGTCGGCGACGGCTGGGTGAAGGTGAAGGTCGAGGACGGCACCGAGGGGTGGATCAAGGCCGATCGCGTGGTGGAGGCAGAGAACGGCCGCCTGGCCACGGTGGTGGCGGAGTCGAAGATGTTCGACCGGCCCGACCTGATCGCGCTGGACATCAACAAGAAGCTGCCAGCCGCCGCCTTCCTGATCGTCGCCGAGAGCGAGGGCAAGTTCTCCAAGGTGAACTACCCGACGGGCAAGTACTCGGCCGAAGACACCTGGGCGCTCACCGCGAACCTCGAGTTCGACACCCAAGAGGTCGAAGCGGCCAAGATCATCGCGCGGATCATGGAGCTGCGCGAGAAGGGCGACACCGACGGCGCCGCCCAGCTCGAAGACCTGGCACGCGGCCAGTTCGTGGGCAGCAAGCTGTTGGCCGTGCTCGACGTGGTGGAGGTGCCCGAGGAAGAAGGGGGCGACGAGGGCGAGGCTCCGTCCGAGTGAGCGGAACCAGACCCGACCAAGAGACGGTCACCCTCTCCTCGTCGCGAGCCACTTAGTCAGGAGACCAGAGTGCAGCGGGGAGAGGGCGCCCCCACGGCTGCATTCTGGAGGGCCCTCTACCGAGAACGGTGACGACCGATGTCACCACGGCCGCTCAGGGCACGTCGAGCCAGTGCGGGAGCGTGAGCGCGTCTGGAGGATCGTCGATGTCCGCGACGCACTGGGCAGCGCAGGCGCCGCCCGCCGTCCACGCCTCGAAGCGACCTCCCCCACCCCAGCTGCGGCGGCCGCGGGTCCACATCGGGTAGCCCCCGAGCACCGCATCGTAGCTGTCGTCGATCTCCAAGGTGCCGCCAGCCACGTTGAAGGCATGGAACGTGAACGGGCCAGCGGCGTCCGCATCGAGGTGATCCTCGGCAGGCATGGTGGCGCCCGTGGTGGGCTCCAGCACGTCCACGTCCACGCGTGTGCCGTCCTGGGTGGTCACGAAGAAGAAGCCGGTCTCGGGACCGTCGAAGGCCATGTGCAGCCCCGTCGCTCCCGGTCGGCCCACCGAGCCCACCACGGTGGAGGACTGCGTCGCCGCATCCACCTGCAACACCGTGGCCCCGGTGGTCAGCGCGTACAGCTGCGAGTCGGCCCCGAAGGCCAGATCCGCGACGTCCGTGCCCGCCGGCAGTGCCCACTGCAGCGTGGCGGCGTAGTCGAGGGTGGGCAGCGGTACCGCCGAGGTGTCGATGGTCACCAGCGCCTGAGCACCCCCATCCTCGATGACGGCCCAGGTGACCCCGCAGTCGGCCGGATCCTTGGCCAGCGCGAGCACGCGATCCGCAGTCGCCGCGCCCTGGCTCACCCGCCGCTTCGATCCATCGGGTGCTGGCTGGGCACCGTCCGTGTCGAGCAAGTACAGCCAGGCGCCCGCAGCGTCGTGGGTGGCCGTGACCAGCGGCGTGTCGTTGGCACAGGCGGCGAGCCCGTCGAGGGTGGTGCAAGTGGGGATCGGATCGTCGACGGTGGTGTTCCCCAGATCGATCCGACACTCCTCGAAGTCCACCAGGCCGGTGAACGTGTCCGCGACGACGTCCTGACCGAACACCACGCTGGTGCCACAGGCGTCGAAGGCATCCGACCCGAGCCCACCGTGCATGCGGGTCTCCGACGCCACGTTGCAGGCCGCCAGCAGATCGTCCGGACCAGAGCCGCCGTGCATCAGCGTGACGCCGGTGTCGGTGCTGATCAGCTCGTCGGCTCCCAGCGATCCGTAGAGCACGTCCAGCGTGCCTTCCAGCAGCGACTGATCCAGGAGGTAGTCCGCGCCGGGCCCGCCCCAGAGCAGGTCGATCCCAGCCTGACCATCCATGGTGTCACCGCCGGGCCCACCACACGCCAGATCACGGCCGGCGTTGGCGTTCAGCACGTCGCCACCATCGCCTCCGTGCAAGAAGTCGCCGTACGCCGAGCCAGTGAACACGTCGCCGCCGTCGCCGCCGAACATGAGCACGGGCCGCGCGCTCGTGGAGCAGTCGATGGTGTCGGCCGCCGAGCTTCCGACGACGATGCCGACGTCGATGTCACAGCTCGAAGTGCCGTAGAACAGCAGGTTCTGATCCGCCGCCAGACAACCCGACACCCCGGTGATCGTCAGCGACGTGGGCGACCCCTCGTCCCCCAAGCACCATGCCTCTTCGGGAAGACCGTCACCGTCTACGTCCTCGACGTACAGCTCCTGCGCCACACCATTGAAGCGCACCGTGTAGAAGCCCGTGGCCCCTGCCTCCAGGCACCCCGAGTCCACGGTCTGCGCCCAGGCCGTTCCCGCGGCGCACAGACCCACCAATCCAACCAGACAACGCATACATCCTCCTCGATGGGAACCGACACGAGGCTGTCCTCGCGTCGGGGATCGAGTACTCGGAGGAGGCGGAGCGGACTGTCGCAGGGTCGTCGCAGCGGCAATCCGGCGCAGGCCGAGGCACGCCCGACTCAGCGCGCTCCGACGTGTGCCGTGGGGCGGAGAAAGACGCCCGGAGAGAAGAAAGGGGCGGAGTCGGAGGGATTTGAACCCTCGGTGGAGTCACCCCCACACTTGATTAGCAATCAAGCACCTTCGGCCACTCGGTCACGACTCCAGAATTGAGAAAGATGCGGAGGCGGAGGGATTCGAACCCTCGGACCCTCGCGGGTCGGCGGTTTTCAAGACCGCTGCCTTCGACCACTCGGCCACACCTCCAATCGACGGACGGTTGCGGCACCCCAGCGCTTATTCGGCGCTGGGCCGCCGTCAAGTCGGCTCGATGACCTCCTTGCCACCCATGTAGGGCCGCAGCACCTCGGGGATCACCACCGATCCGTCCGCCTGCACATTGTTCTCCAAAATGGCCACGAGCGTACGACCCACGGCCAAGCCCGAGCCGTTGAGCGTGTGGGCGAGGCGAGGCTTGGCCTTCTTCTTGCCCTCGGGCTCGGGGCGATACCGCAGCGCCATGCGGCGCGCCTGGTAGTCGGTGAAGTGGCTGCACGACGAGATCTCGCGGAAGCCCTGGCTGGGCAGCCACACCTCGAGATCGAAGCAACGATGAGCCGCGAACCCCACGTCTCCGCCGCACAGCTCCATCACCCGATAGGGCAGTTGCAGCCGCTTCAGCGCGGTCTCGGCGTGGCCCACGAGCGTCTGATGATCGGCCTCGGCGCGGTGCGGCGTGGTGATCCAGACCAGCTCCACCTTGTGGAACTGGTGCACCCGAATGAGCCCGCGCACGTCACGCCCCGCGCTACCCGCCTCGCTCCGGAAGCAGGGCGTGAACGACGCGTAGCGCAGGGGAAGCTGCGCCTCCTCGAGGATCTCCTCACGGTGCAGGTTGGTGACCGGCACCTCGGCGGTGGGGATCAGGAAGGCGTCCGAGCCGTTGAGCTCGCCCGCGATCCGGAACATGTCGTCTTCGAACTTGGGAAGCTGGCCCGTGCCCTCGGCGCAGTGGCGGTGCACCAGGTAGGGCACCATCACCTCGGTGTAGCCGTGCTCGTCGACGTGCAGGTCCACGAAGAAGTTGACCAGCGCCCGCTCCATTCGCGCACCAGCACCGCGGAGCACCCAGAAGCGGCTCCCGGTGATCTTCGTCGACCGCTCGAGGTCGAGGATCCCCAGTCGGGTGCCGATCTCCACGTGGCTCTCGCCATCCCCGGCGGCACCCCTGGGCTCGCCCCAGGTGCGCACCAACGCGTTGTCCTCGTCGCCCTTGCCCTCGGGCACACCGTCGTGGAGCAGGTTGGGCAGCCCCAAGCACAGCTGCTGCCGGCTCCCCTCCACGCCCTGCAGCTCCTCCTCGATCACCTCGATGCGGGCGTTCCCGGCTTGGACCTGCTCCTTGAGGGCATTGGCCTCGTCGCCCTTGCCCTCCTTGAACAAGCCGCCGATCTGCTTCGACAGGGTATTCCGAGCCGCGCGAAGCTCGTCGCGCTCGGTGATGAGGGCACGGCGGCGGTCGGTGAGGGCGACGATACGGTCGACGTCGGCTGGTGCTTGCTCACCAGCATGTCGCTTCGCCAAGTGGCCCTTCACGAGATCGGGGGCCTCGGCGATGTGGTTGGGATCGATCATGGATGTCTCCAGAGGCTGCGCAACGAACACACGAACGGAAGGCTGACAACAAGATCAGCTTCGAGATCGCTCGCGCGGCAGCAGGGTCACCATGATGAAGGAGTCCTTACCCGGCAGCGCGCGGTCGGCAAGCAGCAAGATGGCGCACCCCATCGACGTGCTCTCCCCTAGGTGGTAGGAGGGCCCGCATGTCTGAAGAGTGGATTCCCGCAGCGATCTATCTCGCACTGTGCCTGGCCATCCCGGTGGGGAGCCTCGTGGCAGCGGCGCTGCTCCGGGTGCGTTCCCGAGTGGACTCGCCTGCCAAGTACGACACGTACGAGTGCGGCGAGGAGCCCGACGGCGTCGCGTGGGTTCGGTTCCACCCGCGCTACTACGTGGTGGCCCTCGTGTTCGTCTTGTTCGACGTGGAGGCCGCCTTCCTGTTCCCCTGGGCGCTGAACATCCGCGACGTCGGCACCATCGCCATCGTCGACATGGCCATCTTCCTCGGCATCCTCCTGGCCGGGTGGGCCTACGCCGTGCGCAAAGGAGCGATCGAATGGCAGTGAACGAGTCCGACCGCCCCTTCGAGCATCCACTCTACGCCACCATGGAGCGCTTCCCTGGCCTGTCCCTGGCCACCACCTCGGTGGACACCCTGCTGAACTGGGGTGCGCGCCACAGCCTATGGATCTTCCCGATGGCCACGAGCTGCTGTGCCATCGAGTTCATGACCTCGGCCGCGAGCCGGGTCGACATCGACCAGATCGGCTCGGTGATCCGCCCCACTCCGCGCCACTGCGACGTGATGGTGGTGGCTGGCACCATCACCGTGAAGATGGTGCCGCGGGTCAAGCGCCTGTGGGACCAGATGCCCGAGCCCAAGTGGTGCATCGCCATGGGCTCCTGCGCCATCTCCGGCGACTTCTACCGAGACATCTACTCGGTGGTCCCCGGCATCGACACCGTGGTGCCCGTAGACGTCTACATTCCCGGCTGCCCCCCCAACGCCGATCAGGTGCTGGTGGGCCTCAACCGCCTGCGCGAGAAGGTGGCACAGAAGCGCCATGGCGAGACCGTGGAGCGCGACACGCGCCCCGAGGCCGACAAGATGATCTACCCAGACATCAAGCGCTTCGAGGACCGCGAGGCCGACGACGCCACCAACAGCGCACAGCTCGACCGCGCACGCGACGTCGGACTCGGTGGCAATGCCCTCCGTGAGCACGACGACCCGTCCAGCTCCACTGGATGACCCCACACTCCCTTGTTAGCTCGGCACGCCGCCGCCACGGATGGCGTGCCCTTCCCCCCCGGCAAAAGCCCCCGACTTCATGAAGACCCTCGACCCCCACGTCCGCGCACGGCTCGCCGAGCTCCTGCCGGAGCTCGACCTCCGCACCGGTGAGCTTCCGCCGGAGGGCCCGCTCGTGCCGGTCCATCGCCACGTCTCCCTGGCCGTCATGCTCAAGGAGCTCGGCTACACCCTGTACGTGACGGTGGTGGCCAGCCACTGGCCGGGCGACAAGGGCAGCGAGCACTTCGAGGTGGCCACGGTGCTGCGGCGGCCGAGGCGCGACGGCGGCATCTTCCGCTGGCGAGTGCGGCTCGAAGCCGGCGAGAGCATCCCCACCCTCTTCCCCCTGTTCGCCGGTGCAGACTGGCAGGAGCGCGAGCAGTACGACCTGGTGGGCGTGCAGTTCGCCGGGCACCCCGACCTGCGGCGGCTGATGCTCCCCGAGGACTGGGAGGGCCATCCGCTCCGCAAGGAGTACGCCATCGACACCCCACACCCACCGTGGAGGTAGGCCGATGAGCTCCCCCCTTCACGAGCAGATGCCCTGGCATCAGCGGGCGCCCGGCACCGAGCGCGGATCGCGCCGCCCCGACCCGCACCTCGACCTGGAGAAGTACGACCCCGAAGGGGATCTGATGGCCATCAACATGGGCCCTCAGCACCCCTCCACCCACGGTGTGTTCCGCATCAAGATGTTCCTCGACGGCGAGGTCATCATCAAGGCGGTGCCCTACGCGGGCTACCTGCACCGCGGGGTCGAGAAGCTCTGCGAGAAGCTCACCTACATCCAGCTCACCCCCATCGTCGACAAGCACGACTACGTCGCGCCCATGACGAACGAGCAGGCCATCAACGTGGCCATCGAGGAGCTGCTGGGCATCGAGGTGCCACGTCGCGCCCGGTGGCTGCGCACCATCCTGGCCGAGATGCAGCGCATCGCCTCGCACCTGCTGTGGCTGGGCACCTTCACCCTCGACATCGGCGGCACCATCGGGGGTGGCGCCAGCATCATGATGTACACGTTCCGGGAGCGCGAGCTGATCCTCGACTGCTTCGAGGACCTCACGGGCGGCCGGTTCCACTACAGCACCCACACCGTGGGCGGCAACCGCCACGACGTGCCCCTCGGCTGGGACCGCAAGGTGAAGGCGGCGATGCAGACCATCGCCCGCCGCATCCCCGAGTACGAGTCCGAGTGCACCCACAACGAGATCTTCCTGATGCGCACCCGCAACGTGGGCATCATCGATCAGTACCTGGCGATGGAGCTGGGCCTCACCGGACCGAACCTGCGCGCCAGCGGGGTGGACCACGATCTGCGGCGTGACGATCCGTTCCACGCCTACGACGAGATCGACGTTCACGTGGCCGTGGCCCGCAGCGGCGACGCCTACGCCCGCTACCAGGTGCGGATGGCCGAGCTGCGCGAGAGCGTGCGGCTGGTGAACCTGCTCATCGACGGCATCCCCGAGGGCCCCATCGCGGCCATGCGCGGCGCGAAGTCACCCATCGCGGTGAAGGCGTCGGAGGGTCAGGTCTACTCCGCCATCGAGACGCCTCGCGGCGAGCTCGGCACCTACCTCATCGGCGGCGGCGGCCAGAAGGGGGCCAGCCCCTACCGGTGCAAGATCCGGCCTCCCAGCCTGCACGCCTGCTCGGCCCTCCCCTACGCCCTCGTGGGCCACACGATCAGCGACGTGGTGACCATCCTCGGATCCCTCGATCCCATCATGGGGGAGGTGGACCGGTGATCTTCGACCAGATCGACGCAGTGCTCACCGAGCCCTGGATGCGAGGCCTGGTCGTGGGCTTCGTGGTGGCGAACCTGCTGTTCACCGTGGGTGGCCTGGCCACTTGGTGGGAGCGCCGCTTCGCCGCGCGCATGCAGAACCGGATCGGGCCCAACATCGTGGGGCCCCTGGGCGTGCTGCAGCCGCTCGCCGACGTCCTCAAGATGATGCAGAAGGAAGACATCGTCCCGCGGTCCGCCGACCGGGCGCTGTTCAACCTCGCACCGGCGCTGCCCGCCTTCCTCGTACTCGGCACGGCCGCCGTGATCCCCTTCGCGGGCCGCTGGAACGACGACGGCACCTGGAAGAACCAGTTCATGGTGGCCGATCTCGACATCGGCATCCTGTGGGTGCTGGCGCTCGCCGGGCTCATGGTGTTCCCGCTGTGGATGGCGGGCTGGGCATCCAACAATAAGTACACGCTGCTGGCCGCCATGCGCACCGTGGCGCAGGGCGTGTCCTACGAGATCCCCCTGCTGCTGTCGGCCTTGGTGGCGGTGGTGGCCACGGGCAGCCTCTCGATCTCCGAGATCATCAGCTGGCAGGCTGAGAACGGCTGGCTCGTCTGGCGCGTTCCCGTGTTCGGGTTCCTGGCCTTCGTGATCTTCTTCGTGGCGTCGCTGGCGGAGGCGAACCGCATCCCCTTCGACATCCCCGAGGCCGAGAGCGAGATCGTGGCCGGGGTGATGGTGGAGTACACCGGGCTCAAGTTCGGCCTGTTCATGCTCGCCGAGTACCTGCACACCTTCGTGGCGTCGCTGCTTGCCGCCGCGCTGTTCCTGGGTGGGGCCCACGGTCCGCTGCCCGAGCTGCTCGGCCCCGTCTGGCTCATGCTCAAGGCCGGGCTGCTGTTCGTCTTCATCTACTGGATGCGGTGGTCGTTGTTCCGCTTCCGCTCCGACCAGCTCATGCAGCTCTGCTGGCGGTACCTCGTGCCCATCAGCATCGTGCTGGTCATGGGCACCGCACTGATGGTCTCCGCGGGGTGGCTGTGAGGATCCCCTACCTGACCGGCATGCGCCGCGCGATGTGGGCGACGTTCCGGAACTTCTTCCGACGCCGCGTCACCGAGGGCGTACGCTCCCAGGAGTCGCGCTCCCGGCGCTACAAGGCCAGCTTCGCCCTGGTCCACGACCAGAACGGCGAGGAAGCCTGCATCGGCTGCGATCTGTGCGGCAAGATCTGCCCGTCGCAGATCATCACCGTCACCCCCGCTGGCAAGCGGGAGTCCCCTGTCACCGGCAAGAAGCGGGGCTACTGCGAGGACTTCACCCTCGACCTGCAGGCCTGCATCTACTGCGAGCTGTGCGTGCAGGTGTGCCCCACCGACGCCATCGTGATGCTGCGCGTGCAGGAGGAGCCCGGCTACAGCCGCGAGGATCTCGTCCTCACCATGGACAAGCTGTACGCCA
>JAHQVJ010000237.1 GCA_019634415.1 Myxococcales bacterium
GTCAGCAAGGAGTCCATCGCGTCGAGCTCCTCGTCGAAGGCCTCCAGATCGAGCCGCTCGGAGGTGCGCGCCGCCTCGAGCTCGAACCTGAGGCGTGCCATCGGAGTGCGCAGCTCGTGAGACACGGCCTGGCCTTCACCGACGGCAGGCCGCGTGCCGTCGGAGCGACGAGTCAGATCCATCCCCGCAGCTCGATGTCCTTGGCCAACGTGGGCTACTCCAGCCGCCTGGCCTGGGCGAATCCGCTCCTCGACCGCCTCGAGCACCAAGCCGCCATCGTGATCTTCGGCGAGGAGCCCGTGGAGATGGGCATGGCTGGGCTGCAGGACGTCCTGTTGCAGCGACTGTCGGACGATCCGGCCACCGCAGCACGCTTCGAGGCGGCGTTCCCCGACCACGACCGTCCCGTCACGACGCTCCACGTGCTGCAGGCCATCGCAAGCTTCGAGCGGAGTCTCGTGTCGTTCGGGAGCCCCTACGACCGCTTCGTAGCAGGAGACGGGGAGGCGCTGTCGGATGCCCAGCAGCGTGGCCACGAGCTGTTCGTGAGCGAGCGCCTCGAGTGTTTCCACTGTCACGGGGGGCCCACCTTCTCGGACACGCTCCGACACGACGGGCAGCTCGTGAGCGAGTTCGGCTTCCACGTCACGGCGCTGTATGCGCCCGAAGTGCTCGCGGATGCCGCGCATCCGGGTATCGCCGAGATCACGCGTCGGGAGGAGGATGTCGGCCGCTTCAAGGCGCCGACCTTGCGGAACATCGCGGTGACCGCGCCGTACATGCACGACGGCAGCCTGCCCACCCTCGAGGCCGTGCTCCACCACTACGAGCACGGCGGCCGCGCGGGGGAGGGGCACCCCGCCAGGAGCGAGTTCGTCTCTGGGTTCATCCTCACGGATCAGGAGCGACGAGACCTGCTGAGCTTCCTCGATGCGCTGACGGATCCCACGTTCTTGACCGACCCGAGGTACGCCGACCCGCTCGGGCAGTGAGCGAGTGCGGGACCACAGCTACCAGTACGCCGGGCGAGCGGGCAGCTCGGAGGCGCACTCCGTGCAGGTCCGCGGATCGTCGTCGACGCTCTGCAGCACCCTGCACGTCCCGCATCGCACCCACATCCGATTGATGCGCGTAGGCGTCCACACCGAGGTCCACACGCTCGCCACGAAGTCCTCGGCGAACAGCTCTCGCATCGCCGTCGCGTGGTGCTTGCTCAAGGCGGCCGTCATCGCCTCCTCCGTCTCCCAGGCGGTGACGGTGAAGCCGCGCAGTCCGACGAAGCCCGTCACGATGGAGATGAAGCCCGGCTCCTGTAGGAAGTCAGCGACGTTTCGTTTGGAGTGGGCGCGGATCCGATCGCGCTCCGAGGCGTCGGCGCCGGTGATCCAGGTGAGCGCCATGCAGCCAGGTGGGTTCGGATTGCCCGACGACAGGCGCATGGAGTAGCCGAAGCCCCCGTCGTCGAGGGGGGGAGCTTCTGCGAAGGAGAGGGCCACGAAGTCTTCGGGGCTCATCTCAGCGACCCACGGCCTCGATGACGAGCCGGGCCGCTTCTGCTCCCGAGTACTGCTGCTGGCCCGTGATCAGGTGGCCGTCTCGTACCGCGAAGGGGCGGAACATCTGGTCGACCACGAAGTTGGTGCCCTCGAGTGCGCGGGCCTCCGTCTCGATCCAGAAGGGCTGGATGCGCTGGCCCACGAAGTCGTCGGCGAACTTCTCCTCGGAGTCGGCGAAGCCGGTCCAGGTCTTGCCCTGCACGAGCAGGTCGCCGCTCGACAGCCGCGCGCGCAGCAGCACGCAGGTCGCATGGCACACCAGCGCCGTGATCTTGCCAGCCTCGTAGAAGTCGACGACGAGCTGATGAAGCGGCTGGTTGTCCACGAAGGTGAACATGGGCGACTGGCCACCCGCCAAGAAGACGGCGTCGTAGGCCTCGGGATCGACTCCCGCGATGCTCCTCGTGTCCTGGAGCAGGGCGGTGTGCGTGGGCGACTTCTTGAACCCCAGCGACACGATGTCGTCGGCGGAGTACTGACTGTCGTCCTCGGGGTCCGAGAAGCCGTCTGCGCGCACCGCCCCGCCGTCGGGGCTGCGGATCTCCACCTCGTAGCCCGCCTCCACGAAGGCCCAGTAGGGATGGGTGACCTCGGCCCACCAGAAGCCGACGGGCCAGCCCGTCTGGGTGCTGGTGGCAGGGTTCGCGACGACGAGGAGGACCCTCTTCTTGTCGCTGGGGTTCGTGACGTTCAGGTTGCCGCTCATGTTCGCTCCCTCGGGCCAGGTGGCCGCCGACGAGGGGAAGCTACGCAGTGGATGCAGGTTAGAACAGTGCAGTCTCCTCATTTGTGGAATGCACGAGATCGAACGATGCCCGATCTGTCCTCCGTCGATCTGAACCTGCTCGTCTCCTTCGACCTGCTGTTGGACGAGCGCTCCGTGCGTGGAGCCGCGCGGCGCGCGGGGCTGTCGGCCTCCGCCATGAGTCACACCCTGTCGAGGCTGCGGGATCTGTTGGGGGACGAGGTGTTGGTCCGGGCGGGTCGGCAGATGGTGCCCACGCCGCGGGCGGAGGCGCTGGCGGTGCCGGTGAAGGAGCTGCTCGCCCGGGCTCGCGGGGTGCTGGCGTCGGCGCAGGACTTCGAGCCGCGCGCGCTGAAGAGGCGCTTCCGCGTGGTGTGCACCGACCATGTGGCGACGGTCTTGTTCACCCCGGCCGAGGCCGTGTTCGCGGAGGGGGCGCCCGGTGTGGACCTGGTGCTGGCGCCCCTCACACCCGACACGATGCCCGACCTGCGCAGCGGCAGGGTGGACGCGGCCATCGGGGTGTTCCCCGAGGCGCCGCCCGAGATCCGGATGCGTCGGCTGTTCGCCGATCGCTTCGTGACGGTCTGCCGACCGGATCATCCTCGCCTCGCGTCGGTGCGAACGCTGTCGCTGGCGGCGTTCCTGGCAGAGAACCACCTCTTGGTGGCCCCGCGCGGAGAGCCGGTGGGTCTGGTGGATCGAGTGGTGGAGGCGAACGGACATCGGCGTCGGGTGTCGAGGGCGTTGTCGAGCTTCTTGGCAGCGATCTGGCACGTGTCGGCGACGGACGCCCTGCTGACGGTGAGCCATCGGCTGGTGCGTGCGGTGGCGGGCCAGCTGCCCTTGAAGGTGTTCGTGCCTCCCGTGGCCCTCGACGACTACACGATGATGCTGGCTTGGCACCCCCGCGTGGACAAGGCGGTGGAGGATCGGTGGTTCCGGTCGGTGCTGGTGCGCGCGGCGTCGGAGCTGGAGCCGCTCTGAGCCAGCTGACATCGGTGTGTCAGGCGATGTCAGGTTTGATCGGAGGCTGCCCGCAGGGGCGAGCCCTACCCTGCAGCCACCTGTCTAGGAGGCTGACATGTTGCGCGCACTCTCCCTCTCCCTCGTGGTCGTCGCCGTGGGCTGCGAGCCCGATCCGGTACAGACCGCGGTGGAGCAGACCACCCCCGACGACACCACCGAGCCCGACGAGATCTTGCCCAAGGAAGAGGAGGTGGACGCGCGCGTGCGCTGGCTGGCCTTCGGCATGCGCTTCGGCGTGGCCGAGGACGGCGTCACCTTCGTGCCCGTGACGACGTCGACGGGCGAGGAGCTGCAGTCGGAGGTCCGCTTCGTGATCGGCAACCGCGACAAGGACCAGTGCGGGATCGTCGTGCCCATCGACGGGCTGCAGCTGGAGGTGCTCACGGAGGGTCCCTACGCCTATGCGTTCCAGGTGCCCGATGCCGACCTGGCGGTGACGGACTGCACCTCGGAGCACCACGACACCAGCTGGTTCCCGGGCGGCGACGCGGTCAGCCACGTCTCCGAGTGGCGCTTCTCCTGGGGGGGCGAGCTCAACCCCGACGTCTTCGACTGGACCGACGTACAGGACGGTGAGGACTACTACCTGGGCGCCAAGGTCGCGGGCCCGCTGATGAGCGCGCCCGTCAAGGACGTGGTGTTCGTGCGCGGCTACGAGGTGGACGCCGACATGACCCTGCTCGACACGCCCATCCTGGCCGCGGATCTGGTGGGTGAGGCAGGGGCGCCGACTGCGGCCTACGAGTTCACGGTGCCGTGGAGCGTGGTCTACGACGTCCCCTGATCGTGGGGGGCGAGGTGGCCTTCGAGGGTGCGGAGCACGCCGACCACGGCGGGGTGGCGAGGCTCACCCCGTCGCGCGTGGGTCTCCGTGGCGCGCTCGAGCCACTCCGCGGCCTGATCCAGTCGACCCGCGCGGGCCTCGACGAGCCCGCGCCGGCCGAGGGTGATGGTGAGCGCGAGCACCTGATCGTTGTGCCGGAACTGGGTCTCGGCCGTCTGTAGCTCCGCTCGCGCGCGGGCCAGCTCTCCTTGCCGCAGCGCGTGCTCGGCCACCAGGCCACTGACCCGGCCCCGGAAGAAGGGGGCGTCGGCTCGGCCGGCCAGCACTTGGGCCTCGGCGAGGAGGATCGCCGCGGGCTCTGTCTCCTCCCGGTACACGTAGACCTCCGCCAGGGCGGCGGCGGCCTTCGCCTCCAGCCGGGGGGAGCGGAGCTGCGAGGCCAGCAAGTAGGCCTCGTGGGCGGGGGCGATGGCGTCGTCGAGCTGGCCCTGATGCACGAGGACACCGGCCAGGCCCGTCAGCGCGTCGACTCGGGTGTTGTGGTAAGCGAAGGCCTTCGCTTCCTGGGCCGCGCGCTCGTACATGAGGTGCGCGCGAACGGCATCTCCCTCCAGGTGCGCGGCGGCGGCGAGGTTGGAGGCGGTGGCGGCGGCGGCGGCGCGGTTGCCGGTTCGCTCGTGCAGCCGCATGGCCTGCTCGTGCTGCGCCAGCGCGTCCTGGAAGCGTCCCTGTCGCACGAGCACGGCACCGAGGTTGTCGATGGCGTTGGCGAGGAACCACAGATCGTCAGCGTGCCGCAGCGCGTCGGCGGCGGCCTCGTAGTGCTCGGCGGCACGCTGAAGGGCCTCCCGCGTCCAGGCCACGTTGCCGAGCTCGATGAGGATCCGGCCGCGAAGGGACGGATCGGACTCCGAGCCCTCCAGGTGGCGCTCCAGGAGGGCGCTGGCTTCGTCGAGCCGACCGGTGAGGGTGCAGAGGGCTCCCTCGAACAGGCCGAGTATGCGGCAGGTCTCGGGGCCGTGGGGGAGCGACGACACGGTGCGGACCCAGCGCAGGGCTGCCGCGGGCTGGGTCCTGGCCCACAGGGTGCACAGGGCGAGCACGCAGCGCGCGGCGTCGTCTGCGAGGTGTTCGTCGACGGTGAAGCGCAGGGCTGCCACGAGGTTGTCGGCGTCTCGCTGGCGCTGGCTCGGTAGCTCGGGATCGCGGCCGAGCGCGCGCAGCGCCTCGGGATCGCCGTGCTCGGCGAAGAGGCGGGCGTGGGCCCGTCTGGCGGGGGCGAGGTCCTCGCGGGCCTCCACGAAGGCGCGCACCAGCTGGAACACGTCGAACCGAGGCTCGGTGGGGTCGATGACCCGCACCAGCGAGGCGTCCACCAGATCCTGCAGCACGGGTGCGGGGTCGAAGCCGGTCACGGCGCCGAGCGCGTGGCGGCTCAACCCTCCGCGAAACACGCAGGCCGCCGCGAGCGATCTGCGCTGGTCTGCGTCGAGGCGGTCCCAGGACTCGGCGAGGCAGGCCTCCAGCGTCTCGTGGCGAGGCGTGACGGCGCGGCGGCGGCGGGTGCCCAGCAGGGCGCGTGCGTCCATGCGCACGGCAAAGGCGGAGGCGAGCTCGATGGCGAGGGGGATCCGGTCGATGAGATCGGTCTGCTGCCCCAGCTCGTCGTCCGGGATGGCGGTGGCGCTGGGTGCGCGCGCACGCCACAGCGCGATGGCGTCTGCGGGCTGCAGCGGGCCCACCCGCACCACCTGCTCCACGGGCACGTGCAGGGGCTCACGCGTGGTGGCCACCAGGCGCATCGAGGGCACGCGCTCGGCGATCTGCTGGGCCCAGTCGGCGATCTCGGCCACGAGCCGCTCGGCGTTGTCGAGCACCAGCAGGCCGGTGTGCTCCTGCAGGGCTCCCACGAGGTCGTCGATGGTGGGCTGCAGATCCGTGCCGCGGGCGCCCACCGTGTCGAGGGCTCGCTCGATGGCTTCGTGCTCGGTGGCACAGTGGGACAGCTCGACCACCCACACCGAGCATCGCAGGGCCGCTCGGTGCGTCCACTCCAGCACGAGCCGGGTCTTGCCGATGCCGCCGAGGCCCACGAGGGAGAGCAGGGCGGTGGCACCCTGCTCGTACCAGGCATCCATGGCCGCGAGCTCCGCTGCCCGGCCGACGAAGCGGTTGCGGGGCCGCTGCACGCTCCGGGCCGTGGGCTCGGCGGCGACGAGGAGTCGGTAGCCGTGGCCGTGCTCCGTGAGCAGGTGGCACGGTGCTGAGGGCTGGACCTCGATCTTTCGCCGCACCCGGCGCACGGCCTGCTCCAGCACCTGGGTCTCGAGGTCGGAGCGGTAGTCCCACACGTCGCGGAGCAGCACGTCGCGGGCGACGGGCTCGGGACTGCTGTCGGCGAGCCGCGCGAGGAGCCGGGCCTCGAGGGGGGTCAGGTGGTGGGTGTGGGTGCCGAGCTGCACACGCCGCTCGTCCAGATTCACGGTGCCGCTCCGCACGCGGAACGATCGCATCTCACCTCCACCGAGGTGGTGCATCGATCCCGGTCGACGTTCACCGTTATGGTCACGGGCCATGGCCGATCTGCTCTACCTCAACCACGCTGGCACGAGCTGGCCGAAGCCCGCGCCCGTGCTGGAGGCGGTACAGCGGGCGTTCGGTACTCCTCCGGACGGCTGGCATGCGTTGTTCGCCGAGGCCCACGCGACGGTGGCAGCCGCCTTCGGTGTGTCTGAGGACGCGCTTCTGCACACGCCGGGAGCCACCCAGGCCCTGGCGGTGGCGGTGGCGGATGTTCCCTTCGGGGCCGGGGAACGCGTGCTCACGAGCGGCATGGAGCACCATGCCCTGGTGCGCCCGCTGTCGAAGCTGTCGGCTCGTGGTGTACAGGTGGTTCAGCTTCCTCGGGGGGAGCGCGGGCCCCTCGATCTCGACGCGCTGGACGCCGAGCTGGAGCAGGGGAGCGTACGGCTGGTGGCCCTGTCGATGGCGAGCAACGTGACGGGCGAGAGGCTCCCCTTCGAGGAGGTGGTGCGCCGGGCCCACGACCACGGAGCGCTGTGCTTGCTGGACGGGGCCCAGGTAGCCGGCTGGCAGCCCCTCGATCTGGCGGCCATGGAGGTCGATCTGTTCGCCTTCGCAGGGCACAAGGGCCCGCAGGGGCCGACGGGGGTGGGCGGGCTGTACGTGCGTCCGGGGCTCGTCCTGGACACACCGGGGGCGACCTGCGACGGGTCGGTCTGCCGGACGGGTCCCGGCTACTGCGACACGGGCTCGGTGGACCTGCCTGCCCTGTGCGGGCTCGCGGCGGGACTGCGCTGGATGGCGGAGCGGCGTCCGCTGGCGGCGGCGCGCCGGGTGGAGGAGGCCTTCCGCGAGCGTGTGGAGACCTTCGAGGGCGTGCGGGTGCACGGGGTGGGGGAGCGCATGCCGACCTGCAGCTTGACGGTGGCCGGGCGAGCGCCAGCGGAGGTGGCCGATGCGCTGGCTGTGCGGGGGGTGGTGGTGCGGGCGGGCACGCAATGTGCGCCTCGGGCGCATGCCACCCTGGGAACGGGTGAGGAGGGCACGGTCCGATTCAGCTTCGGCCCCCAGGCGACACAGGCGGATGCGGTGCGTGCGGCGGAGGCGTTGCAGGCGGTGCTCTGATCGCGACCATCAACTCCGTTGATTGTCGCGACGAGGGGTGCAGCTCGACTTGCGCGTCGAAGGGTGAACCCGCGACGTGCTCTTGGTGCGGCGTTTCGTGCGGATGCGCGAGCCGCGCATCCGTGCTGAGAGAAAGGTCCCGTTCCTCCATCCGTCGCCCTTCGATCACGTGGCACGCGCCTTGCTTCTGTCGATCTCAGACAGAGGATGTGAATGACCACGAGACGACAGTTCCTACGAGGGCTCGGGCTCACCACCGGAGCCGCCCTGCTCCCGGTGGGCGCCCGGGCCGACCTGACTGCGGGGCCCGACCCCGTGAAGATCCTGCAGATCTTCCTGTTCCGCGCGCCGGCCCATAGCCAGACGCTGTGGATGCCCGAGGGAGGCACCTTCGGAGATCCCGTATCGGAACGGATCACGGCGGCCTCCGGGGCAGATCATCAGGTCCTGGCCGATGCCGCCGACTTCGACGACCTCGATCACACCGTCGTGCTCGGCGACGGGCTCCATCCCCTCGAGTCGCTGGGCGGGGTCGGCCGCACCCACCTCGTCGCGATGCGTAGCGAGCTCGGGGCGCACACGCTGGCGTCGGCCCATGCGCTGTCCGGGATCAACATCGGCAACCCGGCGGCACTGTCCCTCGGAGCGCGGGTGCAGGCCGCCTGGGACGACGGTGGGTTTCCGAAGTCCTGGGTGCTCGATCCCCAGCAGAACGCCACGCTCACCTCGCTCGCAACGGCGACGGGCTCGCAGCCCGCGAGTACGCGCCCGTTCGTGCTTCCCGTCGGTCGCCCGTTCGTGAGCCGACTCCAGCGAGCGCATCGGTCCCGCGCCGACGCCCTGCTTGCCTACTATCGAGAGCAGTATGCGCGCCGTCTGGAGCACGCCACGGGGCCCGTCCGGGCTCCTGCCTTCGACGTCCATGACGACGCGATGGCGCGGATGGCGGCGTGGGAACAGACCTATGACGTGCTGCACGCCGGGCCCGAGGTCGAGAGCTTCTCGGAGGGATCCTACGTCGACAACGGGATCACCAAGTCCGTCGAGATGGGGGTTCACCTACTCCACCACGGGGCGCGTCACGTCACGGTGATCGGGGGGCACAACGCCGCTCCCGACTTCGACACCCACGCCATCGGCGATCACGAGACGGCGCACTCCTCCCGCCACAACGGTGTGTTGTGGGGGATCTGCGAGGCGCTTCGCACGGCCGAGAACTTCGACGTGGACAACACGCTGGTGGTGTTCCACGCCGAGTTCGGTCGCTTCCTGGATGGCAGCAACGGATCGGAGCACTGGCCCGACGCCTATGCGGCGCTGCTCTTCGGCGGGCCCGTCACGCAGGCCGGCCTGACGGGGCGGCTGTTCTACCAGCCGGACAGCAACGGCATCCTCCGCAGCACCACCACCGAGGAGCAGTCCATCACGGCCCCCGAGCTGCTGGATGGTCTGGCGCAGCTCGCTGGCGCTCCCGCCCCCCTCGGCGAGAGCGCGGGTGTGGTTCCCACGCCTTCCGGCCCCATCTTCCAACTCGGCTGAGCAGGAGCCAACCACCTATGCGACCTTTCACCACACTCACGTTGCTCCTGGCCCTACCGGGATGCTGGAACCTCCCCGAGGACGACGCCGGCGATCGCGCCTTCGCGACCTGGGCGACCACGGCGATCCTGGGCCGCGGCCCAGTGAGCCCCCAAGAGCTCGATGCGCTCCTCGAGCTGCAGGACGAGCACGGTCGGGAAGCCCTGCTCGACACATTGCTGCAGCAGCCCGAGTTCGTGGAGCACTGGGACGATCTGTTGATGCACCAGCTGCGCGTGCGCACACGCTTCGAGTCCAACACCGGTCAAGCGGTTCGGGCCCGGAAGGAGGACTGTTTCACCAAGGACCTGCTTCCACAGAGCTACGACCACGCGCTGACCGAGCACCTCCGGACGGCGGACTGGAACGAGCCCTTCTGCCAGGCCAGCGGGAGCGACGATCTCGTCTGGAGCACCGGGGGCCGCACGGCCGGGGCCGTGACCGAGGACGCCACGGGGCAGACGCTGACGGCGGGTCCCCCCGCGGACCGCCAGGGCGGCACCGATCAAGGGAAGTCGCTGGCCGGAGCCAAGACGACCTGCTTCGAGTTCACCATGAAGGACGTGATCCGAGCGAGCCTCCGCACCGATCGGATGGATGCGCTGATGCGGGCCTACCTCGCTCCGTTGGCTGCGTTCGACTCCCCGGTGAATGCGCGCCGCACCGTGTTCGACAGCTACTTCAACCGGCACCAAGACTGTCTGGAGTGCCACACCACCACCTACAGCACCACCAACCCCGTGCCGCGGAACGACTACTGGGATCGCTACTACCCCGCAGAGACCGTGGTGGACCTCGAGTACTCCGCCTTCTGGTCGGTGAACGCCAACGGCACCATCCGAGACGGTTCGCTGGGTGGCGACACCATGCAGCAGCGATTCCGGGATCTGTTCAACCGGGTCCAGGCGACCGACAAGGAGGCAGGGGTTCACCCGTGGGGCTTCGACGCGTCCTGCATGGAGGACGGACTCCTCGAGGAACCGCGCCCGAACGACGACGGATCGCCCACCGCCTTCGCTGGGTGGGGCCTGCACACCGGCACCGACGTGCGCATCCTCGACTTCGTGAACGAATACGACGATGGCCTGAGAGCGCTTGCCGAGCGGAGCGCGCTGCTGGTGGATCGTCGCGCGTTCGAGGACGTGGACGACCACGACGCCTCCGTCCTCTCCACGTGCAACACCTGCCACGAGCTACCGGTGGGGACGATGCTCGAAGGCGGATACCTGTCGCCTCCGCCACTGTACGACCTGACCGCGTCGATGTCGGCTGCTCGCATTCACAAGACCATCGTAGAGGGCTCGCCCGCCGGACAGATGGCGGGGAATCACGCCACGGGCGACACGGTGGATCAGATCGTCGGTCACCTCGTGTCGAACCAGTCCGCGCCGGTCGACGTCTACTGGGACCCGACGGTGGGCATGGCGCATCTGACGGCCCTCGGCTTCGTCGACGACATCGCGGCTCACCTGTCGGGGCAGTCGCTCACGCTGGAGCACGGCTTTCCGCGCAACGACGATCAGGCATTGGTCCTCAAGGCGCTCGCCGACGGGCTCATCGACAACGACTGGTCGCTTCGCTACGTCATCAAGGCGATCGCTCTGTCGGAGCTGATGAATCGTCAGGCGCCCGAGGACAGCTCGGCCGATCCCTACGCCCTGCCGATGATCTTCGATCCGTGGCAGGACACCTCCGCTCCCAACGACGCCGACTCCCTGACGGGGGTGGCGGCCAACGGGCAAGGAGACGCCGTGCATCGCTGGCCGGTGGCCACCCTGATCCGCAAGCGCAACGCGGCGCTGGGGTGGTCGCAGCCCACTCACTTCGACGACGAGGGGCTGCGCACCGATCTGGGCGGCTACGTGGCGTTCGACGTTCCCGGCTTCACGAGCTTCGGCATGGCCTCGGCCCTGGCGTGGGAGACCCACCACGAGGGCTGCGAGTCGCCCTACGGGGACGGCACGGACGTGATCGACACGCTCACCGCAGCGGAGCACGGCCTGAGCCTGCGGCAGGCCGTGCAGGCCCTGAAGTTCCGCACCATCGGTGAGGAGGCCCTCTGGTCGGATCCGGCGGATGGCCTCGCAGGGCTCGAGTCGAACCGGATCGCGGAGATCTGGGACGTGGAGCCGTCGGACCCGGCGAGCAAGCACGTCGACGTGTTGCGCGAGGTGTGCGAGGTGTTGCTGGCCTCGCCCCAGTTCGTGCTGGCGGGAGTCCCCGCGGCGCCCACTGGGTCGGCCTACACCGATCCGGACGTTCCCTGCCTGGACGAGCACTGCAGCGAGGTGGCGTGGTGTGAGCACTACCGAGATACCGCGGTGGACCTGGGGTACGACAGCTGGTCGTGCCTGCTGGTGGGCGGCGTCGGTACGCTGTCTCGTTGATTGGCCGCGAACTGCGTTCGCAGCTGATCAGACTCGTGCCGGCTCCGCCGCCACTGTACTGATTGGCCGCGAACTGCGTTCGCAGCTGATCA
>JAHQVJ010000238.1 GCA_019634415.1 Myxococcales bacterium
CCCCTCGGCCGTAGACCAAGACAGCCGATGGAGATCCCATGCCAATTCGCCTGTCCCACCTCGCCACCTTGACCGCGCTGCTCTGTGGCTGCGCCCGCTACGAAGGCACCCTCGACGTCGATCTGTCCACGGACGTCCCCGTCTTCCACCTGTTGGACCACGCCGGGCGCGCACCCGACCAGCTGCTGGTGGAGTCCTGCGAAGAGGACGGGGACACTCAGTTCTACGTCGAGATGTGGAGCGCACGCCCCCAAGGGCTCGACGACTGGCCCATCGCCTACGGAGATCGCGACCTCGGCACGAGGTCGAAACCCCTCGAGGACGGCATCCTCTACCAGGCCATCGCGAGCACCGTCGTCTCGCCTCGAGACCCCGGACTGACCGCGAGCGGCGCTGACTGGTTCGTGTCCTTCCAGCTGGACAGTGGCGAGGTAACGATGGGCGGCTGCCGCCACTGATCCCGAAAGTTGGTGCCCCGGACGGCAAACGGAGCGTGCTGACCCGTACAGTGGGTCCGCCGCGTCGGGAGACCCATGACGAGCCTGCCGAGCCTTCGCCTGCCGGGGCTTCAGCGCGAGCCGCTGGATTGGGAGCAGCTGATCCGGCGCCTGGTTGCGACAGCCCTGCGCCTGGGCGCCTCGGTGGAGGAAGCCGAGGATCTGGTGCAGGACACCCTCGAGGTCGTGTGCGCCGATCCGGGCTGGTTCGACCGTAGCCGTGGCTCGCTGATCACGGCCCTGACGACGGTGCTGCGGAATCGGTTCATCGACCGACGACGCCACGATCAGGTCCATCGACGAGCCACACCGCACCTGCGGCTGCTCGAGCCCCCGAGCGCCACGCCCGATCAGGCGGTGGCGGCCGCGGAGGCGCGCGCCCGGAGAAAGCTCTTCCTCGCTCAGCTCACCCAGGAGGAGCGCGCCCTGTTCGGTGCCTGGTTGAAGCAGGATCGGCGGATGCTGCAGGCCCAGGAGGCCGCGGCGTCCCTAGGGATGCGCGTGTCGGACTACGACAACGCGAAGAAGCGCCTGCGACGCCGGTGCCGATGGATCCTGCTCCAACTGGAGATAGAGACCCACGATCTCTTCGGACCCGAGGGAGGTGCCCGATGAGCACCGACGACCCCTGGCTCGACGCCTTCGATCTGGACGAGCTCGACGATCCGGACTTGCGGTCCATCGACGACGCGGTGGCGCGCCTGAAGCAGCAGGTGACCCCCGCCCCTCCTCGACGCTCTCGCGGCTGGATGTGGCTGGGACTCGCCGCAGCGCTGGCGGCGGGTGCGTTGCTCGGTGTGGGCTGGGGTCAGCAGCGCCCCATCGACACAGCCCCGGTGGTGGCACGTCCCCTCCCCGCTCCCGAAGCAACGCCACCCACCCCCGAACGCAAGCCCCCGACACCCGACGCCACGGCGGCTCCGCCCGAGCCACGGGTGGTGGAGCAAGCGCCCCGCGAGCCAGCCCCACCGAAGGAGCCCGGGCTCGAGCCTCATCCGAACGCCACCGTACGCCTGCAAGACGACGCGGCCGTGCTGGTGACCGGCACACTGCGCTATGTGCACGACGCCACACACGACCCGGGGGTGACCCAGGTGCGCTGGGACCGCCTGCCCTTGGTGGCCACCCCCATCGGAACCGTCTTCACCGTCGCCTCGGAGGGCGATCTGGCGGCCCTGACGGTGAGCGTCGGCCAGATCCGCCTGACCCACAGCGACGGGCGCGTGCTGACCACGCTGGATGCAGGCCAGGAGGTGGCGGTGTTCGCCGATCCGCAGAGCCCCAACGGCCTTCGGGTGATGGCCCTCGACGGCATGCCCCTGGACCAGGTGGACGACCTGCTGGACGGACCGGAGGCGAAGGCCCTGGTCTCGGTGGTGGCCTTGCTGCGGCTCCATGGCGTCGGGCGAACGCTCCTGCCCGACGAGCCCTAGCCGTGCTCCACGTGGTGCTCGGGCTGTGGATGCTCGCGTCGTCCCCTGCGCAGGCCGAGCCCGATGCCTTCGCGGAGATGCGGGCCACGGCGCAGCGCGCAGCCCAGATCATCGCCGCGTGCCGAGACGATCGAGCCTGCGGCCACGATCGGGAGTCCCTCGGAGAGGCGTTCCTCGCCTGGGCCGTCGCACAGGCCGTGCTGAACGGGGAGGTGGACGCCCTGTCCGCTGCGAACGCACGCGCCCTGGTGCCGGAGCGCGCCGCCCTGTGGCGCGATCTGCTGGCCGAGGCGGCCGGCCCCGAGGACGCCGAGGCCTGGGTCAAGGCGTGGGTGGACGAGCCGGAGCCGGAGCCGGAGCACGACGCGAGCCCCCCCGACCCCGCCGCCGCCCCCGAGCTCCGCCCAGCCCCCGAGGGCGTCCGCCAGCGGCTGTCCGCCACCGAGCTCGGTCGTGTGGCCGGCAGCTTCGGCGACCCGCTCCGGGCACTGCAGTCCCTGCCCGCGGTGGCCCGCCCCGAGAGCCTGGAGGGCGATCTGACGGTCCGAGGCAGCGAACCCGGAGCCACCAGCGTCCGCGTCGACGGCATCCCGGTGCCCTACCTGCACCACTTCCTCATCGGACGAAGCATCGTCGATCCGAGCTGGCTCGACGGGGTGGATCTGTACACTGGCGGCCTGCCCGTGCACCTCGGCGGCGGCCCGTCGGCCGTGGTAGACGCACGCAGCCGCCCGGCGGATCCCGAGCCCGGCCTGCACAACTCGATCCGCGTCGACGCCCTGGACGCCTCCTTCGCCACCCAGGGTCGGCTGGGGCGTCACTGGGTCTGGTCGGCGTCGGTGCGGAACAGCTGGGCCGCCACGCTGTTCAGCCTGGCCTCTCGCAGCTACGGCCTGCTCGACGACGTGCCCCACCTCACCCTCGGCTACACCGACTACCGCGTGCGCTTGAGCCGTCCGACGCCCCATGGGGAGGTCTCGTGGACGGTGCTCGGCGCCCAGGACAGCCTGGTGCTGCGTGGCGTGGATCAGCCCTACGACTTCTCCAAGGTGTTGGACGCCGGGTTCCATCGCCTGGCGGGACGCTGGCACCGGCAGACACAGCGAAGCCAGTGGCTCGCCTGGGTGGCCACGGGTCCCGATCATCAGCTGTCCCAGCTGGACGGGGTGAGCGAGGCCAGCGACGCCGTGGAGCGGATCCGGCTGGCCCGCTGGCAGACGATGGCCCACCTGCGCGCCCGAGCGGAGCTGTCGTCCCACCTCTCCGTGGGCGGGGGCATGGAAGCGAGCCACAGCCAGGTCCAGGTGGACGACTTCACCTGGGCCTACGTCGACTCCGACCGGATCGAGGGCTTCCGAGGCGTCCGCCTGTCGGCCGCGGGCTTCGCCGATCTCGACTGGGCGGGTCCCAACGGGTCCATCACGCCAGGCCTGCGGGTGTCGGGCCACCGGTTCGGGGGTGCGGAGCGGATCGAGCTGGAGCCGCGCCTCACCCTCGTCGGCGCCCTCGGACCGTCGTGGCGGCTGCTCGCCTCGGTGGGGCGCCACAGCCGGGTCGCTCCCCCCGAGCGGTCGTGCTGCGACCAATGGAGCGCGGATGACGCCGTCATGACGTCGTGGCAGGCGGAGGCGAGCGTGGAGCGACGAGGGGCGTCGGGTGGCACCGCGCGGCTGTCCGTCCACGGCTGGCGGGCCACGGATCTGCTCGTGAAGGAGCTCACACCCGTAGCCCTCCCCGACGGTCCGTTCTGGGCGCGTTCGGCACGCAACGAAGGGGGCGCTTGGGCCCGGAGGGTGGCGACGTACCACCCGGAGAAGGCCCAGGGCGTCGGCGCCGAGGTGCTCGTGCGCCTGCCCGAAGACGGCCCGTGGTCTGGCCTGCTGGGCGGCTCCGTGGGACGAAGCGAGCGGTGGGGGGCAGACGGCCAGCGCCTCGCAGACCGCGACCTGCCCTGGTCCGCCTCGGCTGCGTTGACGCGCCAGCTTCCGCAGCGGTGGCTGCTGTCGAGCCAGCTCACGGTGAGCGCTGGCGATCCCACCACCCCCGAGCAGCCGGTCTACGAGCCCAGCAGCATCCGGGGGAGCGCCGCCGGCCCCCGATGGGCGGGGATTCCCGGCGACCGCAACACGGCCAGGTTCCGCCCGTACGGCCGGCTCGATCTGCGGGTGGCGCGCTCCTGGGTGGGCCCGCGATCCCGCTGGACCCTGCACCTGGACGTCTTCAACGTGCTCAACGTCCCCAATCCCGTGGTTCCCGCCTACCAGGTGCCGCACCACGCACCGGATCCCACACCCGACTTCGGAACCTACGCTCCGATCCTCCCCAATCTGGGGCTGGAGGTGAGCTTTTGACCGCCCGTGGCAAACCGGCCCCACCCACCCGTACCTGGGGAGAACCGAATCCAGAGGCCCCATGCTACTGGCTCTTTCCTGCACGCCCTGGGCTGCCGCAGCCCCCGCTGTCGTGGTGCTCGAGGGACGCGTCGCCGAGGTGGGCTCGGGCAGATCCGTCCCAGGCGCCGTCTTGACCCTCGATGGCGCCCCCGTGGCCCTGGACCGACGCGGTCGCTTCTCGGTGGAGGTCCACGCCGGATCCCACACCCTCGAGGTGGCCGTCGACATCGATCACCTCCCGGTCCGCTGGCAAGGCACCGTCGCACCCGGGCACCCCGAGATCGAGCTGTGGGTCGAGCGGCAGTCGCTGGACGAGGTGGTGGTGTACGGCGAGCCGGAGCCCCGCAAGCTCTCGGCGCAGACCTACTCCGCGGCCGAGCTGAAGCGCGTTCCCGGAAGCTTCGGCGACCCCATCCGCGCGCTGCAGTCGCTGCCATCGGTGGCCCGCCCCGCGAGCGTGGAAGGCAACCTCGTGGCGCGCGGTGCCGAGGCGGTGAACACCGCCACCAGCATCGACGGAATCCCCGTGCCGTACCTGTACCACTTCCTCGTCGGGCGTAGCGTGGTGGACCCCACCCTGCTCGACGAGGTGGCGTTCTACCCAGGGGGCATGCCCCCTCGCCTCGGCCGCGCCACCCAGGCGGTGGTGGACGCGCGCACCCTCACCCACGACCCGTCCCCCGGGTTCCACGGCACCGTCCGCGCCGACCTGATGGACGGATCCTTCGCCACGGAGGGCTGGCTCGGACGAGGATGGACCGTGTCTGCAGCTGGCCGCACGTCGTGGATCGGGCCCTTGCTGTCGTGGGGCAGCCGCCTCGTCGGAAGCGGCTCGGGCCAGCCGGCCCTGTCCTTCGGCTACAGCGACTACCTGCTCCGCATCGCCCGCGTGGGGCCACGATCCCGGATCGCCGTCACCGGGCTTGGCGCCGAGGACCTGCTGCGCCTGAGGGTCTCCGGGAAACCCGACACGCCACCGGCCATGCGCAGCGGGTTCCATCGCCTGCACCTGCGGTGGGATGCCCAGCTCGGTGGGCTCGAGCACACGGCCTGGGTCGCCGCCGGCCCCGACCACGCGCTGTCGCGGCTCGACGATCTGGCCCGGATCGGCGACACGGTGGACCGCGCCGAGCTCGACAGGCGGCAGGTGGTGGCCCACCTCGAGGAGCGACTGCAGCTCGCAGGCCCGCTGCACGTCTCCCTCGGCGGCGAGGTCACCGCGAGCGACATCACCCTGGTGGACCACCTCACGGACCACCTGGACGACGCGCCCCCCACCGTGTCCCTGGCCACCCAGTCCGCTGCGGCCTTCGGGGAGATCGAGCTGACCGCAGGGGGACTCTACCTGGCGCCCGGCGTACGGATGTCCGGCTACCGATTCGCAGAGGGCGACGTGATGATGCCCGAGCCCCGCCTCACCCTTCGCCAGCGCCTCGGGCCCACCTGGACCGCCAAGGGCTTCCTCGGGCGCTTCAGCCAGCTGGCTCCCCCCGATCGCCTGCTGCGCAGCACCTGGAGCCCGCAGACGGCCGTGATGACGGCGTGGCAGGCCAGCGCGGGGGTGGAGGGGCAATGGAGCAGTGGCTGGTCGGTGGATGCCACGCTGTACGGCACGCGCACCCAGAACACCCTCGTGCGCGATCTACAGCTGCAGGCCCTGCCCGATCCGCCCCTGTGGGACCACATCGCCGGCTTCTCCGTGCCCGCGAGGGCCACGTTCGTCTCCGCGTACCGCCCCGAGCGCGCGGTGGCCGCCGGAGGCGAGCTGTTGGTCCGCCTTCGCCCCCATGGCGCCTGGTCGGGCTGGCTGGCCGGCTCGGTGGGCCGCTCGTGGCGAGGCCAGGGCGCACAGCGCACGCGAGCGGACTACGATCTGCCCTGGTCCCTGTCGGCCACGGGTGTGCGCCGACTGCGCAAGGCGTGGGTGATGTCGGGCAGCCTCACCACGAGCGCCGGCTATCCGTACACGCCCGAGATCGGCGTCGCCATCCAGAACCAGAGCTTCACGAACCAGACCTACGACGGGCTCCGCGGCGACCCCAACACCGAGCGGCTCCCTCCCTTCGCGCGGCTGGACCTACGGGTAGAGAAGACGTGGAGCGCGAAGCGGTCGCGGTGGACCGCAGCCCTCGACATCTTCAACGCGCTCAACATCCCGAACCCGATCTGGGCCGAGTACAACTGGAACCACACGCGGCTGGTTCCCAAGACCTACGTTCCCATCGTGCCCAACCTAGGGCTGGAGGTGTCGTTTTGATCTGGCTGCTGTTCCCTTGGCTGGCTTGTGACCTCGACTACCTCGAGCGACGCCAAGCCGTGTCCATGGACTACCTGATCGACCGGCCCCGCATCCTGGCCGTGGACTTCGATCCGCCCGCGGTGTGGCCAGGCAGCCCCACCGAGATCACGGTGCTGGGCCTGGGCCCCGACCAACAGACCCTCGAGGAGGTGCAGGTGGACCTGTGCACGCTGGGCGAGGCGTTTCCGACGCGGGTCAACAACCTGGAGTGCCACAACGTGCCCGAGTACGTCGAGCCCCTCGGGATCGCTCCGCTGACGTGGACCCCACCGCAGCGCGACGGCTTCGACTGCGACCGCATGCTCCATGACTGGCAGTCATACGCCGACGTGGACTGCGCCACCCTCACCCCGCTCCTGTTCACCGCGGAGACCGGCGACGGGGAGCGAGCGCTGGGCACCCTCGAGGTCACCCTGCCCTTCGACGATGCCCTGCCCTACCTGGAGCCACGAACCGCTCGCTACGACGCGCTCACACTCACGGTGGACGGCACGCCCACCCCGGGCGGCACCCTCACCCTGAGGGCCGAGATCACCCTCATCGACTCGACCTCGGCGGTCTTCGGGGCAGACCCCGCCTGGTTCGTGGACGGCGGGGAGCTCACGGCCACCGGACGAACGAGGTGGACCGCCACCGACAGCATCGCCACACCACCGGTTCTGCTCACCACCGACAACGCCCTGCGGCTGCCAGACGACTGGCGGGGCCCGCTGCGGATCGTGCTGGTGGTCGCCGACGACTACGAAGCCCACTGGGTCGTTCACACCGTCGACGTCCAATGATCCCAGTCAGCGGGTCGTCGCCCAGTTCTCCAGCGTCCGAACGGTAGGCGAGGGCGAGCTCAGCGGACCACGAGAGGAGCGGTCAGGGTCGGACCGCGCGGGACCACCACCTCGACCCTGTAGCTCCCGGGCATCATGGGCCGCGGGGGCCCGGTCTCGCACTGGTCGTCTTGTTCTCGAACCTGGGCAGCGACCTCGAGTCGTAAGCGCATCTCCGCCTTCGGCCCGAGCTGCACCCACTGGTCGGGACCGCCACAACCCGAGCCGTACCCGCAGCGCTCTACCAGATCCACTCGGGTGCCTGCCTGGTCACGCACCGAGACGCTCACGTAGCGCATGGTGCAGCGAGCCACCTTCGCCCCGACCTGACGATCCGAGGCGTTGTGCACCACGAGGTCCACGTGGCCTACTTCGTTCGGCCGCATCACCAGGTCAGGGGGGTCGAGGCGCATCTCGAGACGATCGGAGATCTCCACCGCGGGCTCGGCCAGACAAGGCGGCTGCCCAACCGGCGCGATGACCCACGCCACGTCGGCCGGATGCCCCTGCTCGGCATGGCAGGCCTCGGCCAGTGTGGGCAGGGGGCTTGTCTTGGGGGCGCACCCGAGCCAGGCTATCCACGAGAGCATTACGGATCCCCCCCAGGGGGAGCCCTACCACACGAGCGGAGCTCCCGATGCGCCCCAGCCGGACAGAGACGTCGTGAGCTCGGCCACGCGGTCGGCGAACGGAGGCCGAATGGTGATCGTCACCGGAACGCCCGAAGCGATCCCATCGGGGTGCGACGACACCGCCCTGATCGCGGTCGCGGACGAGCTTCGTGTGGCCGCCGCGCCGCAGGTGCCGGATCCCGCAGTGGCGTGCATGGCGCGCATGCAGCAAGCGATGACCGCCAAGCGCTGCACGCTGGCCACCCTCGCCATCGACGGCCTGCTGCAGAAGGCAGCGGCGGAGGACGTGCTGGAGCTGTCCGGCTCGCTGTTCCGCCTTCGCTGCAGCACCGATCCCAGCCACCCCAGGACCGGAATCTTCGGGCTCCAGCCTCCCGGCACCACCTGCACCGTGTGCGGCAGCACCATGCGCCCCGACGTGGTGCTCCCGGGCGAGCCCTCCCAGGCGCTCACGCAGGCGCTCGAGGCCGTGCAGACCAGCCGCGTCCTGCTGGTGGTGGGCGCACCGGTGGCGCACCCCACGGTGAAGCTGCTGCTCGATCGCGCTCGCGAGGTGAACGCTAGGCGCTGGCAGGTGGACCGCCACCCCGAGGCCGCCCTGTTCGACGAGGTGCTGGCGGCCCAGCCCGAGGTTGGCCTGCCCCGCCTCGTGGCCCGCTGGCTCGACGAGGAGCTCACCGTTCCCTGAGGAGCCAGGGCCGAGCAGCATCCCTGCGGCAATTGGAGAACGCGTCGAAGGATTCCGGCAGCGATGCGTCTACCGGTCATCGATGGAGACGACATGACCGCCCTTGCCGCACTCGCCGCCTTGCTGCTCTCCCCCGCCGCCGACGCGGATCCCGGTCATCATCACCGCGGCCACCGCGACCGCGTGGTCCAGTACGATCGCCACCACGAGGCCTACCGAGTGGAGCACCGCCGCTCCGATCCCTGGCGCGACGGCTACCGGCCTGCCCCTCGCTCCGGCTTCGTCTGGGTGAGCGGCTTCTGGGACCACGGCGTGTGGTGCCCCGGCTACTGGTCGCCCACCTATCAGCGCGCCGGCTACCAGTGGGTGCCTGGCTACTGGAACGGCTACGCCTACGTCGAGGGCTACTGGCGGCCCCACAACCGCCCCGGCTACCAGTGGGTCGGCGGCTTCTACGATGGGCGCAGCTACGTGGTCGGCTACTGGCGCCCGATGGTGCGCACGGGCCAGGTCTGGGTCCAGCGCCGCTACGACGGTCGCCGCTGGGTGGCTGGCCACTGGCGGACGTCGAGCCCGCGCGCGATCGCTCGCCCGCGCACGACCACGCGCTCCCGCCCCGTGTCGAGCAGGCCCGTGTCGAACCGGCCCGTGTCGAGCCGGCCCGTTCCCCGTCGGCGCTGATGAGGTGCGAACGTCGTTCGCGGCCAATCAGTACTGTGGCGGCAGAGCCGGCACTACTCTGATCACAGATCGGGCTGAAAGCCCACCAGCAGCTCCCAGCGCTGCTCCCGGTCGGTGTCGAACCGCCAGGACGACACCGCCTCGAGTGCACCGTAGGACACGCCGTCGGTGCACTCGCCGAGCTCCATGGAGCTCACGCCGTCGCCATCGGCCACCACGGTGACGTGGCACCAGGCCGCGTTCATCCGTGTGCCGAGATCCACCGGCTGCACGGGCCGCGTGGCGATGCGACACCGCGGCGGGATCTCGTCGGAGACGAGTCGTGGATCGCTGCCCACCACCTCGAAGCCCAGCAGGCACGCACCTCGCTCGGCACGTGGGGTGAAGGAAGGAGGCTTCACCGGCACCTCCACCACCTCGGTGGTCTGCTGCGGAGCGCGAGCCCAGCGCCACCGCATGGCGGTGTCCTCCACTGCACTCGACAGCAGCACGGAGCAGCTCTTCGCCTGCGCTCCGCGCGGCCGCCCATCGGCGCCCACCACCACCGCCACCCGACAGTGCACCGGTCGCGCCAGCACGTAGAACGCCTCGGGAGGGCGCGCCGGACGGGCCTCGTGCACCACGTCCCGACCCAGAGCCATCGTCGACAACCACAGCAGCATCTCACCTCCGTGCGCACCGCCCATGGACAGCAGCACGGCTGCGTGGTTCCACCGACCTCACTCGATGCGCGTCGACGCCGCCAGCCGCTCCAGGAACAGCTTCTCGAGGCCGTCCGAGCCCAGATCCTCGGTGCGCTCGTCGGCCACCACCTTGCCGTGTGCGAGCATCACCACCCGATCCGCCACCGCCTCCACCGTCTCCACGACGTGGGTGGACAGGAGCACGGTGCGCCCGTCGTCCACCGCATCGCGGAGCACACCCTTCACGCGCGCCGAGGACGGCGGATCGAGGCCGTTGAGCGCCTCGTCGAGCACGAGCACGTCGGGCTCACCGAGCAGCGCCGCCGCCAGGGCCGTGCGACGACGCATGCCCTGGGAGTACTCGCGGATGAAGCGATCGGCGTCCCCCCCCAGACCGGCCAGCTGGAGCGCTGCGCCCACGTCCCCCCGCCCCCGCACCTCGGCCACGAACTCGAGGAACTCCCGCGCCGTGAGCCAGGCATAGACCGCAGGCTCCTCGGGCACGGCTCCCATGCGCTGACGCGCCAGCAGCGGCTGCTGAACCACGTCTACGTCGGCCACCTGCACGGTGCCCTCCGTGGGTCGCAGCAGCCCCATGAGCATGCGCAGGCAGGTGGACTTGCCGGCCCCGTTGTGGCCGATCAGGCCCACGAAGGTGCCAGGCTGAATCGAGAACGACACGCGATCCACGGCCAGCACTCGGCCGAAGGTCTTGCGCACGTCGGTGAACGCGATGGCGGATTCCATCAGGGACTCCCCAGAGCCGCCGCCAGGGCGACCGACAACACCGTGGCCAGGGGTGCATAGGCGGCCATGCCGCGCAGACGCGAGCGAGCACACAGCAGCGCCGAAGGCACGGCCACGGCCGCGGCGATGGCCGCCACGCCGAGCACCCAACCCGCCCGGGCCAGATCGTGGAAGAACCACACGGCCAGCGCCCCTCCGAACCCGATGGGCAGCAGCCACAGCGCGAGCACCGCCGCCCGGGCCGCAGCTCCAGCAGCCCCCCGCGGCGGCAGCCACACCTGCAGGAACTCCGGCTCGTCCCGCGCCAGCACCACCCCGTTGGCAGCCACCAGGAAGGTGCCCAGGATCACCACCACCGCCACCCGAGGCGGCCCGATCTCCTGCTCCGTCCAGCCGGCAGCGAGCGCCAACGCCGCCACCAACCACGCTCCGGTGACCAGCGTGCGACGCTGCCGCCAGCCGTGCCTCAGATCGTCGAGGGCGAACAGCGCCACCCGCTCCGGTAGGAAGCGCACCACCCAGTCCAGGTAGACGCGCAGCTCCTCCTCGGGATCCGACAGCGCCGCGTAGCGAGCATCGATGTCGGCCACCACGGCCGAGCCGCGGAACCACTGGCTGCGGGCCAGCCGGGGAACGGGGAGCGCGCACAGCAGCGCAATCGCGAAGGGCAGCGCCAGCTCCAGCGCGCCGAGGGGATCCCCCAGCGCGGCGGCGCGGATCCCGTGGGCGGCGCGAAAGGCCACCCAACCAGCCCCGATCAGCACCACCCCAGGCGCGTAGATGAAGGCAGCCTGGGCGCGGGGATTGTTGCCGCGCGCCAGGTCCAGCAGACCCGCCCAGCGGGGATCCTCGGCGACCGCCACCGCAGCGAGGTGCACCGCGGCCGATCCGAACAGGCCCACGGCGAAGGCCCCGAGTAGCGCCACCAGCGACAGCGCCCACAGAATCGGCGCTCCCTCCAGCGCGATCGGAGACAGCACGATGGCGGCGCCGGCGAACAGCCACCAGCGCGACGCCGCCACCTCCAGCAGCTGGGCGCGCACCACGCCCGGCGTGTGCACGGGCAACAGCGCGAGGACGGTGCGGTGCTGCCCGCGGATCAGCGCCGCGTAGACGTCCAGGGACAGCCAGCCGATCACCACCAGCGCCGCTCGGAGCACGACCTGCTCTACACCCTGGCTCCAGAAGACCCGCCCCTCGTCGAGGAAGTCCAGGAACAACACCCGCACCAGCGGCACCATGAGCACCGCACTCATCAGTGGCACGCCAACACTGCGGACCAGACCCACCAGCCCCTCGCCGCGGATCTGGTTGCGGCGGCGGCGCCACCAGTAGGCGATGTAGGGGTCGCGCAGCACACCGCCCGGTACCCCGGGATGGCTGTCGTCGCGACATGTGTTTGCTGGCTATTGAACCCCATGGAGGCCCACATGTGGATCCTCGTGACGACCGCGATGGCGGCCGACCCGCCTTCCTCCGGCAACAACGACGACTGGGGATTCGACACCAAGAGCGACATCTCCATCGAGATCGAAGACGAGGACGACCGCATGGTCGACTTCGCCGCTGCGGAGCGCCGAAAGCCCCCCGCACCCACCCACTTCCACGTGTCCTACGAAGGGCAGAAGCCGCTGGCCGATGCCTGGGACCCCTGGGTGGTGGCCACCAACGAGCGCTACGTCGTGGTCCAGCTGCCGGTGCTCGTGGCCACCGACCGCGCCAGCTTCGTGGCCGCCCACCCCCACGGACTGACGGTGATCGGCGAGTGGACCAGTGGCTCCCACGCCCTCACCGTGCAGCACCACGTCACGGCCGCCTCCGTGCTGCCCTCGGATCCCACCTTCGTGTTCCTGCAGACCGCGCTGCCCAACCGCAAGCGCGCCGACCAGTACCGCGTGGTGGTGAAGACCCGGGCGCTGCCGGATCCCGCGCTGCCCGTGGACCCCGAGCAGCCGCCTGTGAGGCCCAAGGTGCGGTACGCGCGGTCCAGCGCCTACTCGCGCCCGTAGCACCGCACCACCCCCCTCGTTAGGTGTGGCCGGTGTCCACCGAAGCCCAGCAGGTAGGTCGTCGTGTGTTCATCCACACCCTCGGGTGTCAGATGAACGTGTACGACTCAGGCAAGATCCACGCGCAGCTGCAGCGCGACGGGTACCAGTCCACCGCCGACCCGCGCGAGGCGGATCTGATCCTGGTCAACACGTGCTCCATCCGGGAGCGCGCCGTCGACAAGATGCACTCCGCCCTGGGTGAGTACCGTCGCATGAAGCGCGAAGGTCAGCCCGTGGTGATCGGCATCGCCGGGTGCGTGGCGCAGGAACGCGGCGAGGAGCTCCTCGCACGCTACCCCGACGTCGACCTGGTGTTCGGACCAGACGGCGTACCCCACGTGCAGCGCCTCGTGGCCGAGGCGTCCACCGGCAGCCGCGTGCTCGACACCGACTTCCTCGATCTGGAGAACTACCCGTTCGTGGCGGACGTGGACCCCAGCACCCACGGGGTGTCGGCCTTCGTCACCATCCAGAAGGGCTGCGACAACAAGTGCACGTTCTGCATCGTGCCTGCCACGCGCGGCGCCGAGGCGTCGCGCCCCCACGCCGAGATCGTGGCCGAGGTCCGGGCCCTGGTGGACCGGGGCGTGCAGGAGATCACCCTCATCGGCCAGAACGTGAACTCGTACGGGCTCAAGGTGCCCGGAGAGCTCACCTTCGCGCAGCTGCTCTACGCCGTGGCCGAGGTGCCGGGCGTGCGTCGGATCCGCTACACCACCAGCCATCCGCGGGACATGGGCGACGACGTCGTGCAGGCCTACCGCGATCTGCCCGCGCTGGCCTCGCACCTCCACCTCCCGGTGCAGTCCGGCAGCAACCGGGTGCTGCGTCGCATGAAGCGCTTCTACACGCGGGAGCGCTTCCTCGAGATCGTCGGGAAGCTGAGGGAGGCACGTCCGGGCATGTTGCTCACCACGGACGTGATCGTGGGGTTCCCGGGCGAGACCGACGAGGACTTCGAGGCCACCATGACCTTGCTGGAGGAGGCCGACTTCGTAGGCTCCTTCAGCTTCAAGTACAGCCCGCGCCCTGGCACACCCGCGCTGAAGCTCGAGGAGCGCGACCCCGTTCGACCCGAGGTCGCGTCGGCTCGGCTCACCCGCTTCCAGGAGCGGCAGCGCGAGCGCTCGCTGGCGCTCCACCGCTCGCTGGAGGGCACCGAGGTGGACGACGTGCTCGTGGAAGGCCCGAGCCGGCACGACGAGGGCGTGGTGTGCGGTCGCACCTCGCGCCACGTCATGGTGAACTTCCCTGGCGACATCGGACTCGTCGGACAGATCGTCCCCGTCCGGATCACGCGCGGCTTCACCCACTCCTGCCGGGGCGAGCGCCTCTGACCGTCAGTCCTGATCCTCGTCTTCCCAGGGCGGGATCACGTCCACCATCACGTCGGCCACGCCGTGACGGTCCGGCTCGCGCACGTCGTCCACCTCGTCGAGGTAGCGCTCGCTGATCAGCCGCAGGTACTTCTCCAGCGCGCGCGTCTTCACATCCGACGCGATGGCCACGAACGACAGTCCCAGCTTGAGGTGAGTGCGCCACGCGACCTCGACGTCGCCTACGGCGCAGTGGCCTCGGGTGGGCCCCTCCGACTCCAGGGCGTCGTTGACGCGCTCGCAGGCCGCAACCCAGATCCCCTCGTCGAGCTCGTCGGGGTCGGGATCCGCGTAGACGGGCAAGCTGAACTGATCGTCCAGGACAATGTAGACACCGATCAGCATGCGCCGCCTTCCGTGTTCACGCGGATACCACCCCAGACAGGTACCTGGCTACTGGCACTGACTGCCGTCGTCGTCGAAGCAGACGTAGCTGCCAGCGATGACGTCCTTGACCACCGCCGTGCGGCGTACGCGATCCTCCCCGATGGCGGTCACGGTGCAGTCGCCGTGGGTCTGCCCACTCAGGACCACCTCCGTCGCCCCTTGGACCGCTCCCGAGTCGCACCGCACGGAGATCCGCCGGGTGCCCGAAAGCTCGGACGCGAAGCGCACCGAGGCCTCTGCGGGGGCCGCACCCACCGAGGCCACCAACGGCGGCTCGGCGTCGACCTGGACTCCCTTGGGCACCCCACGCGTGGCAACCTCGGCCTCCGCCGCCGGTGCGGAGGTGCCAGGCGCCGAGACGGGCAGCGTGATGTGGCGCCCGCGAACCGAGGCGTCTTCCTGGGCCACGAGGGTCGCGAGCCCAGCGCCGCCGACCACCGTGGCCGTGAAGGCGAAGGTGGTGGCCACGAACACGAGCATGGCCACGATGCCGATGAGCGTGTTCCCGGACAGCCTCGGCTGCTCGGGGGTCTCGGTGCGCACGCTCGGCTGGATGGAGTGCCAGGAAGCAACGCGCTGGTCGCTCGCGGGCGTGGAACCCGACAGAGAGTTCAGCGAAGCCGCACGGTCACCACGGGGCGACAGGGAGCTCGGGGGAATCGAGCGCGGTGGCATCGAGCGCGGGGGCATCGAGCGCGGCCCGACCGAGCCAGGAGGGATGGAGCCGGGAGGGATCGAGCGCGGGGGAATCGACCGAGGTGCGATCGAGCTGGGTGGAATGGACCGCGGTGGCATCGAGCGCGGGGGCATCGAGCGGGGGGGAATCGAGCGCGCTGCCTGGGGCGGGAGCGACTGGGGCGGCAGGGAGCGCAACCCAGCGGCGGAGCCCACGTCGAGGTGCACCGTCTCGTCTGCCACGAGTGCGGCCGTCAGCGACTCTTCGTCTTCGTCCGACTCCTCGGGCTCATCAGGATCGGAGAAGCCCAGTACGCGGATCACTGGCTGTGCTTCGCGCTCGGGATGTGCCTCGGACACCCCGATGGCGAGCACCGTGGGCAGCTCGTCCTCGAAGTCGTCGCCGTGCAGCGCCTGGTCGAAGGAGCTTCCTCGCTTGAGATCCTCGAGCGTCTGCGGGGTCACGTCGCCGGAGTTTCGCAGCGACGCGAGGCTCTCCTGCTTCATCACCTGCCATCGATCTTCGCGAGAGGACGTCACGTCTTCGGGATCCGCCCGAGGCTCCACGAACTGCTGCCATCCCCCCGGGACCAGCGCATCTGCACCTCCCGTGGTCACGGCCTCGCTCGGATCCCGTGGAAACCCCTCCGAGTCCTCGGCCAGGATCTCCCCGACGAGGGACCCTTCCGACTCGGGAGTCTCTTCCTGGGCTTGCGCCACCAGCCCCGGCACCACCGACTCGGCCCACTCCTCCAAGCTCGGGCCACGCGCCACTCGCGCCACGTCCCGCAGCCGCTCCACACAGGCACGAGCCGACGGCCGCTCGGTGTCGTCGAAGGTGAGCATGTCCGCCAGCACGCGCTCCACTTGCGCAGCCGTCTCGTCGTCGAGCTCCACCAAGCAGGGTGCCACCGCCGCGATCCGCCGGGTCACGAAGCGCTGTTGCTCCTCCTGGCGCAGCTTCGCCTTTCCGAGCTGCTCGGCCGTGAGCAGCTCGTAGAACGTGGCCCCCAGGGAGTAGATGTCGGATCCCGCCGACTCCGGCTCGAAGAACAGCCGCTCGGGCGGCATGTACTCCAGTGACCCGAAGGACAGCTCCGCCGTGCGGGCCTCCCGGCTGTCGAACTCGGCGCGCGCCACGCCGAAGTCCAGCACCTTCACGGCCCCCGACACCCCCACCATGATGTTCGAGGGCTTGATGTCGCGATGGATCACGCGCAGCGGCTGCTCTCCAGCGATGGGAGGCCGGTTGTGGGCCGCATCCAGCGCGCTCGCCACCGCCGCCACGATCTCGGCAGCCACCCGCGCCGGGAGCGCCTTGCCCGACGCCTTCATCCAACGCACTACCTGTCGGATGTCGACCGCGTCGAGGTACTCCATGACGATCGCGCAACGACCATCGATCATCGTGAGATCCAGAACGTCCACGATGTGACGGTGGCGCAGGCGACCCAAGAGGCGCGCCTCGTCTCGCATGCGACCAGCGATTTCCTCGTGCTCCGTCCACCTCCGATGGAGGAGCTTCACGGCCACAGGTCGGGCGAAGCCGTCGGGCGTGGTCAGATTCGCAAGGTACACCCTGCCAAAACCGCCTGCCGCGATCTGCCTTAGAAACTCGAATTTCCGTGCAGGTTCCTTCAGGGTCAACGCCTCGCCTCTAGCCGCCAGCGCGGGGGGGTATTCTACACCCGACGCCCATCGGAGAGCCTCGTGAACGCACCGTGGCAGGCCGCCCTGACCGCCTCGATCCTGGGTCTGATCAGCGGATGCTGGAAGGATGACTTCGCTCGTATCCCTGCCGAATCCCTCGCTTTTCGCCCAGAGGGCACGGATGCCCCCGAAGGATGGGCCATTCTCGGCATCGACACAGCCCTGGACTGCCCGGACGGGCAGACATCGCGCTTCTATCTGCTGCATCCCACCGACCCAGGGTCCGAGCCGATCGCCGGGGCGGTGCTCTACCACTCTGGCTCCTTCGACTTCGTGTTCAGCCCCGACGCCACGGCACCCCTCGACGGAGACCACCTGGCAGACCCAGCTCGTCTCTCCAGCGAGTGGTCGTTCCAGCAGGTGTTCGCGACCCTCGGCATGCACCCCGACGTGGTGCCAGGCGAGGTGCACGATGGGCTGCTGCCCGCTCGGCTCGCAGAGGCGGGCGTCGCGGTGATGCTGCCCGCCAACTGCTGGGGGGATCTGTGGGCGGCGAGGCGCGGCGTGGCCGACAACGACTTCGGCGCCGACTTCTTCTATCGAGAGGGACGAGCCGCCGCCGAGTGGGGCTTCCGTGTGCTCGCCGATCCCGCATTCGCCTTGGCCCTCGGCATCGAGCTGCCCGTCACCATCGACCCCGAGCAGGTGTACGCCGTGGGGCTGGGAGAGGGCTCTCGCGCAGTCCTCGAGATGCTCTCCATCGACAACGACGAGGACGGCCAAGGCGACTACAGCGTCGCGGGGGCGCTGCTCGACTCCGCTCCCGACGATCTGCGGTACTTCTACGACAACGAAGGCCAGTTCCCACAAGTGATGCAGGGACTGCGACGGATCTTCCCGGGCGGGCCCGCACAGACCACCACTGGCTCCGTCTTCTCGGCCGACGTGCTGCCGACCCCCCTCGTCTACGTCTACTCCTCCTCCGATCCCGCCCTCCCCGCTCAGGTGCATACAGCAGCGGTGGACCGCATCAGCGGACGCGAGGGTGTGTCGGTCTTCGACGTGGGAAGCGCCGATCACGTCTTCGTCAACCGCGCCGACCACGCAGGCCTGCTGGACGAGGCCATCACCGCCTTGTTGTCGGCCCCATGACCGAGTCTCACCTCACCGACGACGACGGCCGGGTGTGGGTGCTCGGCGAGGTGCTGGAGCGCGGTATCTGGAGCAGGCAGCGCGAGGTGCGCGACGCAGACGGACGACTCGCCATCCTCGAGGAGCCGCTGACGGAGACGGACTTCGAAGCCCACGAGGCGGACGGGGAGCAGCTCGCACAGATCTGCGCCGCCTGTGCGGACGAGCAGGCGCTCCTGCTGGCGGATCCTCCCGAGGAGGACCTCCCGCCGCTGCTGGCCACCGTCACCCGACCCGAGGGCGGGGGAACGGGAATCGTGATCCCGCGCCACGCCGCGACGCTGTGGAGCCGGCTGCACGAGGGCGCCACACTGCAGGAGACGCTGGGGATCGTGCACCACATCGCCCACCGTCTCGCCAACAGCGGCCAGAGACCCCACGGCAACCTGCACCCGCGAAACGTGTTGCTGGACACCGACGACAGCGTGTTGCTCACGGGCTGGTCCACCGAGCCGTTGGCGGAGGGGCGCGGACCCCTGATCCGCGCTGCGATGGCTGGGCCATGGTTCCCGCCCGAGGTCACCTCCTCCACGAACGTCCTCCGCCCCGCCCCGGGCTGGGACACCTGGGCACTGGCGCAGGCCCTGCACGCATCTGCCTTCGCCAGCCCCTCCGCACCGCAGAGCACGCCCCGCGTCAGCCCGCGGGGGCTGGACAAGGATGCCCTGGAGGAGCTGCGCGAGGCCATCGCCACGCGCCTCGCCGAGTCTGGTAGCAACCCCCGCTTCCGGGATCGGGTGGCGGACAAGCTGGGGGCGCTGGTGTCTCGAGCCCTCTCTCCCCAGCGCGAGCCCTCTCCCCCCTACCGATTCACCGACTACAACTCCTTCAGCAGCCGCATCAGCGAGATCGAGGCGCTCATCAACCCCGCGATCCTGGACGTGGGCGAGGTCCTCTGGCCAGCACACTCCGCCACCTCCACCATCGAGCCCACCAGCGTGCCGCTGCCCAAGGCGAGCTTCCGCGGCGGGGAGGTGGTGGAGCTGACGGTCACGGTGTCGTGCACCGAGGGGGTCACCGATCACGAGGACCTGATCTGCGGGCTGCAGCTCCTGGATCGGGATGCTCCCCCGGGCGAGGGCCGCGTGGCCCTGGAGGAGGCGCAGTTCGCCGTGCAGGTCCATCCCTCGGGGCGCTTTCGCTACAAGCTCGGGATTCCTGGCTTGGGTCCCGGCCGATACCAGATCCGGGTGGCCTTCGCCGTGAAGGGATCGGGCAAGCAGCCCCAGGCCGTGGAGGCGAACCTCGAGGTCCAGCCCCCTCCGGGCTACGTGCCGCCCCCCCGGGAGCCCACCCCCACCCCCATCCCCTTCCCCGTGGGGGCGGACGCCATGGAGGACGACGACGACGAGCTCACCGACGACCCCCTCACCGACGAGAACGAGGAGCTGCGGCCCTTTCCCACACCGCCGCCGCCCGCCGAGTCCACCTCGCCCGACGAGGCAGGCCCCCTCTACGAATACCGGGCCCTCGAGGTGCCCCCTCCCCTCACGCCCAGCGAGGTTCGCCCCGTGGCCTTGAGGCACCCCGACGATCCTCCGGAGGAGGAGCTGGGAGTAGACGATCCCATGGGCCCCGACACCGGAACGGACCTGCCCTCGTGGCGTCCACGGGGGGGTGCGGCGCAGCGGGGGGTGCTGTCTCGTGTCGCCGACGCCCTGAAGCGCGATACCTACCTGGCCGTCGGCTCGGCCATTGCGTCGAGCCTTCTACTGGTGCTGATGCTATCGATGCTGACCCGCGCCTGCTGAACCGCACGCCGCAGCCCTTCAGGAGACCACCGTGAACGTCCAATTCCCGACCGACTCGATCACTGAGATCCAGTGCGATGTGCTCGCGGTGGGCGTCGGAACCGACTTGAAAGAGCTGGCCGACCTCGACGCTGCCTTCGACGGACAGCTCACCCGAGAGACGAGCGCCAAGCAGTTCCGTGGCAGCGTGGGCGCGATGCTGCACCTGCCCACCTTCGGTCGGATCGGTGCGCGGGATCTGGTGCTGGTGGGCATGGGGGACGGCTCCGCCGAGTCACGGCGCACGGCAGCCGGTCGAGCGGGCCGGGAGGCGCGGTCGCTGCGCGCCGAGCGCATGGCGCTGCACTTCCCCGACAGCTCCGCCGAGGAAGGCATGCAGCTGCTGGAGGCCGCCGCCGCCGGGAACTACGCCTTCCAGATGTACAAGCCCGAGGACGAGCGGTCCCCCACCGTGGAGTCTTGGCAGATCTTCGCGAGCGCCTCCGACTCCGATCAGGTCCAGGCTGCGCTGAAGCGGATCCGCTGGCAGGGTTGGGCCCGGGACCTGGTGAACATGCCCCCCGCCGATCTCTACCCCGAGTCCCTGGCAGCCAAGGCCCAGGACCTCGCATCGATCGACGGGGTCGAGGTCGAGGTCTGGGACTTCGAGCGCTGCCAGGCCGAAGGGTGCGTGGGTATCGTGGCTGTGGGCCAGGGCTCCGACAAGCCCGGCTGCCTGATCCGCGTGACGTACCGGCCGAAGGGCGCCGCAGACCACATCGCCCTGGTGGGCAAGGGCGTCACCTTCGACGCGGGCGGTCTGTCGCTCAAGCCGTCGAGCGGCATGCAGACGATGCGCTGCGACATGGGTGGCGCCGCCACGATGCTCGCCGCCACGGGGGCCATCGCAGACCTCGGCCTGCCGGTGGCCGTGGACTGCTTCGTGGGCGCCGTCGAGAACATGGTGTCGGGCAACAGCTACAAGCTCGGCGACATCCTCCGCTACCGCAACGGCGTCACCGTCGAGATCCACAACACCGACGCCGAGGGGCGCCTGGTGCTGGCCGACTGCCTGATCCGCGCCTGCGAGGTGTCGGGCGTGTCCACGGTGGTGGATGCCGCCACCCTCACGGGGGCCGCGGTGGTGGCCGTGGGATCGGACTTCACGGGCCTGTTCACCCACGACGACGGGCTGGCGGGCTCGCTGCTGGCCGCAGCCGACGAGGTGAGCGAGGGGCTGTGGCGGCTTCCGCTGCACGCCCCGTACAAGGAGCTCCTCAAGAGCGACTACGCCCAGATCAAGAACGTGGGAGGTCGGTCCGCTGGTGCCACCACGGCGGCCCTGTTCCTGGAGCACTTCGTGAAGAAGGACGGCCCGCGCTGGGCCCACCTCGACATCGCTGGCCCCGCCTTCCTCGACAAGGCCAGCACCCGCTACGCCCCCGGTGGTACGGGCCAGATGGTGCGCGCCCTGACCACCTGGGCCAGCCAGCTCGGCTGATCCATGGGGCGGCGCCGCCGAAACAACAACCCCTACAAGAAGGCCGACGCGTTCACGCGTCGCGCTCAGGAGGAGGGGTACGCAGCCCGCTCGGTCTACAAGCTGCAGGAGATCCAGCGGCGGCTGCAGCCCCTGCGCCGCGGCATGCGCGTGGTGGATCTCGGCTGTGCCCCCGGATCGTGGTGGGCCTATGCCGCCCAGTGCGTGGGGCCACAGGGCTCGGTGGTCGGGGTCGACATCACCCACAGCGACGTGCAGGCCGGCCCCTTCCTACAGCAGAGCATCTTCGATCTGACGCCGGAGATCTTGGAGGAGGCGGCGGGCGGCCCCCTCGGCGCAGTGCTGTCGGACATGGCGCCGCGGACCACGGGCGACCCCTTCGGCGACCACGTGCGGCAGCTGGAGCTGGCCCGACGTGCGCTCCACGTGGCCATCCACACCCTCGAGCCCGGCGGTCACTTCGTGTGCAAGGTGTTCGACGGCGAGGAGGCCCATCCCTTCGTGATGGAGGTCCGGTCGCACTTCGAACGCGTGAAGCGGGTGCGCCCGGAGGCCGTGCGGCGCAACAGTCGCGAGTTCTTCGTGACGGCCCTGTCCTTCACCCCTCCCTGACAGCCGCCTCTATCTTGTCCCAGAGCTGGTCGTAGCCCTCGCCCGTGCGCGCACTGAACGCCACGAGTTGTTCCGGACGCAGGTGCAGGGCGCGCCGGATGGCGGCGAGTCGCCGCTGTCGCTGCTGCTTGCTGAGCTTGTCCACCTTGGTGGCCACCACCACACTCGGGATGCGCGTCTCGGTGAGGCCCCACAGCAGCGATCCGTCGTCGGCACCCGGATCGCGCCGCACGTCCACCAACACCACCACCAACATCAGCGTGTCACGCGCGCCCAGGTAGCCTTCCACCATGGGCTTCCAGGCCAGCCGCACGTGCTCCGGCACCCGTGCGAATCCGTAGCCGGGCAGATCGGCGAGCACGAGGTGATCGGGAATTCGGAACAGGTTGATGGACTGGGTTCGCCCTGGCGTCTGGCCCGTTCGAGCCAGGGAGCGACGACGCACGAGGGCGTTCAACAGCGAGCTCTTGCCCACGTTGGAGCGACCCGCGAAGGCCACCTCCGGCAGGCCCAGGTCCGGGAGGTCGGTTCGAAAGCTTCCGACGAACTCGATTCGCGCTGCCTGATTTCGCATGGCTCCGAGCTATCTTGAGAGTATGAGAAAGGCCCACGGTCGTGGTGGGACCCCTCCCCGCGGAGCAACCATTGTCGAGACACCTGGAGCTACGGTCGGAAGACGGGGGAAGCCGCGTGGCGGGCTCGGGCTGGAACAAGCGGCCCACGGTCGTGGCCCACATCCCCGCCGATAGACCCATCTACCTGATCAGCGACCTTCACGTGGGCGACGCTACGCCGGCCGACGTGTTCTTCGGAAAGGATCGACACCTGATCGCGCTGGTGGACCGAGTGGAGCAGGAGGACGGGCTGCTCGTGGTGGTGGGAGACGCCATCGACTTCCACCAGGCCTGGTCCATGACCCGGGTGCTGCGCGCTCACCAGGAGCTGTTCTCGGCCCTCTCTCGGCTGGCCCAGAACGGGCGCCTGTACTACGTCATCGGCAACCACGACTACGAGATCAACCTCTTCCACGAGATCCTGCAGTTCCGGGTGTGCGACGAGCTGATCATCGGCGACGACGAGGTGCTGGTGGTCCACGGGTGGCAGTTCGACCCCTACCTCAAGGATGCCATCGAGCACGACCATGGCTGGGCCACGAACATCCACCACCTGGTGGAGCGCTGGCTGGGCACGTGGCTGCGCATTCCGCTGGGGGAGTTCTACACGAAGTCCAACCGACTGATGTTCTGGCTCGCGCACAAAGGTGCCTGGCTCGCCAACGCCTATGCCAGCACCATGGCGCGGGTGGGCTACCCCCGCTCCGCAGAGAACCTGAACCGCTACCTGACCTACTGGGCGCGCTCCAACATGGGCGATCCCATGGCGATCTTCCGTCCGGCCTGCCAGGCCCTCGTGGACGGACCGTGGCACACAGTGGTGTGTGGGCACTCCCACCTGCCCGGAATCGTGCCCGTGGAGGGCGGCGAGGACCGCCAGCTGCGCTACGTCAACACCGGCTCCTGGACCTTCGCTTCGTCGCACTACGTGGTCTACGAAGACGGAAAGTGGACCTGCAACGACTGGCTGACGGGCCGCAGCTTCGAGCAGGAGTTCTACGAGCCTTTGCTGGACGGTGTGGTCTACGAGAAGGACTTCTGGCAGTGGTGGCGGGAGAACTACATGGGCCTGTTCCGCTTCCGTGAGGGAGAGGAGCGCAAGGGGCGGCTGCGCGGCTGGGAGAGCTACATTCGCGACTACCAGCACCTGTCCCAGCTGCAGACCCTGCCCACCAAGCCCGAGGACCGTCGTCGCCGCACCGAGCGACGAACCGACGCGACGGAAGCGCGCAGCGCAAATGCCGGATAGGCACCGGGTGCCGCCCCATCGGAGACTCGATGTCCTCCCTCCCAGTGGCCTTGCCCCTCAGGGGCTTGGTCGTCTTTCCGGGCATGATCCGCATCATGCCCGTTGGTCGCCCCACGTCGATTCGAGCCATCGAGCGACACATCGACGAAGGCGTCCCCTTGGTCCTCCTGCCCCAGGTCGACACCGACGAGGATGATCCGCTGCACGCCCAAGTGGCCAAGGTGGGTGTGCTCGGACGGATCCTGCGCCTGACCCGCTTGCCAGACTCCACCATGCGAGTGCTGGTCGAGGGGATCGAGCGAGTAGGTCGCGTGGGTGAGCTGGATCGCGCCATGGGCTCGCTCGTGGTGGCCATCGAGCGACTGGAGCCCGTGGTTCGAGAGCCCGCACTCGTGGGAGCCATGGCCCAGGAGCTCGCGGATCTGTACCAGGATCACACCCAGGCAGCAGGGCTGCAGCCTCACGAGCACTGGGCCGTGGCCCCCAGCCCCGACGATCCGGAGCGACTCGCAGATCAGGTGCTCGCGGCCACCGAGGCCTCGCTGGAGGACCGGATCGCAGCACTGGAGGATCCGGTGCTCGACAACCGGGTGGAGCGCGCCATCGCCCACCTGGCACGACAGGTCGCACGGCACCGCATCGCGTCCGACGTGAACGCCCGCGTGCAGCGAGCCATGGACGACAGCCAGCGCGAGTACCACCTCAAGGAGCAGCTCAAGGCGATCCGCACGGAGCTCGGAGAGGCCTCGGGCGCCGAAGCCGACGCCGCTGCGTTCGAGGATCGGATCCGCCAGTCGGGCATGCCCAAGGAAGTGGAGGAGGAGTCGCTGCGAGAGGTGGCCCGCCTGCGCCGGGTGCACACCGACAGCGCCGAGTACACCATCATCCGGACCTGGCTCGAGGCGGTCTGCGACGTGCCGTGGCAGCACGCCACGTCGGACACCACGTCCATCAAGAAGGCCCAGAAGGTGCTCGACCGAGACCATCACGGTCTCGACTTCGTGAAGGAGCGGCTGCTGGAGTACCTGGCCGTCCGCCAGCTGGCGCCCGACTCCAAGGGGCCCATCCTGTGCTTCGTGGGTCCTCCGGGTGTGGGCAAGACCTCGCTGGGCATGTCCATCGCCAAGGCCCTGGGCCGCAACTTCGGCCGCATCGCGCTCGGCGGCGTGAAAGACGAGACCGAGATCCGGGGCCATCGCCGCACCTACGTGGGGGCTCTGCCAGGCCGGATCCTCCGGGCCCTGATCCGCAGCAAGTCCAAGAATCCGGTGCTCGTGCTCGACGAGATCGACAAGGTGGGCAACGACTTCCGCGGTGATCCTGCCAGCGCGTTGCTCGAGGTCCTCGACCCCGAGCAGAACAGCCAGTTCGTGGACCACTACCTCGACGTGCCGGTGGATCTGTCCCAGGTGCTGTTCATCGCCACGGCGAACCTGATGGATCCCATTCCCCCTGCCCTGTTCGACCGGCTCGAGATCATCGAGATCCCCGGCTACACGGAGGAGGAGAAGGTCACCATCAGCCGCAAGCACCTGCTGCCCAAGCTGGCGAAGAACCACGGCCTCGGCAACGGTGAGATCTCGGTGGAGACCGGGGCGATCCAGCGGACGATCCGCGACTACACCCGCGAGGCGGGTCTGCGCGAGCTGGAGCGGCAGCTGGCTCGCCTCAACCGGAAGGTGGCCCGACGGGTGGTGGAAGAGGGCGTGCGCAAGGTGCGGATCCTCTCCGAGCAGCTGCCCCGCTACCTCGGCCCGCCGAAGTACTTCCAGGAGCTAGCCGAGCTGGAGCCGCGTCCGGGTGTGGTGATCGGCCTGGCCTGGACGGCCGCCGGGGGAGACATCCTGTTCGTGGAGGCCGCCCGCATGCCGGGCAAGGCCACCTTGAAGCTGACGGGCTCCCTGGGCGAGGTCATGAAGGAGTCCGCCGAGGCGGCGCTGTCGTGGTTGCGGGCCCATGGCCAAGACTACGGGATCGGCGTGGATGCCTTCGACGCCGAGTTCCACCTGCACGTGCCAGCCGGTGCCATCCCCAAGGACGGCCCGAGCGCCGGCGTCACCATGGTGACCGCGCTGGCCTCGCTCGTGTCGGACAGCCCCGTTCGGGACGGACTGGCGATGACCGGGGAGATCACGCTGCGCGGCAAGGTGCTTCCCGTCGGAGGCATCAAGGAGAAGGCGCTGGCCGCTCGCCGCGCAGGCGTGCGCACCATGCTGCTGCCCACCCACAACCGAAACGACCTTCAGGACATCCCCGAGGAGCTGCAGGCGGATCTCGAGTTCGTGTTCGTGGACCGGATCGATCAGGTGCTGGAGGCGGCCATCGGCCTCGCCCCCCGCCCGCGTACTACTCGAGCAGCAGCCGCGTCGGCCTCCCGTCGCGTACCAGGTCCAGCTGGGCGGCCTCACCGCCGGTCAGGCGGAACTTGACGTCAGCGGGGGCCCGCACGGGCTCCCCGTTCACCGCTCGCACCACGTCTCCCTTGCGCACGCCGGAGCGATCGGCCCGAGACCCCGCTCGCACGGCCACCACACGGCCCCCGGCGCCTGGCGCCGCATTCAGGATCATGCCGCTGACCACCACCGGCGCGGTGGCCCAGTCCGTCAGCGTGGCGCGCACCTGTCGCGACTCGCCGTCGCGGCTCACGTCGAGCTCGAGCTCGGTGCGGCCCGACACGCCATCCAGCACCTCCTGTAGGTCCAGCGGCCGGTTCAGCCGCCGACCCGCCGCGGACACCAGGACGTCTCCGGGCAACAGCCCAGCCCGATCCGCGGGGCTGGAGGGGATGATGGAGGCGATCACCACCTCCCCGGCGATCCCGTGGGTGGTGACCCCGAGGAAGGCGCGCGTGACGTGCTTGCCCCCCCGCAGCGCAGGAAGGGTCTCGATCAGCGCCTCGGCCGGCACGGCGAAGGCGATCCCCTGCCCCTGTGCGTAGGTGCCCGACAGCACCCCCACCACGTCGCCACGCTGGTCGAAGACGGGTCCACCGCTGTTGCCGGGGTTCAGGGGCAGCGACAGCTGCAAGAAGTCCACCCGGGGCGCGCGGTCACTGGGGAGTCGACGCCGCTGGTGCTGACCCAGCACCCCCACCGACAAGGTGTGTCCCAAGCCATAGGGGTTGCCGATGGCGAGCACCGTGTCGCCCACCCGGAGTCGGTGGCTCGATCCCAGGGCGGCGGGGCGCAGGCCCCCTGCCTCCACCCGTAGCAGCGCGAGATCGGTGCGGGCATCACTGCCCACCACCGTGGCAGACATGGGCCAACCGCTGATCGGCGTGACCAGGGTGGTGGTCGCGTCTTGGACCAGGTGGCGTGCTGTCACGACCTCGTGCTGGGAGATGGCGAACCCACTTCCCACGCGACGATCGGGGGCCTCCACCGCCACGTTGACCACTCCCTCCGACACCCGATCGAACATGTCGGCGTAGCTGGGCCACGGATCCTCACGGGGGCGCTCGGCGCGCACCACCAGCAGCGCCATGGTGGCGGCTACCAACGCCACCAGCGCCACCACGAGGGCCGCCTGTCTGCTCTGCCACGGAGGCTCTGCTCCCGCTGGCGTCGGCTCGGTCACTGCCATGCGGCGAACGATAGCGCGCGAAGCAAAGATCGGCGCGTTACGGGCCAAGCAGGAGGGTCGGGGGCATGCAGCTGCCGGCAGCGTTCGGCAAGTACGAGCTGCTGGAGCGGATCGCCACCGGTGGAATGGCCGAGGTCTTCCTGGCGCGCTCCTTCGGTATGGCGGGCTTCCAGAAGCGCTTGGCCATCAAGCGGCTCCGGCCCGAGCTCGCCGAAGATCCTCGCATCGTCCAGATGTTCATCAACGAGGCCAAGATCGGGGTGCACCTCAACCACCCCAACGTGGTCTCGGTCTACGAGCTGGGCATGGTGAGCGGCGCCCACTTCATGGCCATGGAGCACCTCCACGGCAAGGACCTCACCCGCATGGTCAAGACCCTGCGGGCCCGGGATCAGCGCATCGAGCTGCCCGTGGCCGTGGCCATCGTCGCCGAGGCGTGCCGAGGTCTGGCCTACGCCCACGCCCGCACGGCGGCCGATGGCTCTCCGCTGGGCCTGGTCCATCGTGACGTCTCGCCCCACAACCTCCTCGTGACCTTCGCGGGCGAGGTGAAGCTCGTGGACTTCGGGATCGCGCGCCTGGTGCGGGCCGCCACCGCCGACGGCGAGCAGCCCACCAAGCCCGGGCCCGGGGGCGGCAAGTACGCCTACATGAGCCCCGAGCAGGCCCGCGGAGAGGCCATCGATCATCGGTCCGACATCTTCTCCGCCGGGATCGTGCTGTGGGAGCTGATCGTCGGTCATCGCCTCTACCAGGATCCCGATCCTGCCGTAAAGCTGCAGCGCGTCCGTGATGCCGTCGTCCCCCACCCCGCCGAGCACGGGGCTCCCATCGACGACGATCTGTGGGAGATCCTGCAGCGGGCGCTGGCTCGCAAGGTCGAGGATCGCTACCTTTCGGCCGCGCTTCTCGAAGAGGATCTTCGGGCCTGGCTGTTCCAGAACCGCCACCGCGTCGGGCGAGCCGAGATCGCCGCCTTGGTGCGCTCCGTATTTCCGGAGGAGGCGAACCGCAGCATCGGGGACCTGAGCCTTCAGGCGCTCGTGGAAGACGTCGGGCGGCTCGATCCCGCCGTCGCCCCTCCGCCACCGCCGCCAGACCCGGAGTCGCCGCTCCCGGGGCGACTCCGCCACTCGCTCGGGGAGCGTCGACCCGTCGTGGTGGTGATGGTCGACGTGGACGGGCTCACCGAGCTGTCCGCTCGGGTCACCCCCGAGATGCTGGTCAAGCGGAAGTACCAGCTGCTGCGATGGCTACGACGCATCGTCGACACCCACGGAGGGCAGCTGCACCGTGCCGTGGACGACCACGTCACCATCCTCTTCGGCGTCCCTCGCAGCCGCGCCGACGACGTCTCCCACGCGCTGGAGTGCGCACTGCAGCTCATGCGGGACGTGTCGGAGCTGCGGCGCAAGGGCATGATCCTGGAGCTCGCCATCGGCGTGCACAGCGGAGAGGTCACCATCCAGCAGGTGAGCCGACGAATCCGCTACGTCGCTCGCGGCGACACGACCCGGCTGGCACGACGGCTGTCGGCCGTGGCGGACCACGGCCAGGTGCTGGTCTCGGCGCGCGTGCTCGGTCAGGTGGAGGGCAAGTTCCGGCTGCGGAGCGGACCTTCCGTGACCTCCCGAGGCGGCAAGCCCGATCTGCCCTCCTACCTCGTGGAGTCGCGCACCCACGGGCTCCGAGGAACCCATCGTGGACCGTGGCTGCGGCGCGGTCCCGAGCTCGACACGCTACGGCGCGCGCTGGTGGCCCTCACCGCGGGCGAGGGAGCCGCCATCGCCCTGGTCGGCGAGGTGGGATCCGGCAAGTCGCGCTTCATCCGTGAGATCCAGGACCTGGCGGCACGACGGAGCACGCTCTTCTTCGCGGCCCGGTGCCCAGCCACCACCGAGCGTCCCCTCGAGCCGCTGCGGGACCTGATGGCGTCGGTCCTGGGTGTCGACCCGGAGGAGGATCCTGCCCAGCTGATGTCCGCGCTGGAGCGCCTGGGGCAGCTCGGTCTGCGCTCACGGGACCAGGAGGCCATGAGGAGCCTGCTGGCGGCACCGGGAGCCGGGCCAGAGCGATCCGCCACCTGGGAGGCCATCGCCCAGGTGCTGCGTGGGCTGGCCACCGATCGACCCGTCATCGTGGCCATCGACGAGGCTCAGCACCTGTACCGGGGCGCCGAGGCGGACCTCGCACAGCTCGTCCGGAGCGTGGCCGACGTGCCCTTGCTGGTCCTGATCTGCACGCGTCCGCCGCTGAGCGGCCCGCTGGCGGAGGTCTGCGAGGAGGTGCGCCTGGGGGCGTTCACACCCGAGCTTCAGGAGCGCCTCACCAAGGGCATGCTCGACGTCGCCGAGGTGGACGCCGAGCTGCTGCAGCTCCTCGAGCGCACCTGCGAAGGCAACGCGCTGTACATCGAGGAGATGCTCAAGTACCTGATCGCCGCCGAGAAGGTCCGGGTGATCGAGGACCGCGCGATCTGGGTGGCGAACGGCGTGGGCGACGCCGATCTGCCGCACACCCTGCAGGCACTGATCACCAGCCGCATCGACGCGCTGGACCCGGCGGCGAAGGGCCTGCTGCAGCTCGCCGCCGTGGCGGGCCCCGTCTTCACCTTGGAGCTGCTGGAGGACGCCGCCGGTCTGGATCCAGCCCCCCTGGTGCTCGATCTGTTGGCCCACGGCCTGGTGGTCCGCGAGGGCGGCGAGGAGTGGGCCTTCGCCTCCGAGCTTGTGCGGGAGGCCGCACTGCGCGCGACCCTCGGCGTGCAGCGGCGCGACTACCACCGCCTCATCGCCGCAGCCATCGAGAAGCTGCACGCCGATCGGCTCGAGCCTCACCTCGAGGTGCTCGTCGCTCACTGCGCCGAGGGAGGCAGGCCCGTCGACGCCGCACGGTATGCGTATCGGGCAGGCATGGAGCTTGAGCGAAAGGCCTTCCTCGACCGAGCGCGGGACCTGTACCGGGCCGGGCTGTCGCACCTGGCGAAGGCCGATCGCAACCCCGACGAGTGGGACGCACGCGTTCAGGGGGAGTCCATGCTCCAGCTGCGTCTCGGCGCAGTGCACCTGTTGTTGGGCGACAAGGCCGAGGGGCAGCGTTGCCTTCAGCTGTCGCTGGATCTGTGCAGCGAGTCCGGTCTGCCATGGATCGAGGCGAGGGCCCACGTACAGCTCGGTCGCAACTACTCCGCCCAGGGTCGCTACGAGCTGGCCGAAGCCCACCTGTCGCAGGCCATCGCCCTGCTCCGGGTGGAGGAGGACGCGGAGCTGGAGCGAGAGGCCCTGGAGGCCAGTGCGGTGCTGGCCTTCGAGCTGGGCCAGTACGAGCGCGCCGAGGGTCTGTGGCAGCAGGTGCTCGATCAGGCCTCCGACGACCTGTCGGCTGTGGCCCGGTGTGAGGTGGGGCTGGCCAACCGGCACCTGCGAACGGGCGACCACGAGCGAGCAGCAGTGTTGTTCGAGGCGGCCCTCGACACCAGCAGACGAGCGGGCGATCGGATCATGGAGGGCCGCGTCCTCAACAACATCGGGTTGCTGCACTCCTGGGCGGGACGTCTCGACGAGGCGCTGCGCTACTACCGAGCTGCGCTGGAGGTGCGGGAAGGCATCGGCTACACGCGCGGCGTGGTGGTCAACCACCACAACGTGGGCGACGTGCACTTCCAGAACGGCGACTTCGCGCGCGCCTGGGTGGCCTTCAGCCGCAGCCGCGAGCTGGCCATGCAGATCGGCTGGGAGCGCGGCGTGGTGCTCAACGACGTGTACCTGGCCTACCTCGATGCGAGCGCTGGCCGCGTCGACGTGGACGCCATCCTCGAGGCCACGAAGCGAGCCCGGGAGCTCGGCGATCCCGAGGTCACCACCGCCGGTGGCTGGCTAGCCGGGCGCTGGCTGCTCGAGAACGACCGCGCCAACGAAGGCCGCACCCAGCTCGAGGCGGCCTTGGAGGACGCGCGCGCCTTCGGCTTGTCGCCGATGGCCGATCTCATCGAGGATGCCCTCGCCACACCCAGCTGATTCGGGAATCCCGCGCGACTTCGTCGCGCTACAATTCCCCTGGACCCTCGCCTTCGGCTGCGGGCCTCCGAATCCCGCGCGACTCCGTCGCGCTACGCTTCCGTCCCGATCAGCGGAACTCCGGCAGCTCCGCCAGGCGTTCCACGAGCCGCCGTGCCTCGTCGCTCAGGGTGCTCGGCACCCGGATCCGCACCGTGACGATCAGATCACGACCCGGACCGCCCTTCCCCCGCAGCCGCAGCCTCGCCCCGCCGCTCGTTCCTCCAGGCACCGTGACGTGGACCGAGCCCGCCGGGGTGTCCACCGAGACGCGCCCGCCCCGCAGCGCCGTCACCACGCCCACCTCGACCTCGCGCTCCACCGCTGGGCCCATGGCTCGCTCACGCGGGCGCTCCGAGGTCTTGTCGCGCTCCGAGGTCTTGCCGCCGGGCCGGCCCGCCTGGACGTGGATGGTCTCCACCACCAAGTCGTCCAGGCTCACCGAGTTCGCCGGATCGTGCAGGCCCGAGCGGGCGCGGACTCGACCCGAACCCGCTTGTTGACGCCGCTGGCTCGCCCGCCAGAAGGCATCGAAGCCCGGACGGGTCGGAGCTCGACCGTCGTAGACCGCACGGGCGCTAGGGTCCTTCAGGGTCTCGTAGGCCTTTCGAGCCGCCATGAACCGAGCCTCGGCATCGGCGTCCCCTTGAGCAACATCCGGGTGACAGGAGCGAGCGATCTGACGAAATGCGCGCTTGATGTCCTCGGCGGAGGCGGACCGTGAGACCCCCAGCACCTCGTAGAAGTCTGGTTCCATGGATCGAACGTCCTCCGTCGGATTGTACACGTAGTGCGACAGGGCCTGTCCGGGTTCGTTGACCCCTTTTGGAGACATGCCTATAGTGCTTGAAAGAGAAGGTTACAGAGCCGCCACGATGGGCAAATACAGCAATCCGAGCGGCTTGAGCTGCTCCTTCTGTCACAAGTCCCAACGCGAGGTCGACAAGATCATCGCGGGGCCTAACGTCTACATCTGCAGCGAGTGCATTCGGCTGTGTCTCGACATCATTCGAGAAAACACACAGCAGAAGCCAGTGAGCTGGGGGCACTCAGGTGTGCCCGCGCCCGCGAAGATCAAGACCTACCTCGACCAGTACGTGGTCGGTCAGGAGGATGCCAAGCGCAAGATCTCCGTGGCCGTGTACAACCACTACAAACGGCTCGAGGCCAACGCCAACCCCACCGAGAGCGACGTGGAGGTCCAGAAGTCCAACGTCTTGCTCATCGGGCCCACGGGGACCGGCAAGACGCTCCTGGCCCGCACGCTGGCACGTTTCCTGGACGTGCCCTTCGTCATCGCCGACGCCACCACCCTCACCGAGGCTGGCTACGTCGGGGAAGACGTCGAGAACATCGTGCTCAACCTGTACCAGGCCTCCAACAACAACCTGGAGCGTACCCAGCGAGGGATCGTCTACATCGACGAGATCGACAAGCTGTCGAAGAAGAGCTTCACCTCTTCGGTGAGCCGCGACGTGTCCGGAGAAGGCGTGCAGCAGGCGCTGCTCAAGCTGCTCGAGGGCACCGTCGCCAACATCCAGGTGCGAGGCAACAAGCGGCTCCCCAACCAGGAGCACGTCCAGATCGACACCAAGGACATCCTGTTCATCGTGGGTGGAAGCTTCGAGGGTCTGGAGCGCATCATCGAGCAGCGGATCGGTCGTCGGTCCGTGGGCTTCTCGCGCGAGCAGCCCATCGAGGGCCGCACGGATCCCGAGAGCATCGAGCACCGTCGCAACCTGCTGAAGCAGGTGAACACGGAAGATCTCGACAAGTTCGGACTGATCCCCGAGTTCATCGGCCGCCTCCCCGTGATGGCGGTGATGGATCCCCTCGGTGTGGACGACCTCATCCACGTGCTCACCGAGCCGAAGAACGCCTTGGTCCGTCAGTACATGAAGCTGCTGAAGTTCGAGAAGGTCAAGCTGCGCTTCACCGACGCCGCCATCCGACGCATCGCCGAGAAGGCTCAGGCTCGCAAGTCGGGCGCTCGCGGTCTACGGGCCATCATGGAGCAGGTGATGCTCGGCGTGATGTACGAAGTTCCGAGCATCGAGGGGGTGTCCGAGGTCCTCGTCGGCGAAGACGTCGTCGATGGAACTGGCGAGCCGGTGTACCAGACCATGCAAGAGTTCGGCGGCGTGAGCTGAGGTACACTCCGCCCGTGGCAGACGGTGTCTCCCCAACGCTCCTGATCGCATCGCCCCAAATGCGGGACCCCTTCTTCGAAGGCACCGTCGTGTTGGTTTGGCACCATTCGGAAGAGGACGGTGCTCTCGGAGTGGTGATCAACCGCGCCCTGACCCATCGGCTTCCGGAGGTGCTGGACCTCGAAGACGACGTGGATCTGACGGCCTACGACGACACCCAGGTGGTCTGGGGAGGGCCCATGGAGACGGGCTCGGGCACCGTGATCACCAAGGCAGGCTTGGAGGACGAGGACGAGGGCTGGATCCTCCCCAACGGTCTCGGGGTCACCCGCTCTCACTATGCGTTGGTGCGGCTACTCGAGGCCCAGGCGCCGGTGATGCTGTGCCTGGGCTATGCCGGATGGGCGCCCGGGCAGCTGGATCGCGAGATCGAGGAAGGCGGCTGGCTGTTCACCGACTGCGACGCAGCCATCATGTTCGAGACTGCCCCCGAAGACCGCTACGATCGGGCGCTCGCCTCGCTGGGGCTCACCTCCTCGATGGTCTGGATGCAACCCGTCGATGAATAACCGGGCTTCGCGCCAGCCCGATGTCGTCCGCACGGGACCGGATCAGAGCCCGCAGGGCCCTCAGGCGAAGAGCAGCCATCCCACCACCACCAGCCCGAGCGCCATCGCCATCAGGGTGAGCACGCCCGCGCCGAAGGCCGCCCCCACCAGGAACAACGCCGGACCCGTCTCTTGGGGCCGAGGAGCCGACGCCGAGGCCGGGGCGGGCACGGGCTTCACCTCATCGGGCGCGTTCGGGTGGCGGTTCATCATCGTGGTGGCTGCCGAGCCTGCAGCCGGGATCGGCTGGGCCAGGCTCACATCGTCGGGTCCCGACAGGGACATCGGCACGTTCCCCGCCACCCGGCGAGCCTCCGTCTTCGCCTGCGCGACCGGGAGCGGGGCCGGTCCGTCCACTGCGAGGGTACGCCCAACCAACGACAGAGGATCGTCGGGCGAGGGTTGCTCCAGCAGCGGAGGCACGGCCATGCGACAGAAGGCCCGGAGGCTGGCGCCGTCGCAGGCCTCAGCCACCTCGGCCAGGCGCTGGCTGACGTGCTCGGCTGTGGGCCGCTCGCGCGGATCGTAGGCCAACATCTCGCGTAGCACGTCCGCGAAGGACTCGAAGCCCTCGGGAAGCTCGGCCAGGCGGTCGTCCAGACGCTGCTGCAGAGCGGAGGCCTTGGCCGTGGGCGCGCCCCAGCCCTCCCCCGTCGCCGCCTCCCACAGCGTGAGCCCCAACCCGAACACGTCGAAGAACGCAGTGGGCTCCTGGCCAGCCAGCGCCTCTGGGGGCACGTAGTCCAGCGAGCCGAACACCAACCCCTCCGTCTGCGTGGCGCGCGTGTCGAACACCGCACGCGCCAAGCCGAAGTTCAGCAGGCGCACACCACCCGACTCCGTCAGCATGCAGTTGCGTGGGTTCACGTCGCGATGGACCACCTTCAGTGGCTGCCCAGAGCCCGGGTGCGTCGCGATGTGAGCGCGGTGGAGGATGTCGGCGAGCTCCTTCCCCAGGTGCGCCAGCGCCCGCGCCGGAATCTCGACCTCAGACCGAAGGCCAGGCAGCGCCACGCCCTCGTCGAACCGCATGATCACTGCGTCGGCGTCGTTGATCCGCACCACCTCCACCACACCGAGCATGCGCTCGTCCTGCAGCATCTTCAGCAGCTTCGCCTCGTCGTGCACCCGGCTGCGCAGGTAGACGTGCTCCGATGCCTCCGAGGAGAGCATGCGGACAGCGCACACCAGAGGCGCCTGTCGAGGGCCTCGGACCTCGGCGTGGTACACCGTACCCATGGCCCCGACGGAGAGGACCCGGTTGAACGTGACGGTTCGCATGCTCCGGCTCCTTGTCCCGTCCCGCCGACGGGCTCGCCGCGGGCGTCATGCTATCACTGCCGCATTCATCCTCGCTGGCTGCGCGACCAGCAGCCCGACCGAGGCTCCGACACTCGCCGAGGGATGGATCACCCTGCGCGACAACGCCTCCCCCGAAGACGTCGCCAACCGCGGTGCCATCTTGGTGGAGGGCCGACGGACCGCTCCAGACGGCCGCACCAAGGTGCGGGTGCTCTTGCAGCCCGGGGCTGCCGACCGACTCCGACAGGCAGGACACGACGTGCAGATCGAGCGGGTGGATCATCGCCTGGGCCCCCCCGGCGAGGGCTACCGAGATCCCGAGCAGGGAGGCGCCCTGCTGCATCAGCTCGCGAAGGGCCAACCCGACGCGCACATCGTGCGCCTGGGGTGGTCCGTCCAAGAGCGACCGATCGATGCCCTGGTGATCGGTCAGCCACCGGAGGCAGGGGCGCCCGCCCTGAGGGTTCTGGCGACCCACCACGGAGACGAGTGGTCTTCCTTCGAGGTTGCGCTGGCCTTGGCCGAGGCCCTGGTTCAGGGTTCCGATCCCCGAGCCGAGCGCGTCCGCGCCGAGGCCACCACATGGGTGGTGCCCTACGTCAACCCCGACGGTGTGGTGGCCGGCAGCCGGCACAACGCCAACTTCGTCGATCTGAACCGGAACTACGACTACCAGTGGAGTGCGGACGAGGCCCTGAGCGGAGACCGCCCGTTCTCCGAGCCCGAGACCCGCGCTGTGCGCGCCCTCGGACAGCACGTGCGGCCCATGTCGAGCCTGTCGCTGCACTCCGGTGCTCGCAATCTCGGGTGGGTGTGGAACTAGACCACCGAAGACGCCCCCGAGGCCGATCTGCTCGCGGCGTTGGCGCTGGACTACGCCGAGCGGTGCACCGCTCCGGACTTCTGGATCACCAACGGCGCACACTGGTACCTGTCGCGCGGCGACACCAACGACTGGAGCTACGGGCGCTTCGGCGTGCCCGACTACACCCTCGAGCTCACCGACCCCAAGGTGCCGCCCGCGGACGACATCGCCGAGTACGTGGGCTGGCACCTCGACGCCATCCTCGACTTCCTGGATCGCCCACCCACCTTGACCGGCCGCGTGGTCGACGAGCGCGGTCACCCACTGCAAGCCACCTTGCAGCTCACGGGCGACGTGACCAGCCAGCCCTTCCTCAATGATCCCCATACCGGCGCCTTCGCCCGCGTGACCGATCCGGGAGCGACGCGGCTCACCGTGTCGGCCCCTGGCTTCGCCTCGACCGAGGTGACCCTCGACACGGCGCAACACACTGCGTCCGAGGAGCTCGAGTTCACGCTGCAGGCCACGTCCCTCGCCGAAGGTGTAGCCAGCCCCTGGGCCGTGGCCTCTCGGCGCCGGGTAGCCCTGCCAGACGGGGCCCAGGCGCCGGTGGAGCTGCTCCAGGCCGGACACCCCGACGTGCCTACGGCCGTCAGCCAGGGGCAGATCATCGTGGAGCCCGACGCGCTGGCTCCCGGCGCCTGGTCCGTGCGCGATGCCACCGGCCTTCTGTGGCGCGACGCGTTGTTCGTGGTCCACCGCGAGCGCACGACCGTCGACGGCTGGGCACTGAAGGACGCGCAGCTCGTCGTGACCGGATCTGGCTTCGGTCCGGGCACCTGGGCTTGGGCCTGGGTGGGTCCGCAGCGCCGCCCCATCCGCTTGACGGTGGTGGCAGAGCGTGACGACGAAGTGGTGCTGGAGCACGAGCTGCTCCAGAACACCGAGACGGGCGTCGACGTGGCCTTGTGGACCGCAGGTGCCCACCTCGCCCTCGAGGACGTTCGTGACGACGAGGTGGTCGACGTTACGGACACCGGTGCAGCCCCCATCGAGGTCGGCGGCGGATGTGCGTGCAGCACATCTTCTGGGCACCTTCTGCCCACGACGGGGTCCATGCTAGGAGCTGCTCTGTTCGGCCTGTGGAGGCGGAGACCGTGATCGCACCCCTGACGTTGCTGGCCATCGCCGCCTGCTCGACCGCCGATCCCACGGCGGGAACCCTGTCGCAGAACGTAGGACAGGCCTTCGAGCCCTGCAGCGAGGCCGAGATCCGCTACCTGGCCACGAAGCACAACTTCATGACCGCGTTCCGGCCCTGCGGGAACAACCACTTCGGGGACTTCAGCTGGTCGCTCGACGGGCGACAGCTGTACTTCCAGCTCGGCATGGGCCACCACATCATGGACGCCGAGGCGCCCACCAAGGACACGCGGGTGGTGCCGACGCCCTCTCCCATCGGGCCGGCGGCGTGGGTGTCGTCCACGCGCCTGGTGGTGCCCGTGGGCCCCGACGCAGACGCAGCTGCCGAGGCCAACGTCCCGCGCCTCGCGCTGTACGACACCGAGCAGGCCTCGGTCTTCACCGTGAACCTCCCTGCCGCCTGGACCGAGATCCTCGATCTGCAGCGCGCCGACGACTCGGCGCACGTACTGCTGTCGGCCCTGGTGGAGGGCACCCGCAAGGTGTACTCGGTGGATCTGACGGACGGCACCGTCGGCCAGCCCTTCGAGTGGCTGTCGGCGGTCGACACCTTCTCGTATACGCCGAGCCAGAAGCTGCTGGTGGTGGGAGCGGGCAACACCGTGACCGTGCACGAGACCGAGCAAGGACAAGCCAAGGCCAGCTTCACCCCGGCACTCCGCGGCACGCTTCACCCCGAGGGTCGCTGGCTCATGCTCGAGCACGAGGGCGATCCCATCAGCATCTTCTACCAGCGTGCCTGGGACGAGCTGTCGGAGCAGGCACGGGAGCGGGAGCTGCGCCGCGCCCAGCGCTTCGAGGAACGCCTCCCCGACAGCTTCGAGACCGAAGTGCGCCCCCCCACCCTGTCGTTCGTGGACATGACCACGAGCAAGCGGTTCCGCATCGACAGCGTCTACGGCAGCGACTTCGAATGGTACGAGCCGACCCCATTCTACGGCAGCTTCCGCCTGTGGGGCTTCGAAGGCAAGCAGTTCAAGCGCAACGTGCTGCTGGGCAACTTCACCGATCGGATGACGGCAGCCGCAGCGGGCGCCACCTTCATCGGCGTGGAGCCCTTCGAGCCGGAAGCGGCTGCGCCGTAGCGAACACGGGCGCGTCGGTGCGCCGGTATACCGCCAGGATGGCCCCCGAGGGCAGGCGATAGCGCTCGAACCGATAGTCGCGCCGAAACCTCGGGAGCCTCGTCAGCTCGCGCCCCGAGCGGAACACGGGGGTGCGCCGCCCCCGAGCGGCACCGAGCATGATCACAGCAGGGCGTCGCTTCAGCACATAGGCGCCATCTGCCTTCTCGTGGCCCGCCTTGCGGGTGCCCATGTCCGAGATGTCGCGGTGGGCGATGTGGGCGTCGTTGAGGCCCAGCATGTCGAGGGTGGGCAAGCCGCTGGCATACGCCACGCTGCCCGCGGTGTTCGTGGCGATCCAGGTACCCGCGGGAAGCTGCTCGGCGAGGAACCGGCCCACCTCCACGCCGTTGCGACCCACGTTGCCGTTCACGATCCGCTGGTGCAATTGGGCATGGAACACCGCGAACGCGACGTTCGACATCGCCCCCGCGGCCACCACCCAGACGATCACGCGGGTCTGCGCCACCTGGGCCAGCCCCACCCCGGCGAGCAGCGCCAAGGGAGCGATCACGGGGGCAAAGAAGCGAAACGCCGGCATCCCGTCGCCGCCCACCGCCGTGACGTAGACCGCATGGAGCCCCACGTAGCCAGCCACCCACCCCCAGCGCGCCAGCAGTGGCGCTCTGCCGTCGTCACGCCGCAGGACCCACACCCACGCCAGCAGCGGAACCAAGACCCCCACGGCCACCCAGGCGAACTCCCCGGTGTAGGCCACACCGCGCCACACCTGCGCCGACGTAGCCCCCACCTTGGCGTAGAAGGTGTTCGGCAGCAGCCAGCCATAGTAGGCCCAGCGGGCCGCGAAGAACGGTCCGTACAGAGCCACGAACGCCGCCACCAGCCGCAGTCGCCCCCGCGGCAGGGCAGCCGCTGCCACCACCAGCAACGCATCCGGTCGCGCCATGGTGGCCAGCGCACCCCAAACGCCCGCCTGAGCAGGCCGGCCTGCCTGTCGAGCGAGCACGGTGGCCAGCACCAGCAGACACACCAGCGCCACCTCCATGCCGCTCATCACCCACGCGGTGACCACACCACACGTACCGAAGAGCGCCGTGGAGGCCGCCGCCGCAGGAACGGGGATCGCGATGGTGCGATGGCTCGTGCCCAAGGCCGTCAACGCAGCCAACGCACAACCGATCCCCAGCACCTTGGAGAGGACGGGCACCGACGCCCCCAGGGCTCCGCCCAGCGCCAGCAGCCCCATCCACAGCGGCGTGGTGTAGCCCTCGACCCGCTCCCCCACGTTGTAGACCGGGCCATTGCCGGCAGCGAAGTGCTCCGCGTAGCGGAACGTGATGTAGGCGTCGTCCACCGTCCAGGGCTGTAGCCTGGAGCTGTGCAGGGCCAGTGCCGCAAGCGCCAGACCGGCTGCGCCGACGACCAGCCACCTCTGGCCCGTGGCCGCCGTCATCGGCCCAGGCAGGTCCTCAGCATGTCGGCCTGCTCCCCTGACGGCCACGGCAGCGTGGCGTGGGGCTCGTGGCGCTCGCCGAGGCACACCTCGTGCCCACGCAAGGTGATGCAGCCCGAGAACGTGGTCCCGTCTGGGGGAAACTGCCCGCCGATGATCAGGTCACAGATCTCGCCGCCCTGAACCAGCCGGATCCCGGACCGAAAGCTCGCGATGCGCACGTCGCGAGCGGCAGCGATGGCATCTCGGTATCGCGCGAGCGCCCGCCCCAGCGGCTGCAGCGGGGTCAGATCGACCCCCTCGGGCCCCATCGCCGGTCGGCATCCCAGATCCGTCCAGCTGGTCTGCACCAGGATGCGGCCGATGCGCGTCTCCATGTCGTAGGAGATCACCACCTCCACCGTGTCACCGAAGCAGGCACCCAGGTCCTTGCCCAAGGTGGCCACCCACTCCTGGGTAGCGAAGTAGCCCCGATACAGCGGGCTGATGTCCACGAACGCCAGCGCCACGTCCACCCCCTCCGCCGAGACCAGCGTGGCGTGCACGGAGGGGCGCTTCGAGGGGACGGGCTCCGCAGTCGGCGTGTCCGCGGACGCGGGCGGCGCCTCGGAGGCAGCCTCGGGCGCAGGAGCGCAGGCCACCAGCAGCCCCCCCCACACCGCGTGGAAGACACCGCTCAGATCAGGCCCCGCTTCTTCTTCTCCGCCTTCACGGCGTTCTGCAGGGCGATCTCGTAGTCCACGGTGCCTTCTTGCACGTTCTTGATCTTCGACATGGCTTCCTCGCGGATCTCGCGCTCGTCCACGTCGTGTGTGCGGAGGACCTCCATCACCTTGCGGTGCATCACCTGATCCTCCTCGTAGACCTCCTCGATGTTCGGGGAGATGAGGAGGTTCTCGATGAACTGGCGGGCCAGGAAGCGCTCCACGTCGTCGCCCATCGGGTGGCCCATCTGCTCCGCGATGCGCTTCCGGGTGCGACCGAACTCGGAGTACGGGATGTTCCGGTTCGACATGTACTCGCGCACGCGCTCCCGCAGCTCCATGTCGCGGCGGCGGTACTCGTCCATGATGGCGGCCAAGTCTTTTTCGGCCTCCTCACGGTTCGCCGAGACGACCTCGATATCCCCGTCGGTGGCGAGCCGATCGACGATCTCCTTCGCGATGAACGGGATCTTGGCTCGATACAACTTCATGGGGCTCCCCAGGCGATGAGGCTCGCGCCTGCTCGTCGAGCAACGGCGGTGCGTCCGTAACCGGGTCAGAAGCCGAAGACGAAGCCGCCGGCGACGCGCAGCGCATTCCACGCGTAGGGCTCCCGCTGCACCTCGAGTCCGGCCACCGACTTCTGCAGCTGAGCAGGCCCCACCCAGGCGGTGGAGTACCCCAGCTCGACGTACCAGGGACCATCTTCCCCGGTCAGCACGCCCACGGTGAGGTCCACCAGGGGTGACCACCGCACCGAGTAGGGATCGATGTTGTTCGAGTTCCTGAAGTCGTTGGCATCGGGGTCCATCAGGTACTGGTGCTCACTGCCCACGTCGTGGAAGTTGCCGATGGCCACGACCCCCAACCTCGCCCCGAAGTACGGGAGGATCGCGCCGCGCACGGGCAAGTACAGCTCCGGCCCTACCGAGAGCCCTCCAGCGAGCATCCAACCACAGCGCACGTAGTCCGCCCGGCGCACGCCATCGCCCGTCCAGGAGATGCGGTCCAGCTCTCGGCACAGCGCGCTCGGCCGGACGATCTCCACCTCCCCCGTGTCGGGATTCACCTGTTCGATGTCGGGGGGCGCGTCTCCGCCCCCCATCGCGAAGTCGAAGCGGCCTGCCACGCGAAGCGCGACCCGAGGCCCCGACTCCTCTCCGCCGAGGAGGGGAAACCGCAGGCCCGTCTGCAGACCGAAGCCTGGTCCGAGCTTGGTCTTCTCCTCCACCCCAGCGTCTCCGAGATCTTGGACGAAGGCAGCGCCGAAGTTCACCGACCCCGCATGGGCCGAGAGTGGAAGACACAACAACACAGCGCCCGCGCAGGGGGCGAAGGAAAGGAGCGACATGGCAGGAGGGCCTCGACGGTCCGTGGGTGAGGCGCCGTTTATATCGCAGCTCTGGCCCGGAGCGCCTCCACGTCGAGCACGATCACGCGCTTGCTCTCGATCTCCAGCACCTCGGCTCGCCGAAGCTCCGACAGGACCGCGCTCACCGTCTCCCTGGTGCTGCCGACGAGACCAGCGAGCTCTCGGTGCGTGAGGCGCAGGTTGACGATCACCCCGCGCGAGTCGCGCACACCGAAGGGCCCACACAGATCGATCAGCGCCTCCGCCACCCGGCTCGGCACCGGCTTGAAGGGCAGCGTCCCCAGGCGCTCCTCCACGCGTCGACGCCGATCGGCCACCAAGGCGGCGAGCTCCGCCGACACGGCGGGAGACGCCTCCAGGATCCGGCGGAGCTCGTCGATGTGGAGCGCGTAGGCCACGAGCTCCTCGTGCGCGACGGCATGGGTGTGACGCTGCGCCGGAGCGCCCAACACGGCACACAGCACCCCCGACTCCCCGACCACGTCACCCTTCCCGTGGAACGCCAGCGTGATGGCATGGGCCGTGTCTGCGTCCATGCCGATCCGAACCACTCCGGACCGCACGAAGTACAGCATGTCGGCGACGTCTCCGGGGCGCCACAGCGCACTGCGACGCCGGACCTTCACCGGATCTGTCTTCTGGACGACACGACTCAGAACCACGGGCGGTAAGCGGGACAATAGAGCCACTCGACCCAAGAACGAGGCCTTCGCGCGATCCATGACCTTCCCTAAACCTGATGGTCCCCCTGATTCGCTAACCTCGGCAGCAAGGGGGGTGGTGCTGTGTGCTGGCGCCTCCACCCGAATGGGCTACCCCAAGGGACTGCTCGACCTACAAGGCGTCTCGCTGCTTCGCCGGCACGTCGACACGCTCCGCCCCGTGTGCGACGCCATCAGCGTGGTGCTGGGCGCGCACGCCACACGGCTACGGGCCGTTCTACCGGCGGAAGTGTCAGTCCTTGTCAATCCTGAGTGGGCCACCACGACCCCCTCCGATTCGCTGCGTCTGGCGTTGGTCCAAGCCGCTGAGCCCGCCTGTTGCCTAGTGACGCCGGTGGACGTGCTGCCCGCCAGGCCCGAGACCCTCGACGCCCTCCTCGGCGCAGGTGCCCCTTCCGTGCCGTGCCACCGCGGACGCGATGGTCATCCCGTACTCCTGGATGCGGCGGTCGTGCGACGGGTGGTCGACGGACCTGTCCCCGGCGGACTCCGGGCCCTCCTGGAGGATGCCGCGCGGGTGGAGGTGGACGATCCGTCGGTACCGCTGGACTTCGACGATCCGGCGTCCTTTGCCGTTGCTGCCGAGCTGTGGGATCGAAGGGACGGCTAAGTCACCCCAACTGGTGGCGTGCGCCGACCTGGACTGGTTAGCTTTCCGACGGCTCGGCTAGGTAGCTCAGTTGGTTAGAGCACACGGTTCATACCCGTGCTGTCGGCGGTTCGAGTCCGCCCCTAGCCATTGCCTCACGGCAGGCGAAACACCACGGTGAGTGTGAGCCCCGTGAGGAACGCCACGCCCAAGAGCAAGGCCCCCACCGTGAAGCGGAGCGCCCTGAGCGCCCCCGGATGGTAATCGAACCAGGGTCGTCCCCCACCCCGCCGGTCGGGCCACAGCGCGAGCATGGACTCGGGCCGCACCATCAGCTGCCACAGGGCCACCCCCAGCACCGCCGTGAGTCCAGTGAGGATTCCGACCATCAGGCCTTCCACGTGCCCTCCGTCGCCAGCATCTCGGATGTGCGGGCTCTCCACAAAGTCACGTTGTGTCGCCGTGTGGACCGGTCTGCCGCATAGGCCCCTCGTGAGAGTGTGGCACCATGACGGAGCACGTGAACATCTCCGGTGCAGGGCCCACCTGCTAGCAAAAGACGGGTCACGAACACCTATTGGCCCGTGTTACACACCGCGCCACACTCTAGAGGGGAACGATGAAGCTGTTGTCCATCTGCGCTCTGCTTGGCATGGTCGTTCCGGCTTCTGCCCAAGCGGCCGACGCGCGTCCGGCCCGGCCGGACATGAACGTCAAGGTGCCACCCTACGACCTCAACACCAGGGTCTTCGACTTCCCCACCGGACTGCGGGTCATGATGCAGTCCGACCGGAGCCACCCGGTGGTGATGACGTGGATGCTCGTCAACCACGGCACGGCGGACGACCCCGAAGGCAAGGAGGAGACCGCACACTTCGTGGAGCACATGTGGTTCCGCTCGAAGCACGGCAAGCTCCCGCCCGTGATGTCGGTGATCCAGGACCTGGGGTCCGACTTCAACGCGACCACGCGCAACGACTGGACCGACTACCGCACGGTCGCCTCGAACGACTACCTGCCGCTCATGTTGCGGCTGGAGTCCCTGCGGCTCACGAACTTCTACGAGGGCGTCACCGAGGACGAGATCGACGTCGAGCGTGAGGTCATCCGCAACGAGTGGCGTCGACGCAACGAGCAGAACCCCTACGGACTGTTCTTCGACTTCATGTACGAGGCCATCTACCCCGACGGTCACGGCTACCACGACCACTCCACCCACGGGTCCATCGACAACATCAAGCTCAAGGACCTGCAGGGCTACGTAGACAAGTACTACAAGACCGAGAACACCACCGTGTTCGTGGTGGGTGACTTCGACATCGACGAGTCCGCCAGCCTCATCTTCGAAAACTTCGCGCCCGAGCTGCTGCATACCGATCTCACGTCGGACATGTACTTCTTCTCGCCGAAGCCGGGCATCGAGGACCCAGACTCCAACAACCCCGAGCACTGGCTCACGGGGGCCTGGGATCCGGCCACCTACAACCGCGACGCGTCGGGCGCGTGCAACGGCTGCAAGCAGTTCCAGTTCTCGGTGCGCGAGGGCCAGCGCCTCACCGACGAGCGTCCGCCGGTTCCGCCTGTGGGCTCCACCGAGGTTGTGGAGCGCCAGGGTCCGGTGACCACCAAGACGGTGGTGGTGGGCTGGTCCCTGCCGGGCGGCTTCCGCTCGGATCACCAGGAGCTGGAGGCCGTGGGTCGATTCGCCAACGCCTTCGTGGCTCCCGCCTTCGCCGACGAGCGACGTCGCCGTCAGGTAGGCGACGTGGGCTGCCTGTCGCAGGCCGAGATCCAGAACACCACGGTGGCCTGCTACGTGGAGGTTCGCGACAAGAAGCTCGACCCCCTCCGCCTGCGCGACAAGGTGCTCGATCAGCTGCCCGAGATGTGGAACCAGGAGATGTTCCAGACCCAGGGCTTCCGTCAGAACTGGCAGCGCTCGAAGATGGAGGGCGTCGCTCAGACCCTGCTGTCGCTCGACGGCTTTGCTCAGTCCTTCGGCGGCCGTGCCGACGTCATCACGCCCTTCGCCCACTACACGGGTGAGCCCAAAGCCCACTCCGAGGCCATGGCCTCCATCATGAGCCTGGACGTGGGCAAGATCAGCCGCCTGGCCTACGAGCACCTCAAGCGGAACCGAGCCGCCACGCTGATCATCACCCCCCTCGACGAAGAGGACATCGACATCGGGTCGGACCACTCGTCCTACAAGGGTGCGAGCGCCACCGACCAGGTGGTGGAGTCGTCGGACGACCTGTCCACTGTGACCACCGAGCAGATCGCCAACGCCTACGTGGCCCCCGATCTCGAGGATCTGGTGGACTACACCCTCGACAACGGCCTGCGCGTGATCGTGCTGCCCCACGGCGAGGCGCCCGTCGTCCAGACCTCCATGGTCATGCGGCGAGACGAGACCCGCGAGCCCAAGGCGCTGATGGACTTCGTGTCCTGGTACACCGAGGCTGCGGGCAACGACCCACTGCCCATCGCTGCCTCGGCCAGCTACCCGCTGTACGCAGGTGTCTCTGGCGTCACCGGTGCCACCTCCTTCTCCAAGCCGCTCCGCAACCCGAACAACGTCTGGCAGGACGCCTTCCGGATGTCCTTCACGGCTCCGTCGGGCAACCTGGACGGCGCGCTGTGGCTGCTGCGCGAGGAGGTCGAGACCGCGCGGGCCGTGGTGGAGTACAAGTCGCTGTACGTCGAGGAAGAAGAGAAGGCCATCCAGCGCAACTGGGGAAGCCGCGCTTGGCACATCAGCCGGCTCCAGAACAACTTCCTGTACCCCGGACACCCGAACGGGCAGGAGTACAGCTGGGGTGACTACGAGGCGCTCAAGGCCTGGGGCAACACCGACGTGGAGTCCTGGATCGGAGCCCACTTCCGGCCCGACAACGCCACGCTGCTGATCGTCGGCAACGTCGACGCCACGGAGGCCAAGAAGCAGGCCGAGCGATTCTTTGCAGGCTGGCAGCCCCGGCGCAGCGCAGCCGAGCCACCGAAGGGGCTCATGAAGCCCGACATGCCCAGCGACAGCTCGAAGATCGTGATCTTCGACCGCCCGGGCGCCACCCAGACTCAGACGAACATGACCTGCCGGCTCAACTACAACGACCCCGAGCAGGAAGCCGCGGTCAACGTGCTCTCCTCCCTCCTCCGCACGCGGACCTTCACCCAGCTGCGCGTGAAGGAAGGTCTGGCCTACAGCCCCGGAGCATTCTCGGGCGTGCGGTCCGACGACTCGGCGGTCCTGACGTTCTACAGCCTGGCCACGAACAGCGGCGTGGGACGCACCATGGAGTTCTTCCAGGAGGCCATCGCCGAGGTGGAGGCTGGTGAGGTCAACGAGGAAGAGGTCACGCTGCACAAGCTGCGGACCGCCCGCCGACTGGGCGTGGGTGCGCAGTCCCTCAGCCAGATGACCGGCAAGCTCACCGAGGTGGTGCGCAAGGGCAAGGATTGGGACTTCGCCAGCGACCGCGGCAGCTTGATCGCGGACATCGGCGCCGACGACCTGAAGGAGCTGCTGCAGGGCTGCGCCGCTCACACCATCTCCACCCTCGAGGGCCCCAAGGACGTGATCGCGCCTCAGCTCGACGAGCTCGGCCTCGAGTACGAGGTCTACGAGTGGCGGGCCGCGGGTGAGGAGCTCCTGTGGGAGCACGATCCCAAGGAGGCGAAGAAGCAGGAGAAGAAGCGCCAGAAGAAGGCCAAGAAGGACGCCCGGGCCAAGAAGAAGGCCAAGAAGGGCGGAGAGGACGGAGAGTCCAGCGACCTGCCTGCCGGCCACCCCTAGCAGCATTCGGGAAAGCTCGCGAAGCGAGCTTCCCGGTTGCTGTGGGAGCGAAGCGGCGAGAGAGGGGCCCATCGAAGCCCGAGCGAAATGGAGGAGCGGAGCGGAGGAATGTAGCGAAGGGCTTCGACCCCGTGCCGCGCAGCGTTGATCGGTAGGGCAACGCCGGGAACAGCTCGAAGAGCTTTCCCGAGTGTTGCTAGG